>MGMS01000014.1 GCA_001796515.1 Chloroflexi bacterium RBG_13_51_36
TCCTGAGCGGTGCAGGCATCCAGGTTACGCAGCGGGTTCAACGGGGTCCAGATATTGATGCCGCCTGCGGGCAGTTGCGGCAGCGCATAACGGGAGCAGTATTTAACGAGTTATCTCTCTAAAGTATCACTCACCAGTGAATCCAGGCTAGGCCACGCTTTGGAGGACAGGAACACAGGCTTAATATCGGGCGTTCTCGGGTCTGTGTCTACATGTATCGCTACACAATCTGACGAAATGTGCAAAGGACCACCTGGGTTCTTAGGGGGCGGTCTGCGTTAGCAAGCCGATTTGCTTCCTGAGATAGATGGATCGAGTGCCAGTTTCTGCCGCAATAGTGCCAGCGCCCCGCCCAGCTTCACCAATTCCGGCGGGAATCCCAGGACTTCCGTAGCCAGCCGCGAGTCGATCTCAGCGCGCACAGCGTCCCGGGCAATTTCGTTGACTGGAGCCAGCTGTCTGCCGCCGGTTGACGGGTAGCGACGGACTAGTGGTTAGTGGTTAGTGGTTAGATGGTTGGTGGTTGATAGTTGATAGTTGATGGTTTGAGAGACTAGGGACTGGTGATCAGCGACTGCTGCCTCCTGCCTCTTGTTTACTGACTCCTGGCTTCTGGCTACTGACTACTAGTCCCTGACCACTAACCCCTCATCCGAGCGTGCTTATTCGAGCCGCAGAGGTAGATAGGGCTACTTTCCAAGCAGGCGAGAATATCAGGTAACAATATGACGTATTGTGACTCCCAGCTACAAGCACGTAAAATTATCTACACGCTCCAAAAAGTTATGTCTTGTTGACAAGCCGAGAGGGGGGGTATAATTAGCCATAGTAAAAAGACTTCTTTTTAGACCATCAAAGAGATTTATTCGACTAAGTCTTTGTTATAATAATTATTGAAGGTTCAAGGTAAAGATGACAAATAGCAATCTGACCATATTGGATTTTTCGTCTCAATGTGATTGGGAAGAAAAGAACAAACCGCGTCTAGTATCCTTATTTTCAGGATGCGGTGGATTAGACCTTCCTTTTCATAAAGCAGGTTTCGAGTGTGTCTGGGCAATTGACGCAAATAAAGATGCTTGCCGGACTTACACAAGAAACATCGCTGATGTAATCGTCCATGGGAAGATAGAAGAGGTGGATTCAAACAAGATCCCTGATTCAGACATTATCATTGGTGGATTTCCTTGTCAGGATTTCTCAATGATATGGAAGCGACCGGGGCTTGATGGTACAAGAGGAAATCTTTATACATATTTCTTATCTTTTGTTAAAGCTAAGCAACCGAGGGCTTTCGTTGCAGAAAATGTCAAGGGGTTATTGAGCGCAAACGAACACAAAGCTATTGCTCGTATCATCTCGGATTTCGAGGAGATAAATCCCGGATATTTGGTCAAGCCGAAGCTGTATAACTTCGCAGAATACGGCGTACCGCAATTCCGAGAGAGAGTTATTATTGTTGGCGTTCGAATGGATACAGGGTTTAATTTCATTCACCCGAAACCTGAATACGGACCAGGGCGAAAGTATCCGTTTGTTACGGTAGGAGAAGCATTAAAAGACGTTCAGAAGGTTCTTTATAACAATGAAGCTATGAAGATTGCGCCCAAAACCGTTGAAATACTTAAACTTATTCCGCCGGGTGGGAATTTCGCAAACATTTCCAAAGATAATCCACTTTACGTCAGAGGAATGATAAGCCATGTTTATCGCCGAATCGACCCAGGGAAGCCATCTGCCACTTTGATAGCTGCAGGAGGAGGGGGAACATGGGGGTATCATTATCCCGAACCAAGAGCTCTAACTAATAGAGAGAGAGCCAGATTACAGACATTCCCTGATGATTTCATCTTTGAAGGCTCGTTTTCCGAGGTTCGCCGTCAAATTGGCAATGCTGTTCCTCCAAGAGGAATGATACCTGTAGTTGAAGCTCTGCTACCCCTTTTTACGGGTAATTATAGAAAGTCGGACCTTTACGGCTTAGATAGAGAGTTGAGACGAATACCCATTCACAAGCGTTTGAAGCTTGCTGCGGATGAAAATGGCAATGAACCAACTGAACTCAGTCTTTCGTGCTTTGAGGGAGTGCACGAACAGCATTCTGCGGATTCTGATTGTACTTCAAGGCCCCCATGGACATGTGAAGAGCGTAATCTATCGAGCGAAACCCAGAATCTCAAAGTCAATGAATTCAACATTCGCGTGATAGAATGGCATTCAACAAACAGTCGCCATTTCCCGTGGAGAGATAGATCGGATTTGTACTCCCTCCTTGTGGCCGAACTACTTTTACAGAAGACTAACGCTGACAAAGTAGTACCCGCCTATTCTGAGATCATTAAGCGTTACCCGATTCCTGAGAAACTTTCGCGTGCACGAACAAAGACACTTCAGAAAATCGTCGCTCCGTTAGGTTTGATAAAAAGGACAAAGACATTAAAATCTGTTGCCGAACAGATAACTAATATCAATAACGCAAACATTGACCTGAATCATTTGCTGAGTATAAAAGGAGTAGGCGAATATATGGCGAGGTCTGTTCTTATTCATTCAAAAGGGGTAAGGCTTGCTCTACTTGATCCGAATTTCTTGAGAGTATACGGTAGGATATTTGGTTTGAGTAGTACACATTCTCGGCCTCGTTGCGATAAAAACTTATGGGAGCGAGCGTATGCGTTCTTTCCGATTATAAAAGTGTCTAATTACGTATATGCTATGCTCGATTTCGCTGCGCTTGTGTGTCGGGTGTCGAAACCAAAATGCTCTTCATGTCCTATGTTCCCAGATGTGTGCCAAGGGGTAGAAAGTACTCAGGCTAGAACCAAGCCATATGAATAAAGGACTCAGTAGCCAAAATACGACACTATGCTGATAATATCGGATAAGAGAGAGAGCATGGAAAAACTTCTATGTCCCAATATTAGGCCGATAACACACACCCATCAAGATTTCTTGTCTAGATTTGAGGAGCTGGCGTCACAATCAGATTCTCTTCGAATAGCCTCTGGGTATATCTCTACTGATTCGATCGTTCACCTAAGACATTACGTACACCAATTGAGATTGTCTAATTGCGAATTGCTGGTGGGAATGCATTATTTTGATGGAATTACAAAACCAGAATTTGAAGCCCTCGGTGATTTTGATTATTACTTGCGATCCAATGCCTTAGGAGAAATAGACGTATTCACGGCCTTCCCATATCATGGGAAATTGTATCTGTTTCAAAAGAATTCGACCAATTTTGCCGCATTGCTTGGTTCCTCAAATCTGTCAGCAATTGAACATCGGAGGCAGTTTGAAATCGACGCAGAAATTTCTTCTCGCGCTCTATTGGAAGATTTAAATAATCTGTACGATCAATTTAAGGCAAAGGCTACTAAACCCATAGATAGTTGGAATCCAGCAAAATTCAAAGAAACCTCCGGTTTTTTAGCGGGCTGTACTGGGGTAACAAGAATGGATGATTCACAAAAGAGCCAACTCTGGTCTACTGCTTCGGCGCTTAGTTTTGATATACCCGTTAAATCTACCCCCAAGAGTAATTTAAACGCGTTTTTCGGAAGGGGTCGAGAAAATACTAGAACCGGAGTTATCCGACCAAGACCTTGGTATGAAGTTGAGTTGATCGTCCCGAAAAGAATAACTGCAATGCGGGGATACCCGGTCAAACGTTCGGATTTGGGTAGAGTAATCACAGTTTTCACAGATGACGGTTGGAGTTTTCGTAGCAAAATAAGTGGGGATTACTCCAAGAATTTTAGATCCGCAGATGATTTAAAAACTCTGGGACTCTGGATAAAAGGCAGGTTAGAAAACAAGGGAGTGCTCAAGGTAGGCGAACCCGTCACGAGGGAAACGTTGAGACAGTACGGCAGGGACACTATTCGATTAACAGCGACTAACGTTCCTGATGTCTGGTTGCTCGACTTCGGGGTGTAAAAATGAGTCATTTGGATAGTTATATAAACCGTTTCCCATCTGAATCACGAGAAATCAGTGCTGCAATAACGCAAAGCGTTAACAGCCTTTGGGACAGATACTTATTTGAATTCAACTATAACTCCCATCTGATAGGACTTCTTTTTGGTCAAGTCCAAAGCGGAAAAACTAGCCATCTATTGGGTGTAATCTCAAAGGCTGCTGATGAAGGTTTTAAACTTTTTATTCTTCTGACAACTGACAATGTTTCACTACAGAGACAAACTTTGGAAAGAGCACTCTACACTTTGGATAGTTTCAACGTATGTGATGAAACAGACGACATGAGATTTCGAGTAGGCGGAATTAGGAAGCCTGTATTGATAGTATTGAAAAAGAACCAAAGCGTCCTCCGAACTTGGACGAGCCACCTAGCGTCCTTGGGTTTCTCAAATAGAGAACCTTTATTCATTGTTGACGATGAAGGCGACGCAGCTACACTTAACACTCTAATAAATGTGAATGATCAAAGCCGAATCAATTCGTTAGTCAATGGTATGAGGTCTGCGGCACCTTCCAGTGTATTTTTATCTGTTACTGCAACTCCGCAGGCCTTGATACTTCAAACTAGAGACTCAATAATGCGCCCTTCGTTCGCGCACCTGATCGAACCTGGGGCATCCTATCTTGGTGGTGAGTTTTTTTATGGAGAGGACTCGCGATGTCCGCATGTAATAAATGAGGCTGAGAGAAGAGAACTTCTCTCACCAGACGACGTACCTCCAGAGGGGTTAAGGAAGGCAATCTTGTCATTCCTTATGTCCTCTGTGCACCGTCACATTCTTGGGAGTTCTGTGACTAATATGCTTATCCATCCAAGTCTGCGAATTAGGGACCATAGTAGAGTAGAGGCCAAAGTCAAGGCTTTCTTGAAAAATATTGCTAACGACCTTGAACATAACTCGCAAAATTTCAAACACGTTGCGCTTGATGCATGGAACGACCTGAATACTACTCAAACAGGTTTAACTTCCTTTGAGGAGTCCTTTGATCGATTTAAACGTTTAGTTACCACGGTAAAGGTATTAGTAATAAATTCAAATTCTTTGCATACCTCTGAGTACGAGAACGGTCTCAATATCATAATCGGTGGCAACAGTCTTGGCCGAGGGTTAACTTTTCCAGGTTTGCATACGGTTTACTATTCGCGAACGGCCAAAACCCCTCAGGCCGATACTTTCTGGCAGCATTCAAGAATGTTTGGCTATGATAGAATTCCAGGTTTATGCAGAGTGTACTTGCCACCAAGTTTACTGCACCTATTTCGAGAATTGAATGAAGCAAACCAATCAATGGTGAAAATACTTAGAACCGGAGGCATAGATCATATTAGTCTGCTGAGTCCACAAGGGACGAGGCCAACTCGTCCAAACGTTGTAAGAACCAAAGGGCAAGTAGTTTTAATAGGTGGCGTTAATTATTTCCCGCAATTTCCAATCTCCAGCAATGTTGAGCAATTGGACCGTTTGCTGGACATTGATAACAAGGAGACGCTAATGAGTTTGGAGGAATCAGTCAACATACTCCGGCTTACAGCTCAGGAAAACGGCGATTCCTTCGAGAAGCAGACTTGCATCGATGCAGTTGATGCCCTTGGTGGTTCAAAATATGATAAAGGATGTCGGCTTATTGTCAGAACAAATCGCAGTATCAGTAAGGGCACTGGCACCCTACTGTCGCCTGACGACAGAGCTCTAAGTAATTCATACGAAAATGAACTTGCACTAACAATGTATCGTTTGAACGGTGAAACGGACAAAGGTTGGCGGGGTAAACCTTTATGGGTACCTAACATTAAACTGCCAGCAGGTAGGAACTACTGCAGTACCGAGTGATTTGTTTGATGTCTTCTCATTCCAAATAAGTTGTGTTTCAGATTGAGATTGGGCTGGGATAAGAAAATGGATCCAACTTGGTGATGTGAAATATGCCACCCCACAGCTCGGGTTTGACATTTTGGTGGCAACGGTCTGAAAGTGAGCCAAACCAACGTTCGGTTTCTGAGCCACCCCGGGTTGTCCTCTTCCCCAAAACGTAGACCTTGAAGCCTTGTTTAATAAAGCCACCGCCGACATTTACGAATCTCACAACCGTCTGACTGACCCCGCATCAAGAGAAGAACGTCTACCCACAAGCCAGCGGTGGGCTCTGAGCGTGCTTCGCCATCCCGATACACCAACAGGCAAAGACTTCGACGACGCCGACCTGGCTTTGGGAGTAGTCTGCTATCAGGTGGTGCTGCCAAATATCTAGGTGCAGATACAAAATAGCGTTTTGTTACTCCGGAATTTCGGGGACGCCAGAAACTACCACTGATAATATCTACAATAGCGGCTGCTTTCTAAGTGGGGGCCTCAGTTTACCCCTTCGGTTAGCCAATTCAAGACTTCCTTCATTAGCCCAGCGCGGTTGTCTCTGGTCACCAGGAGCGTTTCCACTTCAGGGTGGCGGTGATAGAGTTCATTGAGTTCGTGGAGTTTGTAGGGTTTGTTGAGTTGGTAGAGTTTGTGGGGGCTGGAGATAGTTAGAGATACGGTAGAGATACATTCGAAATCCAAATGACAAGGGCGGGGGGCAAGTGAGGAGATTGCCACGGGCCGACAAATCGGGGCTCGCAATGGCCTTTGATTGCGGCGGCACCTAACCGTTGGAACTCCAGGGACACCATAGCAACTAGCGGGTAGAGAAACAAATAGTGAAACAAGGTTTAATGCCTTTTCTCGGACCTCTCAGGCGCATTCTGGGGAGAATTCCAGGGACAGCATCCTTCACAAGGTGAAGGGCCGGGCCTGCCACAAATCAGGTGTTATGTCCCCAGGATGCAGGCAAAGTATAATCACGTTGGTTACTAAGTTAATCGACAGTCTTTCGGGACAGTTCTTGAACTTTTGCTTGAGAAAAAGGGGCTTATTCCCGTGATACAACAGCTACTTACATTTTAATTATCTTATCCCAGCCAACGTGTTTGTCAGGCATCAAGCTGTTAAGAGGAGGTAACTCCCCATATATCTTAAAGTAGTCTTTGAGCAATCTCTCCTCTTTTGTCCTAGCTTCAGTCTTGTTGCTTAGCTTCATAACTATGAACTGGATTCTGGAGTTATTCTGATAAGTAGTTTTGAAATGTGAGTATTGGCACATCAAAATGAGAAACAACCTGTCACCTACGCTATGTCTCATGAATTTGTCTCCTATATATGCCTTATAAAATTCCCTAATCCTCCGTGCCAAATTTACAGATTGGCCTATTGCTAGCACTCCTTTCTTATCTATACCCAATAACCGGCCAATAGGATGCGATCGTCCTGCTGAGTCTGATAGCCTAATCTTGTACACGCCAGGTACCTTGCTGAGTTCCTTAGTAAAGTCATTTATTGACGAAATGTCATGCCATTTACTCCAGTTTGACATATTTCACCTCACGCGGGAATACAACCTTTGACATTTTAGCACGGTAGAGAATTCCAGGGACATCAAACCAATCAGGCCTGCCGCAGACTGTCGCCCGGGCTCGAGAATCTCTAAGAGTGACTATCGAGCCACAGAAATGGCGGGCGGCTGCCTTCTAATTCCAAGCCAGATATCCCAAAAGGTCACTTTGCGTATAGAATAGAACCTTTGTGTCAAAGACCAAAATCCTGTTTTGTTCGTGAAGTCCCATTATGTCCCAACCCGTCCCAAACATCTTAACGTCAAATTAACGTCAATTTTCTGAGTATAGGCTGAAGTACTACAGAGGATCACCTTGTTGGAGACTGATACGCAATATACAAGAGGTGGCAGCTAGATGGATTATCAATGCAGGGATTCCAGAAAAGAAGCGGTAGCCACTAGCTGTAGCGGGAGCAAACGGAACTACTCAGATACACTCCTCGTCTTGTTCTTGGTGTGGCTGTCTAGAGAAACCAAATGTTATTGACTAAGACTGAAGCGAAGGACTTTCGAGAATTAGCAGCCACACTGGGATTAATAACATAGCTAGTGGAGCCATGATCTCAGTGCTCGATGCCTCGAAAGATGGCTAAGAATACACTAGAATTTGATTACTGAATACAGTAATATAGAAATCAATGTTGGACAGCACAAGAATGAAATGGATAGGACGATGGAGAAATGCTGACAGCACGTGATTACTTCTACAAATTCGTGGCACCCGAACAACTTAATAAGAGTTACCAAGCTGCATTTCAGGAACGTGACTTGTCACAACTACCTAATGGATTGCCCAATGGTGTACCATCGTTTTCAACGCAAGAAGATGCTTTTAAAAAGGCAGTTAACCACGCGCCAAATAGGAGCAACGACATCTTGATCGAGCATTACATTGAAAACCTAATCAAATTGGCACCTGCCAAGTTGAAGTCACGGCTTGAAGGGATGTTCGTTGCGAAGGTCAAGGACTTGATAGCCAACGCAGCTGCACAACATAGTCGCGGCAACTACGATGGAGATCTAATATTCTTTAATGTCGGTTTGTCCGATGCTTGCTATCAGTATGCCATACTGTACTATGAGTTTATTCGACTAGTTGATGAAGGAAAGAGGCTTGGAGACAGGCATCCAGAAATTGTACAGTTGACCAAAAGCGTAACTGAGCATACTATAAAGATAGCTATTGCCCAGAGAAGGTGGAATAGAGAAGGTCTTGTGCAGTTCACGTGGGATGATGTCGTCTATTCCAGACCAGACATGGAAGGTTATGCCATAACTATCGCTACCTATTCGGACAAGTTCATTCTCTATCACGAAATTGCACACCATATATTAGGCCATACCAAGTTAGGCAACTCTCCTTTCACTTTTCTTGAGAATCTGCCAGACATCTGCAAGTATTGGCGTAATACTATGAGCAAGAAACATATGCAAGAATATGAAGCTGATGCTGCCGCATTGCTGATGACACTGCAAACCCGTTCTTCAAATCTACAGGAGGAAAGAGATAAGGAACTGAGTATTGCTGTCGGTGGGTTGCTGACATTGACGATAATTGGGCAATTTGCTCGACATGTGGACAAGGCTAGTATAGATCATCCTTCGGTTTCGTCAAGATTTGATCAATGTGTAGCTATCCTCAAAGAGAGCTGCACATATGAGACCTCAATTGGTGAAATCATTGATGATATCAAGAGATTTCAAATCTTGCTGCGGAAATCTCAAGGATGGGGTCTTGGGTGCCGGTGGGACATGGCCGAGTTCACACATAATTGAACTCCTCAACAATCAACAACATCGTCTTCCAGCGTTGTCGAGGCTAGAAAGAATTCGGGACAGGTATGCTTCGCTTCCAAATGTGAATGAACAAAGGGTGTTAGAGAATATGATTAGTGAGGCCACAATGACCACCCGGATGTCTAAGGGGATTACCTGAATATATGCCCAAACCGAGCCTATCCTAACTTCAGTACATGTGAGATCAAAGAATACCAGTCACCGAAACAGCAGTCATCACAAACTGAGTAAAATGAACGACTCTTTCCTCTGTGGTTTGCATCCAGTAGAGCAGTGAGAAACTCACTTGGGTTGATTTGGCACGTGACACTGCCAGTAGTCATAAAGCTAATCGTCCAGTCGACTTGATTGTGGGGCAAAATCCTAATTGCACCAATCCCATTTGACCGGGCGTAAGAAAGTGCTCCCTTTTGCAGGGCGTTGGGGCTGGCAATGACGCCCTTTACATTCTTCCCAGCAATCTGGTCAAGTTTAGCTTTGAATTTTTCAACATCATCGACCGGGATTGTGCCGCCATAATCTTTACATTCGCAGACCCATAGAAACGAGTAATTCTTTGAGTTTGGAGGCCAGACTTCAATAGCAATATCGACGATGATTTCCGATTTGCGATCTTTGGAGAAGTACCCCTTCTTCTTGAATAGTCTCGCTTGCGACGGAGAAAGCCCGAGTCGATCATTTTCAAGCTCTTTCCCTATTATGTCGAAGACGAGATCCTCGAAGGCATTGCCTTTCGCCGATGTATCCATATATTCACGCTAATGTCCGTCGTCCCATTATCTGAGCAAGACATTAACAGCACAAGATGTAAATCTGTGACTATGATACCACAATCCAAGAAAGGTTATTCCGTAGGCACTCACGAATTCACTCAATAACATAGCGTTTTGTGATTCTTCGACTCCACACTATACCTTGGAAATTACACGATAACTACCGAGAATTCCGTCGATAACGGGTTATAATACTGTGAAGCTAGTGTCAGGGCGGTGGGCAAATGCATAGATCAGAAGACCGTGTTCATCATTATCGCACATTGCTGCCATTGATACCAAGAGAAGGTAAGAAATCGCTTGACTAATTGGCCAAACCACGCTGTTAGCACATGTTGAGGATCTTCGTCGTTACCTCGTCGCGGTTATATTTGGTCATCGGGAATTCTGGGGACACCAGGGACTACTCGCTGATAATATCTAAAATGGCGGCTGCTTTCCAAGCAGGAGACAGGAGACAGTTAGAGATACGATAGAGACGCATTAGAGATGCAGTGGAGATACAGTAGAGATCGGAGATGGTTGGCCAAGGGGCCAGGGGTCAGTAGGCGGTAGTCAGGAGTCGGAATTTAGCTAAGGAGATTGCCACGGGCTTCGCCCTCGCAACGACTTCGTCGGATTGCCGCGTCCCGATAAATCGGACTCGCAATGATAAGTGTGGGCGAGGAGCGTTTCGACTTGAGGGCGGCGTTTGATTTCGCCGGCATTCGACCCGGTGAACTCCAGGGCCACTGTACCCATGGGGCCTGCCGCAACGTCCAAAATGTCATGATTTCGTTACATTTTACCATCCAGTTTTATGACTATTTGACGAATGATTTGATAGAATATTCCAAAATACTGTGTGAATATGGAGGTGCTATTATGAGCGCAGGAAAGATACTACTTCTTGTTTTCGGAATCATTATTTTACTGATATCGATGGCTTTGATAGCCGGCGGCGCGACTCTACTATGGGTGAATAGCAGATATGTCGACAGTTCGGGATATTTTGCCTCAGACACTCTACATATCGAGAGAGATTCCTATGCCGTTGTTGCCGGTCCTATCGAGTTAGATGAAACAGCGGTGAGAGTCTTGAAGTCATTAGGAATAATTACGACCTTTGAATTTCAAGGCGAGAACAATAATCCTTCAAAACAGATTTTCATGGGCGTGGCTGACGATGCAGAATTGGAAAACTATCTTGACAACGTCGAGTATGATGAAATCAGTAATATCGGCTTCCGCTGGGGCCTGGATATGCACGGAATAACATATACCAATCATCCCGGCGACGATGAGCCATCGCCTCCTGCTTCTGAGTCCATGTGGGATGTTTCTGTGGTCGGACCCGCCAGCGAGACACTGGTCTGGGAAACAAAAGCAGGCGATTATTCGATAGCGGTGATGAATGGCGACGGTTCAAAGGATGTTGATGTTGATATAGTCTTCAAAGCTAAAATACCATCGCTGGCCAAATTTGGCATCGGATTCCTTGTATCGGGCATAATATTGCTAGCCATAGGAATCTTGATGATTGTTCTTGCCGTACGTCGAAAGGCGACCAAAGGACAGAAGGCTTAGAACCCGCAAGCATGCGACCGATGGGGGCGAGGGAGAGGAGATGGTCCCTTACAGCTCATAACTCCCCTAGCCTGCCTGCGCTTAGGCTTCGGCGGGCAAGCCCCTCTTATCTTAAGAGGGGGACCCGTAATGGCAAATGACAACGAGAAATCAAAGATTAAATATCAAAAGTAAAAATGACAGGTGAAAATGCAAAAAGGAGGTCACGATACCGTAGTCAGAAGCCAGAACTCATAACTCCCCCGCCTGCCAAGTAACTTGTTCGTCGGGCAGGCCTAACACCTCTTATCTTAAGAGGGGGAAAGACCAGGAGATTGCTTCGGCCCGAGAAGGCGGGCCTCGCAATGACAAGGGGGATCATAAGAGGGGGACTTCGGACGGCGAGGGGTGGTCACACCATTCCCGGGCGTTCTGAAAGAGTCTCAACCATGGAGAAGCCCACAGGTGATGAGCTCCGACATCGGACTGCCATCCTCTCGTTTTCCATTCTTCGGGTATCCACGGCCACTGCCAGAGCAAAAACGCCCTTTCCGGATGCGGCATCATGGCTAAATGCCGGCCGTCCGGCGAACAAAAAGACATTATGCCGAGAGGTGAACCGTTGGGGTTGAAACGGTATTTCTCGGTCGGCGTCCATTCGTCGTCAACATAGGCGACGGGCGTGAGACCCTGTTGCTGTGCCTTGAGCAGAATCTCAGGGTTGGGACAGTAAAGTTGCCCCTCGCCATGGTCTGTCCATATGCCGAGAACCGAGCCTGCCATGCCTTTCAGCATGATCGACGGGCTTTCGGAGATTCTTACCATTCCCCAATGGGACTCGAACCTCCCCGAAGCATTTTGGATGAATCTCGGCTGCTCATTTTCAGGAATTCCCTGCCAGGGCAGGATGCCGAGAAATGCCATGAGCTGACAACCGTTGCAGATAGCCAGCGAGAAGGTATCCGGCCGATTGAAGAAGCGATGAAACATTTCATGGAGCTTGGGGTTGAACCTGATGATACCCGCCCAGCCTTTAGCCGAATCCAGAACATCGGCATAGGCGAACCCGCCGACAAAAACAACTCCGCGGAATTCGTCGAGAGCAATTCTCTCTTCCGCCAGGTCGGTCATGGCAATATCCCAGGGTTCGAAGCCGGCCCAAAAGAATGCCGAGGCCATTTCCCGGTCACCATTGCTGCCTTCTTCACGGATAACGGCCACTCTGGGCTTATCCGTCCGGTCAAGTATTTCCGGGGGCGTGGCTCCGGGTTCGAAAGTCAGCCGGTATCTGAGACCGGAACGGTTGTGATACCGCACCTGCTCTCTGGCAACTGCAGGATTCATCTGCTCTTCTTCCAGACGGTCGCTGGTGGCTTCCCACCAGGAAAGGAGATCCGCGGTGCCGATATTCAATGCGATTCTGCCGCCGTGACGGATAATTACCTGTTTTTCTCTCTCAGTACTTCCCAGTATAAGGAAGGGAACTCCGTATTCGACGAGAATGCCCCGAACCAGTTTTTCGTCGGCGGCAAGGCATTCTATGACCAGTCCCAGCTCTTCGCAGAAAAGCTGCGGTATAACTGCTTCTTTGTCAGTCAATTGAACCGAGATTCCGCAATTGCCGGCCATCGCCATCTCCGCCAGCGTCGTAATCAGGCCGCCATCGCTTCTATCATGACAGGCAAGAACCAGACCATCATCAATCATTCGCTGGACGGCGTTGAACGCACCTATCAGAAGCGAGGGGTTATCTACATCCGGCGAATCATCGCCAATCTGGCCGAAGGCCTGAGCCAGAGCGGAACCACCAAGACGATTTCTACCTTCAGCCAGATCGATAAAGACCAGTTTGCTTTCCCCGGGTCTTTTGATATCCGGAGTTGCCTTTTTAGAAATGTCGGGCACGGTCGCATAGCCGGAGATTACCACTTCTCCGGGCGATCTCACCGTTTCATTGCCGACTTTTGCGGCCATCGAGATACTATCTTTGCCGCCGTCAGCCGCAATGCCGAGCCTGACCATCAGTTCCGCCATTGCTACGGCGGCGTCGTAAATCCTGGCTCCTTCACCGGGTAGTTTGGCTGCCCACATCCAGTTTACCGAGCATTTGATATGATCGAGAGAGCTGATTCGGGCTGAGACCATGTTCGTCAGCATCTCGCCGACGGACATCCGGGCACCAGCTTCTTCATCAATGAGCATCTTTATAGGCTGTTCGCCGATGGCAATGGCTGCACCGGTCAGTCCGAAATGGCTTTGAGCAACTACCGCCACATCGGAAACCGGGAGCTGGAGAGGACCGCAGCACTGCTGCTGGGCGATCAAGCCGGTTACGGCCCTGTCAACTTTGCGCACCAGGAACCCCTTCGAGCCGACAGAGGGCAAGCGGAGGACAAGCCTGGTTGCTTCTGCGACGGACAATTCCGGAGGCAACCGCAGGGGTTCCAGTTTCCGGGGAACCCTCTCGATAATATACGTCTTTTGGGGCAGCTCGCCCAGGACCCTATCGAGAGGAAGGTCGACCGGCTTAGAGTTATCCTGTTCATCAAAGACCACGATCCGTCCGTCTCCCGTGATCTCTCCCAACACCTCGCAGTTGACTTTCTCCCTGCGGCAGATTGCCGAGAATTCATCGATTCTCTGCGGGTGAATCAAGAAGGCACAGCGTTCTTGATATTCGGCGCACCAGATTTCAACAACAGACAGCGACAGGTCGCCAAGCCTGATACGCCGAATCCCGATGTTGCCGCCGGCAGGGTCTGTTATTTCGGTCAGAACATTGGCGGGTCCGCCGGCACCCTGGTCGTGAACGACCAGGACCGGGTTTTCATCGCCCATTTCTACGCAGGCCCTGATTACCCGGTTAAGCTTGTTTTCCATTTCGGCATCTCCACGCTGGACCGCATTGAAGTCAAGCTCCGCGATATTTTCTCCCTGCACCATGCTGGAAGCCGAACCGCCGCCCATGCCGATTCGATAGGCAGGCCCCCCGACCTGGACAATAAGCATTCCCCTTTTGGGCTTTTCCTTTTTCGTGTGTCGAGCGTCGATTTGACCGATGCCGCCGGTAAACATAATCGGTTTGACCCAGCCCCTGCGCTCGTTATCCGGCAATATCTGCTCGAAGGTCCTGACAAAACCCTGAATTATCGGTTCCCCAAACTTATTGCCGTAATCCGAGGCTCCGTTACTGGCTCCAATCAGTATTTCCAGCGGCGAAGCCAGCTCGAAGGGATAGCCAAGTCCGACCGGTTCACCGGGGATGGGGTGGTCGGGAATGTTTAATGCCGCCGTACAGTAACCGGCAGTACCCGCAATTACCAGGGAACCTCTTCCGGTAGCATGGCCGTCACGAATCCTGCCGCCGGTGCCGGTGGTCGCTCCCTGGAACGGTTGGACCCCACTGGGATAGTTATGCGTTTCAGCAGTAAAGACGAGATGATAGTCGAATTGTTTAGAAACAAATGCCGAGCATGTGCCCGGGCGCTGCGGTGTTATGGTCTGAATTCTGTAACCCCGGATGGCGCTGGAGTTATCGCTGAAAGCGATGACGCTGTTGGCCGGGGTTCGAAACAGGGTCGATTTGACAAGCTGGAGCAAACTATCAGGGACCTGCCGGCCGTCGATGACCAATTTGCCTTTGAAGAACCAGTGACGCGAATGCTCGCTGTTATTGTTGCCGAGCATGAATAGTTCCACATTGGTTGGATTCCGGCGCAGGACCTGTGTAAATAGATTCAGGTAAAATTCAAGGTCCCATTCATCCATGCCAAGTCCGTGCTGCCGGTTGAACTTTGCCAACTCAGCAATTCCCCCGGCCATCAACGGAACGTCGTAGACTTTCTCCGGCACGGCTTTTGTGGCGAACGATTTTAGAGGTGAGCGATAAGGGCATTCGGTCATCCGGTCATGGTTCTTGGCGATGAAATCTTCCCTATCAATCTCCGACGGCAATAGGTGCCGTCTCGACCGTTCCACCCGGGTGACCTTTTGGATTCCACATGCGTGGCAAATGGCGACGGCATTGGTGGAATAGGCCGTGGCGAAGTCCAGGCGGGGGCCGACCTCAACTACGTTCCTGGCCGGTTTGAGGAAAGACTTCTCTCCAAAATGTTCCAGCTCAAATGTCTCCGCCAGCAGCCATCGCAATATTCTCAGTTCCTCTGTGGTGAGCGGAGCCGAGGTTTCAATATTGAAACAGTATTCAAAATCCGGCTTCATTAACCGGTAGAAATGTTTCACTTCTTGCATAATTCCATCCTGTACCCGTATTCGGGCATTTCCCTGTCGTCTACATATACCGTGCTGCCATCTATTTGTACCCGTCCCCGTGCTATCAAATGGTGCACAGCAAACGGATAGATCTTCCAGTCGCCTGCTACCTTGAGCGCCTCTTGCAGGTTTCTACATATAAGCTCCATCATCTCAAACAATTCTTGCCCCGCTTTCTGCTGAAAGTCTTCATAATTTCCTATACCGCGAATTGTTACGTAACTAGCTATTTTATGGAAGCCCTCTAATAACTCCTGCCGACCTTCCAATGCCAATTTCTCTATTGTTTGCAGGATGTTAACAGGCGCGGACTGCACCAACACAGGGCCTGTGTCCTCGCCTTTGTCAACAAAGAACAGGCTTGACCTTACCACCTCATCTCCGGCTATTATAGCTTTGGCTGACGGCACCCAGTGCAGGCCGGTGTAGCCCTTGGTGGTATCCCCGGGATGAATATTGAGAATTCTTGGATAATATCTGCCTACAATGAAGTCGCTAAGCCATTGATCATAACCGGCCAGACATACCAGATCAGGTTCTCGGCCGATTTTGTTTTCTATTAATGCACACAATGCCTGTTCGTATTCTACCCTTTCCGGACAATTTCTAGGAATATTTCCTGAACCGTATCTTTTCCGGGCATCCTTCAGATAGGGTATGTGGCTGAGTTCAATTACCTCGTGTTTGTTTGATCTGGCTATGGAGACTCCGCCGCACCCAGGTCTGTTGGTGAATACAATATAGTCATGATTGGCGTTTCCGGCGACTATCTCTCTGTAGTTAGTGCCGGAACCGGAGACGAAACATACAATCGTCATCCTTGTTCCGCATTTGGCCGGATCGTAGACTAATTGTTTCACGAATCTGTCAGACCCCTATCGACAGATTTCACTCACATCGCTATCCCATCCGGGGGTGCTTCGAGCCCTATGCCGCAAATCCCCGACCTGGTTACCTGTCGATTCGTCATCCAATCGCCAGAATTGAATCCAGGGGCAGGATTATCCGTACTAGAAACAGCCCACGCGCAGAGAGCTCATCGACAGGGTCGGGCCATCCATTCGCGATGATAATGTCTCTGTCTTCGAGTTCACATGCGCTGCGGAGTCGAGTCTGCCGCCCGACATGGCCTGCTGACGACGTCAGATTTACCGTGATACAATAAGTATGGCATCCGTCGAGCCATTCTGCAACACCCAGATGAACCAGCCTTTGAGACACCTAAGAATGGAAGGCAAAGAAAGCCGACGAGACAGGCAAGAAGAAAAGGGCCTGAGAGAACGCGAAGAGGTCAGAAATGAATATAACTAACCTGAAGGTCACAACCCTTGACGAGGCCTGGTGGCAGTGCATCAAGGAAGTCCTGTCAACGGGCTATGAATACACTATAACAAGAGGGAGTTTTGTTGGTGAAAAGAGAAAAGAACTTGATTTGATTGTTTGCCAAATAGAACACCCTGACGTCAGGCCGCTGGTCCCCGACGTGCCAGCCGGGGTTCCTCCACCAACATCAATAGACTATGTACAAGGTGAGTATCTGCCATATCTGATGGCAAGCATAAGACAGCCAAATGAGCAGTATACATATGGAGAATATATCGAGCCGCAATTCAATGCTATATGCGAAATGTACAAAAACGGGTTTAATACAAATCAAGGTACGATGACAATAGGTGATGTTAGTTCAATGAACTTAGAGGACCCACCATGTTTAAGACTAATAGACACCAGGGTGAGATATGGAAAACTCCATTATATAGTTTACTTCCGTTCCTGGGACCTATGGGGCGGCTTCCCTTCGAACCTGGCAGGTATTCAGTTGATGAAAGAAATGATGGCAAAGGAAATTGGAGTCGATGACGGAGAGATAATTGCTATAAGCAAGGGTCTGCATTTATATGAACACCACTGGGAACTTGGTAGAATCGTAATCAAGGAGAAATAGAGATAGCAAAGGAAATAGCCCCTCAGGTATTTGCGGATTTGTGAGTGGTGAGCCTCGGAAGACACTTCCCCAGCTTCTATTCGAAAGGTAACGGCTGACTCCGGCGGTTTGGCGATTGCCTATCTCACATCGAGACCAGAAGTAGGGTACAAATTGGGTATGAACGCCGGGTGAGGAATACTCGTTATGCTAGAATGACTGAATATGGCCAGTAGCATCAACCTGGATGAGAGGAGGGGAAATCATGACCACCAGTCGTAAAAGTGGTAAGTTCTATGTTGCCATTGCGTTAGTGTTGGCAATCATCATAGTATCTATAGGGAATTATCTCCGCTGGTGGGACTTGCACTTCTACCTCGGGCCAGAGTATCTCCATCATTGGCTGAGCTTCATAGGTGCCGGGTATATAGCTATCTTTACTCCAATATACTCAATAATGAAGCGCCGTTCTCCCAAGCACTTTGGAACATTGCTCAACATTCACGTATTCGGAAATCTTGTCGCCTTCCTCTTGGTGTCAATTCACTTCACGCAGCAAATGGGTAGACCCGCTCAATTCGCCCCGACACTGGGGACAGGACTAACGCTATACATCATTGTCGCCATTATGGTGATAACCGGCTTTGTGCAGCGGTTTCAACTGGCGGGAAGCTTCCTCAGGAGTTGGAGATTCGTCCATGTTGGTTTGAGCCTGTCTTTCTATATCGTTGTTGTGATCCACATACTGCACAACCTGGGATTCATATAATCGGACTCACTCACCACCAGCTAGGAAAAGGCACGGAACCAAAGGCTAAACCAAATGCTGTCGTGATCCACGTTGCCCCACATGATAGGACTGTATTCCCGTGAATGTCATAGTTTTGTGACTTTTCCCATCTGGATTTTATGACTTCTTAACGTTCGGTAGCCTATGATTACGGATAGGCCTTAAGGAGATCACATTGGACGGGCATAGCCAGGAGAGTTGAATAGCTCTGAACCACAGATTATAATTGGGTAGAAATTCTTAGGAGGATGTTGTGACAGATACCATTCCACAGGATGTAGCTTCGGAGTTATGCAAAGAAATCCGCACAAAAAACCGTGGCAGGTGGTATTCCTTTTACGGAATATGGTGCATGATGTGCAACAGAATCTCCAAGGGCGATAACATGAAGCTATGTTTTCACGGTCGTCCTGATAACCGGGGATGCTCCCAGGTAAACAATCGATATGATAAACGAAAGCCCAGTTTTAGCTAAGCTTTTGCTTTGTCAAAGGCAGGCATCATGGGCACAAGCCAAATGAGTCGACCTACATTATTGTGGCGTCTCAAATCGTGGCAACTCATCCTTATTTTTGCGTTTCTATTGTGCGTCATCTATGCGTTTGGGTCGTTCACTTTCGACTACTTTGCCGGTGCAGCTACTGCCGGATTCGGCGTTTGGGGTGAAGTTGGTGGCGTCGGCATGTATTTCACCTATGTGATGGCATATTTTATTGCCTTAGTCGTGGTGTTACCGATTTTCATCATCAAGCGTTTCTGGGTCGGTATGGCAGTATACTCTCTCTATGCACTTAGCGGATTATTCGTGGAGTATTACATGGATTGGGTTCTAACACGGGTCTTGGTGAGCCTTTGGGCTGTTCCTGGTTGGTGTGTCCTGGGTCTCGCCACTGGATTATCCGCCGATCTGGCTTATCGGTATCTGCCGTCCCGCCTTAGCGAAAAGTGGCGTGCTATTCTCACTGGATTGACGGTGGGTATTGCTACTTTCGTAGCTGTGACGATAGCCCTCTCCTTTTTCTACATTAAAGTAGACACGGTCTACCCAGCCAACTATTTCAGCGTAGCCTACTATGGGGTACCTTTCATGTTGGTCAGCAGTGGATTCGGTGGCTACACCGCTTACGCTATTTCAAGACCGGTGTAAATTCCGGTCATTGCTATCTCCTGCATCGCCATGTTAACTGCCATATTCGTATAAAAGGGAAGGGAAACTCCTATGAACACAGAAGTTGCTGGTTTCTCGCGATGATTGACCGTCCGTTTTTGGTATGATAAAATGTAATACCAGGAGGCCATGATGAGCAAGGAAAAGATTGCCATTACATTAGATAAACAGTCAATTAGTGAACTAGACAAGCTGGTCGAAGAGAACGTTTTCCAGAGCCGCAGTCAGGCTATTCAAGAAGCGGTCGGCGAAAAACTGCGGCATTTGAAAAAGACCTGGTTAGCAGTAGAGAGTGCCAAACTTAATCCAACATTTGAGAAGACACTGGCCGAAGAAGGACTTGCTGTGGACGTTAAAGAATGGCCGGAGTATTAAGAGGTGAGATTCGCTGGGCTAATTTGAGCCCAACAAAAGGTCGGGAGCAGACTGGCTTGCGCCCAGTATTGATTCTCAGTCATGACGTCTTCAATGAGCGTTCCGAGACTGTTATCGCTATTGCTATTACCAGCCAACCTCAAAAGGCTGGTTTTCCCTTGACCCTAGAATTAAAGACTGGAAATTTACCGAAGCGTTCATGGGCTAAGATTAGTCAGATTAGAACGCTTTCCTCCGAGAGGATGGGCAAGTTGATTGGTAAGCTATCTCCAGAAGAACTGGCTCAGGTGATTGAGGGCTTGAATGAAATTGTAGCTTGAGCTAATACCGAAACTGTCCAGGATGGTTCCCGCCTTAACACTGTCCCCAGACTTTCCCCCAAAGTCGACAACTACTGAAACAACTGTGAGAACTTATTCATTCCTCTACTATGAGCCAGCCTTTGGCTCGCTCTAGCGCTCTCGCCCAACCGCAGCGCAGCGCCTGGCGTTCTGTGATTTCCATGCATGGCATGAACCGCTGGCCTACTTCCCGCAGCAATTCTATCTCCCGACCGGATTTCCAAAACCCTATCCCCAGGCCGGCGAGATAGGCTGCTCCCAGAGCTGTCGTCTCTAACATCTTTGGTCGCGATACTTCCACCCCGGCGATGTCGGCCTGAAACTGCGCCAGGAAGTTGTTGGTCGCGGCCCCACCATCCACCCGTATTTCCGCCAGCCGAAGACCCGAGTCAGCCACCATCGCTTCCAGGACATCGGTCACCTGATAAGCGATGGATTCCACAGCAGCTCTCACGACCTGGGCTTTGCCACTGCCGCGGGTCAACCCGACAAGCGCACCGCGCGCATACATGTCCCAGTGCGGTGTCCCCAGTCCCACAAAAGCAGGCACCAAGTACACACCGCCAGTGTTCTTTATTGCCGTTGATAGTTGCTCCGACTCCACCGCCTCCTTGATTAGTCCCAAATCCTGCAGCCATTGGATGGCCGCTCCGGCAATAAACACGCTGCCCTCCAAAGCATACGCTGCCTTCCCATCGGGGTTACAAGCGAAGGTAGTCAGCAGACCATGTCTGGCTGCGACGGGTTTCTTACCTATATTCATCAGGACAAAAGCGCCTGTCCCATATGTCACCTTGGTCATACCAGGCCGATAGCATGCCTGGCCAAACAAGGCTGCCTGCTGGTCACCGGCTACTCCGGCAATGGGAATCCCCTCCTTGGTATAACCAAAAATGTTAATCGAGGGGTGAACCTCCGGCAGCATAGGACGCGGAATGTTAAAAAGTCGCAGTAGTTCGTCATCCCAATCCAGCGCATTGATGTTGAACAGCATGGTGCGAGATGCATTTGAGAAATCGGTGGCATGTACTCTGCCATTGGTGAGTTTCCAGAGCAGCCAAGCGTCCACATTACAAAATAGGATTTCACCCCGTTCTGCTCGTTCCCGTAGACCCACCAAGTTCTCCAATAGCCACTGTATCTTTGTTGCCGAGAAGTACGCATCGATTACCAAACCAGTCTTAGCCTGGATTATTTCGGCCATCCCCTGCGCTTTGAGTTGCTCACACCTGTCTGCCGTCCTGCGGCACTGCCACACGATAGCTCGCCCTACAGGCTCTCCAGTTACTTTATCTACAAGTATGGTCGTCTCCCGCTGGTTGGTGATGCCTATGGCGGCGATATCGACATCTGCAATTCCGGCAGCATGCTTGGCCTGGTTGACCGCCTGTAAAGTCTGCTCCCAGATCTCCGAGGGGTCATGCTCCACCCAACCCGGCTCGGGATAGTATTGAGGAATCTTTGCGTAACCACGCCCCCGTATGATGCCGTCACGGTCAACAACAAGCGCTGTAGTCCCTGTGGTGCCCTGGTCAATGGCCAGAATATAATTCCTCACACTCTGTCCCTATCTGCGCTGTGAAGTTCCCTTTTGTTTTGCCATCACGCACGTAGAGCTCGCCAATTGGGTTCGCGCCAAAATGGTCTAAAGGTAGCAACCTAAAAGATACCTTCATTGGGCCTGTCCAGTCAAGGTTCACGAAGTTGTTCCTTTCTCATATCGCCAAACTCAGGGATGAAGAGCATGACCTTGGCTGGCGGCAGTACGTTATGTCGACGTGTCAAAACATATCTTGACAGTGTGATATAATATAACGGAGCTATGTATTCCAGCGTTGACAAGCGATGAGTGAGGATACTAAGGATAACATAGTGGCGGTGCCGACAGCCCGCTCTGAGAAACCGGTGCTCGTGTCGGTGGTCATACCTGCTTACAACGAGGAAAATTACCTTCCCGCATGTCTAGAGTCCATAAAGAACCAGGACTATGCCGCCGAGTATGAGGTCATCGTAGTTGATAATGCCAGTACAGACAATACCGCCAAGATAGCCCGCGATTGGGGAGCCGAAGTCGTCTACGAAAGTAAGCGAAGTCCGGCGTGCGCTCGACAAAAAGGCGCCGAAGCAGCCACAGGAAGAATCATCGCCTTCATTGATGCCGATACCCGGGCACCATCTCACTGGCTTTCGACCATCGTGTGGCGCTTTTTCTGTAAGCCGGAGATGGTGGCCGTAAGCGGACCCTACGCCTATAGCGATGCCGGCAAGTTCAGCAAGATAAGCTCCTACGTTGGCGGTTTCTTCAACATTATCCTGGACCAGCTTTTCCGCAAAGTCTTTGGCAAGGGCGGTGCTATATGGGGGTGCAACTTCGCCGTGCGACGCTCAGCACTAATGGAAGTAGGTGGATTTGACACCAGCATCAAGTTCTATGGCGAAGAGTACGAACTCTCCCTGAGGCTGAAGAAAGCCGGCAAGGGATCCATTATGCCCCGGCTCTTTGTCCTCACTTCAGCCCGTCGCCTGAAGAGGATAGGGGTAGTGAATCAATACTGGAACTGGATGGTGGACTACTTCACCGTCCTCTTCTGGTATAAGCCACTTCCCGAAAAGCTGGAAAACTGGCCGTCCAAGGCGTGGCAAACACTGGTTGCTAGTTTCTCCTGGCAGAGAGCCAGAGCGTCCTTGATGTATGTTGCCCTTTTCTTTGGCTTACTCTGGTTGAATGTCAGCCCCGCGTTCGAGGCAGTGGGAAGACTCATTTACGTTTTTGATATTGGTATTGCGAGTACACTGTTCGCTTACCACGGCATCAACCCTCGCTCCCGGTTCTATGGCAAGGTATGTTCTAATGGCGACCGCAACCGTTTGCGGATTGCACTGACCCTGGACGACGGGCCCAACGAACCTTACACCTCTCAAGTTCTCAACATATTGGAGCAATATAGAATAAAAGCGACCTTCTTTATCATCGGAGAGAATGCCCGGCGCCATCCCGAGACCTGCAGGCGGATAGTGGCAGCAGGAAACGTGGTTGGGAACCACTCCTATCATCACCGTAAGTCACTATGCCTGAGACGGGGAAAAACGGTGGCCCACGACATTGAGATGGCTCATCAGGCAATCTATGAATGTACCGGACTTGAGCCCACGCTGTTCCGTCCTCCCCACGGCTTCCGCAGTCCCTGGCTGATGCGGACTGTTCGCAATCTTGGCTACACGGTGGTCACCTGGGACAACATGACCAGCGACTGGAATTCGGAAAAATCCGGCGAAGAGATTATACAGGCTATTCTTCGCCGGGCAAAGCCGGGCGGCGTAATTGTCCTTCACGATGGCCGCGATACCAGGTTCAGCTATGACCGTGACCACATGCTCCAGGCTTTGCCCTTTGTCATTGAGACCCTTCTGGAGAGGGGCTTTGAATTCGTCACCATACCTGAGTTGCTTGAGCCGGAAGGGGAGATTTCAGCCTAGCAAGCGCGATTTCCTTATACGAGCGAACTCAGGGGTTCTTTGGGCCATACCTGGTCAGAAGTGCCGCCCTCGAAAGCCAGATTTCTTTCAGCTCCCAGGTCTTTTCTCCGAGTCCAGTCACACCATCTGCCCGCAGATGATACACTCTCATCAACCCGGCCATGTACAAGCGGGCACCTTTTTTCCACAGGCTATCGGGTAGCTCGTTAGCCTGAAATCCCAATCGTCGGGCCGCTACGTCAAGGAGCGTAATGCCATGGAGCGCTGCAATGTTGCCGAACACCCCGCTAGCTATTTGTTGAGCTAGAAAGCGGAGGTCCTCTGCGAAGCAACCAAGGAATTCCCGGGGCGATTGCGACGCACGTAAATGCAGCTTGCGTCTTTTCTTGAACCAGGCATTGTTTAAGTGAAGTTCTATGATTGTGTCTCCAGCCCTCACTTCAGAGCCGTCGTTCAGTATTCTGCCGGGCCCCCTGTAATGGTGAATGCTGTACCGAATGATACCACTGTCATCGGCTTTCAAGGGTCTGATGCGTTCGATTACTCTCAGAAGTCTGTCCGCCACAGGCCACAATATAAGAACAAACCGAGGGGGCACAGTCTTCGCCATTAGCTGTCTCCCTGACCGACATACCACAGTAAATCCATATAACGATATTCTACTATACGGGGCCCGGCACGTCCTGAGCGCCAAGCTATGTCTGCTGAAGAAATCTAATTGAGTCAAAATCGGGCATTGTCTCCTATTCACCTTTTGTGCGACAATAGCCTGATTCGTGCCATGATTGAATGGATAAACGGAGCACTTGTTACACTGGCTGCGTCCATCAGCGTCGATAATCCGGCAGGACTGGCAGCCATATTCTTCATAACAGTATCTTGTGACATTGGTATTCCATTCCCGTTCGTACTGGACACCATCGTATTTTTCACCGCCTACAAAATGGGGGCCTTGTCATGGCCGGTGCTCCTTGTCCTGGTGATGCTCTTGGGTGGGAGCCTGCTGGGAACGAGCATTCTTTACTGGGCAAGCCGCCTGCTGGGCACAAGATTCGTAGATTGGCTCGGTAGACGTTCCAAATTACTGCGGCGCAATCTTGAGCGATTCCAAAATAGGCTGGGCAGATGGACCATACCGGTGATAGTTGCTGCCAGATTGACGCCGGGTTTAATGCAGGTCTCAACGGTGGCTGCTGGAACAATGCGCATCCCCTACTATCAGGTGGTGCTGGCCAGCGTATTTTCTTTCATTGTCTATGATGGAACACTGCTCATCCTGGGGACTCTGGCCAGGCTCGAGTTAGGGAACGTGGGACCCGAGTACTCCGCCTGGATTGTCATTTGCTTCGTGGCCATAATGGCTGTAGTGTTTCTGGCCATTCACCTGATAAGGCGCGCGCGCAAACCGAGTTAGCGTGAACGACCTGCCTTTCAAATGTCACAATTTTGTAATCTTTCGGCGGCGCATTTTATGACTTCTTCATCGAGCGTCCGCTACCATTCTAGGTGCCTAAACCTTAGGGAAGCGGGGCCCTGGTTTGGACCAATAAACAAATGGAGGTGTTGCCCATGGAAATGGAAAGACGTAAACCCGGGAGAGGGGTGATGCCCTGGAGGCCACTCAGGGACCTGGAGGAAATGCAGCGACGCTTCGACGACATTCTTGGCTGGCCATTTCTACCCGCGGTGTGGAGACGAACTCCAATCATGGAGATGGGGTGGGCACCGGCCATAGATGTGTTTGAGAAGGACGACAAATTCGTGGTGAAGGCTGAGCTTCCGGGAATGAAGGAGGACGATATCAACATCTCAGTTGTCGGCGATACGCTAACCATTAAAGGGGAGCGCAAGGCGGAGAGCGAGCTTAAAGAAGATGACTATTACTATTGTGAACGTTCTTACGGTAGCTTCTCCCGCTCTTTGGCTGTACCCTCTAACGTCGATGCCAAGAAGATTGAAGCCAACTATGAAGATGGCGTCCTGGAGATTAGTCTTCCCAAAATCCCGGAGGTTAAAGCAAAGAGAATCTCCGTCGCGGCCAAAAAGAAGATGAAGGCCGGCAAGTGACTATCTGATCCAGCAGGTTCCCGCTTCCCAACCTTTTGTTATCGTGCCGAGCCAAACGAAACACATTCACAACTCGTCATCCGAGATACCCTATCAATTCACGGCTGCGACTTGGATGGCGCAGCTTAGTAAGTGCCTCTTTCTCAATCTGGCGTATGCGCTCTTTGGTGAGGCCCAACTCCATGCCAACCTCGCCCAGAGTCAGACTGTGCTCATCGCTCAGTCCAAATCTCAGTTCAATGACGCGTCGTTCTCGGGGTGTCAGCGACTCCAATGTTCTGCTCAGTTCTTCTCGGAGGAAGCTTGCAGCGGCCCGGTCTTCAGGTTGTAGAACGGTCTTATCTGCGATGAGATCCCCAAGTCGGCCTCCATCCTCACCCACCGGTGTGTCCAAAGAAACAGTTCCACCAGACATCATCTCAAGAAGCAATCTTATCTTTTTTGACGGCAGTCGCGTCTCAGAAGTCAATTCTTCCTCGGTCGGCTGGCGGCCAAACTCCTGGGCCAAATTGTTCCTTGCTTTTGCCAACTTCGTCAGATCGTCAACCACGTGTCCGGGCAGGCGCACCATGCGTGACTTGTCACTGAGCGCCCTGTTGACTGCCTGCCAGATCCAGGGAATGGCATAGGTACTGAACTTCCAGCCTCTGCGGTGATCGAATTTCCGCACCGCTTGCATCAACCCGATATTGCCTTCCTGAATGAGGTCGGGCAGAGGCACGCCCCAACCGCTATGTCTCTTGGCCACACTTACCACCAGGCGTAAATTGGCCTGAATCATGTGATTGCTTGCCTGGTGTGCCATTTCTCTTATTCGCTTAAAGTGTTTGGCAATTTTTGAGCGCTGCGCTTCTAGTGTGTCACGGAATTCCGACCACTGCAGCAGCTTCCCAAATTCGGCCAGGGAACTCTTCTGGCCTGCCTCTTCCATTATGTCCCAGGGTAGTAGCCGGCTGTCCAGCGACAACTCAATCATGCTCTTGTCTATTCCCGTTTGGCTTACCCCCGTGATATCAGCTAGAGAATAGCACAAATGCTGATCGATCTTATTATCAATTGCGCTGCGTAGATCCGGATGCAATACCTTCTCTCTTATGGTCCCGTGAGGAGGAAGTTTAAGATACTGGTAGACGGCCTCAAAAAGCGAGCTCGCTTCAGTGAGACGCTCCATTAATACGAACAACAAATCAACCGCCGAAGGCTCAGCATCATGCCCGGCAACCCATTCCTTCTCAATCCGGGCAAGATACTTCCCGTTCTCTATCTGCCTCGCCAGCATCTTCGTCTCCTCATCGTTGAGAAGCGGCGTTTGCCCCACTTCACTGAAATACAAATCCAGTATGTCACTGCCAACCTCAAACTTTGGCTCTTGAGAAACATCCTCAACCGTTGACAACTCCTCCTGGTCAACCTTTTCGTCATCCAGATATAAATCCTCATCCGCAGGCGAGATTTGGTTTCTATCTTTGGCTTTTTCTAGAACCGAGATCATATTCACCTCCTTTGTATCCTTCGTATAGACCCCTCCATCTTTCACACCAAATCATTATAGGTAAACAGGCAATTTCTGTATGCGACTTTTGTCTCATAGATGGATGGTGATGAAACAGGGAAACATTGGACGGCAGAAGCTTGGACGCAAAGACAGGTAATTGTACGAAGGGTCTTAGCCTGTCTCTATGACTCTTGCATGATTATCTCAAAAGGACAGCTAATGGCCCCGGTACGACAGACCCCTTCACAGTCTGTACACCAGTCGCACTCCATCGATTCAATAATCGTAACAATTCTGTCTATTATCGCCAGAGCATTGCAGCGACACACGCCAATGCACAAGCCGCACCCGTCACACTTCTGGACATCTATAATCGGCATTTCAATCATGTTATTCCGTCTCTATAGCCAGTATCTTAAAGGTGAATGGCGACATCCGTCTGTGATTTTTGTCTCAAGAAGGCACCCCCATTATTTTCTGCAGAGCTTCCTTGTCCGTAATTATTATGCGATGGCGGTCCAATTTTATCGCGCCCTCCTCCTCCAATGCCTTTAACGACCTACCCACTACCTCGCGAGCAGTCCCTGCCATGGCTGCCATTTCCTGCTGTGTAAGCCGCGGGCCACGGCCCACCTCACCTCCCACGTGCTCAAAGAGTATCCTGGCCACCCTGCTGATGACGTGCCTGAAAGACAGATCCTCAACCAGCGATACGAGCTGACGCACTCGCCTGGCCAACACATTGATTACGTTCAATGCTATCGGTGGATGGTTCCGGAAGATGGTTTCCATGTCATTTCTTTTTACCCCGTAAAGAAGAACAGGTCCCATAGCCCGAGCGCTGGCGGGATTTGGACCACCATCAAAGATAGGGACATCGTTGAAGGACTCCCCGGGACGCACAATGCTCAAGATCTGTTCCTTTCCTTCGGCCGAGGTCTTGAACACTTTCACCGCCCCTGAAGCCACAAAATACAGATATGCGGCCGGCTCACCTTCAAACACAACCGTTTCAGCTCTGTCAATAGCCTTTTCAAAGATGAGTTTGCTGATTGACTCAAGCTCGACAGAGCCAAGGCCGGAAAAGTATGGAATACCCTTCAAAAACTCCAACTGAACAGCCATGCATCATCTTCCCACGGTATGGCGAAATATGCCTGATTATACGCCTGTTTTTCAAGCTCCACGACGCCGGTGGTTTCTAGTTCTTCAGTCTCCAATTATACAGTGCTCTTCGACATGTGTCAGGCAGACCGTTGGCGCTCGATGGGCAAATAGCCCTGATTGGCTGACCTGTGTGCAGGGAATCTTGCCATTTCGCCAATCAAGCACATTATCCTGTATTCTCCTTCAAGGCTTTCTTCACCATATCCAGGATGATTTCCTCGTGTTGCGCGTGTTCTTCAATTGTCTGGGAAAGGCTGTCCATATTCTGCTGTATCATCGATTTCTTAGATAACAACTCACGCTGCTCAAGCCTTTCCAACTCGATACCGGCCAGAGTTGTTTTGGCACCTGCGATTTGCTTTGATATTTCGTGATGTTCGTGCAAAACAGCTTTCATAAGAAACTCTCCAAACAGTGCAGGCAGAGCCTCTTCTTCGAAACCAAAGTGATTTCTTAGTCCTTCTTCCAGAAGGCTAATCGCCCGCAGCAGTCGATCCCGTCCCCCGATCAGAGCTGTAACTGAGGTGTGACTCCATTCAGCTTGTGTTTTCTGAAGGGTGAAAAGTGCTTCAATATCATTTACGGTATCTCCAGCAAGTTTGATGTGCCCCCTGATAGCGTGATGCTCCGAGATGATTCTTTCGACAACTGTCGAAGCGTCCCCCATGATATACCTCCTTTGTAGATAGTCTCAACAACAAACAACTCAGCCAGGCCAGCAATGTCCTCCTGCTTGGATACGAGAGGCTTAAGGCGCACTGAGCGGACTCATTCTTGACCTAGAACCACATAGTCCCATCGGCATCGAGCACCAGGTCATTGAGTGTAGCAGCACCCACAACCTTGGCCTCTGGTATAAAGTCCCCTCTGTCGAGGCCAAGCAATTGGGTACTTTGTTCACAGACCAACAATTTGACCCCGGCTTTTATTGCCTGGTCCATTACTTCCTTAACGGTGGGAAAGCTACCCTCTTTGACCGTCTCCGCCATGCCTTTTTTGACCACCGTTATGCCCAGACCCAAGAAATAGATGGTAGCATCTATGTCCATTGCCTTGGCCGTCATGCCCAAGACAAACGGTGAGTAAAGACGCTTCGGTGTATCGACACCACTTGTTTGAACGTAAAGGATATGTTTTTTCTTTGCCATAGTTAACCTCCTATCTTGTCTTTTTGATAAGAAATTTCATACCTTCGTTAGTTTTCTCTATGTCAAGTATTTTCTGCCCGGTCCGCTTTGCCCAAGCCTTGAGATCCTCCTCGGCAGCGGGATCATCCGCCAACACCTCCAAGGTCTGGCCAACAGCGAGCTTATCCACCTCCTCCTTAGTTCGTATAACCGGCATTGGACAGTAAAGACCTATGCAGTCCAAGATTTGATGAGCCCGGTTCGGTGAACTAGAGTCTGCCACAGTTTGGACCTCCTACAGTCATGATCTCCACTCCAAGTGACACTAGCCCTTAATCTCAGCCCCACAATGAGGACACACCCTATTATCACGGGGCAAAGGCTTTCGGCACTTGGGGCAGTAGAATATGGTAACGTGGCAAGCCTGGCAGTAGGGGAGATCCGCCTTCATTATCTCCTGGTCACAGTAGGGACAAGAAATATGCTTCTTTTTGCCTTTTTGCTCTGTCGTCACTTCTTTCCTCCTTTTTTCTTCTTGCTCAGGTAATTTTCTATGGCTTTGTTCAAAGCTTGGGCGCCCAGATTGGAGCAGTGAAATTTCTGCTTGGGTAATCCCTCTAGCTCATCAGCCACTGAGCGGGGAGTGATTTTCATCGCCTCCTCCAGTGTTTTGCCTTTAGCCATCTCGCTCACCATACTGGAAACAGCGATAGCTGCACCACAACCAAAGGTCTTGAATTTTACATCCTCAAGGCGATTGTCCTTGACCTTGATGTAGAAGGTCATCATATCCCCGCATACCGGATTACCTACCTCGCCGACTCCATCGGGGTTTTCAATCTCCCCGACGTTGCGGGGATTCGTGAAGTGGTCCATCACCTTCTTACTATAGACTGGCATATCACTTGCCTCCTTTAACTGTCTTGCTAAACTTGGCGTAAAGCGGCGACATCTGCCGCAGCCTGTCAACAATAGGCGGCATAGCCTCCAGAACGTAATCTATATCTTCGCTGATGTTATCTATGCCAAGCGTGAATAGGATAGAGCCCTGGGCTATTTCGTGAGATAGTCCCATGGCGATGAGCACATGCGATGCTTTAAGTGCCCTGGAGGTACACGCCGACCCGCTGGACACAGCAATCCCCTTGCTGTTCAATAGCATGAGCATGGATTCGCCTTCAATAAATTCCACACAGAAGCTGGCATGTCCGGGCAAGCGGTTCTCCGGGTGTCCAGTGACGACCACACGTTCGATTCCGCCGGGTAGCTCCTTGAGCAGACGGTTCCGCAGCGGTGCTAACCGCTTCATCCGGTCTGCCATCTGAACCCGAGCCAGTTCTGCCGCTTTTCCCAGACCCACAATAGCCGGGATATTCTCGGTACCGGCGCGGCGACCTTCTTCCTGGATACCGCCGTCGAGAAGCGGCATAATCCGCACTCCTTTTCTTACCCACAGTGCCCCAGTCCCCTTGGGGCCATAGAACTGGTTCCCAGCCATGCTCAAGGCATCTACTCCCAGTTCCGCCACGTTAACGGGTATTGTGCCCGCTGTGGCCACGGCATCAGTATGAAAGGGAATGTTCCGCTCCCTGGTCATCCTGGTTAGCTCCTCGATGGGTTCGATAGTCCCCACTTCACCATTGGCATGCATGATGGATACCAACACCGTGTCCTTTCTGAGACTGCGGAGCAGGTCATCCGGGTTAACCACGCCATACTTGTCCACTGCGATTTCGCTAACCTCGAAGCCCCACTTTTCAAGTGTTCTTGCCGAGTGCAGTACCGAGAAATGCTCAATGGCAGAAATTACTACGTGCTTGCCCTTGTTTTGCTGGGCCAGCGCCAGCCCTTTGACAGCAAAATTATTGCTTTCGGTCCCGCTGCCGGTGAAGATTATTTCATCAGCATTCGCCCCGATAAGTGCAGCCACCTGTTTGCGAGCAGACTCAAGAGCCTCCCGGGCACCGTCTCCCCAGTCGTGGAGCGATGACGGATTACCAAATATATCACCCAGGTAAGGCATCATCGCTTCACGCACTTCGGGAAGAAGCGGTGTCGCGGCTGCGTTGTCTAGATAGACCTTTCTCACGTTGACACCTCTCTAACGTAGATTTCCAGGCTCAGGGATATAGCTGATTACCATCACCATCCTCAAGGATGATAGCGTTCTGAGGACAGCTTTTGGCCGCCTCCATCAAAGTCTCCTCATCAACAGAGCCGGGGTCAAGAACTACAACCTTGTTTTGGTCATCAAGTTCGAAAACCGTGGGGGCGATGACCACGCAATTACCGACTCCGATACACAATTCTCTATCTACCTTTACCGTCATTTCTGGACCTACCGGTCTATTTGTTGGTGGTCGAGAGTCCGACCAGAACTCTCATCTATATAAGTTACTCATTAGTTTAGTTGCCGGATGATGGAAAAGTCATAAAATGAAGGCAACAAAAGTTACAAAGTTATATCATTTTTGTCAATCAACTCCTATCAAAGCGCACACATCTCTTCAGCTACACCAGCTGCAAAATGTGCTCCCAGCTTCGTTCCACTACTCCTCCATGCAATTACCTTCGCTAAGCTGCCCACTCCAGTCAGAGCATTGATCATATCACGGGGAACCAGGCAACCTTCAATTTATCCAGAATTCTAATCTGCCCATCACCTCCTTTGTCATGATACAATCCTACATTCAAAGACAGCCTTCGTCTGTGACTTTCGTCACCGTCGGCACACCTGCAAATGTCATAGTTTTGTAACATTTTGCATCGGTATTTTATGACTTCTCCATAGCAGGCACACTATAATTCCAATTGGAGTTGGTGCACGGCGCCAGATTGTGCCCAGTGACTTCGTTTAGGTCTGGAAAGTGGTTTGAAGTGAGGAAACAATGATTCATACAAAGCGCGTTTACGAGCCCGCTGAACCAAAAGATGAGACCCGGATACTCGTAGACCGATTGTGCCGCGGGGCATCGATAAGAAGAAACTGAGGCTGGATTTCTGGTACAAAGATGTGGCGCCCAGCAGTCAGCTAAGGAAGTGGTTCAATCATGATCCTGCCAAGTGGGACGAATTCAGAAGGCAGTATTTTGCTGAGCTGGATAGTGGTCCGGCAGCATTGGGCCGTCTCGCGGAGTCGGCACGTAGCGGTAATGTGACACTGTTACATAGTGCCAGGGATGAGGGACATAACAGTGCAGAAGCGCTACGAGATTACCTCGAGTCAGAGCTCCAGGAGTAAGAGCCGGTGATTAAGGACAGATTTCCAAAGAATAAGAGGGTGTGGGGTCTAGGATGGGAATTGCATGAAAGACAGAGATATGGATGTGAAGTCTCATATCTAGTGCGATTCAGCATATCATAAAACAGAGGAGGTGAAGAAATATGAGGGTAGGCGGCAAAACAGCAATTGTGACCGGGGCTCGGAGAGGAATAGGACGGGCTATTGCGTTAGCTCTGGCCAGAGAAGGTGCCAACGTAGTTGTGGGTGACATAGGCCGAGAAGATTGTCAGAAGGTTGTTGATGAGATAAAAGGGCTGGGGAGAAGAGGGCTGGCACTCAAGTGTGACGTCAGTTCCACCGACGACGTCGAGGATATGGTCAGGAGAACAGTGGCAGAGTTTGGTAGAGTTGACATCTTGGTGAACAACGCGGGAATCATAAGTTACAAGCCGTTCCTGGAGCTCACGGATGAAGATTGGGATAAGACCTTAAATGTAAATCTCAAGGGCCAGTTTCTCTGTGCCCGGGCTGCGGCCAGAGACATGGTCAAGAACAAGTGGGGGCGCATTATCAACATCGCCTCAATCTCCTCCGGAGGATGTGGCATTGCCTTTCCTCTGATAGCTCACTACACGGCATCAAAAGGTGGCGTTGTAGCTCTCACCGAGGCACTCGCACTGGAGCTTACTCCCCAAGGCATAAATGTGAACGCGATTTGCCCCGGGGCGATAGATACCGACATGGCTAAAGGAGTCAAGGAAAGCGGTCAACTGGCGCAGGTGCTGACAAGAATTCCGAAGGGAAGACTAGGACAACCGGAGGAAATTGCCAGGCTTGTCGTTTTTTTGGCATCTGAGGAGTCTGATTACATGAGCGGGTCCGCCATTGTTATTGACGGTGGGTGGCTGACAACATAGTCTATTGACAATTGTAGGCCTCACAACTAGAAGAAGGAGAGTATCGGTATTCGATGATATTCGAGCGGATTAAATCGGCGGGCATAGCTCACAATTCCTACATTATCGGGTCTGGCAGCGATGCTGCAGTGATTGACCCGCGCCGTGATTGCCAGATTTACGTAGACTATGCTCAAGAAAAGGGGCTGAAAATCAAGTATATCTTTGAGACCCACCGCAATGAAGACTATGTAATCGGCTCCGTCGAGCTGAATACTATCACCGGGGCTGAAATCCACCATGGACCGGGAATTGATTGGAAATACGGCAATACACTAGGGGACGGACAGCAATTCCGTATAGGTTCTCTCAGGCTGACCACCATCCACACCCCAGGTCACACTGACGAGAGCATCTCCTACAAGGTGGCCGATCTGGCTACTGGTGAGGCCCCGGTACTGGTCTTCACCGGCGATGCCCTGTTTGTGGGTGACGTGGGACGAACTGACCTCTATGGCCCGAAAGAGGCATCAAGACTGGCATCAAATCTTTACGACAGTATTTTCAATAAGCTTCTACCGCTGGGTGACGGTATCATCCTTTGTCCGGCTCATGGTGGTGGCTCAGTCTGCGGATTGCATATTGCTAACCGGGATGAAAGCACCATCGGCATAGAGAGAATTCAGAACCCGGCACTTCAGATGAAGGATAAACACGAGTTTGTAAAGCACAAGTTAGCTGAGAAGCCGGAAATGCCGCATTACTTTCGCCAGATGGAGATATACAACCTGGAGGGTCCGCCACTCCTGGGGTGTCTGCCGCTGCCATCCCCGCTTACCCCGGCTGAATTCAAACAGGAAATAGACAAGGGGGCAGTAGTAGTTGATACTAGTGAACCAGCCGCTTTCGGCGGGGCTCACATCAAAGGTGCTTACAGCATCTGGCTGGAAGGACTCCCTATCTTCGGCGGCTGGGTGCTACCCTACGACAAACCCATATTGCTCGTTCTGGAAGACCAGTCTCACCTGGAAAGAGCCGTGCGTTACCTGATACGGGCCGGCTATGATCAAATTGTTGGCTATCTCAGGCACGGTACCGAGGGCTGGTACAACGCTGGCTTCCCCACTGAAAGCCTGCCACTGCTCTCGGTACACCAGCTCAAAAGCAGGCTTGACCGGCGTGAAGAGCTGGTGGTACTGGATACTCGGGGGCAGGACGAATGGGAATCAGGACACATAGCAGGTGCTCTTCACATCTATGTTGGGTACCTTGAGCAGAGACTGGCAGAGGTCCCCAAAGGTAAACCGATAGCAGTAATCTGCAATGTGGGACACCGTGCCGGACTTGGTGCGAGCATCTTGCTCCGCGCTGGTTGTCCAAGCGTTCACAACGTCCTCGGTAGTGTGAAGGCATGGATAGCGGCTGGTTTTCCTGTTACCACTGACGAAGCTTCTGAGCAGTAGGCAAATGGAGGTCGAAGAGAGTATGAAGAAATATGATGTCATTGTCATCGGTTCAGGGTGCGGAACCAACATCGTCGACGAAGCCCTGGCCCATAGCTTGGGTGTGGCGCTTGTGGATAAAGGCCCGCTCGGAGGCACATGTGCCAATCTGGGCTGTATACCATCCAAGATTCTCATATTCGCTGCCGATAGGATAACTGAGGTACAGGAAGCCAAGAAGTTGGGCATTGAAGCCCAGACAAGGGATATTGATTTCGGTTTCATCATGGAGCGTATGAGACAATCCGTACGCGAGGGCCAAGAACACATGAGGCAGGGACTCTCCCACATGGACAATCTGGACTTCTATGAAGGGGAAGGTCATTTTGTTGGTGATTACACCATCGAGGTCAACGGCGACAAGATAAACGGAGCGAAGATTTTCATCGCGTCTGGCTCGCGCCCATCTATACCGCCGATAAAAGGCCTGGAGGATCTGGGCTATCTCACCAACGAAACAGTCCTGCAACTGAAGGAGCGACCGGATAGTCTCCTCATCATCGGTGGCGGCTATATCGCAGTGGAATATGGCCACTTTTTTGCCGCCATGGGAACCAGGGTGACCATCCTGGAAATGGCAGACCGGCTCGTCCTTGCTGAAGAACCAGAAATATCGGAGATTCTGAAAAAAGAACTGAGTCGCCGCATGGATGTTCACACTGGAGTCCAAGCTGAGGAGGTGAAGAACAATGGCCATGAGATAACCGTTGTTGTAAAGGACTTGCAGCGTGGCGGGCATAAGGAATTCACGGCACAGCAAATACTCGTGGCCGTCGGCAGAAGGTCCAATGCCGACCTGCTAAAGGTAGAGAATACTGGTGTGGAGGTTGATAAAAGGGGCTTCATCAAGGGGAATGAGTACCTCGAAACCGTCAAGAAGAACATATTTGCTGTAGGGGACATCAACGGTCAGCAGATGTTTACACATGTGGCCAATGTAGAAGCGTCGCTGGCTGCCGATAATGCCATTCACGGCAACAAAACAAAGATGGACTACGGCGCTACGCCCCACGCCGTCTATACTCATCCCCAGATCGCATCCGTAGGAATGACTGAGGAGACTGCCAGAAGATCTCACAAGGTCCTGATCGGCAAGGCCAAATATTCAGACGTGGCTCAAGGCGAGGCCATGATGGAGGAAACCGGCTTCGCCAAAGCCCTCGTAGAAGCAGATACGGGAAAGATATTGGGTTTTCACATCATCGGCCCCTATGCCCCTATTCTCATTCAGGAAGCGATAAATGCCATGGCCTCTGGCGGTGGCATCGACCAGATACGAACAAGTATGCACATCCACCCCTCCATTACCGAGCTAATACCTGATGTGTTAAGTAACCTGAAGAACACAACTTCATGACCCGTGGGAATGGGGCTTGGCTGAAGATCCCTCACAACACCCTGGCTCGCCCGGGTGACCACAACAGTTCTGCCTGCGAAATATCTTGATGAAGTTGTTGCGGAACACGAGCTTCAGTTTCCTACCCAGAGGCATGGGCACTGACATATTGGTGAAAAACGCTTTTGCTGTTGGCATACTACATCCTCCCAACAATAGTTCTCATGCGTCGACCTCAAAAAACGATGCGTATTGCTTCATTCACTGCCCTTGTTCCTCCTCGTCTTCTACCGCTTCACAGCAGCCACACTTACACTGATCACTGTCAGCGCAGGACTGGCAACAGTAAATAACACCATCCTTTTCATAGCCATCACTGGCTATGTGACAACCGCATGCCGGGCAAAGTTGCTCTGTCATCTTATATTACCTCCTTTCTTGCCGATGAATCTTATTGCTTCAGTCATCTACTTATCGCCAACTCATAAAAATTGAGTGAACAGTATCTCAACCTTGGCGACGTCAACCCCACGGCCCACCAGTGGCTCTCTGCTTAGCGCCGGAAGTTGGTCCTCATAAATTGGCAGATCTTCCTCATAGATAATCCCGATAGGAATCTTATCTCCCCACTCAAGCGCCTTTTCCAGTGCTGCCCTCTTGTCACTGGGGTTGTATTTTTCGCCTTCCAGCTTATATACCCGTTCCTTGTACCACTGGAAAGTATTCTTGTGGTTGAATGAGACGCAGGGTTGCAGAATGTCTATAAGTGCGAATCCCCGGTGAGAAATACCATTTCTAATGAGATTCGCAAGATGGTCTATATCCCCGGCGAAGCCCCTCCCAACAAAACTGGCGCCACTGACTATCGCCACGGCGATAGGATTCACCGGGCTGGCTGCCCCGTAGGGTGTAGTCTTAGTGATGAAACCGACATCGCTGGTGGGAGATGCCTGTCCTTTGGTCAGCCCATAGACCTGATTATTATGCACCAGATAGGTGATGTCATGATTACGACGGCAAGCATGGAGAAAATGGTTGCCTCCCTCGCCGTAGGCATCCCCGTCGCCGCTGATGGCGATGACTGTCAACTCAGAATTGGCAATCTTGGCGCCTATGGCTGGCGGAATCGGTCTGCCATGCAAGGAGTTGAACACGTTGCCCCTGGTGTAATGAGGCAACTTGCCAGCCTGGCCGATGCCGGAGACCAACAAGACCTGATGTGGTTTAATCTTCATGTCAATCAGCGCTCTATTTAATGCATTCAATATGCCGAAGTTGCCGCAACCCGGGCACCACGCCGGCTTCAGTCCAGCATAATCTGACCTGGCGACCACGTTTAATATCCTTCCTTTCTCACCGCTTCAGCAATGTAAGCTGGAGTCAACGGTCTCCCATCGAATTTCAGAATTCGCCGGGTTACATCATGCCCCGTTTCTGCTTTCATGAGACGGGCAAGTTGTCCCGTAGCATTGCTTTCGATGCAATAGCTATTTGAAGCCTTGCTGAGAGCATCAGCCATCGCCTTCGCTGGAAAAGGCCACAGTTCACTGAGGTGAAGCATATTGATGCTGGCGCCTTCTTTGCGCAGTATATCCACCGCCTCATGCATAGCTCCGTAAGTGCTACCCCAGCCAACAAGGGTTGTGCCTGCTCTCCGAGAACCGTACTTCAGTGGTGTACCGATCTCCTTGCTTAGTGGAAGGCTCTTCCGCAGCCTCTTTTGCACCTGTGCCGTCCTTTCTTCAGCATGTTCCGTGAGATGCCCTTTCTCATCGTGCTCGTCGCAATCGGTCACCACCAGCGCCTTCCCCAAACCCGGGAAAGCCCGCGGAGAAACACCGGACTTTGTGACTCTGTGCCTCATGTAATCGGAAGGGTCATCGTCGGTCTCCGAAAACAGCATACCCCGGTCAATTGTTACCTCCGATAGGTCTAGCCGGTCAATGGTGGCATAGGAGCTTGCTAGATGCTGGTCGGTCAAGATTATAACCGGCAACTGATACCTCTCTGCCCAATTGAAAGCCTTGATCATCACCCAGAAGGCGTCTTCAATGGTAGCAGGTGCCAGGACAGCCCGGGGGAAGTCACCATGATGGGCATGAAGCACAAACTGAAGGTCACCCTGTTCCGTTCGGGTGGGTAGGCCTACAGCCGGCCCTGGTCTCTGCCCATCAATTATCACTATTGGTGTCTCAGTAATGCCCGCCAGTCCAATGCCTTCCACCATGAGGCACAGGCCACTGCCAGAGGTGGCAGTCATAGCCCTGACACCGGCATAGGCAGCCCCAATGGCCATGTTGATGGCAGCTATTTCATCTTCGGTGTGGACCATTACCAGTCCAAGGTCCTTTGATTGGGCCGCCACATATTCCATGATAGAGCTGGCGGGAGTCATAGGATAAGCAGCCATGAATTTGCACCCGGCCGCAATCGCCCCCAGAGATATCGCTTCGTTGCCGGTCAGCAGCATTCTTCTGGCTTCAGGAAGTGGTTTAAGCCTACGAGACTTGCTTCTGTGCCCGGGCCGGACAAAGTCGTGTCCCGCCTTTGCCGCCGCAATATTCCTGTCGGCGACTTCGCCTTCTCCGAAATGGTCAACCAGAACCGCACTTAGTGTATTCAAGTCGTAATCTACCACTGCCAGGGCAGCACCGAGAGCCACAGTATTGGCCATTAGCTTGTTTCCGGCCTTTGCCTCAGCCAGCTTCTCCGGAGGGATGCTCAGAAAATCGGCATGATTGCCGCTGACTCCCTTTATCTTTTCGCCATCGAAGATGATAATACCATCAGTGGCCATTTCCGCCTGGTGCAATTCGATACTGTCAATGTTGAGTGCAATCAGTACGTCCACGTCTTCAGCAATGGCGCCTACCTTGCTGTCACTGACTCTGACGCGGAAGAAGTTGTGGCCGCCTCTTACCCTTGACTCATAATCCTGGTCAGCAAAGACGTGGTAGCCACCGCGGGCAAAAACCTTGGCCAGAAGGAACCCCACTGACTGCACCCCTTGCCCGGCTTCCCCTCCCACCATAAAATTGAAATCAACAGGCATTAATCTTCTCCCAACTAACACTTCCTATGTTTTTCGATGACCTCATCCACCCACTTCATGGCAGCAATCATTGTGGGGAACCCTACCGTAGTGAATGCCAGGAGCACGGAGTGGCGAAGCTCCTCCGAAGTCATGCCTTCCTCAAGCGCTCGCCGGGCATGTGACCTTACACCACCTTCCGAACTCAAGCCAATAGCAATGCCGAGCTTTACTAGTCGCCTTGTCTTTTCATCCAACGGTCCCCAGCCATGACATTTGACAGCCAGTTCGTCATAGGCCTCAGCAATCTCAGGGAATTCTTCCTTGAATCCTTTGTAAACATTCGGCAAATAAGTCACGGTACACCTCCTTTCCTGGGTTCTAAAACTGACTTAGCGCTTCCCTTCTGGGCAACACTGTCTCTATGCGGGACAAGCATGGTCATACATAATGAACGCTTGTCTACCCCACTTTGATTTCCTTGCTCGATTGCCAGAGACCATGGATATTGCACAAGGCAGCGGCGTAAATAACCCCGGATTTGCCAGTCTTCATGGACAGACTGACTTCATGGTGAGTGTATATCGAGCTCTTATCCGGTCCCTCTGCCGATTCTCCGTGAGCAGTAAACTCAAAGTGCCCTATCTGGTAGGCAAACTTCCCCCCATCCGGATGAAAGTAAACCGAAATCCAGCGAATATGATGGTCGGTTGTATTGGGATGAGCTATCTCTTTCCCTAGGATCACCTTCACCGGAAAGAACTCATTGGCTTTTGCCTTGTCCGCGCACTCTATCACCGGGACATGCTTCTCCGTCTTCCAGTCCGCGCTCTGAAAAACTTCTCCAAACTGTCTCATTGTATTCCCTCTCCTTTGCACATATCTCGATATATCTTCGTTTCTTCTGATTACCTAGATGCCCGGCACGCACCCGGGTGCTCTGATCATTAACACCGGGATGCAGCTGGACCTCAGAACTTTGTCAGCAACACTGCCGTAAGCCCACCGGCTGGCACCGGAGCGGCCATGGCTGGACATGACAATAATGTCAGCACCACTATCTTCTGCATAAGAAGCAATCGCTTCGGCAGGAGGCCAGAGGAGCACCTCCGTGCGTACCTTGATCCCTCTAGCATCTAATTTCTTAGCTATTCTGTCGAGATATCTCTGGGCCTGCTTCTCTTCCTTGCCGAAGGTTACAGTCATCTCTGAACCCGTTCTCTGGAACTCCGGCCTATCGGTGCTATAATAGATTTCCTGGGCTTCGGGCGCTTGCGTCCGACCTTGCACCTGTTCCGTAACACTAATCAGAATAACTTCTTCAGTGCCGCAGCCATTAGCCAACTGTTCCACATGGGGAAGTGCACACTCGGCCAACTTAGAGCCATCTAATGGAACCAAAATCCTCTTGTACATCTTTGATCTCCTCTTTGCTTACTAGATGCCTGGCACGCATCCGGGTGCTCTGATCATTAACACCGGGATGCAACTGGACCTCAGAACTTTGTCAGCAACGCTGCCATAAGCCCACCGGCTTGGACCCGAGCGACCGTGGCTTGCCATGACAATGAGGTCGCATCCATACTGTTTCGCGTAGCCGACTATTGCCTCAGCAGGCTTCCAAAGAAGCACTTCCGCACGTACATTGATTCCTTTAGGTGCCATTCTTTTGGCTACTCTGTCAAGATATCTCTATGCCTGCTTCTCTTTCTTGCCGAACGCCTCCGGTACGAGTCGTTGACCAAGCGGCTGGCTGGGCTGTATCCAGCCACCCATCCAGCCTGCGACTGGCTGGCCCGAGCCCTCGAGCACCCTAAACCCCTGAACGCGCTCAGTAACGCTCACCAAGATAACTTCCTCCGTGTCGCAGCCATTAGCCAACTGTTCCACATGGGGAAGTGCACACTCGGCCAACTTGGAGCCATCTAATGGAACCAAAATCCTCTTATACATCTTTGATCTCCTCTTTGCTTACTGGATGCCTGGCACGCACCCGGGTGCTCTGATCATTAACACCGGGATGCAACTGGACCTCAACACTTTGTCAGCTACACTGCCGTAAGCCCACCGGCTTGGACCGGACCGACCATGGCTTGCCATGACAATCACGTCGCACCCATACTGTTTCGCGTAGCCGACTATTGCTTCAGCAGGCCTCCAAAGCAGCACTTCTGTACTTACGTTAATCCCCTTAGCCTTCATTTTCTCGGCAACTCTGTCAAGATACCTCTGTGCTTGCTTCTCCTTCTTGCCGAATGCTTCCGGTACAAGTCGTTGAAGTGGCGGCTGGATGGAGCTACCCCAGCCACCGCCTGAGAGAATGCCCGGCTCGGCCGACCCCTCAACTGCTCTATAGCCCTGAACGCGCTCAGTAACGCTCACCAAGATAACTTCCTCCGTGTCGCAGCCCTTAGCCAGCTCTTCCACATGAGGAAGTGCAGACTCGGCCAACTTGGAGCCATCCAGTGGAACTAAAATTTTCTTGTACATTTCTTGACCTCCTTTCTTTGCTCTAAATATTAGGAACACAACCTGGCGCTCTCACCATCAAAACTGGCACACAGGCTGAATGAAGAACCCGGTCAGCCACGCTACCCCAGGTCCAGCGACTTATGCCAGAACGCCCATGTGTAGCGATGACAATGAGATCTATTGAGTCTCTACTAGCATAGTCAGCGATGCTTTCCGCTGGTGCGCCCGTTATTACTTTTGGCGTGACGGGTACTCCATCATATCGAGTCCGTTTGATCAGCTGGCTCAGGTACTTCTCCGCAGCCGCTTTATTACCTGCATCAATGCTATTTATAACGTCCTGGCTGATACAACCGTCATAGATGCAGAGCTGGTGAAAAGGCTCGGTCACGCGGAGAAGAATGACCTCCCTCACCCCACACCCCTTGGCAATGGACTCCACATGAGGAAGGACACACTCCGCCAGATCCGAGCCATCTAATGGAACTAGAATCTTCTTGTACATTTTCACCTCCTTTCTTTCATCTTTCTTGACGATTGCCTTGATACGACTCACACTCTCAGTCTTGTCCCCAGCATGTGTCATTCCCTCCCTTTGTGATATTCTGATTCACAGTAAAGCCTCTACTATTGCCTTATTGAATTTCGGCAGGTCAGCAGGTTTACGCGAGGTAATGAGATTGCCGTCCCTGACCACCGGTTCATCAACCCAGATAGCGCCGGCATTCTTCAAGTCCACCGCTACCGAAGGCCACGAAGTCACACGGCGCCCCCTGACTACATCGGCTGAGATCAGAAGCTGAGGGCCATGGCAAACTGCTGCTATTATCTTGCCCGAGGTGTGCGCCTTTCGTACGAGATCAATCATCGGCCGGTGCAGGCGCATCTTATCCGGAGCGTAGCCGCCGGGGACAATTATGGCATCAAATTGACCGGCTTCGACCTTATCAGCGGTTGTATCTACCGTCACTTCTGCCGAGCCCCTCTTTCCCCTGTAACTTTTCTTCGAGCCGCTGCCCACAATTAACACGGTGGCACCTGCCTCTTTCATCGCTCGCAGCGGCTCCATGAGCTCGGAGTCTTCAAAATCCTCCTCAGCCAGGATGGCAATCCGTTTTCCTTCAAGCATATAGGTTATCTCCTTCCCGAACCGGTCATCTCCTTCCTGTGTTAGTTTCTTCTCACCTTCCTTTTGCGCGGTGCGGAATTACTGGAAGTAACCGGGTCAAGTGAAATCTCATTATCTCGAGTCACCAGCAGATGCAGGTTTTCGGTGATGCCATCAATGCATCCAAGAACCGGCATTATCGCCTCACCCAGGCCTTGCCTGTCTGCAGCTTCAGCCATAACAATGATATTGGGATACCCTTCCAGTCGATCGGCAAGCCTTACCTGTGTCCTGCTCCGCAGCGTTTGAACTGCGTATTCGCAGCTTCTGTCTACAATGTCAAGCAACATATACGCTCTCACGCTCATCTCTCTCCCTCCTTTCCTTGCTGTTTTGTTCCCGGACAGCGTTATGCGGCAAAAGAATAGAACCGGAGGCAACCGGATTGTCTCCAAAACCTGACACATTCACATAAGGCGGTACTATGCAATTACGTCTTATGACAGTATGAGATGGCACATTAGCTCCTCTCCCCAGCACGGTAATATCATCATCTCTCGCCAGGAGCGCTTTTCCAAAGCCAATGTAACATGATTCGCCCATATTCACTTCTTCGTCTACGATGCATGTGTCCAGCACGCTATGGTGTCCGATACGGACATTGGCCATCACTACCGAATCCCATACCTCAGCTCGCTCATCCACCAGAACTCCCGGCGACAGGATGGAGTTTTTCACATACCCCCTGATTACGCAACCGGGACTGACCAGGCTGTTTACTACGACGGCTCGGTCAGATACGTAGGGGGGCGGCAGGTTCAGGCGTTGAGTGACGACCGGTTGTGTTCCGTCGAGGCTGAAACGGCGCTGAGGACGGATGAGATCCATATTGGCGGCATAATAGGCCTGGGGTGTGCCGATATCCCGCCAGTAATCGGTGAATTCATAAGCGTTGACCTTATCCCTGCCTACCATGCCCGGGATGATGGCATAGCCGAAATCATGCAGCGAGTTCGGCCGCACGGCATCCTCCGCCAAACGCTGCGCAAGGATATCCCTATTGAAAATGTAAATGCCCATCGAAGCCAAGTTACTCCTGGGATTCCTGGTTTTTTCCACAAACTCAAGTATGTCACCGCCATCACTCAGGCGGACTGTGCCGAACCGGTGAGCCTCTTCAATCGGAACCTTTGTCACCCCCACGGTCACGTCAGCTTTCGTCTCCTCATGAAAGGCAATCATGTCCCGATAGCCCATTCTGTAAACGTGGTCGCCGGCCAGTATCAGCACGCTTTGCGGATCTAATCTGTTCAAATAAGGAAGGTTCTGAAACACAGCGTCGGCAGTTCCCTTGTATGAACCCGTTTCCGGCTCCAAAATCTGGAATGTTCTCATGCCATTTGACAGGCCCCATTCCCCGAGATACCTCCCCATGCGGGAGCGCTGATAGTCGGTAAGAATACCAATGTCATTGAGGTCAGAGTAGATACAATTGCTCAGTGTGAAGTCAATGACATTGAATTTCCCGGCGAAAGGCAACGCCGGCTTCGGCCTTACGTGGCACAAAACATCCATCCGTGCGCCCCGCCCACCAGCCATAATTAAAGCAGCTGTCTTTCTCATAACTCATCCTCCCTTTCTTTTGAATCATCTCCTTTCCCAGATAATGTCGAAACACTCAATGTGTCCGATACCGGCGGCAGCACTCTGACGTACTGCAGTGGTGAAAAACCTATTTATGTTGCTGCCTGAACCAGCGAGTTTGCATTACCGATATTCTATTAGGCAGGTGGTGTAAAAGTCATAAAATGGAGGTAGAAAAAGTTACAAAACTATGACATTTTGGGAAAGTGTGGAATAGGTCGGGCAGAAACCGCTTTCATGGGGACGCAGGTTCGTGACGATATGCGATATCAATTATTTTCCCTGTTTTTGTTGACTCAAATGCAAAGCAGAATTAGAATATGAGCATCTCACTGATTACCAAAGCGATGCAGGGACGATGCCCATGGAAGATGGACCTAGAAACAGCGGTATTGATGTGATCGGCAGTGTACCCTGGGGTACACATTTCTGCCAGTTCTACAGGACCAAAAACGACCTGATTGATATACTTGTCCCCTATTTCAAAGCCGGCCTAGAGAGCAACGAATTCTGCATGTGGGTTACGTCCGAACCGCTTGTGGTGGCCGAGGCACAAGAGGCTATGAGGAAGGCGGTCAATGATTTCGACCAGTACCTGCGCCGTGGGCAGATAGAGATAATCCCATATAACGAGTGGTATTTGCTGGGAGGCACTTTTGATGATGACCGTGTGCTCGAGGGCTGGATTAGCAAGCTAGAACAGGCTTTGGCCCGGGGTTACTCCGGGCTACGGTTGACGGGCAATACGTTCTGGCTGGAAAGGAACCACTGGCAGGCATTCACGGAATATGAAGCCAAGGTGAATGACGTAATCAGCAAGCATCGTATGATAGCAGCGTGTACTTACAGCCTTGATAAATGTGATGGTGCCGCCGTGATCGATGTGGTCAAGAACCATCAATTTGCCTTGATTAAGAAGGAAGGCAAATGGGACATCATCGAAAGTGCTATATACAAGCAAGCCACAGAGAAAATTGCTTATCTGGCCTCATTCCCGCAGCTTAACCCCAATCCAGTCCTCGAGCTGGACATATCCGGAAATATCAAATACATGAACCCTGCTACCGAAGCGCTCCTCCCCGATTTGCCGCCACAAGGATGTCAGCATCCCTTTCTGGCAGATTGGAAGCTCGTGCTTCGTACACTCAGGGAAAAGGAGCGGCACACATTCACGCGTGATGTCAGAATTGGTGAATTCTGGTATGAGCAGTCATACTTCCTGTCACCATCAACCGGTGATGTGCGTCTCTATGCCAGGGATATCACCGAGCGCAAACGGGTCGAACAAGCACTAAGAGAGAGCGAAAAGAAATTCAGGACAATCTCTGATTTCACATATGACTGGGAATACTGGCTTAGTCCCGATAACACATTCATTTATGTGTCACCGTCGTGCCTGAGTTCAACAGGATATGACGTAGTCGAGTTTATGAATGACCCTGAACTCTATCTGCGCGTAATTCACCCCGATGACCGTGAGCGGATGACGGAACATCTACGCGAAGATATGCGGGATCGGGAAGAAGTCGAACTCGAATTCAGGATTATACGGCGTGACGGGGAGGAGCGATGGATACATCATGCATGTCAACCTGTCGTGGATACAGATGGGAGTTTCTTGGGACGCCGCGGCTCCAATCGTGATATTACAGACCGCAAGAAGATGGAAGAGGCTATGCGCGAGACGGACCGAGATCTTAACCGTGCTCAAGCGGTAGCTCATGTCGGAAGCTGGCGTCTGGATATTCGGCGCAATCAGCTTCTGTGGTCCGACGAGACCTATAGAGTCTTCGGCGTCCCTGGGGGAACGCCAATGATTTATGAGACTTTCCTCTCAAGCGTCCACCCCGATGACCGTGAATACGTTAACCGGAAGTGGGCAGCAGCTCTTCGCGGCGAGTCATACGACATCGAGCACCGTATCATTGTGGACGACAAGGTGAAGTGGGTTCGCGAGAGGGCTGAGTTGGAGTTAGATTCAGACGGCAAGCTTAAGGGTGGTTTTGGCACTGTTCAGGACGTTACGGAACGGAAACAGACGGAAGAAGCCCTCCGCGAAACAAGAAACTATCTGGAAAACCTGATCAACTATGCCAATGCCCCCATTATCGTCTGGAATCCTAAGTTGGAGATTACCCGGTTTAACCATGCGTTCGAAGAGCTTACGGGGCGCAAGGCTGACGAAGTACTGGGTGAGAAAGTTGACATCCTAATCCCGTCACATAATCGGGCTGCTACACTGAGAATGATCACCCGTACTACAAAGAAGAGCGAACGATGGGAAGCTGTCGAAATCCCAATCCAACATGTTGATGGCTCCGTCCGCACTGTCCTCTGGAACTCAGCAACCCTCTTCGATGTCGATGGCAAGACGTCTTTGGCCACGATTGCACAGGGCCAGGATATTACCGAACGTAAGAAGGTAGAACAGTTAAAGGATGAGTTCATCGGACTTGTCTCGCACGAGCTGCGCACGCCACTAACGGTGATAAGCGGGTCCTTACACACCGCTATGTCCGAAGGGCTATCCCAAGAGGATGCCCGCGAACTCCTCCAAAACGCTGCTGAGGGCGCAGACTCACTGGAGGTGATTTTAGAGAACATGCTGGAGCTGTCCAGGTACCAGGCTGGCCGCCTCCAGCTTCGGGTTGAAATGGTGAGCATCTCTGACACGGCCCAGAACGTGATTGAGAAATTGAAACGCCAGGGGATAGGTCACCAATTCTTGATAGATGTCCCGAGGGAATTGCCCCCGGTCGAGGCTGATCCGGTGCGAGTGGAGAGAATTCTTTTCAATCTGATGGAGAATGCCGCTAAATACTCCCCCGAGGACGGCAGAATCAGGGTCTCCAGCCGAACGCAGGGGGACTTTGTCGTCACCAGAATCATTGACCGGGGCCCAGGAATATCTTCGGAGGACCAGGCCACGATATTTGAGCCGTTTCGGCAATTGCAGCCATCACAACGCCGGCCCAAGGGAGTCGGCCTTGGGCTGGTGGTATGCAAACGGTTGGTGGAGGCTCAAGGCGGGTGGATTAAGGTAGACTCGAAGCCTGGCAGAGGCTCGACATTTTCCTTTGCCCTCCCGAGGCAAGGGATTAGACATTAGCCCGGCCGTTTTGTCCTGGTCTCGCAGTGGCTTAGAAGCGCCTTAATCTTTCTGACCATCTCATCGGATTGAAATGGTTTGGGCATAAAATCGTTGGCACCCAGATGGATGGCCTCATGATAATTGCCCGGGCTGGCGCTGAAGGCAATAATCGGCAACTGCGTAAAATCCCGCAGCTTCTTGAGCACCTCGAATCCATCCATTCCTGGCATGATTATGTCCAGAAGCACAATATCCGGCTTGGCCGACTTGACCAGCTCCAGGGCTTCGCTACCCGAAGTTGTGGTGATAACTTCAAACCCGCGGAGTCTCAAGTCTATTTCAATAAATCTCAGTACTTTGGGATGGTCATCAACCACCAGTACACGTTGTTTCTTTTGTTCAGTCTTCATCAGTAACTACTCAACAACCTCTGATTTCTGATTAATGATATATTCTCAGCTTTTGCTACGTAACTCAATAAGTGACCATCGTACCGTATTCGACATCAAGACAGCACCATGCTTGTACAGTATTGTAATAACAGAGGAGTGAAGAAGTCATAAAAACCAGGCAAAAATTATTACATAAATATAACATTTCCACTTGTAGCTGAGGGGCATAGTGATTCGCAACAGGTTACCCTCTTCTATGTCTGATGAATGCGACCAAAGTCAGACATATTGACATTTCCCAATGCTTACCAATATCATTTAGATATAGTTACTGTCTAAAGGACAAAATAATGAAGCAATTTCGCGTGCTGGTAGTTGATGATGAGCCGCGCATACTCAAGTTCCTCGAGGTGAAGCTTAAGGCTTCGGGGTATGGAGTGTTGACTGCTAACAGCGGGGCCGAAGCCTTGGAACAGGTGGAGGCACAGGAGCCGGACCTGGTCGTGCTGGATGTTTTAATGCCCAAGAAGGATGGTTTTGAGACTCTTAAAGAGCTCCGAGCTTTTTCCTCGGTGCCAGTCATCATTCTCAGCGCTAAAGAAGCTGACACAGACAAGATTAGAGGCCTGGAGTTGGGTGCCGATGATTACCTAGCCAAGCCTTTCAGCCCTGACGAGCTGGTGGCCCGAATTGAAGCCCTACGGCGGCGCCTGGTATCTGTCCAAGACCGCAAGGTTGTCGAATTCATCACTCTAGGCCGCATGTCCATTGATTTCAAGAAGCACACTGTTTCCGTGAATAAGAAAGAAATACGGCTGACCCGAATCGAGTGGCTTCTGCTCAGCGAGCTTGCACGAAATGCCGGCAAGCTTATGCTGTACCGAGAATTGCTGACAAAGGTCTGGGGGCCAGAGTACCGTGATGACGTGCAGATACTGAGGACCTGGGTCAGCCGCCTTAGACATAAGATAGAACAGGAACCTGACCAGCCGGCAATCATCCGCACCATACCCAAGACGGGCTATATGATAGACCAGCCCTCAGCCTGATAGAATTCCTGAAACGGACATTCCCAAGGTGCCTCCATTATCCCCAAAACGTCATCGATTTCCGGATTTCTTCATCGATTCTGTCGCACTTCTATGGCTTATCTGTTGATGTGGGGTTCAGGCATCAGTGGGTGGAATCGGCAAGGCACTCGGACTGAGATCTGGATCAACCGCGCAACACCGACCGTTCCTCAGTCAACCCTGAATCCTGATTCTCTACCTACGAACAAGCACAGCGGACATATTCAGCGATGAGCACGATTGCCTGATCCGGCTCGTCTCTTCCTTCAAACCTTTGTTACTCATCAAGTATCCGGGACCTAGCTAAAACATACGAGGTGACGAAAGGATATAGTTGGCAATTTTCTGAATGGCTGACCAATCCTGGTTTGTCGGCTCAAATCGCCTGTCCGCCTGCAATGTCCACCCCTGAAATTCTTTGTCATAACTACGAATTGCCAGGTTGCCAATCTTCTGCACCAGATTCTTGACTGCCTCATCGCTGGAGAGAACTTCAACCAGTTCAGTGTGATGATCGTTACCTTTCCAGGTCACATCAACTACTTTGCCGAATAACGGAAATGACTTCTTTCTTATCGTCTTGATGTCAACCACATGGTGATCAGGGACAGGTCTCTTATCCGGTATACAAAGAACAACCCACCATAGAGGAGGGCTGTTCTTACTCGCATCTTTCTTCAAGATGTTTATCCATCTGACAAATCCTTCCTGTATGTCTATGATGCCCAAAGAACGTTGATACCATGAATTCTCTACCTTCTCTTCAGGCCAGCCACGTTCAGCCAGGTTCGCCCTAATACCCAGAGAGTTCAGATTTCGAGCCAATTCATCTCTTGATTTATCGCGGAATATCTCTTTCATTTCTTAGAATCATACCATGGTGCCTTGAGATGACTGGCAAGCGATTCTTGGGCAAATCTGGTGTGTGGTGGGGAAGGGGGGACTCGAACCCCCACGCCTTTTAAAGCACATGATCCTAAGTCATGCTCGTCTGCCAATTCCGACACTTCCCCGATAGCAAACCACTTAATACAATAGCATTTTGCATGGCTCATCTCAAGCTAGTGGAATCCTGGGTTAAGTATACTGGTGGTTGTTTTGGTAGTATACTAGGATTATGTCAAAAGTCTGGTTGGCAATTAAACAATACTTGGGCAAATTGGGGCTTGCGGGGGTGGGAGCGATGCTAGCGGGGGGGGCTATACGAGCCATAGAGGAAATCCTCCCTCTTACAGACTGGCATATCACTCCAAATCAGGCGAGGGTTCTGTTTTGGCTATCAGTAGGAGTGCTGATTGTTGGCATATGTCTCATCATAGCTGCTGTGCGGAAGCACGTGCGGATTGAAGGTAAAGCAGGGGTAGTCAGTAAGAGCGAGGATTTGATTGATATTCTAACTACAATGCATAGACGACTGATAGACCTTCAGAAAGAGAAAGCAGCACATATGAACGTCGGCTTTGAAGTGTTCAGGAAGGTATTACCAACACTCGCCTATAGATTGGATAAGGTAACAGAGGAGGAGTGGTCTAGCTTTGAGAACGATATAAGGACGAAAATCCACCAAGCAATGCCACCAAAGCCATATATGCCCATTAGAGGACGATTTAACTTCAAAAAATGGGCACGGCTAAATGCACAATGGAAAGAGAGAGTATATTTGAGAGCCTCACTCATAGCTAGGAAAGCCAGAGATGAGCTATTTAACACAAAGAACTGGGCACTCACAGACGGGATGAAGATAGCTGAATGGGCAGATGGATACGGCTGGGGAATAAAAGAACTTCGTGATGACGATTCGCAATGGAAGGGACTATACGAGTCAATAGACAATCGTCTTCGTATAGATGATGTCTTGGGAGGTCTAATCAAAGACCATATAGACGTCTCACATATCTATAACAACATAGCCCTAATAGTTCACATTTCAGACAGATATAAGGATGATATCTACTCATTGATACTATACGAAGCACTAGTAGGAAGCCCTATGAGCCCAGAACAAGTAGATGCGGGACTAAATGAGATATTGGGTAAGATTGAGAAAAGGCTAAAGGAGATGACTATTGTCAAAACAGCTATTGTTTATTGTTGCATCGGCACCAATGTATATCAAGTATCGGTTCACAATCAAGGCAACGATGTAGATACTGTGTTTGTTACCCTCGGCACGAGTGGCATAATAGCTGGCATCGAAGCTCTAATGGGTGCTAGCCTACCCACCATAATACAAGGAGGGCAGAACGGGAATTTCATCAGTTTCAAAGTAAGTGAGCTACCACCTGGCGTAAACCTTGCCTATCACATTCATTTGCGTTCCAATGCTGAGAAGCCCTACAAATTCACAGCTTGGTCAGAGACAACGAAAAGCAACATCCCAGCAGAATACATTGGGCGGTGTCCACAATGGGCAGGAACAGGCCCCGAAGAGACGGCACCACCACAAGCACAGAGCTAGATATTGAACGGTATTAGAAGATGAACTGCAAATACTGTAGCTCAACAAACGTAATCAAGTTCGGCACTTTCAACGGCGTTCAGCGTTACTGGTGCAAGGACTGTAAGCGGAAGTTCGCCGATAACCGAGCCTTGCCCACCATGAAGACACCCATTGAGCATATATCTGCGGCTTTGAGTTGTTACTTTGGTGGTATGCCCCTAGACGCTATTCAGAGGCACTTGCAGCAGCAGTTCGGAACGTATTACTCGGAGATGGGCATATACAACTGGATAAATCGGTTCTCACAAGAGGCGGTGAGCAGGACAAAGGACTTTAAGCCCATCGTGGGCGATACTTGGATAGCAGACGAAACAGTCCTGAAGGTAGGCGGTAGGAATATCTGGTTCTTTGACGTGATAGACGAAAAGACACGATACCTTCTAGCCTCACGATTATCTACAAGCAGGACAATCAAAGAAGCAGCTTTAGTTATGAACGAAGCCAAACGCAGAGCAGGCAAATCGCCAAAGCGAATACTTACCGATAAGCTAGCAGCTTACATAGACGGCATTGACCTTGTATTCGGTGCAGATACGAAGCATATTCAGAGTAAGCCTTTCACCGATGTTAATTCAACGAATGTGATTGAACGCTTTCACGGAACGTTGAAGGACAGAACAAAGGTTGTGCGTGGCTTTAAGAATATGGATACTGCTAGACTGCTTACGCAAGCGTGGCTGGTACATTACAACTTTTTCAAAGAGCATACCACTCTAGGAGACGTTCCGCCTGCGGTTAAGATGGGAGCTACACCCATAAAGGATTGGGCGGAGGTTGTCAGTCAAACAAAGACTCTCCCACCTATCAGGTCAGAAGCTCTATTGGTTACTTCGACAAAGCCTATCCTGAAGACAAGACACCCAAAGCGAAGACCTAAAGAATTGAGGCAAAAACCATATATGCAAGTTGCTGTAACATCGCCTAGAGGCGTAGGCGTATACGTGGATAGGAAAGGGCAAAGGCTTTCAAGGAAACCCCGCAGGGGCTGGAGGAGGGTATATCCCTAGAATGGCACACCAACCACGTTTATACTTAACCGAATCCTGACACCGCGCCTGCAAGTGACATTCGCTTCTGCTCAATTCGGAATGCGAGTATATGCGAAAAATGGATTTTGTGGTAAGATAGATATCAAACTCTCGCCGGGGGGAGCTTGAAACTATGAGCGTACAAGCACAAGAACTAAAAAGATTAGCTGAGAAAGTCCTATCCGACCTGGGCGTTACGGATTATTCCGAATTGCAGCTTACGTACGCACTTAAGGTTGAAGGAAAATGGAGAGTAAGCTTTGACTATGGCCATCGTGGTGGCTTTGCCAGCGCTACTACTAGAAAGCTGGGGTCTTTCGCGGCTGATGCCAAAAGCGGCGAAATCGAGGGGATGTGGCTGGACAGGTCATGGAAGTAGCTGGAAAGACTGTGCTCTGAACGGTCGAGAGAATCGCCCTGGCAGCTCCACAATGCAGTAATAGTCTCTCCCATACTCTTGAACAAAGCCCCGCAAATTCCGGACGCGTCACACCAATCGGTCCACCTAACCCGCACATGATACCCATGGTAGACTGATGGCCTGGCATCACACGTGAGATAGAGAGGAACATGTCAGCAAACTGGAAATCATCACCAACCATTGCCTTGGTTGCCCTTGTCGGGGTAACGGCGGTCTGGGGCTATACTTTTCTTGTCGTACAAGATGCCGTGGCGCGCATGCCAGTTATGGACTTCCTGGCCTGGCGCTTCATAGTAGCCAGTGTCGTGATGATAGTCTTGCGTCCGACCTGCCTGCGTAACGTGACTCGTCTCGAACTGCTGCGCGGCCTTGGACTGGGCACAGTACTTGGACTGGGTTACACTACTCAAACATACGGATTGCGCTATACATCCGCAGCTATTTCGGGGTTCATTACCGGCATGTTTGTCGTTCTTACCCCCGTCATATCATGGATATTACTTCGCCGTAAGACCAACCGTAGTACCTGGCTGGTAGTGGCACTGGCTACTGTGGGCCTGGCATTGCTCACTCTCAACGGTTGGTCGGTTGGAATCGGTGAACTGCTCACGCTGGGATGTGCCGTATTTTTCGCGATTCATATAGTTGGTTTAGGTGAATGGTCATCACAATATGAGCCGTACGCCTTTTCCCTGATTCAAATTGGGACTGTCGCCGTAATATCGCTCATAGCTGCCATACCCGGAGGAGTTGCCATGCCGCCGGACCCTGGAGCATGGGAAGTCGTGGTGATTACAGGGGTACTGGCAACCGCCGTCGCTTTTTTTGTACAGACGTGGGCTCAATCGCTTGTATCAGCAACGCGTGCAGCCGTGGTGATGACGATGGAGCCGGTGTTTGCCGGATTATTCGCCGTCGTCATCGGTGGAAACCAGCTGACACTGCGAACTCTCGGCGGTGCAGCGTGCATACTGGCAGCAATGTTTATTATCAATCTAAAGTCAAGTCGGAGCGTTACGCGACCGAAAACATGACAGCTTGAATGAATTTCAGCGGCAGCACACCTGTCAGGCCTCTTCAAATTCAGCTATCTTGTCCGCAGAATAATGCGAGGGTTAGTCCACCGCCCGATTCAGAGAGCTCAAAGCCTTCTGCCAGCCGACCGGTATCGAATCTACAAAAAACACGAGAGAATTCATCCGGGGTTCATGGAGACTTCACGGAGAGTTCATCACGGTGATGCTAGGATATAGCCGCACTGTAGCGAAACTCATCCCGCTATTGTGTTCACTCACCAACCTCCTTTACCGGGGGTCCCGGTCCACCAAGCCGGGACCCCATGACTTTGTGAGAGGGTGTGCTTTGAGGGGCGGAAGGTGAAGGCAGTAATCGTTTCTTCGCTATCAGAAAAATGCCAAATCACCAGGTATCCACAAAATCATGGCCCGTTCTCCCGGTGCGTTCAGCGGGAACGGCTTTCAAGCCCTCCATAATCCATCTGCGCGTATCCGCCGGGTCGATAACCGCATCGATTTCGAGGTAAGAGGCCATATTGATGGCTTTCCCTCTATCATACGCCATGGCAACCAGCTTCTCGTAGAGCGCTTCACGTTCCTGCGGGTCTTTCACCGCCTCCAGTTCTTTCCTGAAACCGGCCCTGACCGCGCCCTCCAGTCCCATGCCGCCGAATTCCCCGGTCGGCCAGGCCACCGCAAAGAAAGGCTCGTGGAAGCCACCCTTAGCCATAGCCTGCGCTCCCAATCCGTATCCCCTGCGTAGAAAAACTGTAAAGAAAGGTACCGTTAAATGCGAGCCGACCACAAACATACGGCAAATGTGGCGGACCTGGGCGCGGCGTTCAATCTCCGGCCCCACCATAAATCCCGGAGTATCCACCAGGGACACCATGGGCAGACCATGCGCATTGCAGAGCTGCATGAGGCGTGCTGCCTTGTCCGCTCCTTCCGCTTCGATGGCCCCGGCCTGGTGTTTGCAGTCATTGGCCATAACGCCGAAAGGTTTGCCCTCGATGCGTACTAAACCCGTAACCATCTCCGGCCCGAATTTGGGTCTTAGCTCGAGAAATGAGTCCGCATCAGCCATCGTTTTTATAATAGCCCGCACATCATAAACGTATCTTCGCTGCTCCGGAATCATGTTGCGAAGAAGGCGCTGGTCGGCGGCCTCCCACTGGGAAGTCGCTCCCTGAAAATAGGAAAGGTATTTCCTGGCGACCATGACCGCTTCCGCGTCGTCAGCCACGGCGATGTCGACAACGCCGTTATTCGTTTGCACACTCATAGGCCCGATATCCTCCGGCTTGAAAGAACCCAGTCCTCCGCCTTCGATCATAACCGGGCCGGCCATCCCGATGTTGGCATTCTGGGCCGCGATAATCACGTCGCAGCATCCCAGCAAGACAGCGTTGCCGGCAAAACATCGGCCCGATACGACGCCTACCACCGGAACTTTTCCGCTCAATCTGGCAAACATGGCGAAGGTGGCCAGGTCCAGACCCGCCACCACCACGCCATCCGCATCGACGTCGCCCGGCCTGCCGCCGCCGCCCTCAGCAAAAAGGACCACGGGCAGACGCTGCTCGTGGGCCAATCTCAGCATACGGTCTTTTTTCTTGTGCCCAAAAAATCCCTGGGTGCCGGCCAGAACCGTATAATCGTAGGCTATCACCATGCAGCGGGCCTTATCTTCTCCAAACAACGCCCCGTTGACCTGTCCGATGCCGGCAACCACCGCATCGGCCGGGGTTTTGCTCATGAGGTCCTCCATGGTTCGACGTTGACGCTGGGCAGCGACCGCCAGGGCGCCGTATTCCATGAAGTGCCCGTCACAGAGCTCTGCTATGTTTTCGCGAATCGTGCGCTGGCCTGTCTCCCGCCGTCGCGCCACCGCCTCGGGGCGCCGCTCGTCAAGGCCCCGGGAATGCCTCTCTATCACCTCCTTGAGATCAGCCCGCATCGGCTCCTCATGAACCTGTTTATCCCTCGACTTAGACCCTCTTTCTCCCTTCAGTTCGTCTTTGCCCTTAGGTTTTTTCATGTGCGGCGTCCTCCTGCATGGCGTGACCAGAGTTGTTGACAAGAAGAATTATAACAAGGGCAGGGAAATCCTTCTGCCCATCCAACAGCGAAGCTAGTCTTTCTAGGAAGTCGGCAAGAAGTCTCCCATTAGATATTAGTCTGTAAAATGTTATAACTTTTCAACTTTTTCCCGCTCAATTTTATGACTCCGCTATCTCCCGGCTGCTAGAATCAAACTGTCAGACAAAAGCGCCCGGTGGAATTCAAGACAAGGAATCCGAGAATGAAAGAGAGGGCTGAGCACGATGGAGTTCCTCAAGGAGGTGAAGGATGTAGATTGAAGCTTTGGCGATTGATTCCAACACATATTTGTCCAGGATAGAACAAGGAGGTCAAAAGATGGCATCATTCAAGTGTAAGGACATGGGTATGAAATGCGCTTTCGAGGTGAAGGACGAAAATGAGGATGAACTGAAGGAAGTGATTGCCCTTCATGGCAAGAAATCGCACAACATAACAGAATTTTCGCCCGATATGATGGAGAAGGTAAAGAAAGCAATCAAGAAATGACCGATGCAAGATCGAATTGGCGGCAATTTCCTGCTAGACTATTGTGGTAAATCAGGTCGGTAGCGAATCTGCGATGACTGGAAGACCAATTCAAGTTGGCAAAGAAAGGAGGTAACATGCCTGTTAGAAAAACTAGTGCGGTGAAGAAAGCTAGTGCAGCGAAGAAGCCCCGAGCAACCAGAAAGACCTCTGAGGGTGACAACTACGTCTGCGGCGTATGTGGACTATCCGTAATAGTTGACGACGTGTGCGGTTGCGGAGAGGTCCATGAGATCATTTGCTGCGAGAAACCCATGAAGAAGAGAACGACCAGGGCCAAAGCCGCAAAATAGATACGTGCTCCGGAGTTATTACCCGTTAGGCAACTGAACAGAATAGCGTTACCTCGGTCACATGTTGGCCAGAAGCGCTTCTTTGTCTAGTGCTGTAAATAGGGCCCGCAGAGGCACGCTTGATGGCATGGTGTGTCTCGTCAGCGAGCCATACTTGGCCCATTCGAAGTCGATTTCAAAGCGGTGTCACCACCAGCGTCCAGGGGAAGGATGAACTCCAACACCCACGCTTTTCAGGACATGACCCTAAGTCGCTAGAGTTCCGGGACGCCACATTGATCAGCCCTATCCCAAATCAGGTATCATGTCCCCCAGAATACCCTACTTGAGTCCCAGGGCATCTCGCAGGTTGCCTTCGATTCTTCTCATATCCGGCAGGGGCATTATTCCAAGCTTCTTTGCTATCATGCCCTGCTTTATCGTCCTTACAATCCCTGTGGCGACGGAGGGGAAAAGCAGCCCAGCCTCCCGCCAGTCGCTGATAAGGTGGTCGCCCACCAATATCCGGTCGGTCCTGCTGGTGATTGCCGCAATTATAGCCTCCTGACGGCTTTGATGGTAAGCGTCTGAGCTTACTATGACTGCCGGACGCTGCCTCTCTCCAGTTTCATCGGAGAAGATAAACCTGACAAGGACTACATCTCCGCGTTCATACCCGGTCATAAGCGGCATCCTTTTCACTATCCCAGACTTCGGCAAGAACCGGGTCGGCTTTTGCAGATAACTTCAGAAGCGTCTCTACATCTGCAATCTCCTCTCCTGGACGGGGCACCTTATCTATGTCTTGTTTACGAAACCGGCGATGACGTTCCTTACCAATCCGAAAAGCTGGCAACCTGCCTTCCTTGGTCAGTTTGTAGATAGTCCTTCTGGATACACATAGGTATTCAGCAGCTTCCTCAACTGTAAACCATTCTTTAGTGATTACCATGAGCATACCTCCATACACGCTCGTGTTCGTGTTTGATGTCATTCTAGCACATGTGCGCACATAAAAGCAATACTGGAGAAATTCCAGGGACACCACACCAATTGGGCTCACCACAAATCAGGTATTATGTCCCCGGAATACAAGGAAGCGTACTGGTTTCCCCTGCACTCCCGCGGCCCAGGATGAGCAGGGGGCAACATCACGGCATCGTTGTCTCGAATCGCCTCTTGTCTTTTTTGCAGACTATCTGTGTTACATTGCGACCGGACATCGCGGCCGTGGGCAGGCCTCCACCGGGTTCAACCCACTGTCCGGCCATATAGAAGTTATCCAGTCCGGGCAACGTTTTGCTCATATGCATCCTGATAGACTGGGCTGAGGGCAACCATCCCTCATAACTACCCCGCCAGCTGCCGGTATATCTCTCCCAGGTCATAGGCGTGGCAACATCATGCATCTCCACCTTAGCGGCTAGCCCGGGGAAACGCCGGTCAAGCGCAGTAATTACCTGCTCGGCGATCTGCTCCTTCTCCGCATTATAGCGCTCAGGCTCTTGTCTCAGCTTCTTCCAGTAATCATAATCAGTATTGAACTGGACTTTTAATACGGTCTTGCCCTTTGGGGCCAGGGTGGGGTCAAAGTCGTAAATCTGCACGCCCAGCCGCTTATGCTCCTGCCCGGCAATAGTAATCGGCTTGTCAAGGGGGAAGCTCATGCCGGCTACTGAGGACACGTTATCAAATGAGCGAGCTACCCCCAGGCCGATATATACTAACGGCGGAAACAGCTTAGGATTATCGTAATAACCCCGGGTTTTCTCATCAATGTATCTTCCATCGAGCATATCAAAAATGGTGGTGTGCCCATCGGCGGCCGAGATGATGATATCGCCATGGTGCTCTGTCCCGTCAGCTAGCCGCACGCCAACCGCCTTGTCATTCTTCACCAGGATTTTGTCAACCCTTGATTTGCAGTGAAGCTGACCGCCCAAACTGAGATAACGACGCTCAATGGCGTCGGACAGCGCCAGGCCGCCGCCCACTAGATAACCAGCCGCCTTCTGGTGCAGCCAGGCAAGCGTCATCAGCATGAATACCAGGGGAAAATCAGCGAAGTCAGCGACGAATGCTGTGGAGAAAGCCGCGCGCAGGAAGGGATTCTGGAAACGCCGGGCGGCATCACGAGACGGGACCTTGCCCCATTTTTTCATAAATCTTAACAGGGGAAACATGGTAAACATCATCTTGAGTCCGTCAATCGGGCTGTATAGTTCGGGGGCTTTCTCTATAGGCATGCTCACATGACTGCAGTCACGCACCCCTTTGATAAATTCTTCGATAACATCCTTGTCCTCCGGGGCAAGCTCCTTCATATGCTGCTCCAGACGGTCAATGTGAGCATAGACAGTAAAGACCTTGCCTCCCTCCCCTTCAACACTTATGTACCGCTCATGGTCAACGATATTCCACCCCTGCGCCACCCCTAACTCTTCCCAGATATGGTAGAAGCTGTTTGCCGGATTGGTGCCCACCAGCCAATGCATACAGCCATCAATGGTATAGCCCTTGCGTTTCCAGCCAGTGCACACCCCACCGCTCTTGTCGTGCATCTCAAATATCCGGGTCTGGTAGCCATTCATCTGTCCGTAGCACCCGGCAGACAGCCCGGTAATGCCCGCCCCGATGATAATCATTGACTTTTTCATCGTCGCCTCCGAGACCAATTCCAAAGTGATTATACTACAAGACCATGCACTCCATGATTGATGAGGCAGCTATTTAGTGCCTCTTCGGGTTGGAAAGCGCAGGGACACCATACCAATTAGGCCTACTACAAATCAGGTATTATGTCCCCGGAATACCCTTTATACCGATTCACTCTTGACTAGTACCTACAAAGATTGTATAATTATGTAAACTGGGTGAATGGCTTCGGCATCCCGGCCGAAAGGTATGTAAATATGTAAGCGTCGCAAACGATAGGGTAACCCATGAGTACATATCCTCTAGATTTAATACCAATTCTCAAAAGCAAATGGAAACAACGGGAAAATCGTCGCTATGGGAAAGTGTCTTCTCTACCTTCTACATCCGAACTCAAGATTCTGCTTGATGTTGCATTTCACGCAACTCTATTGACAGAGGAAGGCAGACGACCTGGATTTCGCCTTTTACATTACCCCCCCAAAGATTACGAAGAGGACCAGAAAGAACCTTTTCACACTACTAGATTGCTTCCGTTAGATATCCCTAGACCCTACACTGTTGCGGAGCTTAATCGCCTTGCCCCCGCAGCCGAACTAACCCGAATGCTGATTTGCGTTGATAACACTTCTAATGACCCGCGAAACCCCGATTTACGTATATGGGCTGTACTTGACGTAGGCGCAAATTGGTGGAAATTCGTTCGTAGCGAAACTGGTTCAGGATATCCACCACCAGCTCATCTTACCATCAGTAGTTCATGTCCTGGTGAGCTATCTTTCTCGGGTCAAGGCGAAGTTGTACTGACATTACGAAACGGCCAGATCTTATACCCTGTCAGCGACGTATTAGGAACCGGACCAATCGCTAAGTTTTTCAAACCGGCGAAAACTCGCCTCTACAGAGACACTCTGGTTTCCCTAGGCCGAACTAAATTTGATGATCAGGGCCATGATGAAGATTATCCCCTTAGATCCTACGATTTCTTTCTAGAGCGTATGCTTTTCTACATTCGTGAGAGACAGCACGGTGGCATGGTAATAGTTATTCCAGAATCGGTCCGCAAAACCGATACCAGAATAACAGACCGCTTAAGCATTAAATACTCTTGTTCCTATGACTATATTTGGGACCTACTGGTTCGTAGTTTAGCTAATCACCGGAAGTTTTACGACGCGTTTGATCCACTCTGGCAAGGGAAAAGGACTCTGACCGCAAAGAAATTCCAAGAGTACTTCCGCCTTTCAACTGAAAAGGAAGAATTAGATGAAGCTTTGGGAGACGCTGCTCAAACTGTCGCCGCTTTAACCTCCGTGGATGGCGCTGTTGTCATGACTGACCGATTCCACATCCTTGGGTTCGGCACAGAAGTTACTGCTATATCACATCTTCAAGAGATTGTAGTATCCGCAGAACCAACGCATTTCCGCACTCCTATGGAATCTTATGGCACCAGACACAGAGCGGCCTTCCGCTTCTGTTCGAGCCTTGAAGACTCTGTGGCCTTTGTCGTGTCAAGAGATGGAGGAGTAAAAGGCGTTAAACGAGTCGGAAGTGACGTCATTCTTTGGCCAGATATCAATGCCGGAGCTATGGGATTGTAAAGTGAACCAGTTATGGAGTGACCTAGCAAATGACAGGTAACAATCCGAAGCTGTTTATTTCATATAGTTGGACTAAACAGGACCATGAAAAATGGGTAATCAACCTAGCTAATGAATTAGTAGAAAATGGTGTCGATGTCATGCTCGACAAATGGCACTTAAAAGAAGGACAAGATGCCCACGCCTTCATGGAAAAAATGGTAGCCGACCCTGACATTAAAAAAGTTGTAATTATTTGTGACCAAGTTTATGCGCAAAAAGCGGACCGTCGAAGCGGAGGCGTAGGTACTGAGACTCAGATTATTACACCGGAAATTTACTCAAAATCTGAGCAAAGTAAGTTCGTCGCTGTAATTTCCGAAAAAGATGAAAATGGTAATCCTTACCTGCCAACATACTATAAACCGCGGATATACATCGACCTAAGCAATGATGACCTTTACCTCTCCAATTTCGAGCAACTGCTCCGATGGATTTATGATAAACCCCTCCATATCAAACCTCCTCTTGGAAAACCCCCAACATTTCTTTTCGACGAGAATCCCATCTCACTTGAGACTACTACTCTTCATAGAAGAGCTCTGGACCTCATTCGCTCAAACAAGGAGCATGCCGGAGGAGCACTAGTTGAATACCTATCAACCTTTGCACAGAATCTGGAGAAATTCAGAATTTCTTATGACGAAAAAGAGGTAAATACTTTTGACGATAAGGTTATTGACAATATAAATAAATTCCTACCTTACAGAAATGAACTGATTACCTTGTTTTTTGCCGTGGCACAATACAGAAACACTCCTGAATCAACTCAACAAATTCATCGATTTTTCGAAAGCTTGATTCCTTATATGTCCACACCTGAGAACATTACCCACTTCCGCGATTGGGACTACGACAATTTCAGATTTATCATACATGAACTATTTCTTTATTCCATTGCAAGCTTTCTAAAATACGAACGATTTGATTCTGCATCCTATCTCTTAGGTACCAACTATTATTTTGAGAGGAACCTTGACTATGGCCGAGATGCGATGGTTCCTTTTACCGTATTTTCGGACTATATAAGCTGTTTCAAACACAGGAATGCTAGATTAAACTTAAAGAGGATTTCTATTCACGCCGATTTACTCATAGAACGGTCTAAACTTTCCACTATCGGTATTACAGACCAACAATTGATGCAAACTGACTTTGTATTATTCATAAGAGACGCCCTTGGTTCGATGAAAACAAGTTCACATCAAAGCTGGAATCCTGTTAGTCTGTTGTATGCGGAACGTTCAAGAGGACCTTTTGAGATATTCGCAAGAGCACAATCTAGAAAATACTTTGACAGACTAAAATGCTTATTCGATATTAACCAGAAGGATGATTTTGTTCCAATGCTTGATGCTTTTCGAGAGGGTAAACTGGTAAAGCCCCGATGGGAATTCTCGAGTTTTGAGCCAGCACTTCTAATAGGGTTTGAAAAAATGGCGTCTTCACCGTGATTATGGAATCTCTTTTGCCGTAGTTCTCTTATTGCTCATAGTGCAACTCTCTCTTGGAGTCATGCTACCAAGGGCACTCATTTCAGTCAACTACCCGAATCAAACAATTTGGGAGATTGTGCAGCTTTCCAGTCGCCTTTAAGCGCTAAGGGTAAATTCAATTCGCAATTCCAAGAACACCATAGCAATTAGGCCTACTACAAATCAGGTATTATGTGTCCCCAGAATAATCAAGCGGAAATAAATTGGAGAAGGTGGCATAATTACGATAAGTTAAGTCAAGATGAAAGCATTAGTGCAGCGGGTTTCCCGAGCCTCGGTGAGGGTGAATGACAGAATAGTGGGCAAGATTGGCCCCGGGCTAGTGGTTTTTCTGGGCGTTGCTCAAGGTGATTCGAAGGAAGATGCTACCTACCTGGCAAACAAAGTCGTTAACCTGCGCATTTTTGCCGACGAGGCAAGCAAGTTTGCCCTCTCGGCGCTGGATACAAGAGGAGAAGTATTAGTAGTAAGCCAATTCACCCTTCTGGCTGATACGCGCAAAGGGAGACGGCCCGACTTCACCGCCGCCGCCCCACCCGACCTGGCCAAGGAATTATATGAGTTTTTCGTGGAGCAGGTTCGCGCCACAGGGCTCAAGGTGGAAACGGGACTTTTCCAGGAGCACATGCTGGTGGAAATCTATAATGACGGGCCGGTCACTATACTGCTGGAGAGCAGGGGCAGATAAAAAATCAAAATGCAAAAAGCAAAATGACAGAGCAAGAATCAAAATTCTAAGTGCGAGCCACCATGCCTGCGGCCATGACACACCTTCTATTGTTTTGAATCAATATCATAACACTGCAATGCGTTTGATTGCACCTGCAACTTGTTGCAATAATCTTCGTTTTCAGTTATAATCTCCAGAGGTAGGTCTTCGCAGGCTTTCCCCTCTTAAGGTAAGAGGGGAAAGGGGAGTTATGAAGATAACCCCCTTTTGTCCCCCTTATTTTAAGGGGGAGATTGTGAATTTGAAATGAGCTGCCACCAGGTTCTCCGCGAAAACGGGCACCGCTTAACTCCCCAGCGCATGCTGGTCATCGAGGCACTTCATAATGCCGACAGGCACATCAGCGCGGAAGAGCTTTACAAGCAGTTACACAGTCGTTATCGCTATGCCAATATATCCACTGTCTATCGTACCCTGGAACTGCTGAAGCAATTGAACCTGGTCACAGAAGCCGACTTCGGCGAAGGGCGCGTCCGTTACCATGTTGCTGAGAAGGGGCATCACCATCACCTCGTTTGCCGTAGCTGCGGGAAGGTAATAGACCTGGAGGACGTTGCGCTGCGTCCATTAAAAGATACCCTGCTCCAGAAATACGGCTTTGACGCCGACTTAAGGCACCTGGCTATTTCGGGCAAGTGCAGTGAGTGCCGCAAGAAAAAGAGAGGAGCCTGACCGACTATGGTGAACAAGAATACCGCTATGGACGATACTCAGGAAAAGCTAAAAGTCCTGCTCGACTACTGGATTGAACATAACAGCGAGCATGAGCAAGAGTTCCGCGATTGGGCCGACAAAGTTGCCCCGTCGTACACTGAGGTAGCAAACCAGTTACAAAAAGCAGCCGTCAAGATGGCTTCAGTCAGCGACGAACTGATGAAAGCAAAACAGGCTCTGCCCAGGAGCAAGGGGAGGCGCCAGGATGTGCATGGCTAAACTCTATGAGGCTAAGGAAGACGAAAAGCCAGTTGTGGAGAACATCGCACGCCTGACAATTGCCGACGGACAAGTGGAAGTGGAGACACTGTTCGGAGAAAAGAAGGTATTCCGAGGCAAGGTGCGACAGATAGACTTCCTGAAGTCTCGAATACAACTGGAAAAGGGCTAATTTTTTTGCCCGATAACTGCAATTAGTTGCAGGCAGATGGTCTGAAAGGAAGAATCGTGAGAAAGAATATTCTGATAGGCGTGCTGATGGCAGCGGTTGTGGCGGCTCTGGTGACGCTCCTGGTCCTTACCCAACATGCCCCGCCTTCAACCGATATCATGGCCGGCAGCTCGCTTATCGCCAACATTATTGAGGATGTAGCCGACGGCAAACTGGAGACTGAGACCCTTATACCGCCGGGCACGTGCCCGGGACACTATGATGTAAAGCCGAGCGAGATCGTGGCGTTGAATAACAGCAAGGCCCTTTTTATTCACAATTTTCAACAAACCTACGAAAACGTCACCGGAGCAATTCAAGCTGTGGAAAACTCCGACCTTATCATCGTGGTCCTGAATGTCACAGGCAACTGGATGGTGCCCTCGGTCCAGGCTGAGGCAGTAGACAGGATTGCCCAGGCCCTGGAGCAGATGAACCCGGAGAACGCCGCGTACTATCAGCAGAGGGCCGCAGATAGAGTACAGACTATCTTAGATTATGGAGACGATGTCAAGAATAGACTGCAGCAAGGTGGAGTAGACGGGGTGAAGGTAATCTGTGCCGAGATGCAGGCGGGATTTGTGCAGTGGGCCGGGTTCGATGTAGTGGCTACCTTCGGCCGGCCAGAAGATTTAACCCCGGCCCAGGTGGCAGACCTGATAGATGAAGCTCAAGAAGCGGGAGCAGCTTTGATCATCGACAATCTCCAGAGCGGTTCAGAAACACTGGGCCCAGCTATCGAACAGGATGTCGAAGCCATCCCGGTGACCATATCCAACTTCCCGGGTGGTCTGGAAGACACCGGGACCTGGGAGAAGGCGATAGATAGGAACGTTGATCTACTGCTGGCAGCTTTGAATGAATGGGAGGAACAATATGGATAATACAGTCATCAGGATTGAAGACGCCGTCGTTTCTTACCGGGAAGATGTGGCTTTGCAGGGCGTGTCCCTGGAGGTAGAGAAGGGGGAGTTCATCGGCATCATCGGACCCAACGGCGCCGGCAAGACTACCCTGCTCACAGTGATCAACGGCCTGGGCAAACTGGTGCATGGGCAGGCCTGGGTATTGGGGTCCCGGCTTAACGGCGGCAGTAGTATTCCTTTAAGAAAGCGCATAGGCTACGTGGCCCAGGTAGAGCGTATCGACCCCAGATTGCCCATCAATGTCAGTGAAACGGTAACGGTAGGGTGCTACGGCCGCCTCGGATTATTCCATCGGCCGACGCGGGCTCAACGGGAAACAGTAGATAAGGTATTGGAAATGGTCGGCATAGCCCATTTGCGCGAGCGCCCGATAGGACATCTCTCCGGGGGCGAATACCAGAGGGCAGCCATTGCCCGGGCTTTGGTCCAGCAACCCGAGATATTTCTTCTCGATGAGCCGACAGCTTCCATAGACCAGAAAGCTCAACGCGAAATCTTGAACCTGATACAGCTTATTCACAAGCAATCCCATATGACCACTTTATTTGTCACCCATGACCTCAGAACGCTGCCCTCTATTTGCCAGCGGCTGATTTTGATGAGAGACGGCAAGATATGGCGGCAGGGTAGCCCGGAGTCAATGCTCAGGGAAGAGGTGCTGAGTCAGCTTTACGGAGCTCCGATCTCGGTGCCAAGTGAGATCGCCTCGCTTTACTCGTAGCTACATGTGCCGGCGCAAACACCTGCGCAGAAGAAAGGATACAGGCAAACTCAAATATCAAAATGTAAAAGGAAAAATGACAGAGCAAAACTCAAAATGGTTAGCCGAGAGCGCCGAAGATTTCAGTTCTGAACTTTGATCTGTGAGTTTGATTCTTTATCTTTGAGTTTTGATATTGCTTAGGACCCTATATGGGTAAAACAAGAAAGGGATAGGGGTTTGTCTATTTTACAGTACCATTTCATGCAAAATGCCATCCTGGCCGGCCTACTCGGCGGCATAGCCTGTTCCGTAGTGGGCGTCTTCGTAGTTACCATGCACCTCTCTTTCATCGGGGTATGCATTGCCCACGCCGCTTTTGCCGGAGCGCTACTCGGCCTCTGGCTGGGATTCAATCCCCTGATTGGCGCTTTGCTCTTCAGCCTGGCGGCGGCAGCCATCATCGGGCCCGTGGCTGACCGGGGGGAATTGAATCCCGATACTTCCATAGGTATTATCTTTTCCCTGATGCTGGGACTGGCCTTCCTGTTCATGGGGCTGATGCACGGGGCCAGGACTGAAGCCTTGAACCTGTTCTGGGGGAGCATATTGACCGTTACGCGACAGGACATCGTCTTCTTGGCCGCTACCACCGGCTTGATAGTCGGGCTGGTGGTTGCTTTCTACAAAGAAATTCAGGCAGTGATTTGCCACCGCCAGGTAGCTTTAGCTGTGGGCATTCCGGCAACTGTTATATTCTACGGTCTGCTATTCTCTACCGGCGTGACTATCACCGCCTCGCTGCAAAGTATCGGCGGCCTGCTTATCTACTGCCTTATACTCAATCCCGCGGCCGCTGCCTATCAACTTACTTATAGCTTAAAAAAGATGCTGTTCATCGCTGTCGCCTTCGGCATTGTCTCTTGCTGGGCCGGACTGGCAGTCTCATATTGGCTGGACATTCCTTCAGGCGCTGCCATAGTGATAACGTCTGCCATTATTTTCGGCCTGGCAACGGCATTCTCGCCTAAGAGAAAGGTCAAGGGATGGCAGCGGGTCCCGTTAGCGGGGTAGCCATGCAACTGCAAGAATACTTCGACCAGCTGGCCCCGACCTGGGACAAAGAGCTTACCCCGGAGAGGTTAGAGTGTCTGGGCAATATCGTCAAGGAACTGGGCATCAAACCCGGATATCATGTGCTTGATATCGGCAGCGGTACGGGCGCCCTTCTGCCCTTTCTGATGACAGAGCTCGGCAAAGAGGGAAGAATTGTCGCCCTGGACATTTCCGCCGAGATGCTGGTTCAAGCACAAGCCAAAAAATTCCCGCCTGTGGTCGGCTTTGCTCAGGCCGATGCTCTCGCCATTCCCCTGGCTGATGGCTCCATGGACCTGGCTATATGCAGCAGCGCTTTTCCTCATTTTAGCGACAAGGTCAAGGCGTTAAAGGAAATAGCCAGGGTGCTCAAGGCGAATGGCCGCCTGGTCATCTGCCACACCATGAGCCGGGAGACGCTCAACCGGCTCCACCAATCCATCGGTGGCATAGTCGCCGGTGACCTTCTACCGGATGAATTCCAGCTAAGAGGGCTGCTAAAGCAGGCGGGATTGAAGATAATCCGCTTCGAGGACAGACCTGAACGCTATATGGTCATTGCTGAGAAGAGCGCACGCCAATGATGATGGCTGTCCATAACGCCTGAACTATTGAGTTTCGAGCTCGAGGCTGATGTCCAAAGCCCTGACCGAGTGGGTAAGGGCGCCGATGGAGATAAGATCAACACCGGTTTCGGCTACGGCCCGGACATTCTCCAGCGTAATCCCTCCCGAGGCTTCAATCAAAGCACGGCCATGAATGGATTTCACCGCCTTACGCATATCCTCGAGGTTCATATTATCGAGCATGACGATATCCGCCCCGCCATCCACAGCTTCCAAAGCTTCCGACACAGTGCCCACCTCCACCTCGACTACCATCCGCTGCGGAGCGTTTTGCCTTGCTCTGGCTATAGTCCCTTTGATATCTAATCCCTGGCTGCGCAGCGCCGCCAGATGATTATCCTTGATGAGTATGCCGTCGCCCAAGCTCATACGATGATTCTCACCACCGCCTGCCTTGACGGCGTGTTTTTCCAGCGACCTCAAGCTCGGGGTGGTTTTCCTGGTATCCATTATGCGCACAGACAAGCCCTTGACCGCCTCGACATAGCAATTGGTCTCCGAGGCAATGCCGCTCAGGCGCTGGAGAAAATTCAGGGCTGTCCTCTCAGCCTTGAGAATGCTGGCAATGCTGCCCGACACCCTGGCTACTTTGCTGCCCGGCTTGACTCTGGCCCCATCTTCTAGAAGGACCTCCACCTTAAGCTCTGGATCAACCCGATGGAAAACCTGCTTGGCTACGTTTGTGCCGGCCAGGATGCCTTCTTGCTTGGCCGCGATAAATCCTGTCCCTTGCCGGTCGCCGGAGATCAAAGCCTCGGTAGTGATATCGCCTCTGCCCAGGTCTTCAGCTAAGGCACGGTCGATGATTTCCTCAATCTGGAGCTTATTTGATGACATTTTTCCTGAAAACGATGCGCTTCTTCCATTCGGGCGAAGTCTGCGGGAAATCCGTGCGGAAGTGAGCGCCACGACTCTCCTCGCGGAGCAAAGCAGCCTCAGTCACCAGCCTGGCACATAACACCAGATTACTCAGCTCATGAGATGTGCGGTCACCGGGTCGAGGCAGGCAGCTTTCCCAGGAGGCCAAAATGCCTGCCGCCTCTTTGAGGCTCTTGCCGGAGCGGATGATGCCTACCTTATCCCACATAAGCGACTGCAGGGTGGGCAGGTTGAGCGATGGTACCTTGGACAATGTCTCGCGTTCGGGGAGGCGACGGGAGATTGTTTCGCCGCTGCGCTTACTGCCACGACCAGGAGGAGCGGTCATGGCAGTTCTCTGCACTATCCTCTTGCTGAAAACGACTGACTCAAGCAGGGAATTCGATGCCAGCCTGTTGGCGCCGTGCACTCCGGTGCAGGCAGTCTCGCCAGCAGCAAACAGCCCCGGAATATTTGTCTCTCCCCAGGTATTGACCTTCACCCCTCCCATGAGGTAATGGGCGGCCGGGGCGACGGGGATAAGCCCTTTCGTGATATCCAGGCCGTGCTCCCGACAAAAGCGGTATATGTGGGGAAAGCGGGTGGTAATCAACCGGGATGGCAGATGGGTGACATCCAGGAAAACCCTATCGCTGTGCGTCTTCTTCATTTCATAGACAATGCTGCGAGCCACTATGTCTCTGGTGGCCAGCTCAGCCTTACCGGCATAATCCGGCATGAAGCGATGACCTTCCACATTCCTGAGTATGCCGCCTTCTCCCCTGACCGCTTCGGATATGAGGAAAGGAGCTACTCCGGGCAGGCGCAGAACGGTGGGATGAAACTGGAAGAATTCCATATCGCTTATGTCGGCACCGGCTTCAAAAGCGACAGCTATGCCATCGCCGGTAACCACATCCGAGTTAGTGGTATATTTGAACAGCCTGCCGGCGCCCCCGGTAGCCAAGACAAGATATTTACAGCTGTACTCTTCCACAGAGCCCGTGTGGCAATCGAGGGCTCTCACACCGACTACTCTGCGCTTGTGGACCAGAATCTCGCTAGCCAGGCAGTTTTCCAGGACTTTGATAGGAACAGCACGTACCTGGCGACTCAACGTGACCTCGATATGCTCCCCGGTGGCGTCGCCGCCGGCATGCATAACCCGGGGCACACTATGCGCCGCCTCTCTGGTCAGTGTAATTTCCCCGTTCAGAGTATCAAAAGGCACTCCAAATTTAATTAAATCAGCGATGCAATCAGCAGCCTCATCAGTCAAAATGCGCACGGCCTCGGCATCGGATAAGCCATCTCCAGCAGCTATGGTGTCTTCGAAGTGCAGCTCAGGAGAATCGTCTCTGCCCATGGCCACAGCTATGCCGCCTTGAGCGTACTTGGTGTTGCAGTCGTCTATGCTGCCCTTGGTCAGTATGAGGACGCTGCCCCGCTTTACGGCCAGCAAGGCAATATAGAGCCCGGCAATGCCGCTGCCCACTATGATGTAATCATAGTAATTCGTTTTCACTTTGCCGCCATGCCCAGTAATTCACCAGTTTCCCTAATGCTTTCGCCGCCCTCTCCGCAGAAGGGAAGACACCTATACCCCGGTTGACAATCTGTCTTCTCGTCTCGGCGATGGCTCTCCACTTCCAGCTTTCCATCTCTGCCGGACCAATTTCCCCTGTCTCAATAACACAGACTACGGGCCTGCCTTTCTTCTTGATTGCCGTCACGCTGTTCAAAAAATTCGGCGCAAGGACATTTTCCCATATATCATTGGGCAGAGGGTCGTCCTGAGTCAAGTTGGCAACGAAGATATCAAATCCGTCTTCATTACTGAGCCACTCCAGTACGTTTACATCCACCATGGGTGTGCCTATGAAAAGAGAGGCATCGATCGGATTTCTGACCCAATCCCAGAGCTCAGGGACTTTCTCTTTAAGCTTCTTTCTGAACTCCGCAGACAAGTCCGGCAAATCGAAGCCCTCCCCTTCCCAGACATCGGCCGAGACCATGCTCTTCCCGCCTCCACCGCCGGCAACGATTACCTTTTTGCCTGTGATGGGCGGCAAAAAGGCAAATGCGACAGCCTGGTCTATAAGCTCTTCGAAATTACTGACCATAACAGCGCCACATTGCTCCAGCGCCGCTTTCCACACGTCGATAGAACCGGCCAGTGATGCAGTATGAGAGAGCGCCAGTTTTGCCCCTGTTGCACCCCTTCCGGCCTTGAGTATTACGACCGGCTTCTTCTTTGCGGCCAGGGCCAACGCCTCGACAAATTTCCTGCCATCTTTGACCCCCTCAATATAGGAGGTGATTATCGCTGTTTCACTATCGGAGGCAAAGTAGTCCAGCAATTCAACCTCATCAATATCCGAGGCGTTACCATAGCTTATGACCTTGCTGAAGCGGACTCCTCTCAAAGCGGCATAGCGGACAAATTCCGCGGCTCCCCCGCCACTCTGAAAAAATCCGCCTACCGGCCCACTGTCCCCGGGCAGTTCGTGGTTAAAAGACAACCCCAACTTCGGGTAATAGATTCCCATGCAATTTGGGCCGAGAATTCTAATGCCCAGCCTTCTTGCCTTTTCCAGGATTTCAGCTTGAAGCTTTGTCTCTTTATCCCTTCCCGTTTCTTTCAGCCTGGCCGTAAATAGATGGACAAGCTTGACATTCTTCTTGTCGCAGTCATCCAGCAAAGACAGGATTCCCTCGGCAGGTATGCAGGAGATTACATAGTCCACGCTTGGCTCTGGGATTTCTGTCAGCCTGGGATAGACTTTGAGCCCGAGAATCTCACTCGCTGTCGGGTTTACCGGATAGAGTTTGCCCTGGAATCCATGGTCTACAAGGAAACGCGTGAATTGATGTCCCCCGGCAAAAGGGTTTGAGGAGGCCCCCACGACGGCGACACTGCTGGGAGAAAAGAGGCAACCTAGAGAAACATCAGGCATAACCCTCAAAACACACTCTTGGCGCTCTCCTCAATTTCCTGTTTGCCAAGTATGCTGTTTCTAGCAACCTTCATTGTTGCCCCCGACTCTATCTTTATAATAGCAGTATCTTCACTAAGACTTTCGATTTGCCCATAAATCCCGCCAGCTAGAATCACCCTTTCCCCCACTCTGAGTTCTTTCATCATATCATCGTGTTGTCTTTGTTGCTTCTGCCTCGGTCTGATCATCAAGAAATACATAACGGCAAAAATCACCACCAAAAAGATGATCATTCCCCATGTTCCTAGACTCTCCATGTACCCTCCTTTAATTAATTATACGTGATTATATCTTAATTTGGCCCCCCCAGGGACCAGGGACTTGTCTTCTCAATCTGGATTATCGCTAATCGGCCCAACCAGTCGCCGGCATCTTCAAAGAATACCAGCTTATTGCTCCGGCTGCGCCCAAACCATTTCCCTCCTTTTCTGCCTTCTGCCAGTACCTCCACTGTCCCACCCAGAAGTTTAGAATTGATCTGGCTGGCTATCGTCGTCTGAAGCTCTTCAATCTTATTGAGCCTTTCCTTCTTGACTTCCACAGGAATGTTGTCCTGATATTCCCTACTGGCAACGGTATCCGGGCGAGGAGAATAAGCTGCCACATGAACAACATCGAATCTCATTTCCCGGACCAGAGATAGGCTGCGTTCAAATTGCTCGTCTGTTTCGCCCGGAAACCCCACGATCAGGTCTGTGCTCAGAGATATTTGAGGAACCTTAGCGCGAACGGTATGAGCCAGCTCTTTATATTGCTCCACGGTATATCCTCGCCTCATAGCCTTCAGTATATCATTGTCCCCTGATTGCAGCGGCAATTCCAGATGTTCACAGACCTTGTTCAGAGAAGCCATAGCCTCAACGAGCTTCAGGCTCATGTCCTTGGGATGATTGGTCAGAAAGCGAATCCTGACAAGGTGGTCCATGCCATCCAATTCTTTCAGCAAATCGGCAAGGTCGGGACGCCCGGGCAAATCGTGCCCGTAAGAATCAACATTCTGCCCCACTAGAGTCACTTCTTTTGTGCCTCTTCTCACCAGTTCTCTCACTTCACAGACTATCTCCTCCGAAGGGCGGCTCACTTCCCGTCCCCTCCTGTAGGGGACGATGCAATATGAGCAGAAATTGTCACAGCCCTGTATGATGGGGACAAGAGCGCATGGTGATAGAGCCCCGCGAGTGTCATTGCGGGCCCTTCGCCTCTTGTCGTTCTGCGGGAACAAAGCGACCGAAGAATCTGGCTCAGGGTAAACTCCGCCAAGCAATCTCTGGTCAACAAAGGCGCCCCGCTTCCGTCCCCAGGCAATCAGCTCAGGGAAATCACCGGGCCTGAATAGTAAGTCAACGTGAGGAAATCGTCTCTGCAATTCCCGGGTGTGGGAGTTGACGAAACACCCGGTAACAAGTATCTGGAGATCGGGATGTTCATCCTTCAGGCCTTTCAATAGACCCAGAGTGCCTAAGACCTTATTCTCAGCGCTCTCTCTTACCACGCAGGTGTTGAGAACCACCAGATCGGCGTCGGCAAGAGAGGTCGCTGCCTGATAGCCGGCGGAATCCAGGTATCCAGCTATTTGCTGGGACTCTGCCTTGTTCATCTGGCAGCCGATGGTCCAAATGAAATAGTGCTGCATAATGCTCTTGTCTTCCCTTCAGCCTGTATCCAGCTGATGATTATATCACCAAGAGGCTGATACGACACGTGTTCAGTGGATCATGTTTGGATGAACCAGGTGAAAACCGCAGCTGACAACGAGGTTATGTCCGGTCATAGCGCTGGAATCGTCCGAAGCTAAAAACACTACACAAGCCGCTATTTCGGATGGTTCAGCTATTCTCTTCAAGGCATTATTGTCCGTGATCTTACGCATCATTTCTTCGTAGGAGATACCGGAGTCGGCAGCCGAAACCTTCACCCAGTCCTCAAATTCCTGAGTCCGGGTAGCGCCGGGGCTGATGCAGTTAACGCGAATACCGAATCTACCGACTTCGATAGCTAGCGTTTCCGTTAAGCCAATTACGCCCCATTTGCTGGCGGCGTATGGGCTTTCTTTGGGGACTCCGGATATTCCCGCCACGCTGCTGATATTGATAACACTACCGCTTTTGCGGGGAATCATATATTTAAGTGCCTCTCGAGAACAATACATCATCCCGGTCAGATTTGCCGCCAAACAATCGTGCCACTCCTTTGGGTCCATATCCACTACATCAGCGTTGTTAAATGTACCCCTGGCAGCATTATTGACCAATATATCAATCCGTCCAAGGTCTTTGACGGTCTGAGCTATTATCCGCTTTACCTGCTCATGGTCAGAAATATCGGCTTGTATTGCTTTGGCCTTACCGCCTTTAGATTTGATGTCCTTGGCTGCCTCTTCCAATCTGGAGAGGTTACGGGCGACTAGAACCACAGTCGCTCCTTCGTCAGTCAGGGCCAGGCTAATGGCTTTCCCTATACCAGTTCCCCCGCCGGTGACAATAGCTACTTTGTCCTTTAGTTTCATAAATCTCATCCTCCTCAGTTGTTTTCGATGCTCAATAACAATACCCTAATACTCCCGCCAATTCCAGTTCATTCCTCCTTTGAACACATTTGCGTTCATTTCATTACTGATGAAGAGATTGGCTTCCGGGAAGCGTTTAACCATGGCGTAATAGAAACCGGCTACGTCCTTTGTCCTTGCCAGTTCCTCTTCAGTAGCGACAAGATATTCCCCGGTGAAATCGAACGAACTGGAGTCGAAGGGCATTCCCGGTTTCTGATGGCCGGGAATTATTACCTCAGCACCCAGTTTCTCCAGGCGCGCAATATCACGTATCCATTGCTGTCGTTCTTCGGCAGTAAGCTCGCACGTAAAAGGATGTGCCTGGTTGAAAAGAATATCGCTGCCGACCAGAGTCCGTATCGAAGGAATCCAGACTACTGTGTTGTATTTCATGTCCCCCATCAGTTCGGGGATAATCTCGATACGTTCCCCCTCCAATTCGAAGTGATTCTCGGTGAGCGGCTCGATATCGGCTGTTTTTCTGGGTACGTTCATAACACCGATCACTTTCTCCCAGTGCTCGATTTTGCCGAAAAATTGTTTATTGATGATACGAGCCTCCGACGGGAGCGCCACGACCCTGGCTTCAGGGAAAGCCTCTGCGATGGTCCCGAGTCCGAAGTAATGGTCGGGATGCGCATGGGTAATGTAAATTGTCTTAAGATATTTGCCTGTTTCCAGTATCTCTGCTATTACCCTGTGGGCATTTGACAACGTCCACTGTGCATCGATGAGAACGGCATCGGTCTTGCCCATCACGATTACAGAGGCAACTTCGAAACCACTCTCGTCGCTGAAGAAGACCTTTGTTGCCAACGAGTCCCGCCCGTGTGTATTGAGCCTGACTTCCATAAGCTATCTCCCTCCTGACCAAGCTTTCTTCATTTCAAAAACAGCGCTTGAGGGCGCCGGCTAACCGATGATTGTTTCATCGAGGGGACGCTTGGGCACATGGTGCACCCCTTCGCTGTCGCGCCAGTATTTGGTATCTCCGCTCGCTCCAACCGTTTCCAGCACCACCTTTTCTTTGGGCTTACCCAGAGCCAAAACAAGCAATAACTCGTATCTTGCAGGTATATTCAAAGCCTTCCGAAGCCCCTCCCTGCCTATGTTGGCGATCATGCAGCCACCTAGGCCTTTTTCAGTGGCTCCCAGCAGGATACTCTGTGCCGCTATGCCGGCATCGTAGTCCCAGAACCTCCCTATCTCTGTGTCCCCGAGAATGATGACGTAGGCCGATGGCCTTTCCCCTTCCGAAGGGCCAGGCCAGTTTGTCAGAAATCTGGCCCAGACCAAGTGCGGGAATATCAGTGAATTCTTGTGGCGGTCGCAGGAAAGCATGTATTTGAGGGGCTGAACATTTTTCGCCGATGCCGAGAGCCGAGCAAGGTCAACAAGTTCTCTTAAAGCGTCAAGCTTTATGTCAACTTCCTCATTGAACCGCCGGTAGCTCCTATTCTTCAGTATTAAATCTCGTAACATCCTGAGCTCCTTCCTGTCATTGCCAGGTCTTCGCTACTGTTATTCGGTTATTTTCAGGACTCCTGCCCCGCGAATCCTACCTTCCTTGAGCAGAATCAAGGCTTCGTTGGCCTCTTCTAGTCTGAATTCCTGGGTCTCGGGGATGATGGGAATCCGGGCAGCTAGGGGAAGAAATTCTTGAGCATCTCTTCTGGTCACATTGGCCACGCTTTTCAGTTCCTTCTCATACCAGAGGTGCTCGGTATAGTCTAATTCCGGGATAGGCGTTGCCTTGCGAATGGCATTTATGACCACCCTTCCCCCCTTCTGCAAATTCCTCAAAGCCTCACGCACCGGCTCTCCCACAGGAGTGAAGTCAATGGCGCAATCGAGTTTCTCCGGGGATGTATCACCCGTAGCCCCAATCCAGTCCGCTCCCAATTTCCTGGCTAAATCCTGATGCTCTTTCTGCCTGGGTCGGGTAAAGACGTAGACCCTGCCATTGGGATATCTATACTTGGCAACCTGAATGACTATATGGGCGGAGGCTCCAAAGCCATAAAGTCCGAGCACTTTGCCGTCCTCCATCCCCGATAATCTCAAGGCTCGATAGCCAATAACCCCGGCGCACAAAAGCGGAGCGGCTTTTATATCGGTAAGACTCCCGGGAATGGGATAGGCAAAATCCTCTGATACCACCGTATATTGGGCATAGCCGCCATAGGCGTCTTTCCCCGTCCACTTCGCCGTGTCACAGAGATTTTCCTCGCCCTTCAGACAAAATGAACACTTGCCGCACGCCCAGTTAATCCAGGCAACCCCCACTCTATCGCCTTTTTTGAATTTTCTTGCCCCCGGCCCCAAGCCTTCCACCCTACCAACAATTTCATGACCCAATATCATCGGAAAACGGGAGGGAGCAACCCGGCCTTCAATCTCGTCAAGCTCGGTGTGGCAGACCCCACAAGCAGACACCCTCACCCGAATTTCCCCTTTCCCGGGCTCCGGTTTGGGCAGATCTAACAGCTTCAGAGGTTTCTCTTCCACCAAAGAGATCTTCTCCAGCACCATCGCTTTCATTGTTCCCGCTTCCTTACTCTTAGGCAGCAAAACATTAAACTGCTTTTGTGCCACATTTGAAATGCGCGCTAAATAGTCCCGATACTCCCTCATATCACGAAGATGCTTTCGTAGAGATTTTCTGAAATTTCAGCAAAATTGTCCCTGAAAAGCTTCACCGTTTCGGGGAGATAGTCCAGTATATCCTGCGCCGTTATCCCGTCCTCACCCTTATCTACAGCAGCCACATCGCCGGAGAATCCGTGGATAAACACGCCCATTCTCACCGCATCCTCAAGGGGTAATCCCAGACCATACATGGCGGCGATGGTGCCCGTCAGGATGTCCCCACTCCCGGCAGTGGCCATGCCCGAGTTGCCGCTCAGGTTGATGAAGACAGTCCCGTCCGGATAGCCTATGAGTGAATGGGCTCCCTTCAAAATAATTATGGCGTTGAGTTCCTTCGCCGTGCGCTGCAAGACATCTATCTTGTTTTTGCTTATCTCGCTTATCTCCATTTTGGCGATTCGAGACATCTCGCCCAGATGAGGCGTGAGTATTGTCGGCGCTTGCCTCTTTCTTATTCTTCCCGGGTCTTCAGCAATAGCAGTAATCCCGTCGCCATCTATGATCAAAGGCTTGTCGATTTTCGGGGCTATCTTCCGCACCAGTTCCTGTGTCTCACTGGCTAAAGAAAGACCGGGGCCCAGGACCACCATATCGACCGTTTGGGAAAATTCTGGAAGCTCATCCTTGTTGTCCAGTGCTATACTTCCTGAAGACGTTTCTTTTTGAGGAACAAATACAATTTCGCTCCCCCTGCTGGCTATGAATGGTGAAATGGATTCAGGTGTTGCCAGGTAGGAAAGCCCGCCTCCCGCCTTGAGAAAAGACAGGGCAGAGAAATATGGCGCCCCCAAGTAACTCGAAGAGCCGGCAATAAACAGAGCCTTCCCATAACTGCCTTTATGGGTATCCGTGAGTCTTTCCGGAAGCTCCACGGGACTATTGATGGCCGCCTTTATGGCCCTGGAATTCTGTAGGGCAGGTGGGAAGGATATGTGAGAGACGTACAACTTCCCGCAGTGCTCATACCCCGGGTAGAGCATGTTCCCTAGCTTGGGAAGCCCGAACGCCACCGTATAATCTGCTTCCACTGCCACACCCATCACTTCCCCGGTATCGCCATTTATCCCGGAAGGAATATCGACGCTGAATACTATACTCTGGCTCTCATTTATCAGTTGAATGACGTCTTTGTATATGCCGCTGACCTTGCGGACAAGACCTGTGCCAAATATGGCATCCACGACCGCATCACAGTTAAAGAGCTCAGCTATTACAGAGTCGATTGAGTCAACTCTGGACATCTCTATGGGCATTCTGGAAACTATTTCAAAGTTCTTCTTGGCCGCCCCTTTGAATTTGGCTTCATCATCCAGAAGAAAGACCTTTACCTCCCCACCATTGGAGTGAATCTTCCTGGCCACGACCAAACCATCCCCACCATTGTTGCCACCCCCGCAGAAGACCAAGAATCTGTTACCCTTTATGCCGATTTCCTGCAACATTGCGAAATACACTGCCTGTCCGGCATTCTCCATCAGAAGGTCTTCCGAGATGCCGAATTCTTCCGCAGCGCGCCTGTCCAGGTCCTTCATTTCACCCACTCTAGCTACTTTCATTTTCACCCCCTTGTCAGAAACTGACTCCGCATTAGTATGTAATTATGGCACAAAGTGGTCAATTAGAATGGTACCCTACCATTGATGGAAAGCACAAGAGTAACACGCAAACCAGCAACAGAATTCTACGGACTGAAGACTGGCGGCCGACAGTCACCAATAGTATAATGAGCCTGTTCATCCGATAGAGTCCGGTACAGAGAGGAGGCAATGTAGCTATGTCGAACACCGAACAAAACCTGAGAGACGCCTTTGCCGGAGAATCCCAGGCAAATCGCAAATATCTTGCCTTTGCCGCTGTCGCTGACAAGGAAGGGTATCCGCAGGTGGCCAGGCTGTTCAGAGCTGCTGCCGAAGCTGAGACTGTTCATGCCCACAATCATCTCAAGGACTCAAGGGCACCAGGAATACCAGAGAGAACTTACTGGAGGCTGTAGCAGGTGAGACGCATGAATTCAAGAATATGTACCCCAAGATGCTGGAGGTCGCCAAATCTGAAGGAAACAAAGAGGCAGAACGGTCGTTTCACCATGCCAATGAGGTAGAGAAGATTCATGCACAGCTCTACCAGAAGCTCCTTGATAATCCGGGCGCCTCCAGAGAGACCTATGCCTACTATGTGTGTCCCGTCTGCGGCTACACCTCGGAAAAAGAACCACCTGACAGCTGTCCCGTGTGTGGGACCAAGGGCAAGATGTTCAAGAAGATGGACTGACATTGTCAGTCTGTCTTTCCGCTAATACAGTCTCCTGCAGATTCAGATGTGAGCCCGCCAGGGCTTGATAAAAATGGGGAAGACAATTCGCATAACAGCGGGCGAGGTCGAGACAACGGCCGAGCTAAATGATACCAGGACGGCTCAGGCAATCTGGGAAGCATTGCCCATTACAGGTCGCGTGAGTCTCTGGGGAGATGAAGTATATTTCTCTATCCCCGTTAAGCTTAAGTTGGAGGCCGGGAAAGAGGTGGTAAACATAGGTGATTTAGGTTACTGGCCGGACGGCAATGCGTTCTGCATCTTCTTCGGCCCGACCCCCGTAGGTCAGAGAAACGAAATTCGCCCGGCGAGCCCGGTGACGGTATTCGGCAAAGTCATCGGCGACGCCAGGATATTCAAGAAGGTAGCCGCAAGAACGAAAATTACCATCAAGAACAGCCAATAGTGTGCTACATGTCATGCAGGAGGTAAGAAAGTTGGAAAACAAAGAAAGAACCAAGCAAGTACTGGTCATTCTGGGTAGCCCCAGGAAAAAGGGAAACAGCTCCACCCTGGCAGCCAGGATTTCGCGAGGAGCAAAAGCTGCCGGCGCGGAAGTGGAGACCGTGTTTCTCCAGGCCATGAACATCAGTCCCTGCAGGGGTTGCGATACTTGCCAGAAGGACGATAGCAAAGGGTGCGCCATCAAAGACGACATGCAGGAAATATATCCGAAGCTGATAAGAGCAGATGCCTGGGTCATTGCCAGCCCGGTCTATTGGTTTACGATGTCCGCTCAGACAAAGATGTTTATGGATCGCTGCTACGCACTGCCTGCTTATGCCAAGAATCCTTTTGCCGGCAAACGGATCGCCATCGCAATGAGCTACGGTGACGTCGATCCTGTCAAATCCGGATGTGTGAACGCTCTGCGAACATTTCAAGATGCTTACCGTTACACTGGATCGAAGATCGTCGGTATGGTGTACGGCAGTGCGCTGAAAGCCGGCGAGATTCAGAATAATGAAGCACTGATGCGCGAAGCTGAAGAATTGGGGAAACGGCTGGTGGGCCGTTAATCGGACAACACTGCCTTCAGAATCTTCCGGGCGAAATCTTCTGCTTGCTTCAGGTCTTCGGCATCGGGCCTGCCCCTGTTTATTCCACCGACGAGCCTGGTCGCCCTGTACGTGTCAAGCCCCCGACAAGAGAATTCGCCAACAATATCAAAGCCTTTCCGCTGCAGTTTTTCTCGCACAGGTTTGTCGAAATCATGGAAGAACCGTATCTTCCTCAGTCCGCTTGTAGAGAATATGAACGCTTTCTTGCTTTGGAAAATGGGCAACTTGTCTACGAGGTCTAACAGGCTGTTATGATAACTGCCAAGATAAATCCCTGAGCCAAAACCGATTAAATCATACTGCTCGAGTGTGCTGGCATGTGCTCGCTCCACCTGTACTAAGTCGGCATCAAGGACATTTGCCATCACCCTGGCAACCTTTTCAGTGTTGCCGTGATGTATGGAGACATAGATTATCAGAGTCTTCATTCATTGGGTCCCATTCGGATTCGAGTTCATATGAGTACCTCTTGTGTCAGTCCCGGGATACGCAGCATGGAAGCAGCAATTCCATGGGATACAAAGGGTTGTACGATTGGCCGCCTGTGGTTGGGTTACCGGCTCAAAAGACTTGACACAGCAAGGAGAGACGAAATGTCCAGTTTGAACCCCGGCCCCATGGCGGTAGACAAGAACGCGCTTCTGATATACTGCCCCTTGGACCCGCTGGGCTTAGCCTTAACAATAGCTTCGACCGCGGCTGCCAGGTTCTCCAACAGCTTGTCTTTATCAAAGCTGATCTTGCCAATGGGCAAATGGATAATGGCTGTCCTGTCCAAACGGAATTCAGCCCTGCCTTTACGAGCTTCTTTCACAACGCGAGCCAGGTCCTGAGGCTGTACCACGGTGCCAGACTTGGGATTGGGCATCAAGCCTTTCCGACCTAAAATACGACCGAGCTTGGCTACTTTAGGCATCACATCAGGAGTGGCGATAGATACATCAAAGTCAAGCCAGCCACCTTCGATTTGCTTAATAAGCTCATCGGCTCCAGCATAATCAGCGCCCGCTTCCTGAGCCAATCTCGCTCCCTCACCCTGAGTGAACACGAGCACCCGTGTCTTCTTGCCCAGTCCGTTAGGCAATAGAATGACCCCGCGCACCTGTTGGTCAGCGCTGCGAGGATCGACGCCCATCTTCAAATGGAGCTCCACAGTCTCATCAAATTTGGCGTAGGCAGTTTTCTTTGCCAGTTCAACTGCCTCTTCAGGGGTATAGGCCTTTGACTTATCTACAAGTTTGCTAGCTTCCTGGTATTTCTTGCCATGCTTTTCCACTTACTTTTACCCTCAAAATCCTATGAATTCTTAAGAACCCGGATTTACTCTACGTCAACTCCCATACTGCGGGCTGTACCGGCCACGATGCTTGCTGCCTTCTCAACATCAGTCGTATTGAGGTCCTTCATTTTGGTCCGCGCGATCTCATGGAGTTTGTCTTTGTTTATCCTGCCCACTTTCTCGGTCCCGGCATTACCGCTCCCCTTCTCCACTCCCAGGGCACGCCGTAAAAGATCGGAAACAGGTGGCATTTTTGTCGTAAAGACGAAGGAGCGGTCCTCATACACAGTTATCTCGGCAGGAATTATGAAACCTTCTTGAGAAGCGGTCCGTTCGTTGTATTCCTTACAAAAAGCCATGATATTAATGCCGTGCTGTCCCAAAGCAGGCCCCACAGGTGGTGCCGGAGTAGCTTTGCCCGCCGGTATCTGCAACTTAATGACCGCTTTAATCTTCTTCGCCATTACTGATTCTCTCTTTCATGGCATCCCGGGGTTCTAATCAGGACACTCTATATCCTTTCTATCCCCAGGAGGTCCAATTCGACAGGTGTTTCCCTGCCGAAGAGCGACAACAAAACTATCGCCTTACCCTTGTTCACATTAACTTGCTCCACTTTGCCGATGAAGTCAATAAAAGGCCCGCTCGTTACCCGTACACTATCCCCTTCCTTAAAAGTCATCTTAACTTCGGTAGGAGCCTCATCCATACGCTGCAGGATGGCATCCGCTTCTTGCTGAGGCAAAGGAACAGGCTTGGTACCAGCACTCACGAAACCAGCGACCCCCGGGGTGTTGCGTACTATATCCCAGCTACGCTCGTCCAGTTTCATATTCACCATAATGTAGCCCGGGAAAGCTTTCTTGGTCATCGTATGCCGCTTTCCTGCCTTGATTTCAATCTCTTTGGTTGTGGGTATTACCACATCAAATATCCTGTCCCCCACATCCATATATTTGATACGCTGCTCCAGATTCCTCCTGGCCTGCTCCTCATGACCTGAAGAGACATATAGTAAGTACCATTCTCCATCAAGCATCGAAGTCAATCACCTAGAAGCAAAAATAGTCTCGCAAAAACCCAGTCCAAGCCACCCAAAACAAGTCCTACACCAATAGACACAGCCAGCACCAGAATACTCAGCCTCAAAGCTTCCTGCCTGGTTGGCCAGTGCGCCTTGCGTAGCTCAGTCACTACGTCAACAAAGAAACTGAACCT
>MGMS01000015.1 GCA_001796515.1 Chloroflexi bacterium RBG_13_51_36
AGGCCGGTCTATTGCAGCGATTGCTACAGAAAAGTCAGACCGAGCAGATAATCCCGGTGTGATCACTACATACACGGGCCGGGGATACCTGGCCCGTGTATGTCCCCAGAATATGGCGATGTATCGCCTCAGCGGGACACTCGACGCCTGGAGGTGACTCCCGAGCTTCGCGGCTGCATCATTTTCAAAAGGTGATGCTAAGAGTGGAGTCTTGCGTGAAGCAAAGTGCCACCGGCGCTTCTCGCGCAAGGATGACGAAATCAAACAGAAGGAGGAACACTAATATGAAAATTTATGTAGGTAACTTGCCTCATGAGATTACTGAACAAGAGTTGCGTCAGGAATTTGCGAGTTTTGGAGAGGTAACGTCTGTAAACATTGTAAAAGACAAGTACAGCGGGCAACCCAGGGGATTCGGGTTCGTTGAAATGGCATCGGTGTCCCAAGGTCAAGCTGCAATTGCCGGCCTTAACGGGAAGGCAATGAAGGATCAGATGCTTAATGTTAGCGCAGCTCGCCCACCTTCTGAGAACAGAGGTGGAGGTTCCTACGGCAACCGAAGGAGCGGTGGACCAAGTAAGGGATGGCAGAGAAGGTATTAGACTGCTTATCATTCATTTCCGCCTAAGACGCAAGATAGGTCCTCAGTCCGGACATGTGGGACACTTAGCCGGTTTGTTCGCCTAGCTTCCTCGAACCCCCCTGGGGTAGTCGGGCAATCGCTCAGCCAATTCAGAAACGCTCTGAGTCTTAGCTGTTTGCCCTTCGGCGTCTTCTGAGCCAGATTCCAGCAGAGGCGGAATTGAGTTTGTCCCTTAGCGCTCAGAAGCGACTGGAAAGCTGCACAATCCGGTAAATTGCACGATTGAAGCCGCCTGTCGTCCCAGCGATAAGTCGGTGCCTAACGAACAACAGTTGGTGTGAAGCAAATTGAAACAAGGATAGAACCAGGCATGATTCTCGTGCTAGACTAAACACCAAAATACGACCAGGAGGAGATTATGGATGTCATTGAAGCTATACGTACCAGAAGAAGTATACGCGTGTTCAAGCCTGACCCCGTTCCCAGGAAGGTTCTGCACGAGTTGCTGGATGTTAGCCTCTGGGCGCCGTCGGGAGGAAATGTACAGCCCTGGTATTTTCACGTTTTGACAGGCAAACTGTTAGACAAAGTAACAGCCGGGCTTGTAGAGAAGGCAAAAACATGGGATGGCAAGGATTATGTGGACACCAAGCCAGACCTGCCCAGAACAGGTCCCTATTCTAAACTTCTGATGCCAAGACGACAGTCTTTAAAGGCACTGCAGGATCCCATCTACTACCCTCCGGGCACCAAGAATCTGGAAGCAAAGCAACTCGAGCACCGGGAGCACATGCTGCGCTTCTTTGACGCGCCTGCCGCAATCGTTGTTTGTACCGATGACCGCGGTCCCACTTCCATAGTGAGTATCGGCGCGGTCACTCAAACTATCTGTCTGGCCGCCCTCACCTACGGTCTGGGTACATGTATTATGGGTGTACCAGTCTTGTGGCCTGAGATATTTCGGGAGTCGCTTGATATTCCCAAAGACAGGGCCGTCGTAACATCAATAGCTATTGGCTACCCTGACCCTGAGGCTCCGATCAACAGGTTTCCACGGCCCCGCGAACCGCTGGACAAATTAGTCGAGTGGCACGGGTTGTGAACTGGCTAACCACCTTTGCCGACGTTCGACGGTCACCAGTTTGAACGCAGTTTGTCATGTGTTTGACAAAATTGCTGTCCACCGCTATCATAAATTTGTCCGAGGCACTTTGTTCGGACGTGATTTCGCTGGCTGAGCATTCTGCTCTTGGTGAAGGGATGAGACGAGATTCTTGGCAAACCGGTCAATATGGATTATGTGCACTGTTAGGCCGCTGCCTAGCGTTTGACACTCGAGCGGCGACGAGCCGATGCTTAAGAAAACGCTTTTGCATCGGCTAATATTATGGGAAGGGAGGTGATAGCTGACACATCTGATTTCGTATCTGTTTTGAACACCTGGTTATTCAACTGAAAGGAGGAGAGTATGTCTAAGAGAAGGTATTTACGAATTGCAGTCATGATATCTGTAATGTCTTTGTTGCTGATCGCCATGGTGCCCGCGGCAACCGATGCGGCGGCAGCACAATCGAAAATGCCAGCTGGTCTGATCGCGGTCGACGTGGACCCGTATTACAAAGGACTGAATCAAGAGGCTGTGTCCACCACAATCATGAGTGACACAGCAAAAGCGGCAGCCACATTGGAGGCAGCCAAGGCTTCTTCGTCCGGTTCGGCGGCTGGTGTTGGTGATGTGGAATGGCTGTATGCCGATGGGTGGCAGGAGTTTACACTGAAAGCCATAGGTGGCAACGCCGAAATCTGGTTGGCCAATGACCTCAGCTATCCGCCGGGAGACCCCAGGCCGACACCGGTGGTGACCGACGAACAAATAGAGTACATGTTCGAGGAGTTCAACGACAACATGTATTCCAGTGACACCGAGCATTACGGGTTCACGAACGACAGGTATGGTACAGACGGACTGTTCGCGTCATATGGCTATGATTGGTATGAGACGGATAATCCTCAGCGCGTCATGATTCTGATTTATAACATCATTGACGAAGGATATTACGACCCCGAGTATCCTTTCTACGTTGCCGGCTACTTCTGGCCAGCCATGAATGATGACTATGCCGACCGCAATATTATTCACATCGACTCACATGACTGGGCTAACCGGGTGGGACCGGATGTTGCGCGTCCCTACATGTACGAGGGAACGTTCACCCACGAGTACGAACATGCCATTCACTACGACCACGACGCCGACGAGGCATCCTGGGTGGATGAAGGAATGGCCGACCTTTCCGGCTTTTTTGCCGGCTACGGCCATGCGTCCGACCATTTGGCCTATTACATGGTCTATCACCGGACCTCGCTAACTAACTGGGGAAACGCACTGGAAGACTATGGAGAGAGCTATTTATTCCAGCTATATCTTAACGAAAACTTCGGCGGACCAGCTTTCATCAAAGCACTGGTTGATGAACCGGCCAATGGTATTAAAGGCATCGAGAACCAGCTTGAAGCTTTTGGCTGGGTCACCTGTTTCGATGATATATATCGGGACTGGACCCTGGCAAATTACCTGGACGATGTGACGCTGACTGGGGATTCGGGAGCCAAGCTGGGTTACGATTCCCTGGATATACCATCAAGCGACACGTGGGGATACTCAATACAGTGGAGTATTGAGAACTACTATGGCTCGGACAACCATGGCAACCTGCCCATCCCCCGCTACTGGGGCGGTTACAAATCGGGTACCGTGCAGTACCCAATAGGCAGTATGGCTCCCTACGCCCCGATGTACCTGACTTATAAGGGCGTGCAACCTGAGCTCATCTCTAACTTCAGGGGGGATGGCTTCTCCGGCATAGCGCCCTATAGCGGGGACTATGAGCTATACGGCGGACGTGCTGCTCTGCTATTCAATAGTTGCACTCTGGCTTCCCCGGTCACTCTGGGAGCAGACGCCGAACTCAGCTTCTGGACCTGGTATGACATAGAAGAGCTCTGGGATTTCGGGTTTGTGCAGATATCCGCGGACGGAGGCTCGACCTGGACGAGTCTGGAGAATGCCGACACGACATCCGCCCATGATCCCAGTGCCATTGACACTGTAGTAGACAACCTGCCCGGTTTCACGGGTAGCAGCGGAGGCTGGGTACAGGAGACATTTGACCTGAGCGCATATGCGGGCGAATCTGTCTTGGTCCGCTTTCTATACGTAACGGACTGGGCAACGGAACTGACGGGCTTCTTCGTTGATGAAATCGCTGTCACGGACACCGACGGGACGGTCTTTGCCGATGGACTGGAATCAGGTAGCGGCTATTGGGTGCTTGAAGGGTGGCAGTGTACGACCGGTCTGGTTACCAACGATTGGCAGCTCACCTTTGTCAATCCGCAGTATGACAAGGGCAAGTTCACTGGCCTCGAGATTCAGAACGATTCGGTGTTTACTTCTGGTGACTACCAGTATGATCTGACCCAATTGAATACATCAGCGCTGGGCAGTGATGTTGTCACCATAATCGTGAGCAATCATCAGCCCGAGGACCAGAGCTTTGCCGCCATGTATCGGCTGCTGGTTTCAAAGGGCACGGCCAAGTAGTAGATAAGTCCGATCAATAAGAGGGGGACGTGAAGAACGTCCCCCTCTTCGTTTTTCAGCGAGCGGCCGGAATCGTCCCATTTCTGGGGCCTCGAAGTCCTCGATAATTCTGCTCACATCTGCGGCATCGGGAGTGTGTCCTCTGTCTGCGGTTTGCCCTTGACCCCTAGAGATGTGCCATTTCAACTGGTGTTGACCGGCTGAAATGAATTGTCACAGGTTGTGAGTGTCGCGTGCTCCAAATTTCTCGGCCAGGTCATCCAGTTCTGCGCGGTGCTCAAAGAGAGAACAGGCGTAGCGATGGCGCTGAAGCAACTCTGGTTGTTCGCGAATGGCACGCAGGAAGGTCGACTGGCAGGCCAGCGATCAGGCCTCCATGACGGATGTTTTCGCTGGCCACTGGCACAAACGGGCAGGGTTCGATATCGCCCTGGGAGTTTATATGGAGTGACACCCGTCCTGCCCCGGAGCAGCGATTCTCCTTGCCATATTCATCGTCAGGGAACTGGCTGAGGACGATCGGTTTGTGGCGTCTGAAGGCGAGAACACGGTTGCGGAAGGCAGCTCGTGCGGCTTCATCCAGGACCCAGTCGGGCCTGGAGTTCGGGCCACAGGGTACGTACTCGGTGAAGAAGCCGACGGCACAGCCAATGGCCACTATCTGGTCGATGAACTCATCGGTGGCTAGTTGGGAGGAGTTGGCAGAAGTGTTTGTGGCGACGAAGCCAAAAACTGCTCGAGCTTTGCTAAGGTGGCCGAAGGCACGTAGGGCGGTCTCGTGGGCACCGGGTTGGCGGCGCTCGTTCGTGTCACTGGCGAACCCCTCGATGCTTACGAGCGGGATGAGGTTTCCGTTCCGGGCGATGTGACGGGCAATGTCCGGCGTTATGAGCGAGCCATTGGTGATGAGGAAGAAGAGCAGCCGACGATGTTGAGCTATCAAGTCGAGCATGTCATTTCGCAACAGCGGCTCTCCGCCGGTTAGCACAACGGAATGTATGCCCAGGTCTTCCGCTTCGGAGAAAAGCGCATTCAGTTCGTCCGTGGACAATTCGTTGTCTTCGGGTCGGCCTCGCGAGTAGCACCCCTGGCAATTGTAATTGCAGCGCATGGTGGGGCTAATGGCCAAGACAGAAGGGATCGTACCGTTGATACGGCGCTGTTGCCGTCTGTGGCGGCGTTGGGCACGCCAGTGGCGCCAGGACATTCGAAGGAGGAAAAGCGTGCGGCGCGGGTCGAAGTGCGCCCACGTCCACATCGCCGCGTAGTTCACGTTCTCTTCTTTGGACACAGGACTACTTCTCCACTATCAGGCGGCGGGCAAATGCTGTGGAAACAATAAGCAGTCGCCCTCGTTCATGTTACTTCGGGAGAGTCAAATGAGGCTATTGTAGCACTTCTGCTCAAGTCGCTGTGCCGGCTAGCCACATGCCAGCACCGGAGAACATATTGTAGCCGTTTCGTCCGTTTTGCCATCCGTAACACCTGAGCCAGACGTAGACCTGGGATAGGGCCATGGCGGGACTTGACAACTGTAGTAATCGGTGTATGATATGCGTAATAGTTCAGGTTT
>MGMS01000016.1 GCA_001796515.1 Chloroflexi bacterium RBG_13_51_36
ATTCTAATGCCAGCAATTACGTTTCCAGCTTTAGGTCTATGGATGGGGATAGCAAGCCTTATTTTCGGCGTTATTGTTATGATTTTCCCCAAGATACTAAACTATTTGATTGGTATCTACCTTATCATCATTGGCATAATGGCTATTATAGCGTACCTCAGGTAAAGATGACTCTGCTGGTGCTGAGTTAGCCGCCGATAATTAGCGTTTTGCTTGTGCCCTGCATAACACAGAGCGGCATTATTAGGGAGGCTTGTATAATAACCAAACAGGCTCACCTTGCCGGGCAGCCAGGTGAGCAGTGATGATAGGTAAAAGGAGGTTAATATGCTCGGTTTTCTCTGGATCATTGCTGTTATCGTCCTGATTGTTTTTCTGCTCAGTCTATTTCTCCACTTCATAACGGGCCCGTTCCTCTGGATTTTACTTGTGATTGGAATCATCTTGCTGCTTGTCTGGCTGGTGCCGCGACTAAGAAGATAGACGTTAGTCTTAACATCTGAATGTAATGTGGATTGAAACGTGGGGCGTGCGTCATAATAGTTATATGAGGAGGGTAAAAAGGTGCCTAGAAAAGTGAGGAGTGATAAAAAGGTCGGGAAAATGGAAAAAGACCTTGGCCTACCAGCGGGAACCCTCAGGAACCCAAGTGGAAGAGATACAAGATCTGACAAAAAAATCGGAACGATTAGAAAAGAACGAAGTAAAAGGTAGATAGAACGCACAGCGTTATATAAAAGCTCGTTTTGTTGCCTGATTGAACGAAGGCCTGTTTTGTTACCTCATTACACAAACGGGGAATATCGTATTGTGACCATGCCACATTAAGCACGCACCCTGAACGGCAAAAGTTCTATGTCATTGTGTCCCCACAATCCCCTTCTCATTCCCTTTCACCAGAGGAATGAGAGGCAATTTAGAAAAGTGATGTTTTGGATAAATTCTTAAAACATAGGGATGGAGCAAGCAATAAGCGGGGACAAAGGCTACAGATATAGATGGGTCGTTCTGGCCGTCTATATGTATATATCCGCTCTTACTCAGCTCTACTGGCTGAACTTCGCGGCCATCGAAACGTTTGTCGAAGGGCGTTTCACCATAACCGCCAGCAGCGTCATGTGGTTCACGCTCGTTTTTCCTTTGGTACAGGTTGTGTTATCCATGCCCGCGGGTATGATAATCGACAGGAAAGGATTCAAATACGGCGTTGGCATAGGTGCGCTCTTTACCGGTGTTTTTGCCATGCTCCGCCTGGCGAATACTGACTCATTCACCGTTCTCCTGATATCTCAGATAGGAATAGCCATAGGGCAGCCTTTTGTGCTGAACGGCGTTACCAAGCTGGTGGTAACCTGGTTTCCCCAGAAGGAAGAGGCGACTGCGGTGGGGCTGGGGTCCCTGGCGCTGCTAGTCGGCATGATGGTCGGGTTAGGGGCCACGCCGGCGCTGGTGCAATTTCTGGGATTCCAGACGATGCTGTTGATATATGGCATTCTGGGCCTTCTGGGTATCCCGCTATTCTTCTCATTGGTGAAACCACATCCGGCGACCCCTGCCAGAGAGGCAGAAGTCCAGCAGGAAATCACAGGCTGGCAAGGTATTAAACACATTCTAAAGATGAGGGATTTCGTAATTCTCGGCTTCATAGCCCTGATAGGCATCGGAGTTTTCAACGGGCTGGCTACCTGGCTGGAGAAGATACTGAATGAACTCCATCAGATTCCCATGACTGACGCCGGCATCATTTCTGCGATATTGGTCCTCAGCGGCATAGTCGGCTGCATCGTCATCCCCTTGGTGTCGGACAAGGTAATGAAGAGGAAGCCATTTCTGCTACTGGCGTCGGCAGTTGGGGCTGTATGCATCATCGCACTGATGGTGGCCAAAGGTTTTGCGTCGAACATGGTCAATGGCATATTCCTGGGCTTCTTCCTGATTTCCGCATTGCCTATAATGCTGACGATGTCGGCTGAGATTACCGGTGCCAGGTTTGCCGGTATTTCCGTCGGTTATCTGCAATTGCTCGGCAACGCCGCTGCCGTAGCCATCGTTCCCATAATGGAATCCCTGCATGGTGTCACCGAGCAGTGGATTTTGCCTCTGGCTCTTATCGCCGGACTGCTAGGGATATCCTTTGTACTGGCGGTGGTGATAAGAGAACCTGCCAGAAACCCGAAGGGCTAAAGCTGGCCTTCATTCTTTTCTTCAATATTGCTCGGTTCTGATTCGAATTCCGGGTGGCTCATTCTATGATAATCGCTCTAGATTCAAGAGATCATAAGAAATATCCTCTTCTTCAGTAGAGTAACGTATCTTTTCCGTCTTTCTGATGTGAGCTTTGTAACGCTTTGGTAGCTCAACAGTCTGCTTTTCACTGATGTCAATGTCCTTTGTTAACGAACCTCTGATATCTTCACCTGTGTCTAAACGTAGGTGAAAGCTGCGTCTAGTTAGTTCTACACCCACCAGGCTTGCATGAATTGTTAGTTCACTGACACGCTCCTCGCTTGTCAGGCCAATCGTCCGGTGTAATCTTTCCAGTTCGGGCCCTTGTGCAAATAGCCGTCGCTTGATGAGCTCTTGGCGACGCCATTCAATATCCACACCAAGCCTTGATTCAGCATGGTCGTATGCCCACCTATAGAGCGATTTCACTGAAGCTGGTCCTAGTTTCTTTGCATACTGCAAGACTTCGGGCGAATCATGCACTTTCGTCATTTCTGAAATAATTCGCAAAGATTCATCGAGGTTGCTTTCACCAAGTAACAAACGTTGGTTAGGTATGGTGAGTACCACTCCCACGGAGCCCGGAAAAGTGTATCCGAACCTAAACTCCGTTTCTGCCGCGATTTGAGCACTAATTCTAGCGCGTAGCTTTGGCACAGCGGTTTTGACTGCATCATATACAGTGGATACCAGATTCTGGAAATCACTTAGAACGCTGGACAGTGCTTTGACAGTCGGGCGCTCTTCCTCACCAAATACGCGGTAGGCGCATACATCAACGCCAAGACTGTCAGCCTCACTCAAGAAATCGGTTTCTAGTTTCTCATAGCGCTTTTCTAGAGATTTCATCATCGCTGAAAGCGACAACGACGTACGGTCATTAGCTATAGCTTTCTCCATTTCCGCCATTGCTGCGTTCGTTTCAAGTAGCTTTTCCTGAATTTCCGATAGTCTGTTCATTGGATGCTCCTTTATAAGACCACAACGGGTATTCCTTTCATTTCATTGCTTCTAGAGAAACCGAACTGTCTCATCCAGTAATTGTACATATATTGCCCCACCCAATAATTTGTATGGTCCTCTGGCCATTCCATAAAGTAGTAGCTATGACACAGGTGAGTATTTCTGAGATTTGATGCCAACCAATTAACTGCCTCCCGCCGCGTTTGTGTAGCATTTTCATAGAATTGCGCTGCAATGCGCAACACTAAGTCGACATCTTCGGGATTCATTTTCTCTGTGACAAAGCTACCATCAATCCAAATCTCGCCCTCTATACTATTCACGCGAAGCTCTTGAACCACTTTCTCAAGGCCCTCCATAATCTTCGGACGAGTTGTGGATAACGGGAAACCGTCTACACAAAGGCGCCTTAATTCCAGAAGGCTCGTGTGATGCCTTCCTATCGGAAAAATTGAGGGAAACTCCGGTCTAGCGAAAGGTGTCGCACCTTGCACACACAGAATATACTACCCACATGTATTGAAGTCAATGCAGGCCAACAAGCTCGAAGTGTCTATCGGAAGCTCTATCCTTTATGTAGCAGGATCGCCATGCACGGGGGGAAGCCAGTGTGAATTAGCCGGACGTGGCCATCAGGTTTGGCATTATGCAGCAGGCATAATCTCGCTGGCCAGCTTGAGCTTCTGAGTGTCGGTCCACTGCCACCGCAAGCCGTTCCCTTTGGACTCCAGCCGCAAAACCCCCCTGGCTATCAGTTCGCCTATTCGCCGCCGGGCTACTGCGAGGTCAGTGCCTAGCTTCTTGGAAACCCGGCGGGCCAGTTCGGAATCGGTGTCACCCGGATTCAGGATAGAGGGTGATGCCATGCCCCCTAGTTTCTCTATGATATCTCCCTGGAACAAAGCCCACACGAATTCGTTTCTTTCTTTCCCTTCGATTATCTCAGCGCACCCGGCATCTCCGTCTTTGGCCCGCTGCTTTATATCGTCCCAGGCAGCTTCAATCCCCTTGTTATAGAAAGACATGGCTTCTTCTACCATCCCTGTGCTCATAGTCGGCGTCTCGGTGATGGGTTCGTTGGCGTTATAGCGGGCCCAGTTCCGGCTGAGGATGTGAATACCATAGTCGCCAGCTCTCTCGTATATTTCAGTTCCGGGTAGAGGCGACAGCATATGGAAGCCATATTTGGCGCCGTGTTTGTGATAAAGCTCGTCGCCAAAGGCCAGGGACTTGTGGGCCGTCTCGGGGCTTTCGCCGGGAAGCCCGAGGATGAAAGAGTTGAAGACGTTGATGCCGGCCTCGGCGGCTATCTTTACACCGCGCCTAACCTCTTCAGGGGTAATTCCTTTCTTGATGGTCTTCAGGATTCCCTCGTCCGCCGATTCGACACCGAAGAGTACCCATTCGCAGCCAGCCCTGTTCATCAAGTGAGCCAGGTCCTCGCTGATTCTATCCACACGCACAAAAACGCTCCATTTCAGCTTCAGGTTACGCCGGAGCATTTCCTCGCACACCGCTCGGGTGTGGCTATGATTGAGGGTAAAGGTGTCATCAACGATGTTGATTTTGGCCAGCCCGAAATCGCGCTGAAGTCTCTCAATCTCATCTACTACAAGTCCGGGGCTGCGAAAACGGACCCTTGGGCCGAACATGCGGTGCCCTGAGCAGAAGATACAACTGTAAGGGCAGCCGCGGCTGGTTATTACCGTGCAGGGCATACCTAGAGCTCGGTACCTCGCCATGGGCAACAACTCGCGTGCCGGCAAGGGCAGGTTGTCGAGGTTCTCAATGAGCGATCGGGCGGAAGTCTTGACCACCCTGTCCCCATCGGCAAAGGCAATCCCGGGCACCTGGTGAATGTCTTTACCTTCTTCCACTGCCCTGGCCAGTTCCACCAAAGTTGTCTCGCCCTCACCGATGACAATGGCGTCAATCCATGGTGATTTGAGCAGAGTCTCTTCCAGGGCAAAGGTCACGTGAGGGCCGCCGATGGCAGTGAAGATACGGGCGTCGAAAGCTTTGCATACCTTGAGCATCCTCCTGGCAATGGGATAGTTCAAGGTAACGCAGGTGGCGCCCACGAGTTGCGGTCGGTATTCCTCCAGTTCTCTCTTCAGCTTCTTGGGATCGTAGTGGGTCACCAGGAAGTCCAGAATCCTGACGTCGATGCCTTCTTGGACGAGGACAGCGGCCAAATAACTTAAGGAAAGGGGAGGGAGGGGGCTCTCCTCCAGGGGATGTGGTGTGCTCAGTAACAATACTCGCATAGGTATCAGCCAACAACTCGCCACCTCACATCCCTGACTTCTCGAATTTGGCGGCATGAGTATAGCTCTTGTCATACCTAAAATCAACTATAAAAGTAGAGAGATTGCTTGATAGCATTCCTTTGTCATTCTGAGCGAAGCGAAGAATCCTTCGCATAACTCAGGACGGCGTCTAGAGATTCTTCGTCGTCCGAATTCGTTTGGACTCCTCAGAATGACATTACTAAACTCTCTCAGAGTAGATTTTTGTTTTGTCACCATGAACGCTGAGTGCTTGCGCTGCCAAATCGAGGAAGGTTCTATGTTTTTGTGATTTTATGCTATAAAATTGGGTGTGGGAGGTGAGCATGTCTAAAGGAACGAGGATAACCGTGGATTTGGGAAGTGAGGAACTTCTAAAAGCGGTGAAGTTTGCCTCTGTCGAGCAGAACAAACCAATTCGGGAGATTATTGTCGAGGCGCTGGAGCAGTGGCTGGGGGGAAAGAAAAGCTCGGGGCAGCAGGATTACCTGGCTATGATGAAAGCCCTGGATGAATACCGGAAGACCCCGGGCAAGGGCAGCTGAGGTGGCGGTGGAAGGCCAGAGTCTTTTCATCAGGTTACTGGGTGAGCGACCGTACAGTCGGGGGAACAGGTAATGTGTCCAGGAGGACGATATGATAGTTGATATGCATACTCATCTTTGCGATCGTGATGGTGTGGCCAAACCATTCTGGGATGGTTGGGCGGAGGTTTCAGCGCTGAGGGTCAACAGGCCATTGGAGAAGGTGCAAAGACGATTGCCTGAGCTGTGGGATATTTCCGGTGACATGATAGTCAAGGATATGGATGCTGCCGGGATTAATAAAAGTGTACTGCTGGCGATTGATTGGGGTCTGGCTCGCCACCTTGGCGACCTCAAGCTAAGCGTTGAGGAGATAAACAAGGTCTATGCTGATGCGGTGAAGAATCATCCCCAGCGATTGATTGCCTTTGCCGGCATTGACCCCAGAAGGAATGACGCCGCTCGACTGGTTGAAAAATTTCTCAAGGAGCTGGGTATGAAGGGAGTCAAGTTCCATACGGCTGCGGGTTTCTATCCCAATGATAGGGTGTGTTATCCCATTTATGAGAAAGCACTGGAATATGGTGTTCCTATTCTCCTCCATACAGGAGAGGTGCTGAAGCCACTTCATTTCAAATATTGCCAGCCTATTTATGTACAGAAGGTAGCTATGGACTTTCCCGACCTGCCCATCATCCTGGCACATGCGGGCGGGTGTTGGTACCCGGAAGCGGTGGCAATCTGTGCCAACGCGACAAATGTTTACCTCGATTTGTCCGTATGGCAGGCACGGTTCCTCCGCCCTCTGAACTTTTACAGAGCTCTGAGGACATTGTTAGACTCGGTCTCCTGGCAGAGAGTGTTGTTCGGCAGCGATTATCCCTTTCTGAAGCTGCTGATTAATCAAGAAAGGTGGGTCAAAGCCTTTACCGAAATTCCCGACTCCGTGAAAGAGCAGAGGATCCGGTTCACGGATGAAGAAATGGCGGGAATAACGGGCGGCAACGCTGTCAGACTCCTGGGGCTTGCAGAATAGCCTTGTCGGTTGCTAGACTCCCATCCCTCCGCTGACGATGAAGGTGCCGCCGCTAACGTAGGAGGCACCTTCCGAAGCCAGCCAGATTACTGTTTCAGCCACTTCTTCAGGTTCGCCCATTCTCTTCAAAGGTACACTGCCCTGGATTGTGGCATCGGCGTCTTTTTGGGCGCGCAGTTCTTCAGTCATGCGAGTTTTGATCCACCCGGGGCAGACGGTGACCACCCGGATGTTATCCTTGCCGTACTCGGTCGCGGCTGCGTTGGAAATGCCCACGACAGCGTGTTTGCTTCCGCTGTAGACGGACAATCTTTCCGCCGTGGCCACACCGGCGATGGAGGCATTATTTATGATGACGCCGCCACCCTGTTTTTGCATGACCGGTATTTCATATTTCATGGACAACCAGATGCCCTTGAAGTTGGTGTCCACCACTTCGTCAAAAAGCTCCTCGCTTGTACGAACCAGCCGGGCCATTATGCCACCTACTCCGGCATTGTTGAAGGCGATATCCAGGCGGCCGTATTTTTTCACTGTCTGGTTCACCATGTTCTCAACCTGTGATGCAATTCGGACATCGGTCTGGACAAACATGGCTTCACCGCCGGCTTTTCTTATCATCTCCACCGTCTCTTTACTCTCTCTTTCCCTGCGGGCAGCCACCACCACCCTGGCACCCCGTTCCCCGAATTTGATTGCCGTGGCTCGGCCGATGCCGGAACTCCCACCTGTTACCAGTGCTACTTTCCCCGCGAACGTGTTCATTCTTGGCCTCCTTTTTGCCCGCTATAGCAATTTCGGGCCTTGCTCTCTCCTGATGTCAATTGGACAACTTTATCGGTGGCGTATCAATCTAGAACCATTCATAGGCGGTTGCAATTACAGCCAAAACACTGATTACAAGTCCAACGCCGATTGAGCCCCAGGTAGCATATTTCAAATACCTTTGTTGTTTCTGGGCATGAAAGACAGATTGGATAATGCACGAAAATCCAATGGCAATAATATCAGTCCCGATGCCTTTTATCGCTCTAATCTCATTCTGCATCGTAGAAGACAGGCCTCCCAACCCAATCATGATACCTACTACGATGGCAGCGAGCCCCAACCTTAATAGTTTTCTTCTATTCTCTGTGCGTGGGCTCTTAAATTCGGTCAAATGTTTCGTAGCCCTAATGATGGCTAAGGTAAATCCAAATACGAGCAGAAACCTACCTAGATCGAATAAGTCTAATCCGTTTAGTGGATTCACACTCATAACCTCAAATAATGTTTGCCCATTCTACCATACATATAGAGATCGATAGAGAAATAGTTACATCACCAGGATTGGCAAGGTGCAATGTAGGGTGGCTTAGCATCTGGGGATTCCAAGATAATACACTACCACTTTATCACCCGCAAACGCATGACTACAATATGGAGCGGTGGGACTCAATCCATGGCGCTATTAGCCAAGACAACTTAAGGCTTGGAGAAATGCCCAGTTAGCCATGCCATTTCTATTCCTTTTCCAAGAGCTGAGCTTCCAGTTTGGAGGGTTCGAAACGATGGCTGGATTCTAATATCTTCAACAGAGCCTCCCTCAAGTAAGAACGGGAGAGCTTGATAAGTTCTCGCGGAGCAAACTTCTTCTTTCCCTTTTTTATATGACCATGCACGATCTCTGAGCGTAAATCGTAAGACTCCTTCATTTGCTCGTATATCTTCTTGCGTTCGAGGCCATTTTCGCCAAGAAAAGTGGCAATCCGGAGAGCCGTCCGGTATCTCAACTCTTGGGCGGTGTCAGGAACGAACAAAGACTCTAGGGCTACCCAGTAGTCTATCAGTCTATCCTCTTCTGTAAGCCTGTCCGCTGCGCTATTCCACCGCGAAACTGCAAGCCCCATTTACTTATGTTAGGACCCGAACCCAACTTCTTGTAGAGTGCAACCAGAGCCGATTCCTGCGCTTTGTTGAGCATTGGTGAGGGACCGAATCGAAGAACCAATGGTCTCCAGCTAGTACTGAATCCCGGAGTAAGCAAACTTGAGGATAGTGTCTTGGTAAATGCCAACCGAGGAGATTCATCGGTGGTAAGACGCATAGCAGTAATAAGCCGGGCGACTTTCTCACGGGCATCTTTCGAGCCAAACGCCGAATATCGCTTCTTCTGGTAAACAACTTCTACGGCACATTGCAGCTCGATGAGTTCGGGAACGGGTAATGGTTGTAATGGCAGAAGTGTCTCTGTATTTAACCAGTCCTCTACTTCATCCGTTGAGAGTTGACGTAACCGCATATTGCTATCTATGTGGATTTGGTCAGATTCAATTCCAATACCGACTAGCGGGCTAAGCTCTGTAACCACAGTATCTGGTGATCCCATATCTTTATAAAGCTCACCAAGAAGTTGGTCGAAGATCTGCTCATTAAACTGAAATCCCTTGGCCTTGCCAACGTAAGCCTGTAATAAGCGCACACCTAACATGCTTTTAAGCCACCAGACCTCAGACTTCTCTTCGGCAATCGGCTTACCACCAGCGTCAACTAAGAAAATGCCTCGCAATTCGGGGTCTTCCCGGACAATCTTGATTACGGGGTCGAACGTAGATGTTTCACTTCTGAGCATATCTACTTGAAAGCGAAACAGGGTTTGGGAGAAATCGGGACGCATCTCCTGCGGGAGAGATGTCCCACCACCTTCTTCGCGCACGATGCGGGTCCAACTTCGCAACTGAGGAGACTCGCCCGTAAGTTGTCGGCAACATTCTACGAAAAAGGTCCTTAGAGCTGCCTTAAATTGTTCCACTCTCACCCTCTGTACGCACCAGCCTTTTTGTGACGCACTTTATCCGCCCCTCACCATCCACATAATCGCTTATCCGAAATCGGTCCCCAGAATCCGATTCGAAATCTCTTGGTCTTACTAATTCTACAATAAAATCCAAGGATGACAAATACGAGGGCACAGGGAAGGTTGAAGAAATATGTTTAAGGATTGATTAGTTGGTCGGGTGCTTCTCCTTCTAGAGACGAGTAGAGGTCTTGCTGGTCTTTTGGGGAGCTGAAGAGTTCCTTGAGCAGCATAATTTGCCCTTCGGACTTGAGTCTAGCGAGTCCTTCACCGCATTCGGGCCTGGACAAGCTGGGGGTCCACTCCCGACAAGCTTTAGGACGGGAGGGATATATTGTGCAGCGGGCTGTCCCGTCCGCATCCCAGGCTAGGAAGACGCAGCCTTTCTTTGCCTGTTTGAGCAGGTAACCTTCCTTTATCGGCACCTTCACAGCATATTTCGAGATGCACTTCAAGCGTGATATTTCCAGGGCTGAGGCAATATTGTTTATGTCTTCGCGGGTAAGTGGAGCCCGGAAGCAGGTGCAGCAGACGCCGCAGCGAAAACAAGGGATGGAAGTCTGTTCCGCTACAGTGATCTCTTTGCCGTCCAGTGTCTTAACAACTACCTTCTCTATTGACATAATAGGAATCCGTTAATAGCCCAGGCCTATCTTCTTAGTTATCTCGGCTTCGTCAAATAAGTGGTGTAGACCCTTGAGGAAGGAAGTTGAGCTACTTTCTAATAGCCACTGCCCGAACCTTGCCCCCTCTATTTCAAGCTCGTCAGGCGTGGTTGCGTGCCTGAACATCAGCTTGGCGTAGCTCTTTTCCTCGGACCGGGCAACGATGAAAACTCTCACCTCACTCATTCCCCCTCCTTCTTGTAGTGCTACCCTTCAGGGTCGTGCATCTTTCCCCCTTAAGGTAAGGGGGACCAAGGGGGTTATTGTCAGTATCGATTGCCCCATTCATAACTCCCCTAACCCCTCTTATCCTAAGAGGGGGATTTTGTCACAACTCTTTCTACATTTTTGAATAGCCGAATCATTCAGCAGACAGCAACCCCAGTATCTTCTCATGAAGTTTCTTATTAGAGACTAACAGGTCGCTTGTCCTGGGCTGCCAGGGGTTGCCTTGGAAATCGCTGACCTTGCCGCCGGCCTCTTCAACTAACAAGACACCGGGGGCGACATCCCAGGGCTCAATCTTGGTGGTGAAGTAAGCCTCTCTTTTGCCGGTGGCAACCCAGGCCGTTTCCAGTCCAGCCGAACCCAGCTTGCGTATGTCGGTAACCCGGGGATAGACTTTGTGCAGAAGCGCACCTGTTCTTCCCCGGTCTTTCTCTCCACCTTCACAGTAGAGAATGTAGCTATGATTGAGGTCTGATACGTCAGATACCCGAATTCTGAGCCCGTTTAAGTAGGCCCCCTTGTCCTTTTCAGCAAAGTAGAACTCATCAATCGCCGGGGCATAGACTACCCCCAATAAAAGCTCACTCCGGTGCATCAGGGCCAGACACACGGCAAAGAAAGGGTTGAAATTGGCGAAATTGCCGGTGCCATCCAGAGAATCCACAATCCAGAGCCATTCCGGGTCGCCCTGGAGAAAACCGCTTTCCTCAGTGAGCAGGCTGTGGTGAGGAAAATGTCTCTTGATTTCTTCGACAATCAACCTGTCCACTTGCTTGTCATATTTGGTGGCTGCTTCTTTAGCTGTGCTGCGCTCTTTGAGCAAAGCCCAGTCCTGGCGAAAGTGCTTCATCAGAACATTGCCGGCCTTTCTGCTCAGGCTGTCAACCAGTTCCTTTTCCTGCATATTCATAGTTATTCTATCATTGCTGCTAAAATAGAACCAAGCACAGAGGGTCTCGAGGGACTGGGGCGAAAGCGTATCTGTTTAGGTGACATAACAATCTGAATATGTAAGGGGGTGAGAGCATGGCAATAGCCGAGATAAGTGTTGTCCCGTTGGGAACAAAGACTCCCTCAGTAAGCCAATATGTGGCACGGGCGATTAAGGTCTTGGAACGGGAAAGAGACATAAGGTACGAGATAACCGCAATGGGGACAATCGTGGAGGGTGACCTGGACAGGATTTTAGCGCTGGTAAAGAAGATGCACGAGGTGGTCTTTGAGGAAGGGGTGGCCAGGGTATTGACCACAGTCAAAATTGACGAGCGGCGGGACAAGGCCCAGGGCATGAAGGAGAAGGTGGATTCACTCAGGAAGAAGCTATAGCATCAGCTCAGTCAGGCCCACGTTTATTTCTATCTTTCCCCCTCTTAAGATAAGAGGGGCCAGGGGAGTTACGGAGGGAAGCCATAATCCCAGGGTGGACCAGCCTAACGGCCTCCCGATAATTCGCAACCGTTTTTGTCTAACACTATAATGGTGATTTTCGACGGTCAATGAAGGACAACAGATGAATCTCTCCTGTTTGCTAACTCTGCTTGAAGATGTGCCTGCCTATCGACGATTGACAGATGAGTTGGCCACTCCTGAAGGCGAGCAGAGGGCAGTCATACTTGACGCCGCCAAACCCTACTTGATTGCTGCTCTTTACGAAGAGCTTAATCTACCCTTCCTGGTGGTGACCGGTCAGCCGGAGACTGCCCGGAGGCTTCACGAGCAGCTTAGAGCCTGGTGTTCCTCTTCAGCCCAGTTGCGCCGCTTCCCTGAACTCGACCTCCTGCCTTATGACAGTACTCAGGTATCGGCTGTCAGCTATCAGATGGTGGACAGGCTGAGGGCATTGGCTACCCTGGCGTTATCTGAACAGAGTGACAGAGCTCCCCTGGTAGTGACCTCGGCCCTGGCCATTATGAATAGAACCATCCCGAAAAGGGATTTTGTGGCGGCCTGCCATGTTCTGAAGCCGGGCATGGCCGCTGAGCCCCTGGAGCTACTTCGCCGGTGGCAAAGCATTGGCTATGAAACGCAGGATGTTGTCGAGGTGCCCGGGCAGATGAGCAAACGGGGTGGCATTATTGATGTTTTTCCCCCTTGTAACCAGTTGCCGGTCCGCGTTGAGTTTCTTGGGAACCAGATAGAAAGCATGAGGTACTTCGAGCCGGAAAACCAGCGCTCAACGAGCCCTGTGTCCTCGTTGACTGTCACACCCGCCAGGGAGTTCGTATCAATGACTGATGGCTGTGAGGTGGCGTCGGGGAGCGTCCTTGATTACCTTGACAGGGATGCCCTGCTGGTTCTCGATGACCCCAGGGGAATTGAACTTACCGTCACCAGGTTAAACGAGGAAGCTCAGGAATTGAAGACTGGAAAGATAGAAAGAGGAGAGCTGCCGGAGGGCTTTCCCTCTCCTTACCTCACCTGGGAGGAATTAAGGTCGCAGATAAAAGACAGGCATCGCCTGGCGCTGGCGGCATGGGATACCGTTCAAGGCTCTGGACAAGCTTTGCCCTTCATCCCGGCTCAGAGCTATGGCAGTCAGCTGGAAATGTTCCTCAAGACAGCGAAGCGGATGGTGGAACAAAGGCAGCGTGTGGTTGTAGTCAGCCATCAGGCGAATCGTTTGGCCGAACTTCTCCAGAAAGAGGATATCCATACTTCGCCGGCATCACAGATGGAACAAATACCTCCGTCCGGCTCCATCACCGTGCTCCAGGGCTCACTGGACGGAGGCTGGGGAATGGATGACAGCTTGACCCTTATTACTGATGTCGAACTATTCGGTTTTGTGAAGCAGCCTCGGGCTGTCAAGAGGAGGCCCATACCCCATCAGTGGTTTCTGCCGCAGTTGACTCCCGGAGATTATGTCGTCCATGTTGACCATGGCATCGCCAGGTTCCATGGTTTAACCAGGATGTCCTCCGATGGAACGGAGAGAGAGTATCTTGTTCTGGAATATGCCGGTGGCGACAGGCTCTATGTGCCCACTGAGCGCATAGACCGCGTCAGCCGTTACGTTGGTGCTGGTGACCAGACACCACACTTGAGCCGTTTGAGAACCCCGGAATGGCAAAGGACAAAGAACAGGGTGAAGGAATCAGTGGCGGAAATTGCTCGAGAGCTGCTCGACCTTTACGCCACCCGGGAGGTGGCTCCGGGCTTCGCCTTCTCTGCAGATTCACTATGGCAACAGGAGCTAGAGGCATCATTTCCCTATATGGAAACACCAGACCAGATTGAGGCAATCATGACGGTTAAAGAGGACATGGAACAAACCAAGCCCATGGACCGGCTCATCTGTGGAGACGTAGGCTACGGGAAAACCGAGATAGCCCTGCGTGCTGCCTTTAAGGCGGTTATGAACAATAAGCAGGTAGCTATTCTGGTCCCGACCACCGTGCTGGCCCAGCAGCATTTCGTGACCTTTACCGAGAGGTTGCAGACCTTTCCATTAAGAGTAGAGATGCTGAGCCGCTTCTGTTCCCCGGAAAAGGAACGCGAAATCCTGCAAGGCATGGCCCGGGGCACCGTGGACATATGTATCGGCACTCATCGCCTGCTGCAGAAGGACGTCACGTTCAAAGACCTGGGGCTGGCTATAATCGACGAGGAACAACAGTTCGGCGTGGTGCAGAAGGAAAAACTCAAGCAGATAAGGAGAGAAGTGGACACCCTGGCCCTCAGCGCTACCCCCATTCCGCGCACCCTGCACATGTCTCTAACCGGCATCAGAGATATGAGTATAGTGGGCACGCCTCCCGAAGAACGCCTGTCTGTCAAGACCTATGTCGGGGCTTATGACGATACTCTAATCAGACAGGTGTTGTTGAGGGAACTGGACAGGAACGGCCAGATCTTCTTTGTCCATAACCGCGTTCAGAGCATTGCTTTGGCTGCGCGCAAATTGCAGGATTTGGTGCCCGAAGCTCGCATGACTACGGCCCATGGGCAGATGCCTGAAGAACAATTGGAGAAGGTGATGACGGATTTCATTGCGGGCAAGTATGACGTCCTGGTGACCACCACCATTATCCAGCTAGGTCTGGATATGCCTAACGTCAATACCCTGATTATTGACCGGGCGGACAGGTTCGGGCTGGCCCAGCTTTATCAATTACGGGGCAGGGTGGGTCGCGGCATCAACCAGGCTTATGCCTATCTCTTCTTCGACGAGGGGAAGCAACTAACTCCACAGGCCAATAAGAGGCTCAGGACTATCCTGGAGGCTACCGAATTGGGTTCGGGATTTGCCATCGCGATGAAGGACCTGGAAATCCGGGGGGCGGGCAATCTTCTAGGTGTCAGGCAGAGCGGGCATATCGCTGCCCTGGGCTTTGACCTTTATTGCCAGTTGCTGGCCGAAGCGGTGGAAGAGTTGAAAGCGTCCTCTCCTAGCCTCTCCCTTGAAGGGAGAGGAACAGGTGAGGGTGGAATCAAGAAGAGTGTTATTGCAGGAGAAGCGAAGCAGTCTCCTACCATATCCCTGCCCATGGATGCCCACATACCGGAGGAGTATGTTCCCAATCTGAATGCTCGACTAAGTCTCTATCACAGACTTGCCGGGGTGGAGCGCCTCGAGGAGGTGGAGGACGCGGCTCGGGAATTTCAGGATAGATTTGGTCCTTTGCCCGAGCCTGTGGAAAATCTCCTGTACATAGTGAAAATCAAAGTTCTGGCTATGAAGGCTGAGGTCAGCTCCATTGCCACAGAGGGCAGGCAAATTGTCATAAAACCCCAGACCGCTGATTCCCCTCTTAAGATAAGAGGGGCAGGGGGAGTTATGAGCAAATATCTTGATTCCGCAGTCAAAATAGGCGCCACACAAATAAGGCTGGACATCAGGCTCTTGGGCGACAGGTGGAAATCTGTTCTGCAAGAGATACTAGGATATGGCTACGCCTGAACCCACCGCATAATCTCTTGAGAATTTTCTCCAGTCCAGGGAGAGGATCACGGTGAGGGTGAATTCCCCCCCTCTCTAGCTCTCTCCCATCAGGGAGGGGATCAACCAGAAGGAGAGAGCATCGCTCTAGCTCTCTGGCCTGGTGGATGTATTAGGAACGGCTCGACCCGTTTCAAGATGTCTTGGCGCCAGTACCATTTTCTGCGCAAAGCTAGTACCAAAACAGTACCACTCGGTGATTCTATTCTCGTCTGCTCAAAGATAGACTGTGACGTAGTGAAGAGTCTTCTCAGTTGCGCGAATTCTTGCTACGAAGGGAGGTGTAAGCACTTATGAGAAGAACGATACTAGCATTAGCGATAGTCATCTTGTTACTATCCTCGCTCCCGACAGCTGTTTTTGCCGCTTCGTTGGATGATCAGACTCCTGTCTCAGACTTCTCACCGGAGCGAATTCTGGTCAAGTTCAAACATGACGTCACTGTGCCTGAGGTGGCTGGCGTTCATCGCCAGTTGGGCGGGAAGGCCAAGACGACCATCCCGGGCATTGGAGTTCAGGTGGTCACGGTGCCCGAAGGGCAGACGGCGGCAAAGGTTAAAGCCTATTCTTCAAATCCAAGAGTAGCCTATGCCGAACCTGACTTTGTGGCCCAGGCCCTGGGCAGTCCCGACGACCCGTTGTTAGGGAGTCAGTGGGATATGGTCAAAGTCCAGGCACCACAGGCATGGGAAGTGACCACCGGCAGCGCCAGTATAAATATCGCCATTCTGGATACCGGGGTTGACCTGGACCATCCCGACCTGGCCAACAAGATTATAAGCAATGTTAACTTCAGCGGCAGTCCTACTGTTGACGATGTTTGCGGTCACGGAACACATGTTGCCGGCATAGCCGCCGCTATGACTAACAACGGCATTGGGGTGGCCGGGCTGGGCTACAGTGCAGCAATAATGAATGTAAAGGTCATGGGCGATAGCGGCACCGGAACTTACAGTGCGATAGCCTCGGGTATCATATGGGCGGCTGACAACGGAGCTGATGTCATCAACATGAGCCTGGGTGGCTCGTCTGCCTCGTCGATTCTTCAGGATGCTGTAAACTACGCCTGGAGCAAAGGCGCGGTGGTGGTGGCGGCCGCAGGCAATGGCGGTAGCACCGCGCCCATGTATCCCGCCTGTTATACCGATTGCATGGCTGTGGCAGCTACCGATGCTATCGACGGCAAGGCCTCCTGGTCTAACTATGGAGACTGGGTGGATGTGGCTGCACCCGGGGTATGCATCTATTCGACACTCAAGGACAATAACTACGGGTACAAGAGCGGCACGTCTATGGCATCACCACATGTCGCCGGTTTGGCAGCGCTGGTATTTGCTACAGTATTTGACGCCAATGGCGACGGTAGGCTCAACGATGAGGTACGCAGCCGGATAGAAGCCAACTGTGATGATATCGGCCTGTCCGGTATTGGCCATGGCCGGATTAATGCCGCTCGAGCTGTGGGCAGTGTTCCTGTGCTGCCGGGCGAAATAGCCGGTCAGGTCATCAGTGCCACAGACGGGTCAGTTATATCTGGCGCCCAGGTGGGTTACGACGTCAGAACTGCCCTAAGTGACGCTGCCGGCATGTACTCTATTGGTAGTGTTCCACCGGGGACCTACCAGGTATTAGCCAGCAAGGAAGGCTATCAGAGTTCCTTCTTGACAGTCACTGTGCTGTCAGGGACCACCGCCGTGGCCAATTTCCTGCTGAATGACATTACTGCGCCGGGCAGCATCACTGGCGCAGTAACCGATGCCAGGGATGGGGCACCCATAGTCGGCGCGATGGTAAGCGATGGCACCAGGACGACCACAACGGATGGAACAGGCAAATACAGCATCGCGGATATGGCGTCAGGCACCTACCAGGTAACCGCCAGCCAAATAGGGTATGAGAATGTCACATCGAGTGTGGCTATAGCATCGGGTGGGATTGCACTTGTGAATTTCGCTCTTAACCAGAAGCCACCTGCGACCAATGCCATGTGGGTAGATAGCATCCGCTTCATCAAAAGCGCGAGAAACCTGTTTGTCGAAGTCAAGGTAGTAACTGGCAGTGGCGTTCTCCCCGGCGCAAGGGTTGGTCTGAGCCTGGCGTGTAGCAGTGGCAAGGCGTGGAACTTCAGTGGCAGCACCGATACCGCTGGCCTGGTGAGATTCAAGGTCAGCAGGGCGCCTGTCGGCAGCTATGAGGCAAGAGTAAGCAGCCTGACATGCAGTGCATTCACCTGGAATACGAGCATAGGACTTGTTTCCGCCATTTATGCACTGAGCGGCTGAAATAACGAGATGAAAACGAAAAAGGCGAGGAGGTTTCCCTCCTCGCCTTTTTTCTCCCCTTTGCCTGCTCAGACCATTCGGAGCAATAAGAGTCAGAGCCAAATCTCAAGGGTCATTCAGCCCCGGTCGCAGTGCCTATTGCAGCTAATTCATTTGCAGCCCTTGGCTCAGGAAGCTTTGGTAATATCGTGTTCGTCTCCATCCAAAACAAAGAATGAGACCGACTGGGAAAGCCGGTTTCACTAGGGGCTCCTCGCCACTCAAATGACCATCTATGGCGGGCGCCTCAACGCTCCAATGCCTGGACACTATCCAAAGGCTAACCCGTTTTCCGCCTTCCTCTATTAGCTACTAACCACCAAATGTCCCAACTTCGCCCACTATCATCGGATGAATGGCGACAATCAGCGGGGCTGATCGCTTGTCAGGACATCGTATCCACTCCACAACCTTGAACCCCTTACCTCCCACGTGAACAAAGAGCCTGCCCAAGCTTCCATTGTCTTACGCCTGACTGACGTACACGTATCTCACGCCGCCGTCAAGAATGCAATAGGTGTGCTTATCAACCTCGGCGCGATGCAGCACTGGCTTGAGCAGGGCATCGGCGATCCCGACCAGTTCATTCACCGAGCCAACGGGTATGACCGCCTCCTCAATCCTCGCTGGCGGCAGTTCACCTACATCCACAATCACACCTTTGTGTTTCTTTTTCACCCGCAATGCTTCCTCTTCTATCCCAGATGCTGGCACTGTCTGTGCCTCGCGCCTGTTCCGTAGCACGAACAGGAGACCCAGCACTGTCAAGGTCAGTCCCACCAGAGCCAATGCTCTAAACACCCATGTCTTGCCGATAGGCACTGTCCTGTATTCCACAACAGTTCCCGGCTGCTGCTTACTCAGATCACCCTTCAGAGTAAGAGTGGTCATCCCCAGTTGCCCCTGCAGGCTGTGGGTAAATACCTGGTCTACATGCTGAGAATCAAGGTCGGCCGTAGTGTGAACCGTGGCTTTGATGGTCAGGTCATAACTTGCCGCGCCAAAACCCAATTCGCTTCGCAAAGTATTTGTCACTGCATTGAACATGTTGATGTCCACGGGGAAATAAACCACAAGTGGTCCCGATTCACTGGTCTCGGGCACCAAGGTAAAGCTTTTGCTCCACATCCCGGGATATTCGAGTAGCGCCGTAACCTCTACCTCTTCGACCAGATTTGTGGCCGGTTTGTCGCTCAGAAACTGATAGGAAAAACCTGCCTCGATACTGTCAACTATGTTAGGAAAGTACACCAGCCCCGGGCCCAGAGTTTGGGAAGGTGACGAAGGCTCTGCCGCAGGAACCGTGTTCGACCTGAGCACATCTGTTTCGTAAAGCATATTTGGCTCGAGATAGACTTCGTAATCGAACCAGCCCTCCTCGCGATAGCTAACGCCATCCTTGCTGCCCGTATCGCTGCTTCGGAAGCTACCCTCGAACTGCAAGGTGTATGCCTGAGCGACAGCGGTGATTTCATGGCTGAAGTCATCTTCGATAGTCTGTCCCGCGCTAGTCTCAGCCGTAGTGTGAACGGTAGCTCGGATAGTGAACTGGTTCTGGTAACTGCTGAGTCCTATCTCCTTCTCTATGTCATCTACCACACTTTCTAGAGCCCCAAGGTCTAAAGGGAAGTCAACTTCGAATTCCTGCTCTTGATGGGTTTCTTCCAGGATGGTTATCTGCTTCTGCCACATGCCCGGATTTTCGGCAACTGCTGCAATCACCACTTCGTTACTAATGCTGGACAGTGCCTCCCCGCAACTGAAATTGTAGCTGAAGATTAGCCGGGTCTCCTCGATGATATTGCGAAAGAAAACCGGGGATGTCTCCTCCTCCGTCTCTTCTTCCTGTGGCTGTGAGGAACCGTACAGGCTGTTAGGTTTGAGATACACCAGATAATCGAACGTTCCCCGATGTGCGTAGTTCGCCACCACAATCGGCTGTTCTGTTCTTGACGGCAGGGAAAAGGCGCTCCCCACCCCCACGAGAGCGGCGACAAGCAGCAAACACGCCCCAACCAGAGAGCCCAGTTTCAACCACGGGGACCTGGCAAAGGCCGCCCGGGTGGGCTTATTGTTTAGCTTCATAGTAACCTCCTGCAGCTGTCATAGCTGTGCATATCAAGCTAGACCGAAAACGCCCGTTTCCTCCACCGGCGCTGCCGCTCCAGCCGGCTAGCCAGCCTTTTTACTCTTACATTGTGTGACCGGTTCACGTCCCTGATGGTACTGCCAACGATAATTGCCGCGGGTATGCACACCAGGAAAACGAAGCCCTGCCAGGTGCGGACATAGCGCACAGCGTAACTAGCCGCATACCCCAGGTAGGGAATGCTGAAAATCACCTTGCCGTGCACATTCGCGGCCGGCACGTAGTACGGGTCAGTTTCCTCGGTGGCATCGCCCTTGGTGTCAAAAAGGGTCTGCTCATTACGATGCACAGCCATTACGCGGTGGCTGACGATAACATCAGGGTCCCAGGGTGGGTCAAAGGCAATGACGTCACCTACTTTCACGTCCTCGGGGTCTATGGGCAGCATCACGGCCAAGGCCCCAGCCCGCATCGCCGGCTCCATGCTGCTGCTGCGAACGATGGCCAGGCTCCCCGAAAACACCGATGGTATGAGGACGGCTAAGAGCACAAAACAAAGCACCAGCCCTAGAATTATGTTGACAACCCACTTGCCCGTTCGTTTCATAGTATCCTGCCATAAAATATATCATAGCCGACAACTGCAATGCTAGCCATAATTAAACGCCAGAGCATGCCGCTTCTGACGCTCACAATTGCGAGGGAGAGAGATTGCTCGCTGACGCTCTGGAGCAGGCTCTGCACAATGCAGAGATTCAAAAATCAAAGGTCAAGAGTCAAAATGGAGAGCTTTTGATCTTTGCTCTATCATCTTGCGCATTTATCTTTGCTTTTTGTATTTTAGCGGCCTTATCCGAAGCCTGGATTCTGGTACTTAGGATTTGGTCAACGTGGTTTCCGCGCACCTTTCAGGCGCCAGCATTGGCAAGAGCAACCAGTTCACAGAGCCGTATGATGCAGAATCAGAGCTTGTCTCAGGCTATGCCCACATTTCCGCGGGCTCCACCATCATGTATGTTGTCACCCGGGGTGTTTCGGTCAGAACCGTTTCAGCCTCTCGGAGCAGTTCTTGCGTTATACTGGATGCTTCCCATGTCTTCCAGTCTTCCAGTCTATCCCACGTGCTCACCATGGCCACGATAGAGACATTCTTCTGACTGACAATATTCTCAACCCCTCTGAAGCCCGGATACTGCATAGCATGTGACCTGAGTCTCAACAACGTGGGTTGTATGTCTTTGTCTTTTTTTACGTTGCATCCTACGATACCTTTTATCATTATCACCTCCCCTGTCTTTTGGGTTGCCCCAGACCTCCCTGGTGCGGTGCTAACCTGCCTGCAAAGCCCCTGCCTGCATCGCTCGCTCCATGCTGCTACGAACGATGGCCAGGCTCGCGGAAAATGCCGACGACATAAGGACGGCCAGAGGGACAAAGCAAAGCACCGGTCCCAGAATTATGTTGATGGCGCACTTCCCCACTCATTTCATAATGTCCTGCCGTGAAGGTATGTTGCAGTCGCCCGTCGGAGTCCTATCCATAATCGCGCAGGGCAACCCGGGTGCCGCCCAGGCCTACCTGCCGTTAATGCCCCGCGGGGCGGGGCTGAGTCACAAGGCTCATTCAGCCCCGTTCGCAGAGCTCTTAATCACCTGTTGTCTAGGGACAATAGTAACAGCCTACACCATGGGCAAATATGTAAGCGGTAGTCCAGCTGGTTATGTTGTCGTTTGTGGCCTCTATCCAGCCAGTCTCAGGTACCATGGGGTCCAGCGTGCCTTTGTACTCGCACTTACCGGGCACCGGATTCTTCTTGTTCATGACGGCCTTCTTAAGGTTGGCCAGCGAACTGTCAACCTGCAGATGATACTCGCTGAGTCCAGCCAGGGTACAACCGTTCATGTCCGTCAGCACGTAGTTCACGAAGATATGATTACCATTATCATAGACATACAGCGTACCGCACAGCTGAGTTATTCCGGTGTAAATGGGATATTCCTTGGGTGAAGCTTCTGTACCCCATCCCTTGTTGTAGTAGATCCAGGTGAACCAGTTCTCCTGTGCAGCGTCGAAGAGGTATTCACCGGGCTGTGTCTGAGCGGCACAGACGGTTCCGCAGCTCGGCGTCCGCTGTGTGTTAACGAAGGTCAGCTCAAGCGTATCACCGATAGTGACTGTCTGTGGGGCGGCTCCCTCGTAGCCCTCAGGAACTACCGTCTCTTCGACGGTGCAGGTGAGCCCACATATCAGCTCGCTAAGGCACAATACGCCGTCAGCCGGGCATTCATCGTTAAGCCCGTTGTCAACCACAGTAAGAGAACCGGTGTTCGTCTTGGGGTCAGGGGTAATGACGAAGGTAGCGCCGGCAAGGGCATTGCCCGCACCATCTACCTTCTTGATGATCAATTTGCCCCGTTCCGGCGTGTCGACGAAGGTGAGCTCGACTGTCTCTCCGGCTGTAGTTACATGTGCGGTCTGAGGCGGAGCCACAGTGTAGCCCGCAGGCGGTACGGTCTCGGTGACGGTGCAGGTGACGCAGACCTGGCATTCGCTGACCGACAGGACGCCGGGTATGCCAATAGCCTCGTCATTAAGTCCTTCATCCACTATGGTGAGGGCAGGCAGCTCGCCGGTTTTGGGGTTGGGGCTGATCTCGAAGGTGGCTCCCGCCAGGGCATTCCCCGCTCCATCCTTCTTGAGGATTACTATCTGTCCCACCTCCTGGACCTGCGCCTCGTTGTTGAAGGTCACCTCGACCTCGCAGGATACTTGCACTATCTGGTCGGGCAACTGCTGATAGGCGCTCCCCGGGACCAGTACCTCATGAATTATGGTTGGTCCCTTGATGGTACTGTAGATGACACCGGTGCCGGCCCCGGTTATGACCACCGTCCCGACCACGAAATCATCTCCGTCAATAACGCCATTGTTGTTCAAGTCCCGCCATGCTTCAAAAGTGAAGTCCTCTATTGGTGCGCCTGCCGGAATAGTCTTGTGAATGGTGATTGGAATAGGTTCCACAGCCGCGACCGCAGGCACCCAGATGATGCCCAGCGCCAGGGTCACGGCCAGTGCTATCAGTATCAGTCTCTTCATGATTTGTCCTCCTTGTTTTTCATTGTCTGTTTCTCATTCTTCACCAAAATTGCCACAAACTGTCTCGCCTCTTTTCATGTGCCCGTCAGACCATACACAGGCCTCCTTTCGCTGATAAGGTTGATCTGCTCCACCTCAAGGTCAGCTTAGGTGGGCTTCCTTCGTAGGATTTGCGCATCTTCTCCCCGCCTTCCCTAAGAGCTGATTTCATCTTCAGTGTTCCACAAATGCTGCAGTATTGTCAACTTTGGTTAAGAAAGCACATGTCGCAGTCCTGCGGTTTTCTGTTCATAGCTAAACAACCAACCGTATATTCACCAGAATGGCAATCATTCTGTTCTATATCTTAGTGGTGCTGCCGATAGCCAAGCTATCGCCCACCCCAACTCGAACACCCGCCCCAACCTGACCACCCGCCCCAGCTCGAGGACGAACCCCAACCCGAACAACTACCCCAACCTCCGCTCCAACTCGAACAGCCACCCCAGCCCGACCACCCGCCCCAACCCTGCCAGGACCACCATCCTCCCCAGCATCCACTCCCACACTGACTCTCGCGATAGTTGACGAATTTCAGACACTGCTCACAGGCAATGGTCACCGTCTGGGGCGGTCCGACAACATAGCCCGGGGGAGCCACTGTCTCGGTAACGGTGTAGGTAATGCCTTTGAGGCAGTTGGTGACCAGCAATATGCCGGCAGTGGGGTCTTCATCATTAAGGCCGTTATCAACCACGGTGAGAGAACCGGTGCCCGTCTTGGGATTGGGTTCGATCAGGAACTGGGCGCCGGCAAGAAGGCGACCGCAGTTATCCACCTTCTTGATCTTTAACTGGCCCCGTTCCTCCTTCTCGTTAACGAATTTCAAATACTGCTCGCAGGCAACGGTCACCGTCTGGGGCGGTCCGGCAACATAGCCCGGGGGAGGCACTGTCTCGGTAACCGTGTAGGTAATACCTTTGAGGCAGTCCGTGAGCAGCAATATGCCCGCAGTGGGGTCTTCATCGTTAAGGCCGTTATCAACCACGGTGAGAGAACCGGTGCCCGTCTTGGGATTGGGCTCGATCAGGAACTGAGCGCCGCCAAGGAGGCCACCGCACTTGTCCACCTTCTTGATCTTTAGCTGTCCCCGTTCCTCTTTCTCGTTAACGAAGGTCAGAGCCACCTCAGCACTGATGGTAACTGTCTGCGGCGGTGCCGGTACATAGCCAGCAGGAGCTACCGTCTCCTCAACTGTGCAGACAGTGCCGATTATGCATCCGGTAACCTTCAAGGTGCCCTCAGCCGGGTCTTCATCGTTGAGCCCGTTGTCAACCAGGGTCATGGCCCCAGCGCCGGTCTTGGGGTCGGGGGTAATGACAAAGGTGGCGCCGGCAAGGGCATTGCCCGCACCATCTACCTTCTGGATGATCAATTCACCCAATTCAGGCGTGTTTATGAAGGTCAGCTCGACCGTCTCTCCGGCTGTAGTCACATGTGCCGTCTGGGGCGGAGCCGCAGTGTAGCCCGCAGGCGGTACGGTCTCGGTAACGGTGCAGGTCACGCAGACCTTGCATTCGCTGACCGACAGGACGCCGGGTATGCCAATGGCCTCGTCATTGAGTCCTTCGTCCACTATTGTGAGCGCAGGCAGCTCTCCCGTTATGGGATTGGGGCTGATCTCGAACGTTGCTCCCGCCAGGGCGTTCCCGGCTCCATCCTTCTTGAGAATTACTATCTGGCCCACCTCCTGGACCTGCGCCTCGTTGTGGATGACCACCTCGACCTCACAGGATACCTGCACTATCACGTCAGGCGATTGTTGATAAGCGCTGCCCGGGATGAGCACCTCATGGATTATGGTTACTCCCATTATGGTGCTGTAGATGACACCGGTGCCGGCTCCGACTATGACCACCTGCCCGACAAAGATGTCACCTGCGTCGATAACGCCGTTGTTGTTTATGTCCCGCCAGGCCTCAAAGGTGAAGGCCTCTATCGGTCCGCCTGCCGGGATAGTCTTGTGAATGGTGATTGGAACGGGTTCCACAGCCGCGACCGCAGGCGCCCAGGCCATGCCCAGCGCCAGGGCCAAGGCCAATGCTATCAATATCAGTCTCTTCACTATCTGCCCTCCTTTCTATATTGTGATTGTCCTTATGGCCAATAAACTATACGTCTCTGAATACAAGGAAAATAAGACTGATTGCGGCATGGCAGTGACAATATGAATAGTTACTCCGGCACTGAGAGACAGTTTTCACTTATCTCACTGTCAGCAAAACCGAACTTCTTGAATGACATCGACTCGAAGGCCATGTTGCCGGTCAGTTCGAAAATGATGTCGAAGTCTAAATCGTGGGTGGGGCACGGTCCGTTGTATTCCACCGCCAGCTTCAGCTGGCGAACCGCCTGGGCTGGCAGGTCCCCCAGCCGAATCTCATGGCAATCGAGGTTGGCAATAGTGTTACTTGCCACCAGCAGCACAGGGGTGTCCGGCTGGCCATCATCGTCATACCAGATGCTCATATTCGCATAGCTGGATAAGCCATTGCTGTCGGACACGGTCTTTATGTGAACGTAAGCCTTGGCATCTACGCAGCCGGCATTCCACAGCAAGGAGTAGCACGTATAATTGCGTCCTGGCATGAGCGAAGCGTCAAAACACGGGTCAATCCCCACGCCCCACGGTTGGTCGTCCTTGAACGCCCCGGGGTTTGCCCAATCGGTATCGCATCTGGCTACGAGTAGGTCAACGCTGCCCGTCTCAATGTAGTTACCGTGCGAGGTCTCGCTGTCGCTCCAGGTAGCCAGGGTGCCGCCCAGGCCGCCCAGCACCAGGCTGCCCACAAGCACCAGGCTAATCAGTAATAGTTTCGTCGCTCTCACCAAAAATACTCCCGAACTTGCCCAAGATTGAAGGCTCTTCCCGGGGGATGCCCCTCAGGGGGGCATCCCCCGGGCTTGCCTGTCTCATTGAGCTTTCACAATCACGCGGCGGGTTTGTCTTGACTAATCATCGGGGCTGACTATTGCGCCGGGTGTGTCCTCCAACCACAGGTCGAACTCCATCTCGAAGGTCGCCTGGTCCCTCATGTATCTCCAGGAAGGCCAGTCGTTGAACTTCTTCCAGTAGAGCAGGGCATTGGCATATTCGGGGTCAGTGGGTGATATGCCGAGCTCGTCGGGGTGTTTGATGAAGTTGAGGGCAAAGTCTTCCTCACTGTCCTGCGTCAGGTAGAACCACAGGTAGATGGTCCTCGGCTGGCAGGGCATCAGGTCGAAGAGGTAGATCTCGTGGCAGTCCCATTTGTAGAGGAGGTCTTCCAACCTCACACCATCGGGATTCACCAGGACGTCGTTGAGGTCCGTGCTGTTGGTTATTATCATTCGGACGCCACTGCCCATGCTGCAGTCATCGCCATCAACGCCAACGCCGGGGACGGTCACGCAGTCAACTTTGCCGCCGTATTCCGCCACCAGCTCCGGCTCGGGTTTCAGGTCGCCAGAGTAGGGTTGATTGGTGCTGGGGTCCGGGTAGCCTGTTGACTCGCCAGCTGGCCAGTATGCACTACCGCCCTCGGGGTATGGATTCACCTTGGGCAGCGCGTTAGAGCAGACTATGTTCTTGACGTGGATAAAGGCTTTTGACGGGAAGATGCACTGTCCGGCGTTCCACAGCTCGACTTCATACGGGCCGTAGAATTTCCCCGGTATCATGCATTCAACGTAAACCTTTGCCGGCACGCCTTCGCCCCAGGGTGCGTCATCTGCACCGTTGACCTTCAGGTCCACGGCGCCTGTCTCGATGTAGTTGCCGAAGCTGGTCTCGGAGTCACTCCAGGTGGCAAACACGCCACCCACACCGGCCAGGGTCAGAGCGACCACGACCACCACGGCTAAAATCAAATTCTTTTTCATGTCTCACATTCCTCCTTTTTCCGGGTTTCTCATCTATTCCACCTCATCTTCAATTTAAGGTGTGCCTTACCGCGCTCACCATGTAGTGCGACCCTTCAGGGTCGTGCACGAGGCTAAAGCCTCGCACTACATTGATGGAAGCCCGGTTGCCCTGATCGACCCTCCCTCGGAAAAGGCCTAGGGCATCGGCAATCGTATTACTCAAAACTGTTCTCGGATACAAACTATCTTTCATCGTTGAATTCAATTCTGCGGAAATGTCCGGGCGCGGCGCAGCAGGGATCGCACCCTGGCCAGCAGCTCCCTCAAGCTTAAGGGAGACGTCAGGTAGACATCGGCGCCCATTTCCAGAAACTCCACTCCTGCCACCTCTTCCGGCTCCTGCCCCAGGACTATTATGGGAACATCAGAGAGCTCCCGAATGCGGATGCAAAGCTCATCTCCATTCAGTCTGTGGCTGTTTTCACGCATCACTATGAGGTCAGGAGTGCTTCTATCTAATTCAACCAGAGCCTGCCTGCTCTCGGCAGTGCTCACGATTTGAAAACCGGAGTTCTGCAATACAAAAGTCAAGTTATCTGTCATCGCCAGGTCGGGACACACAAGTAAAATCCTGTCCAACGCTCAGTCCGAACTTAAGTACCGGTACTTTGGTACCATATTTAAGTCAAGTCTAACGGGGCACGACAGAGAAGTCAGTAGCTACTTGGTTACCGGAGGTTTCTTTTTGGTTACCGGAGGTTTCTTTTTGGTTACAAGACACTCAGTATGTCAGTGCGAAGGAAGTGGAGCAATCTCAGCACAATGAGAAAGGGAACGCTGGTGGCGGTATCTCTACGCGAGCCTGGGGATTGTCTCATCGCCTCGCTTTCGGCAAAGAAAGGGGGAGATGTCTCTATTCACTCGAACCGGATGCTTTGATGACGTAGCCTATGCCTCGTTCGGTGAAGATGATTTCCGGGTTGGAGGGGTCTTCCTCGATCTTAGAACGCAAGCGGTACACACTCAGCTTGAGGAGTTCTGTTTCACCATCGTAGTTTGGCCCCCAGATATGCTGTAGCAGCTCGGTGCTGCTGCATACCCTGCCCTGGTTCTTGATTAAATGACAAAGGAGTTTGTATTGGATGGGAGTTAGCTTCACCGGCTTTCCTGAGATGCTTACCTGGCGAGTGTCGTAGTTCACAGACAGTTTGCCATTCAAGGAAAAGGAACCATCGTGATTATTGGCAGAACGGCGCCGGAGAATAGCGTTGACCTTGGCAATAAATTCCATGGGGATGGAAGATGGGGACACCCAGTCATCAGCACCCATCTCCAGCGCTTTCACCCTATCCATGACGTCATCCCTCTGGCTAATAACAATGAGGAGCACATCGGATAAGCTGCGAATCTGGCCTATGATGCCAAAGCAGTCCACAGACGGTGCTACTTCGCTTGGTTCAGGAAGATGAAACATAACGATGTCTGGTTGCTCTCTATGTACTAGCTCCAGGCTTTCCCTGGCTTCACTGACATGGACTAAGCCTAAGTCCGGCCATCTCACTTTCAAGACAGACGAAATAGCCTGCGACAAATCTTGGGAATAGCTAACAACCAGAACTTTCATCTCTCTTTGTCTGTCACATAGGCTACGCTCACTAGCAGCTTTCCCCGATCACCCAACTCACGCCGCCCGGAACTTACTTGATCGCCCTCTTAGTGTTTCGCCAAATCGACTATTCACAATAATAGAATTCATGACAATAATTCGTACAAGCCCTGTGTACCAGTCAATTATCAATCCACAGATAGAGGAATATCCCATTCGCTGGTTACTTGTTCTATGTCTTCGGTGGCTTAACTTCTGAGACAGTACTTACTTTAAGTCAGTGTTGATGGAATAGTCATAAAATTTAGATGATGAAATGTGACAAAACTATGACATTTTTGAGCCCGATGCCACGCTCGTATTCACGTCGGCCGAGTGTTGACAACCCACCTTGCCGGGAAATGACCGAGCTGGTCTAGCCAGACAATATGAGCGGCCCGGTATTTGTTACCGTACAGACGGGAGGCATCTCTGCTTTTTCGCCGACAATCTGCCGCCAGAGAATGTCAGTAGTTTGTGACCAAATTGATGCTTCAGGTGATTGTGCGGTTAGTTGAGGTAAGTTGCCTTTACGATATGTTAATTGAGAAAGAGATATGTAAAGATATGATAAGTTATGGACGCGTAGGTCATATGCGAAGGGTGCGAAAACTAGCCCGGTTCCACCATGTGTATCCTGACATCTGAGGCGGCGGGGCAACAACGGAAGAGTAATGGTTCTTTTGGTGGCCAGAATCAAACGTCAGAGAGGTCTCTTCCAGCCCGCACGGGAGGCCCTAATAACGTAGCCTATGCCTCGTTCGTTGAAGATGATTTCCGGGTTGGAGGGGTCTTCCTCGATCTTAGAACGCAAGCGGTACACACTCAGCTTGAGGAGTTCTCTTTCACCGCCGTAGTTTGGACCCCAGACATGCTGGAGCAGCTCGGTGCTGCTGCACACCCTGCCCTGGTTCCTGATTAGATGACAGAGGAGTCTATACTGGATCGGGGTTAGCTTCACCGACTTTCCCGAGACGCATACCTGGTGAGTGGCATAATCTATAGACAGCTTGCCATCAAGAGAAAGGAAAGCGCCGCGATTACTCGGGGAGCGGCGTCGGACAATAGCATTGACTTTGGCAATAAACTCCATGGGGACGAAAGACGGGGACACCCAGTCATCGGCACCCATCTCCAGGGCTTTGACCTTGTCCATAACATTATCGCTCTGACTGATAACAACGATGGGCACATCGGAGAAGCTGCGAATCCGGGTTATGAGCTCAAAGTCATCCGCAGATGATGTCCCCTCGCTTAGTTCTCGAAAGTGAAACATAACAATGTCCGGTTGTTCTCTATGTATCAGTCCCAGGTTTTCCCCGGTTTCACCGGCCTGAACTAGAGTTAAGTCGGGCCATCTAACCTTGAGCACAGAGGCAACAGCTTGCGATAAGCCTTGAGATTGACCGATAACCAGAGCTTTCATCCCCTTCACTAAATACAAGAACTAATGCGCAATTTAGAGTGGTTTTCGCTATTGACTTTGCTGAACCTCAAACGGCTATCTACAGGTTCAGCTTCACCGCCTCACACATAAGACTGCACGATGTTTTCAGCCTATCCTCTCTTTCAAAATCCCGCTTCCCCCCGTCAATTACGTCCAGCCACACAACTAACGGCGACGGGCGCTTACACACTCACCCTGTCGGTGTTCCCCTGCACAGATAGCTCCTGATGGCAACATATAGGCGAACAATTCGTGTAGGAGTAACACCCTCTCCAATAAGATTAACATTTCTGCAATACGAAGTCAATATACCTAACTTAACCTTTCTTACAAATCGGGACTTTTCTCCCAGTACTATTTTCTAAGAAAATTGATACTTTCGGGTGATTGTGTGGTCAACTGAAGTGAGTTACCCTTAGGATAAGTTAACTAAAGAGCAGATGGGAAAAGATATGGCAGATAACGACCAGATGAATGACATGCTGACGGTGAGGGAGGTAGCCCGGCTCCTCCATGTCCATCCCAATACGTTGAGGCGCTGGACTAACAACGGAAGACTGAAAGCATACCGCATCACCCCCCGGGGTGATCGCAGATTCAAGCGCGAGGAAATCGCTCGCTTCCTTGCCCAGTTTAACAACTTTGGGGACAGCGCCGGCGAGCAACAGGCAGAACCCTGAACGCCATCTACATTTCTGAATCTCTGAGTTCAGCAGATTACTGAAAACATTGTGCTTGGCAATCCAAACCCACAACAGCCCCGCCGGGATTGCTTCGGCTGACCGCAGCCGGCCTCGCAATGACGGGAGGGGAGTCAAAAAGTTGAGCAATTCACCGCCTCATGCCATTTTCCCTAACGGAGAAGTAGCTTCATCTGGGGAACCGGGGTTCAGTCTAGCTGTCGATTCCCGACCAGCTATGCCCTTCACTCTAAACTAGTCACTGGAAGCAGGGGATTGGGCCAGGCGCTGTTTCACCAGATTTATGGCATCTGTAGATGTTGGGTCAACCTCGTTGAGCATCGACAGATAGAAGCTCGCATAGTCGCCCAGTAGGACTAAACTCAAGATTTGAGCCAGGGCGCTCTTCCCGGTGGCTTCTACGAATTCATAGGCGATTCCCGCTTTGGTCAGCAATTCGGCGGTAACCTCGTAGCGAAGCAGGTTGCGGGGATGGAGTGAGGAAGAGCGCAGCATAAAGACAAGAATCCTTTCCTTCGCATCGGAGGGGAACTCGTAGCCGACTACGGCATTGTGATTGAGTTCAGGGAAGTTCTCAAAGAAAGCCCAGGCCTTGCTGTTCTCGTTGAATTCTCCCTTCCAGCGCCGAGCCACCTCTGAGAGCATCTCGGCTCCGTATACTACTGCTATATGTCCCCGCAATTTGTTTGCTAGCTGCTTGGCTGGATTGGAAGCAAGAGGATTGGTTTCAATGACGTCTCCTGACAGTTTCTTCAGGATGTCCACCGCCTCTTTCAAATCTGCCGACTTATCTTCAATCAGACCAAGCTTCTGAAAAATGCCTACCAGGGGAATAAAACTGTGGGGAAAGGCAGCTCTGGGAGGCGCCTGGTAGTCGATAATGAAAACAGGGATGCCTTCCTTTTGGGCTAATTGCTGAAGTTTGCCGCCTGAGGTGATGGCTAACTTTTTTGACCGGATCCCCAGCGATTTGGTGAACGCAGAAAGAGTTTCTTCGGTATTGCCTGAATAACTTGAGGCGATGACCAGGGTGCTTTCATCGACAAATGCCGGCAGGCCGTAGTCGCGGTGCACCCAAACCGGCGCTTTGCTTTCGGCCATGGCGAGCCGGCGGGCGATATCACCGCCGATAGCCGAGCCACCCATCCCCAGGATAACGACGTTGGACATTTTGGCATGCAGGTGGGGGAGCTCAAATTTCAGTACTTTCTGCCAGGCTTTCTCACATTGCTCGGGAAACGCGTGCAGATGGTCGAGCATTCCTAACTTGTCAAATTGACGATAAGCGGAAACATTATCTAAATCAACCATTGTTGGCCTCTTGTCTTTTCATCCCTGTGCCCTGATCGGCTGAGCTATGGTTCTCCTTCAAAAGCATACTCCAATTGGGCGATTCAGGCAAGCCTCATTGACATTTGGATGGACGGACGTTAACCTTGTTTGAGGGACTGAGATTCCCTTTGGTAGGTGACAGCCATGGACGGAAGCAAAAAGAGGGTGCTCATCCTGGGCGCAGGCGCGGCCGGGATTAGCACTGCGCTGGAGTTGAAGAAAGCTTCCGCTCATGCGACGGGACTCGAGGTGACACTGGTAGATCAGCGGGATGATCATTGTCCCCTGCCTTTTGTATGGCAGGTGGTCAGCGGGAGCGTGCAACCCGGTCATATCTCTTTCCCTGTGCGTGTCCTGCTGAAAGAAGGGGATGGTGCCGGACCGGTTAGGTTCAAGCAGAGCCAGGTGCAGGGCATAGATGTGGCGAGGAAAGTGGTCAGTACTGATGATGGAGAACTGGAGTGGGACTATCTGGTGGTGACTCTGGGCAGCACCACCAATTTCTTTGGAATGGCCGATGCCGAGGAGAACTCGCAGACTTTGAAATCCCTGAGCGATGCCGTCAATATCCATAATCGCATTTTGGACAACTACGAGGCGGCGTTGCAGGAAAGAGATGAACAGCGCCGGCGCGAGCTACTCACCTTTGTGGTGGTGGGGGGTGGACCCACGGGGATAGAACTGGCGGCGGCCATCCAGGATTTCGTGCGCAAGGCGCTGGTGCGGAAATACCCCTCTCTCACGTCTCAAGTTCGGGTGCTCCTGGTCGAAGCGCAGGACGCTCTCCTCTCCGGCATGAAGGCCAAAATGTCGGAACTGGCTATCAGCCGGCTACACTCTCGGGGAATCGAGGTTTTGTTGAAGACTCGTATTACCAGAGTCTGGTCAGGTGGTATTCAGACTGCCGATGGGCAGACTATACCGACTCGAACCGTTGTCTGGGTAGCAGGGGTGAAGCCGGTGGCTGTTGTAGAGTCGTTGCCTTTCAATAAGGCAAAAGGCGGCCGCATCGTGGTGAATCAATATCTGGAGGTCAGTGAGTCGCCCGGGGTCTATGTGCTCGGGGATTGCGCCTATTTATTGCAGGAAGATGGGTCAGCGCCCTATCCGCCAACCCAGCAGGTAGCTCAGCGACAGGGACCGGCCTGTGCCAGGAACATCATCCGCGCAATACAGGGTAAGGACCAGCGTCCCTTCCGTTACAGGTTCAAGGGGCAGGTGATATATATGGGCAGGAATCTGGTGCTGGCCCAGCTAGGGGGCCGCGTCTTCGATGGTTTTGCCGCCGCAATAGTGCGGCGAGTCTATTATCTATGGGTATTCATTTCATATCTCGGTCTGCCCACAGAATTCAGGAGAAAGCTGGGCGCTCTTCGTGATTGGGTCCCCGCCTATTTCTACCATCGCAATACGACTCGCCTGGAGTGAGCGGGAGGCGTGGTCAGGGGGTTACAACTCTTCATTTCAGTGTTGGTTGGCTCCATCAATAGACAGGGGCATCGTCCAAGCTTGATTGGAGGACATCCTTATCCAGCTTGTGTTTTTTTGTCATTGATGTAACTAATTCAAATAACCATTTGGGACTTGTGGGTGCTAAATATATTTTATCTATCAACATGCCTAAATCTACTTGAACGTATATCCCATCATCAAATAAGGGTTTAGACCAATCCAGTCCGCCATTTTTCTTATAACGTAATTCTTGAATTACTCCTCTTAATTCCTTCTCATGTTCAAAGCTCTTTCTCTTATGAACAAAGGGATATAGCGTATTTCCTTCAGGCATCCAATCCTTTTCGAAATCTATATATTTTACTTTGCCAATAAAAACACTGTGATTTTCGTCTTTTAAAGAAGTCTTTAGAAGATCAAAAGTTGATTGTATAGCAATTCCATCGTTGCTTTTAAGGTATAATTTCCACATGGCGGCTGACTCATACTCGCTTAAGTGCCAGCAGTTAATGGCGGTGTTTTTTATAAATATTTTGGTAAATTGACTGAAATTCTCTAATGCATTCGGCGGTATTTTCCCTTTATATACCTCGGGTCTCAGCTTTATATTGGCTCTTGAATATGATCCTTCAAATGGGTCCCCTAGTCTGTCAGCCCTGGTAAAGAAAAGAGCCGACTTGTCTAGTAAGCTTACAAATTTGGTGAAATCAATATATCTCCATACCTTTGCACTTTCATTTTCGGGTTTTTCAAAAACAGGATGCTCTTTATACATTCTCTGACTCTTTAATTCTAACTGAGTTTACCAAATAGCCTTTAGTTCTTCTGTATACGGCTTTATTATACCACTCACTGATGGCGCAGGAATTCGCTTAGCCGAGTCCTAACTGATTAGAGCCAGCGGGAGATGGTGCAACATAGACGCATGTTATTCAAGAGAGTTCAATGGCGCAACAGAATGAATCATACCAATAATTATTAAGTAAGCTCTAATGGCAAACATTGCGAGCTTAATTCACTTTTCCGCCGCACCCACAGCCTTTCCCCATCGGTAATAAACTCGACGGTGCCATCCTCATCTGTGCGATGTACGTTGACTGTGGCCACGACGTTGGCCATTTGACTACCCTCGACAGCACCTGCTAGACTGCCGAGACATTCTAGTATCAGCACATCAAAGGAGGCGAAATGGCAGATCCGAGAGTTGAAACCGTAGCCAAGATTCTGGTCGATTATTCTGTAGGGGTGAAGCCGAATCAGCTGGTGTGGATCACGAGTGGCGCAGAGGGTGGGCCGTTGATTCTGGCTATCTATCAGAAGGTCCTTGAGCGCGGTGCTCATCCTTTTCTTCAGGTTGAACCGGAGGAGGCAGAAGAGCTTTTCTATGCCTATGCCAGCAATGCGCAGCTTGATTATATGCCGCCCTTCATGATGGAAATTGTTGAGCAGATCGATGCGAACATTGGGGTCTGGACCGACGTGAATACCAAGCAGCTCACTAATTCCGACCCTGCCAAGCAGTCCCGCCGAGCAGTGGCGAGGCGCCCCTTCTCTGACCGATTTCTCGAGCGGGCGGCTAAGAAAGAGCTGCACTGGACTGGTACCCTCTACCCCTCCCAGGCCTTCGCTCAGGATGCCGAGATGTCGCTGCGCGAGTTCGAGGATTTCGTCTATGGAGCTTGCCTGGTTCATGAACCTGATCCAATCAAGGCCTGGAAGAGAATCTCCAAAGAGCAGCAGCGCATCGCCAATTGGCTGAACAAAGCCAGAAGGATTCATGTCCTTGGCCCGGGTACCGACCTCAAACTGGACGTCAAAGGCCGGAAGTGGATAAACTGCGACGGGCATGAGAACTTTCCCGATGGTGAGATCTTCACTGGACCCATCGAGGACAGCCTGAACGGGCATATCAGGTACACATATCCTGCCTGCGCCTATGGCCGTGAGGTGGAAGATGTCCGGCTCCAGTTCAAAGAAGGAAAGGTCGTCAAGGCCACCGCGGCCAAGAATGAGGAGTTCCTGCTGAAGATGCTGAAGAGTGACAAAGGGGCATGCTACGTTGGAGAGTTCGCCTTAGGCACCAATTACGCGATCCAGCGGTTCACCAAGAACATCCTTTTCGATGAAAAGATCGGCGGGACAATTCATCTGGCTCTTGGAAAGGGCTTTCCCGAGTCGGGGAGCAAGAACAAGTCCGCCATCCACTGGGATATGGTCTGCGACCTCCGCAAAGGCGGAGAAGTGCGTGTAGACGGGACTCTCTTCCTGAAGGACGGGAAGATTGTGGTGTGAGGCATGGCTCAGTCGCGTAATCCGTGTGCTAGACCATCCCACAGTCTGATTGTCGCTCCACGAGCCAAATCAAAGGAGGTGAAATGACAGATCCACGAGTCGAAATTTTAGCTGAGATTCTGGTCGATTACTCTGTTGAGGTGCGACCCAACCATTTGGTCCGCATCACCGGTGCCCCGGAGGGCGCGCCGCTGGTCTTGGCTGTCTATCGAAAAGTTCTGGAGCGTGGTGCTCACCCTTTTCTCTTGGTTGAGCTGGGGGAGGCACAAGAGCTTCTGTTCGCCTATGCCAGCGATGCCCAGCTTGATTATGTCCCGCCTTTTATGAGGGACATCATTGAGCAAATCGACGTAAGCATTGGAGTCTGGACGGATGTGAACACCAAGCAGCTCACCAATGCCGACCCAGCCAAACAGTCCCGTCGGTCAGCGGCGAGGCGTCCGATCTTCGACCGATTTCTGGAGCGAGCGGCCAAGAAAGAACTGCAGTGGACCACCACCCTCTACCCGACCCAGGCTTTCGCTCAGGATGCGGAGATGTCGCTGCGCGAGTTTGAGGATTTCGTGTATGGAGCTTGCCTGGTTCATGAACCTGATCCAATTAAGGCCTGGAAGAAAATCTCCAAAGAGCAGCAGCGGGTCACTAACTGGTTGAAGAAAGCCAGGCAGATCCATGTCATCGGCCCGGACACTGACCTCAAGCTCGAAGTTGCAGGCCGGAAGTGGATCAACTGCGATGGACATGAGAACTTCCCCGATGGTGAGATATTCACCGGGCCTATCGAAGACAGTGTGAACGGGCATATCAGATACAGTTTTCCTGCCTGCGTCTATGGTCGTGAGGTGGAGGATGTCCGCCTGTGGTTCAAGGATGGGAAGGTCGTCAAGGCCACCGCAGCTAAGAACGAAGAGTTCCTGTTGAAGATGCTGGAGTCAGACAAAGGAGCACGTTATGTAGGAGAGTTCTCTTTCGGCACCAATTACGGAATTCAGCGCTTCACCAGGAACACGCTTTTCGATGAGAAGATTGGGGGGACGATCCATCTAGCCATTGGGGCCGGTTATCCCGAGTCGGGGAGCAAGAACAAGTCCGCCATCCATTGGGACATGGTCTGCGACCTCCGCAAAGGGGGAGAAGTGCGTGTAGACGGGACTCTCTTCCTCAAGGACGGCAAGATCCTGATTTAGGGCAGGGCTTCGTAGCAGTTCCTGTAACGGGCTATTTGGGAGATTTGATTGTCGCTTTGCACGGTGTTCTGCTATAGCAGGGAGGTGCCGTTGCAGGCACCTGGCTAGGCGACAAATGTCCTACCTGTCCGTATCTACCCACAGCGTCTCTCCATCGGTAATGAACTCGATGGTGTCATCCTCATCTGTCCGATAGATATTGCTCTCGCCCAGCTTGTCGATAAGTCTCTCGATAACCTCGATGGCGGGGTGGCCAAAGGTGTTGTCCTCTCCCACGCAAATCACCGCCACTTCAGGGTCAACCGCGGCCAGAAACTGCAGGGAAGTGGAAGTCCTGCTGCCATGATGGGCCACTTTCAGCACAGTGCTTCTCAGGTTGGCTCGCTGCCCGATGAGCTCGAACTCAACTTCTGCCCGTATGTCGGCAGTAAACAGAAAGCCGATTCTATTCCAGGTCAGCTTTAGCACCAGTCCGTTGTTGTCAATGTCATCGTCAGTTCCCCTCCACAGGCTTGCTGGCGGATTCAGTACCTCCAACTTGATTCCGCCGCCCAGGTCAATCTCCTGTCCGGCGCGGGCCACGTCACATTCGATCCCTTTATCTGCAATAAGCCTGAGCCATTCCTGATAGACAGAAGAGTTGTAGGATACACCAGGTTCAAGCACCTGCTTCACCCTGTATCTCTGGAGGACCTCCACCAGGCCGGTTACATGGTCGGCTTGAGGTTGAGTACACATTACGAGGTCTATCGTCCTGTCCCAGAAAGCGAGCTTCTCGCTCAGCTCCAGATTGATCTTCTGAGGGTCAGGGCCGCCGTCAATGAGTATGTCCTGCCCTTCTGGCGTCTGAATTAGGATGGCATCTCCTTGTCCCACATCAAGAAAACTTACGTGGAGCTTGCCATCCGGCTGGGTCAGAGCTATAGACCACACCAGGAGGGCCGCTATCAAAAGGGGCAGGACAAGCCATTTGGGAGAGAAGCCGAGGCGAGGCTTGGGGATGACTTGGGCGGCGTCCCTTATTCTGGAGGTCAACCTGGAGGCAAAATCAGTCAATTTGGTTCTATGGTTAACGAGCGCTATAGCTCCCGCTAATATAACATAGTATCCCCAGACGTACCACGCGGAAATAGTCGCCACTTCTAACGAAGAGTGAGGCAACGCATCAAAGCCCTGAACCACAGAGACGAGATAGCTGAGAAAAAGCCAAGCCAGCCAGCCCAGTATCTGAGCGGCAAGCAAGGCGAAGAGTCCCGTGAAGGCGACCAACGATGATGTCACTATGATAAATGGCAGAGTGGGCAGGGCGAAGAATGTTGCTGGCAGGCCGACCAGAGAGACTATGCCAAAGTTGTAGGCTATAAGTGGCAAGACTAGCACACTAGCTGCCAGGCTGGCGGCAAAGGTGTCGGTTACTATACTGGCTGTGGGCACAATCCTATCCCTGTTCTTGAACAAACGAGCCACGCCTTTTCTTCCCCAAGTTTGGAAATAAGGGTAAAGAAGAACGAGCCCGGCCATGGCCAAGAAGCTCAACTGAAAGGAGGCGCTCCACAAAACATATGGTTGGATTCCCACCATCACCGCAGCGGCAAAGGCCAGTGCAATGATGGCGTTTCCCTGCCTCCCGAGGTATACAGCTATTATAAACAGGCTTCCCATGATTGCTGCTCGAATTACTGGCGGATTCATCCCGGCAAGCAGGGTATAGAGCCAGATAAGCGCTAGAGTCAACCAGATATATATGGAACGCTGCCGGCCAAAAAGCAGGGTGAACAAGCTGAGGAGGATGGCAATGATGATGCTCATGTGTAAACCAGAAATAGCTAGCAGGTGTGCTGTCCCGGTCCTGGAAAAGGCTTTGTTTAGAGAATCAGGCACATTGTCTCTTAAGCCCAGCAAAATAGCCTGGGCCAATGAACCTTGTGGCTCAGGCAAGGCCCTGGCCAAGGAGACAGAGAGTTGTTCTCTCAAAGAGTAAATCCACTGCAAAGGTTTAACGCCCTGGCCGCGGTCCAGAAGTTCTATTTTGGGGTAATAGATGAGCGAATAGATTCCCTGGCGGGCCAGGTAGGTTATGTAGTCAAAATCTTCAGATTGAGATGGGGTCTCCAGCTCGCCGGTTACCTTGAGGACATCCCCATAGTGGTAAACGGGATATCGTGGCACTCGGATTAGGGTGCTTCCCCATACCTCTTTGCTCTCGCCACTTACAGTTATCTCGCTGGCGGAGAGTGTCAACAGGCAATATCTATCTCGAATGTCAGGCTCCTCCGTCACCATGCCCTGCATCTCTACGGTGCCTGCATCGTTGTAAGAGCGAACGAAATGCTCATCCGCTGGAGGGAAGAGTGACGGGTAACGCATGGTGCCGCCAAGGACGGCCAGGAGGCATAACCCGGCTACTATTAAGGTCTTCCTGCTGCTGAGGCGGAAAGGTATAAGCGCGAAGGGGATAAGTCCCAAGAAGAGGGCCAGCCAGGGCAGGCCAATCTTGGAACCGAGAAATATCCCGACGACCCAAGCACAGCTGACATAGAGAAGCCACACATGTGAATTATACCAGAGCAGCTACGGCCGATTTATCTCTGTGGTAAAATGGAATTACATTGAAGAAGCAGCACATGCTGCAGTCATAATTACTTGGGAAAGGGTAGCTCTGTCTGACATAGAAGGAGGAGATGAGAATTTATGAAGGCTGGTCATGAACAGAAGAGTCTTTGTGAGTATAATACTAATAAGGAGCTAATTGTGCGACTCAAACATGGTGCGGACTTAATCCAGTCCATAACTGAACTCGCCAGAAACAGGGGAATTGAGGCAGGAAGCTTTACGGCAATCGGTGCCTTACAGCGTGCCAGACTCGGCTACTATGACCAGAAAAATCATGAGTACCGGGAGATAAAAATTGATTCACCTCACGAAATGGCAAGTTGCGTAGGGAACATATCGTTGAAGGACGGAGAGCCCTTTGTCCATGCGCACGCAGTACTTGCCGACGAAACGGGAGGTACCAGGGGTGGTCATCTATCTGGAGGAATTGTTTTTGCTGCTGAAGTCCACCTGCGTCAATTAGAAGGGCCGAGGCTTGAGCGGGAATATGATGAAGCAACCGGCCTTTCGCTTTGGGATGTGGAGTGATGTCTTCTTGCGTACGTATCAATCTCATGACAATCTCTTTTCCCAACACTGGATTGCTTCGGCTGACTTCGGCACCCTCGCAAATACGAAGGCAGAAGATGCCTTGTGATAACCTTTGAGGACGAGTTCTGTAAACCTCTACGAATTATCCGTGTGATAAAATGGTATTGTTCTGAAGATGCTGTAGGCCTTATGCAGGAGGTTACGGAAATGCGCAAGTCAAAGAGCACGAAGGTATGCAAGCACCCGGAGAGGCTGAAAGGCAAGCCGGGAGAATGCAGTCCTGAACAAATCAAAGAATGCCATGGCGAGGTTCTAGAGCATCCCTGCGTAAAAGAGAAGTAGCCCAGCCAGCGATTTGGAGAGGCATCCCATGCAGAAGGGCACAATAAAACGGCTAGTTGCAGACCGTAGTTTTGGGTTCATCCAGACGGAGCGGGAAGAAGACCTCTTCTTTGGCCGCAATCAGCTTCAAGGGGTGGACTATGGTTCCCTTAGAGAAGGGCAAAAAGTGGAATTTGAGGTTACACGCGACCCCAACGGTCACCTCCACGCAATCAGGGTGAGGCTTGCTCAGCCTGAAGGTGAATAGCAGCAAGCCCAGCCGGCGGCTTTGGAGACAACCCAAAGCTATCCTCAAATCTTATGTTTCTTGTGTGTTGTCTACCAGGTTGGTATAATCTCACAAAGGGAATTTCGTTCACTAGGAGAAGAATGGCACAGAAGAAAGCAGCAAAAAAGACAGGAAAGAACGCGCGGAAGAAAGGCGCGGAGTATCTTCGGAAGGGTCCGAAGAAGCGATGAGATAAGGGCCGATTTATTTGCAGTCTTGAGCGGATTCTATTTCATTCCTGCCCTATAGATAACAGGGGAATAAAATGAACGTAGCCCAGCCAGCGGATTTGTAGAGAATAATACAGAAAGAGGGGGACTAAGTATAAAAGTTACTGAGCGGCTAGGTTATTAGGGGACGTAGGTATATCTATGTCAGCCAAAAAGAGATTGCAAGAGGCTAGATTCTTCCTTGAGGAACTGCGTGATTCCTTACAGTCGCTTCCTCAGGACTCACCCACACAAATGAAATCTTGCTATTACCTAAGCGCATTTCAATCGGCAGCTGTAAGCGTAGTCGATTATTTACTCGAAGACGCCAATATCGAGTTCAGTTTGGGTATATCGTTGGACGAGAAATTAAGAGATATTTTTGAAAGTAAAGCAAAGGAAATTGATAACAAAGCCGCTTTAGATTTTCTCAAGTGGTGGAGAGAAGAGAGAGAGGCTTTAAAGAATGACCCGATAGGGAAACTGTTGACGGACAAAAGACATATAGGTATACACAGGAGGCAAACAAAGCCAGACCTAGCCAAGATTGAAACAGGGGGTAACCTTTCCTTTTCAGGTAGCTTGGGAATTAAACACCCTTGTCAGGATAAGCTAGTAGACACCTGTAAGACTCCAGAGCAACCTCCCACAAGACCAAAGGCAACAGAAACAAATTTTGACTGGTTCTTCAGTGACTACCCCGACGAACCTGTCATAACTGTTTGTGGCAAATTTCTGGATAAGTTGGCAAGGCTTGTGTCAGAAGCGGAGCGGAAGTTCCCGCAGCACGAGACGGAAAGCTAACTGTGAAATGAGGTTATAAGCCCAGCCAGCGGATTTGGAGAGGGCAGTTGAGGCAATAGGGGGAAGAGAACACACGCAGTTTTCCTTGTATAATTGATGAAGAGATGGGGTGCCTAGAATGGGTAAATACGAAGTTCGCATAAGCCGAAAGTGTGAGCAGTGTGGTGTAGAATTGAAGGAGAGCGATAAGAAGTGTCCAAACTGTGGCTCTAACTCGATGTATGCTGTGCAAGCTGGTGGCACACTCCCAACGCAGGGGAGCCTTAATAGAGAACATGTAGCTCCCTGGACTTCTAAAGATTGGGCCATTCTGTCCGTGATACTGGCAATTATACTGTTCCTTTTGTATTTAGCCTATGAGCTGCTCCCACTATCTTCTGAGCTAAAAATTGCGATATCAATCGTAATTGTGCTAGCGCTAGCATTCGCCATTTACTGGCAAAGTTATCATGTTCGTATGTTCATCCGATGGTTAGACCGCAAGTTCACGGCTAGAAAAACATATCGTGATAGATAAACAAGCCTTCATAATCTCAGTAAAATATTGGATGTATTAAGGGAATGAATTCAGCCCAGCCAGCGGATTTGGATGGGTAACAGAACAAGGAAGGAGGTCAGCTATGTTATTCATGAGTCTTCTATCACCGAAAGGAAAGGGCAGAGAGGCTATCGACTATTTGAAAAGGCTCAAAGCTCCGAAGGGAATCACAATCCACGATGTTTATGTCACCATTGGGCGATATGACGGCGTAGTTGTCTTTGAAGCACCCACCCCCAAGACGGCTATGAGCTTTGTGGTGGACGTGGGAATTAAGACAGGCTACCTTATCGAAACCCTAAGCGCCGTTCCCGCCAAAGAAGTCTGAGCACTGTTCTGCCCCAGCAGAGATTCACGAGATACAGAAGGCAGGTCTGGAGAGAAAAGAGCTGTAGGCACGGAGGTGAACCCATGAACCTTTCGTGGTTTTATATAATAGTGACAATTGTATTTGCAGCGGTTACTGGATACTATGCCTATGAGACGAGGAGAATCAGGGAAGAGACGATACGACCGAAGCTATCGTTGAGGACCGGAATGTATACGTATGGGGGAGGTTTCGACGAGCTAATATTGACGAACACAGGCGCTGTAGCAAGGGATATTGACATAGATATTGAAAGGGGCATGGAAGGAGGCCCGAAGATTCAAGAAGCACTTTTTGTCCCATCTCTTGATACATCGCAAGAAATCAGTCTTATTACCGACCTCGACTCAATCAGACGATACAATGGCTTTGTCAATGTCCGCCTCAACTTCAAGGATACTTCGAAGAGGAAGCTGACCGAGACACTGTCGATTGACTTCGCTGAGGTGGCAAGACGGGGCAGGAAAATCACTTTCCAGACCACGCCCAAGGATTAAATGTCGACCAAATACGAAGGGCCGGCAACCCAGATACGGAGCGGTTTACAGTCGGGGACTAGTAGCCCCCAATGACATTCTTTCTGGACAGCATATCGTAGTAGTGGTTGTTGTTCTGCAGACCATTGAGAGCCGTCGTGTGGTCCACCGATGACCCGTAACGTCGCCGAAGCTGGACTGCGTCTATGGCATGGCACTTTGGCTTCGCGTGTCCGACACTACCTGTTTCATGGTGCTGAGAAAGCAAGTTCATGTTGACGGAGTGGTGTGTTGTTCCCTCCGCGGCACCAGAGGTCGTAGCCCAATTGGAATGGGCCACAGCGCTATTCGTGCTTTCGAAGCGCTGGGAAAGCCACTCCATATTTATCGCGTGATGAATCACCTCCTCTGTTCTGGTGGATGTGTTAGTGTGACTACCAACATATTTGCAGCGCTGGGAAAGACCCTGCATATCTGCGGCGTGGTTCGCCGTGCCCTCTCGTATATTACACCTGACAGGCTGAACTGAAGGCTTAGCTTCAAAGCTGCGGCTGCCTGTAATTTGCCCGAGAATAGCACGTTCCTCACTCAAACCGTGGCGCTTTGCTGGGCCCGCGGCACCGGATTCGCCATAAGCGTAGTCGCCAAGATGACCGGTGTGGGCCAGATAATACTGGACCATTTCTCGGAGGTGATTATTCCGATTGGCTTCAAGCTTTTTGGACAAATGCCGAGCGACAAGTATGAGTGCTACACCGAACGGTGTGGTAAAGGGTTCCGGGGCGAATATCAAAGCAATGCCCAGGTGCCTCAGAAGCCTGATGCCAGTTCCAGTCCCAACCATGCTAGTCCATAAAAGCACATCCCCGCCAGTGTCTATCCTCGGGTTATGTGGACTGGCGGGATAAGCAAGCTGCCAGACTACTTTGTGGACGTGCTTATAAAAGTCTAGTGCGTGTAACAAGTGTTGTCAATAGGTTAGGGCTCTATGCTCGAAAAAATTATGCTCTATCTTGTAAACAGACCAGTAATGCCGCCGGACGAAATGATTTGGAGGATGATGATGGACGGCGATGCGTAGCCGGCCAGTAGATTTGGAGAAGGCCTTTCGGTTATTATGAAAGAGTAAGGCAATGTTGCCTGAAAGAACAGTGGAGGTGAAAGGAATGGAGCAGAAGAGACTGGAGAAGTTTGTCGGCCAAGGGATCAGATTAGTTGATTTAGCTGATTATCAAGAAGGTTCTGTGGTGAGTCGAACCATAATTGATAAGAAGACGGGTACGGTTACCTTTTTCGCATTTGCTGAAGGGCAAGGCTTAAGCGAGCATACGGCACCGTTCGATGCCCTGGTCTATCTCATTGAAGGTGAAGCGGAAATTGTTATCTCCGGCAAACCTATTCGCGTGAAAGGTGGTGAGGTGGTCATCATGCCGGCCAATCAGCCACATGCTCTGCAGGCAATAAGGAATTTCAAGATGATTCTCACGATGATTCGGTCTTGATGTGGAAGATGAAATTGAGATGGCAACCTTGCCTGACAGCGTGCAAAACGCTTCTTAATCCGACACGGTTATGAAATCCTTTATCTTTTCAAACGTCGCGGGACCGATACCGCTGACCCTAAGCAAGTCCTCGATTCTTCTGAAGGTGCCGTTTTCAGTACGGTAATCCACGATAGCTTGGGCAGTAACCTCACCTATGCCCGGCAAGGCTTCAAGCAGCCAGGGTTCGGCTCGGTTGATGTCTATCTTCTGAGGGGATTGTCCTTCGCTTTCCCGAGGAATGTTAATCTCAATATGGCCGAGGTCAGCATCGGGTTCAATGCCGGCACTCAGAAGAAGAGTCTGTATGGTGTCACCCTCCTGCCAGGGATAGATACCGGGGTTAGCCACGGCGCCGCTGATGTACAGTTCGCCGTTTTGCGCCGGAAGTTCTGTTTGGGAAATAACGATTTCCACGGGCTGGTTTCGGCTGTGTTGCACCGTCAGCATTATGCCGCCAACTATTGCGGCGATAAGCAGAAAGACTGTTATGGATAGGTAGACTTTATCGGCACGGCTCATGGCATAGCTCCTTTCTCAATAAATATGGTCATAAATGATATTCTACAACAAAATCGCTTTTGCCAGCCTAGGCCCAAGAAAACCTTTTGATGGCTCCTCTTCATTATTCTGAAGCAGCCTCCTCCGGCAACAGAGCCGGCTGGGTGCGAAATAGTCATTCGCGGTCTCTCTCTTGACTTTGCTATGAGCCTGCACATACAATCAATAATAAGATCAAATATCCAGCTAAAGGAGGCGAAAATGGATATGTGGCTAGTCTTGTATTGGACGGGACCTATCGGCGTTGGCGCATTCCTTGTGTGTTTGGGTGCCATGATTTACCTAATCAGCAAAGCTGACGAGAAAAGTAAGCACGCAAAGGCATTTGCTCAGGAAAAAGGACTAGAGAAGAAGAAATAATAGCTACAGTCGTCTAGCGACTTGAACAGTCGCAGTCAGCTCTCTGCTTTTTGCCATTGGGAGGGCCAACTTGTGGGGGCGTGGCAGTCTCCTCGTCCCCGCCGAGATTGCTTCGTCGTTACACTCCTCGCAATGGCATGGTATGGGGTCATTCGAGCACCTGAAAGCTGCGTGACAATCTCACAGGCTGGCGCTGGATTCGTCAGCAAGTGTGCCCGAAATTGCCCGCCCTGTATCCCGGTGCTAAAATTGCCCTATGGCAAAAGCTTCCAGCGTGATAACAGTCAATCGCAAAGCTTATCACAATTACCATATTCAGGAGAACCTTGAGGTAGGAATTGTCCTTAAGGGCTCCGAGATCAAATCCATCAGAGAAGGGAAAGCAAATTTGAGTGATGCCTACGCCAAGCCGGAAAATGGTGAACTGTGGCTCTACAATAGCCATATTGCGTCCTATGATGCTGCCAGCTATAACACTCATGAGCCAACCAGGCCCCGCAAGCTTCTTCTTCATAGAAAAGAGATTAACACCCTCGCCGGCAAGGTAACACAAAAGGGTTTGACCTTGGTGCCCCTTAAGCTGTATATTAAACATGGGATTGCCAAAGTGGAGTTGGGGGTTGCCAAGGGAAAGAAAGCTTACGATAAAAGGGAGGCTATTGCCCGTCGGGACTCCGATAGGGAAGTAGAGCGGGCAATGAAGTATAGAAGGAGGTGATGGAAAGGGAGGCTAGAGTATGGGGGCGCGTGGGTTCGACAGGGGGAGGCCTACAGAATTGCAGGCTGAGGTGCCACTAACCTCACAAAACAAGTGGCAAAAAACAAATGCTGAACCTGTTTACGCTTAACGGTTCGATCTAACCTAAGCTCTCCTCGAAGCTTGGGATTAGGTGTCAGAAAAATCGGGGCTCTCCAATCCCGATGCCGATAGGGGTTGGCTAAGAAGTATTGGCTGGTCTGGCCGGATTCGGTCAGCAGATGAAAGCTAGACGAGACAAAAGGAGCTGACTAAGCCTGTAGGATATTCTGGCAACCTTCTTTTGGACGGGGAGTTCAACTCTCCCCCGCCTCCACCAAGGAAATTTAGAAGCGCCAGCTTTTCAATGCTGGCGCTTTTATATCTGGATGAAGTTTGATAACAGGGCAGGCTGGTTTTGACGCAGTTGCCGTTTGTATTATGGAGCGGATTTGCAGCCAGTCAGGTCCTTACCTTCTTTCAAGCTGAAGCCAAGCGAGATCGTTTCACCAGTTGTAGGTAGCTGTCGTCTGCTGGCCATTAGGGCGAGATGGGAATCCTGGCAGCGAAGGCTTCCACTTTCTTCTGCCAATTCTCTTCGAGCGGCCCCTTGAGACTGGTCACAAAAATCTTACCCTCGGCGACCTTGACCATGCCCTTTTTCTGCAGCATTTCATTCATGACGGGGATGACGCGCTGACACTTGCCTAGCTCCTCTTCGGTGGTGGGTATCCGTATGCTCTTTTCTGGCTCAGGTGCGAGCTCGGTGACCAGGATGGCGTACTTAGTTCCGGATGGCAAATTGACCTTCTTCAGAAAACCGCGCATATCTCCAATGGGCTTGCCGAAGCGTCCCGGTGAGCTAAAAACGTACAGGTCGGCCGGTGGTACCTCCTTTGGCTTGATGTTTTTGACGTGATGGACGTTGACAGTGACACCCTTGGCCGTCATCTGCCTCTGGAACTCCTCTGCGACCTTGGCTCCATTTCCATACTTAGAGGCATGAAAATATTCGATTTTCACGGCGAACCTCCTATCTAGCTTAAGTCCGACCTTTTGAGTTCAATACTACTGGCGCCGACAACGGCTGTCAATCTAATAATTCGTGATATTGTTCAGCGCTACCAGGCACTGTCTACTTTTCCTCTTCTTTTCAAACAGAAGTTCGGTAACTGTCTCCTAAACTTCACCAAAGGGAATTCGAACTAATTTGCGAAGAGCAGGTCAAGGGCTAAATAGGCTGGCCGGCACAGACTTGGGCACTATCACCTTCAACGCTGAGGGCACGGTATGAATGGCGACCGGGGTCCTGGTGAAAGGCTCACCGTCTACATGAACTGGCAATGAGCGGGCTGACTCGATGGTTATTTCGCGGCATTGGTAGTACTCTACCTTGGGGTCTTCCAGATGTTTATGGGTCAGCACCTTCATTGCCTGCTGCACAAAAGTAATAAAACCGCCTCCCTTGAAAACACACACATCTAACTTGCCGTCGTTCATGCAAGCCTTAGCCCCAATCGCTATCATGCCGCCATAGAGTTGGATATTGCTGACGACAATGAATGGCGTATTGACCTTTGCGAGTTTCCCATCCAGATTCAGGCAGGCGTCCGTGCCGTAGAATCGAGAAGCTGACTCGATTGCCGGAAGCACATACGCCCAGGAACCTAAAGCCTTTTTCTCTTTCAGCGGTACGCTCTGGGCAATGGCAGCGTCAAACCCGATACCTGCCCACATCAAGAAGTAACGACCTGAGAGCTCACCCATGTCGACGGCAACAGTCCGTCCCTCCACGAACACGCGAGTGGCGTCCAGTAGGACCCTTCGATAGTAATTGGCAGGTAATGGGCGAGCGACTCTTTCCTCCAGAGCAGCAATCATCTTGGCCGCTTGAGTGCCCGGAAGCAGGGGATTCAGGGCAGGGATGCCCATCTGTAAGGCCCATGAGTTGGTCGTGCCCATAGGAAGCACCCCCAGCGCCGCATCGGTGTTCACCAGCCCGTTTGCTGCCTCGTTGATAGTGCCATCGCCGCCGGCGGCAATGACTACCCGTGCACCTGTGTCTACAGCATGGCGGGCTAACTCGGTCGCTTCCGATGGCCTGCTGGTTTCCCGCAAGGTAACTGACCATCCGTAGCGGCTCAAAAAGGCAATTACGTTGTCAAGTTCGTGTCTGACGACCACCTGTCCGCCGGAAGGATTGTATATCAACTCAGCTTGCATAGGATTTTCATCTCTGTTTTGATTTTCTTTGTCTATCGGATCCTATCCTTCGAATCACGGCCTGTCAATTTCGAGATGACTTGGCTTTTCTTCCCACTTTTCAGGATGCCATCCGTAGGTTATAATATCATTAGTAGGGCAGCGAGGCAGCGATGATTATAAACAAACTTCTGACACGAAAAGGCTGGCGTGTGGTAGCGCACTCCTTGCTAGCAGCGGCCGGGATTGGCCTCGTTTACGTATTCTCCAAGATGGTCATAGGAGATATCCAACAAGAGGATACGTTGAGGACATGTATTCTAGGTGTGGGAATCGCCTTCTCACTATGGTTAGTGGCGTTGGGAAGCATGCTGATAAAGGCCGAACTAACTGACTGGAGATGACACTGTAGCCGGACCAAGGGCTCCTCTTGCCGTGGTGGCCCGCCATAGCGTAGCGTCGGTTCCTTGCGTAGCTCGTGAGCAAGCAGCACCGCATTCGCAGATGAGCAGGGCTATTCCAGTGCCGCGTGGCCGAAAAACAATGCTGTCCGGGTTGTTTGGTAGACGAAAGGATAATAGCCATGCCTAACGTAGCTATTGTGACGGATAGTGTAGCTGACTTGCCCCCCGAGGTGGCTGAGGAGTTCGGGATTACGGTGGTTCCACTTGTTGTCCGCTTTGGCACGGACCTCTATCACGATGGTTTCGACCTGACTCCTGACCAGTTCTACGACAAGCTAAGAACCAGCAAGGCTTTGCCGGCGACATCCGTGCCAGCACCACTGGCGTTTGCCAATGCCTACGATAAGCTTGCCGAGAAAACAAACGAGATCGTGGCTATCTGTTTAACTTCCAAGCTCAGTGCCACCTATCAGGTGGCATTACAGGCCGTAGGGTTGATGAAGAAAAAATGCCGCGTGGAGGTGTTGGACTCGGAGTGGGCGGTTATGGCGCAGGGGTTTATAACAATCGCAGCTGCCAGAGTAGCCCGAGCCGGGGCTAGCCTTGATGAGGTGTTGGATGTGGCCCGTCACACCATGCGCCGTGTAGGTATATGTGCTGCCTTCGATACTCTTGAATACCTGGAACGGGGTGGGCGCATCGGCAAAGCACAAGCCCTCCTGGGCTCACTGCTCAAGGTAAACCCGATCATCGGCCTCAAGGACGGCGAGGTGTATCCTTGCGCTCGGGAACGCTCCCGGGCTAAAGCCATAGATTACCTCTTTAACTTTGCCGAGAATTTTAGCAAAGTTGATGGGTTAGCTGTGGAATATGCCACTGACCTGGATGAGGCCGACAGGTTAATTCAGAGGCTTCGCTCGCAGTATCCTCAAATCCCTACTTATCTCTCGCGTGCCAGCCCGGTCATCGGCACGCACACAGGGCCCGGTCTAATTGTTGTCGCCGTGCTTGGAGACAAACAATCCGCTATCTAGCTTGGTAAGGACATGCTACCAGGTATTGTAAGCATAATCGTCGGCTATCTTTTGGGCTCCGTCCCTACGGCGTATGTCGTCTCTCGCATGAGAAAAGGCGTGGATATCAGGGATATCGGTTCACGTAACATGGGCGGCGCTAATGTCATGCGTGAAATCGGCACTCGTGAAGGTGTGTTTGTCGGTCTCTTCGACATCGCGAAGGGGGCGGGGGCTATACTCATCGCCCAGGCTCTAAACGTTCCGGAACTCTGGGTCTTCGGGACTGGTTTCGCGGCCCTACTGGGGCACAATTTTCCTGTATTCGCAGGTTTCCGGGGTGGCCGCGGGTCAGCCGCCGTTATAGGTATCTTCCTTGTGCTAGCTCCCTGGGCGACACTCATTACACTGGTGGTGGTAGCTATTCCCTTCTTCACCAGCCGCAAATTTGCGGGGGCTATAATGATTGGATTCGCCCTGTTGCCGTTGTTTCTCTGGCTGCTCGAAGGCTCGCTGGAGTTGGTATATTATGCATTGGTTATCGACCTTTTCATGCTCGTCCGCAATCTGTCCGGAATAAGACAACTCCTGACTAAAGGCATAATAAGGGACATGATATACGACAGGCAACAGAAGAAAGTGAAATGATATCAACAGTCATGGGTTATCCCGACTTTCACAGGTTGCCCCAGAGGCTTGATTCGAAATATCCTCAGGTTCCTATCTACCTCTCGCGTACAGGCCCTGTTATCGGCACGCACACCGGGCCCAATCTCATTGTCTTCGCCGTGCTTGGAGACAAACAATCCATCACCTGACATGATGAGAATATGTTACTAGGTATTCTAAGCATAATCATCGGCTATCTTTTGGGCTCCATTCCTACAGCCTATATCGTGGTTCGCAAGAGGAAGGGCATAGATATTCGGGACGTCGGTTCACGTAATATGGGCGGCGCCAACGTTATGCGCGAAATTGGTATTCATGAAGGCGTTTTTGTCATTCTCATTGATATCGCGAAGGGCGCGGGAGCTATACTGATTGCCCAGGCTCTGAACGTTCCGGAACTCTGGGTTTTCGGGGCTGGCTTTGCGGCTCTAGTGGGACATAATTTCCCTGTGTTCGCAGGTTTCCGGGGTGGCAAAGGTTCGGCAACTGTTATAGGTATCTTTCTAGTGCTAGCCCCTCTGGCAATGCTTGTTACGTTGGTAATAGTAGCTATTCCGTTCTTCACCACCCGCAAGTTTCCGGCGGCCATACTCATAGGAATAGCGCTGGTGGTCGTTGGATTTGTCCTGTTGCCCCTGTTTATCTGGTTGTTTGAAGACTCGCTGATGCTAGTACGTTATGTATTACCTATCGGCATTTTTATGCTGGTCCGCAATCTGCCTGGTATTAAACAACTCATGGATAGAGGCGTGATAAAAGACATGATATACGACAGGCAACAGAAGAAAGTGGAATGATGTCATTAGTCGGGGGTTATCCAGGCTTTCATAGATAGTCCCGACTGAAGCACAATGTCTTGCTCCACCCTTCCATGTGCTGTACAATTACACGTTCAACATTACGTTCGATGTGCCCAAGCATCAAATATCAAATCAAGGAGAAAAGAATGACACGAGAGGTCTACGACAAACTGGCCGGGGCGCTTAATACTCGTAGTACGGTATACCCTTCAATACCCTGCGATGAATTCTATGTTCTGGCTGAAGAGTTGTTTACGCCGGCGCAGGCAGAAATTGCCTCGGACATGCCCGTCAGTCCCGTCTCCACCGAGGAACTTGCCGCCAAAATGAAGGCGTCCGATGCTGCTAAGTTAGGCAGGCAACTCGATGAGATGGCAGACCGGGGTCTGGTGAGGGTCAAAGAAAAGGCTGGCAAACGATTGTATGAACTTATGCCGTTGGTACCGGGTATCATCGAATTGCAGTTCATGCATGGCCGCGCGGACGAACGTACCAGGCGTCTGGCGCAGCTCTTCAAAAGCTATGGCAAAGCAGTGAAGAACATGCCGCCTCCCGCCCCGATGCCTGCTGTCACCGAAAAACCCAAGGCTAGAACGATTGTCATAAAACAGGAAATTCACGGTAAGACCACTGTCTTGCCTCATGAGGAAGTGATGAAACTCATTGACAAAACTGAGTATATCGCTGCCGGGACCTGCGTCTGCCGTCACCAGGGCGATCTGCTTGACAGGCCTTGTGACAAACCGAAAGACAACCTGTGCATGATTTTCGGTCCGTCGGCGCAATTTGCACAGAGTTATGGCTTCGTTAATCTCATTTCCAGGGAGGAAGCTCGCCAGAGAATTAATGAAGCCGAGAAAGCCGGACTGGTACATAACTATGCCAACAGCCAGGACAGATACATTGACCTGCTGTGCAACTGCTGCGGCTGCCACTGTTTCTTGCTTAGGGCAGCCAAACGGTCTCCGCTGCCAAGCCAGTTTGTCATCGCCAACTGGGTCATAGATATAGACGACGATGCCTGTGTCGGCTGCGGCGCCTGTATCGACCGGTGCTGGATGGAAGCCTTGAAGATGGATGGCGATTTGGCGGTGCGCGATATCAATCGATGTATCGGGTGTGGCATATGTCGTTATGTCTGCCCATCCGACGCCATGAAACTGATCCGCCGGGAAACCGCCTCTGCCAAATAGAATTGGGGTCAACTCTATTTTTCTTCCTAAGCTTTGCCCACCCGGATTGCTTAGGCTGGCTTTGCTGATCTCGTAGTGACCGGCCGCAGAGGAAAATGGAGTTGACCCCACTGAAAAGGCCATATGCCTGGCATCAGGACAAACCTGCAGGGACTGGACAACGTCGGCGACAGATGCTACTTTATTCATAGTCTAGTACAGGAGGTGGGAGAATGACTTATAAGAGATACGATATGCTGACGGTGCTGGTGTGGGTGATTCTGGGCGCTGCGCTACTGGTCCTTGGCTTTTTTCTGAGGAGGCCTGACTTCGGGGAAAGAGTCTGGTGGGTGGTAATGGGTGTGGGAGTAGCGCTGGTGGTCGTGGGAATTGTCAGCATCGTCTTCAGCATGAGACAAGATGTTGAGTTGGATTGTCCTCATTGTGGAAAGAAGATAGTGCCGCGGGTGAAATCAAGCACAAGCCACCTGTATCTCTCGAAGCAAGAAGAGGCGGCGGGCCCCGAAGACGAAGAGACGAAAAGTCCAGAAGATTGAGGAGCCTGGCCACATGTGAATGGCCTTGGTTGGTTACGTTATCGACACGAAGGATTGCCTGGGCAGGTATCCGTCTGTCCCTGAGCAATGCGAACCGCAAGACAATTAGATAAGGGCGACACCGGAGAGAAGAGATTGAGATGAGAAAGATAATCATTATTCTGGTACTTGTAGTGACTCTCTTGGCGCTGGGTACGGGCGCCGCTTACGCTGCACAGGGCAGCCTGCCTGGTGAAACGCTGTACCCGGTCAAACTGGGTACTGAGCAAGTTAGGATGCTATTGCCGGGAGACGATGTTGCCAAGACGGAACGAGCCCTGGATTCTGCCGACGAACGGGTGCGAGAGATGGAAGCCCTGGCTGAGAAAGGGCGTTCACAGGATCTGGACCTAGCTGTTGAGAAATATGGTTATGCCATGAATATGACAGTGGCTGCGATGGAGAGGGCATGCAATAAAGGACTGGATACGGAAAACGTCACAGCAATGGTGGCCGAAGCTATGGCGGCGCATCTCCCTATTCTGGACACGCTCTATGACATGGTGCCGGAAGAAGCGAAGGCAGCAATCGGACACGCTATGGAGACATCGGAAATGGGACGGGAGGATGCGTTGGTGGCTCTGGCCAGATATGGCACCGTGCAGGCGGCGGAGATGAACCTGGCTGCCATGGAAGGACGACTGAATAGGATCAGGGCGAGGGTCCATGATCCAGAGTCATTGCAGATTGCCCTGCAGCAGTTTGATGATATGGCAGGATTTATCAAGGAAATTTGCCAGATTGCTGAGGAGGCAGGAGTGAACGTAGCCGAGGTGGCAGAACTTGTGACGGAGGCGAGTTCCAGGCATCTGGAAGTGCTGGCTGAGCTCTATGAGGAGGTGCCTGACGAGGCAAAAGAGGCCGTCAGGTCGGCGATGGAAGCGTCATACCGAGGTTACGAAGAGACAACGATGGCCCTAATGAGAAGCGGCGTGGGGGAATCTGATCTCCCGGCCATACCGGAAAGCATACGGCACCGCATGGAAGACATCCTGGGCTGGACAGATGCTCCCAAGGCACGTATTCCCACTGGCGGGTCCTCAGGATGGTCGTGTCCCAGTTGCAGGTATTAACTGACTGCGCACCGTCATCATAGAGCATTCTCTCCGTCTGTGGTTGTGAGGAGCCCGATGAATCGGCGCGACGAAACAGTCTGGGTGGCCTTGCCTGGCTGTTTGAGGGCCAGCTGACAATAATGCCAAGCTACGTTGCAGTGTACAGGTGACATGATAGAAGTCGGCAACTACGATTCTGGAACAAGCGACATAGTACGAAGAGGGCGAAACACGAAGATGGTGCCCGGGCAGAAGAGATACCACTGTCTCGCCGGGCTTGGCATCCTGTTGATTGCCCTAGCTCTGGCAGCGGGGATAATGGGATGTGCCTCCGCTCCTGAGTACCTGGAAATACGGAATTGGCATGACCTGTATAGCATAGGAGAAAATTTGGGCGGCCATTACCTTCTGATGAACGACTTGGATTCCGCCACTGGCGGTTATTTGGAGTTGGCGAGCAGTGCAGCCAATCAAGGAAAAGGCTGGCAGCCTATTGGGACTTCTGATGACCCATTCAGGGGGACTTTTGATGGGCAAGGTTATGAGATAGGTGACATGTTTGTCAATCGTCCTGACGAAAGTGTGGTGGGGCTTTTCGGTGCTGTCGATGTGGGAGGGGTCATCGAGAATGTTAAGGTGATGAAGGCCAATGCGACGGGCGAGTGGGCAGTGGGCGGACTGGTGGGAGAAAATTCGGGCGATGTGCGGGACTCGTATTCGAACGGCACCGTTAGCGGCACTGACTGCGTCGGTGGCCTGGTAGGAGCAAATGCCGGCGCCGTGAGCGACTGCTATTCGGCTGCTAACGTGACCGGCCATTGGGATGTTGGTGGCTTGCTGGGATGCAGTGATTCCTCTGGCACAGTGATTAACTCATGTTCGGTCGGCAATGTGACTGGGGAGTGGGCTGTTGGTGGTCTGATTGGAGGCAATCTGGGAGGAATTATTGACAAATCCTATTCCACCGGTGACGTGACTGGAGAGGACTACGTAGGTGGTCTGGCGGGAGATAATCAGGGCACCGTGAGCAACTCATATTCCAGTAGCGGCGTGACTGGTGAATGGTATGTTGGCGGCTTGGTGGGAGACAATGATTCCTCGGGCATTGTGAGCAATTCCTATGCGAGCGGTAGTGTAGCTGGGGACTCGTTTGTTGGTGGTCTGGTGGGATCGAATTGGGGCACCGTAAGCAGTTCCTTCTGGGATATCGACAGCTCCGCAGTGAACGAGAGTGATGGCGGAACAGGCAAGACCACCGTGGAAATGAACTCAATCGTCACATTTTCAGAGGCAGGTTGGAACATAATCGGAGTCGCTTCCGGCCAGACCGCCCCTGCGTATATCTGGAATATCGTTACCGGCCAGGCCTATCCATTTCTGACCTGGCAGGCATAGAACGAGGTCAGCCCGGTTCTCTGCTTACGTGCCCTACGCACGAGGATTACAGTCGCTGACCTCCTTAGTCTTGCAGAAACCGGCTGGAAAGGAAAACAGGGATTGCCCGGTGGCGTGCATTCGATAGTTTCAAACTTGATTGCGCTCTATTTGGCATGGCACACTTATCGGCGGATTCCTTGTGAACGGGTTCTCTATTAAGAGGCTCTGTGTAACATTTTAGCCACTAGTTCGTTAAAAGGGTGAAACGGTGTACCACAATCCTTCTGAAGGACAAGCATCGGATGAGGCTGTGCTGGTTCAGAGAGCTGTCGGTCATGATGCCGAGGCTTTTGGGAAACTGTATGACATGCATGTCGACAGGATATATAGGCACGTCTATTACCGGGTGGGTAATGGACACGATGCTGAGGATCTGACCCAGCAGGTCTTCCTCAAGGCCTGGCAGGCCATCGACAGATATAAAAGAACGGCAAGTCCATTTGTTGCCTGGCTTATGACCATCAGTCATAACATGGTAGTGGACTTCTACCGAACCAGAAAGGACAGGGCGTATCTCGAAGCTGAGGTTCTGGCTGACGGTTCAGCATCGAGCCCGGAGGGGGCAGCCGAAGCCAGTTTTGAGCAGCAGCGTTTACGAAGGGCTATTCTCCAGCTAGGCGGCGACGAGCAGCAGGTGGTCATTCTGCGTTTCCTGGAAGGTTTCGAATTCGCTGAAATAGCCTCTCTGATGAAGAAGAAGGAAGGGAATGTCAGGGTCATCCTCCACAGGGCACTGGCTAAACTCCGCAGTATCCTTGAAAAGGAAAGGAAAGAGAGTTGACCGGGTTTGAAGACATAGTAGTCCAAAGTATTGGAGATGTCGAGGCGGGCAGGTCCAATCCTGGCAAGTATTCCTGCAATTCGGGAACCGCGGGATGTGCCCCATTTTGTGTTGTGAAGGAGATTTGACGGCAGGGGTTGTAACAAAATGTCCGTGCTCTCGTTATAACAATCAGATAAAGCCGATACAGGCAGAGAAGGAAGTTGAAATGAAGAAGATAGTTGTTGTTCTGGCAATTGTGGCTACTCTCTCCTCCCTGGGAGGCACTGTCTACGCTGCGCAGGATAGTCTGCCCGGTGACGCTCTTTACCCCGTAAAGCTGGGCGTTGAAAGAATGGCCATGATGCTGCGGGGAAACGATGTTCCCAGAGCGGAACGAGCCCTGAGCTTCGCCGACAAGCGTGTGGGTGAGATGGTAGCCCTGACCGAGAAGGGACGTTCGGAAGACCTGGGTCTCACCGTGGAAAAGTATTGTTACACTCTGAATGTTACGCTGGCCAGAATGGAGAAGGTTTTCAGCAAAGGAGGACCGCACGCTGGAGAAATAGCGATGCTCGTGACTCAGGCTACGGCGGAGCACCTTTCCACGCTAAATGAACTCTATGACATAGTGCCAGACGAGGCCAAACCAGCTATACAAAGGGCGATGGAGGAAGCACTGAAATGCTATCAAAGAGCAATCCAGGTGCAGGAAGAGCTTGGGCTTCAGGTCTCTGGACTAGTGGCTATACCAGCGACGATACGAGAGCGAGTGGAGCAATGGATACAGGAAAGTGCCGAAGCCGGACTTACTGAAGTTGGGCAATGAGGGCTCCTGTTCCGTAATATCTTGGAAGATGAGAGGAAACAGAGTTGAAGCAGTTTGAAGAGATACTTGTCCAGTGTATTGAGGACATCAAGGCAGGTAAATCCAGTATCGAAGATTGTCTGGACAGGTATCCGTCGATGAGTGAGCAGCTGGAGCCGCTGCTCAGGATTGCTCTTGGAATTCGGGAACCACCGGATGTCAAGCCCTCTGCCGCCTTCAAGGTAAAGGCCCGGGTCTGGCTTATGGACCAGATTTATGGCAGGCAGCCTGTAGCAAAGTGGCCGTGGTCTCGTTACAACAGTCAGATGAAGCCGACACCTCATATAAAGAGGCTAAGTATGAGCATGGCAAGCGTCGTTATTGCAGTTGTACTGGCTCTATCGGCGCTGGGCGCGGGCACGGCTTACGCCTCGCAGGCGAGCTTGCCCGGAGATACCCTGTACCCGGTAAAGCTGGGTACTGAGCAAGTGATAATGACATTGTCGGGAGACGATGCTGCGAGGGCGGAACGAGCCCTGAGTTTCGCCGACAAACGAATCAGAGAGATGGAAGCATTGGCTCAAAAAGGGCGTTCACAGGATCTGGAGGTTGCGGCGGAGCAATACGATCATGCCTTGAATATGACACTGAACATGATAGAGCAGGCAGCCGATAGAGGGCTGCCTACAGAAAACATAACGGCACTTGTGGCTGAGGCTACAGCAAGACATTCTTTGGTACTCGACGAGGTCTGGGATATGGTGCCCGAGGAAGCCAGGGCAGCCATAGCAAACGCGAGAAACGTATCGGAGATGGGGCGGGAAAATGCCCTGGCGAGTCTGGCGACGAGCAACCCCGTATGGGCGACTGAACTAAACTTGGCTGCCATGGAAGGAAGGCTGAACAGGATCAGGACTAGAGTCCAGAATGCAGAGGCAGTGCAGATTGCCCTGCAGCAGTTTGAGGCCATGTCCGAGTTTGGTGAAGAGATTTCCCGAATTGGCCAGGAGATAGGCTTAAACGCAACCGAGGTTGAGGAGCTTATCGCTGAGACGACCTTCAGGCATCTAGAAGTGCTGGCGGAGGTTTGGGAACAAGTACCCGAACAAGCCAAGCCGGCTATAGAAAGCGTCATGGCTAATCTGCAGATACGCAATCAAAAGAGGATCCAGGCATTGGAGCAGAAGGGAATTCAGTGTCCCCAGCCTCCAGTGATACCGGAAAGAGTGCAAGAAAGGATAGAGGAGAGAATCCAGGAACGGGAACAACAAGGCGCGCCAGACGGAACAATGTCCCCCGGAGAGGGCGTTCTCGGCGCTGTAGGGCAACATAATGGCTATTGCGCAACATAGATTAGTAGATGGACAACAGGTTCGCTTATTAGGGCGAACAGAGTTGGCCAAAGAAAGGAGGACAAGCAAGAAGGAGATGTGAACGTCAGTATAGTAAGGTGTACTTGGATTTCAGAAGGACCGAAGTATTACGAAGGAGGGCAAGAATGAAGAATCTTATATTAGCGCTGGTGATTATTCTGGGTACGGTGGTGGGAGCGGGGCTGGGTTGTGGAGAAACATCGGGAACAGGGACACTGTCGCTCTATCTTTCCGATGCGCCGACGGACGCCGAGAATGTTACAGGTGTCTATATCACTATCAATGAAATCCAATATCATATGGATGATCAATGGATAACGTGCGAGGAATTTGAAGGTCCCAAGACATACAACTTGCTGGAGTTAACCGATGGAAATTCGACCTTATTGGGTGAGTTAGTATTGCCTGGCGGGCATTACAATCAAATTCGCTTTATACTCGATATCCCGGAGATGGGTCAAAACCCGGCCAACCCGGGCTGCTATGTTGAATTTGCTGATAACTCGACCCAGCCTCTATTTGTCCCAAGTGGCAATACCACAGGGTACAAAGCGGTGGGAGAATTCACAGTGCCCCTCAACGGGACTGTGGACGTTACGGCCGACTTTGATGTTCGCAAAGCTGTCCATCTGGCAGCTTCTCACTACATCTTACACCCCACAATCAGGTTGGTGGTCAATAATGAAGCTGGGCGCATCTCAGGTGTAGTTACAAATAACTCTAGCTACACGGACGTAATTGTCTTCGCCTACGAAGATGGAGCCTGGACCGACGCAGAAGACGATGATCCAGTGGACCCAGCATCCAGATTTCCCAATTCAGTCAACAGCGGAAAAATGTGTGACGACGGCCATTACACGATACCCTTACTGGCTGCCGGGACTTACGACCTGGCTGTTGCCGGATATGACGGCGCGGACTTTGGGGAGGTACTCGGTTTCGTATCCGATGTGGTAGTTGAAACCAACCACACTACGCACCAGGATATAGACACTGACGCTCTGGAGGCCAGTCTCTAAACCATGTAACTAATTGTTGCCAGTCTATCCGTTGCGGATACAGGAAGCAAGGCTCCGTATCCGCAACGGATAAGTTTCTCCAAAATCTGTACGTGATGCGGTGACAAGGTCCATGGCAAAGTATTCTTGGATTTTGAAAAGAAGCAAAACATCACTCGAAACGAATGGGGCTTGTCTATGAAAAAGTGCGCTGTAATGCTTTTTATCTGCGGAGTTACCCTTGGCTTGCTCATCGTGCCTGGGTTGGGCTGCGCTGCTTACTACGAAAGCCCGACTACGACCCTGTTTGGCATGACAGAATCGGAAATCAAGGCGTATATCACGCCCGATTGCGCATTGGTTCTGGATCGTCTGCAAGATATCCTGGGTGACCCTCCTTACGAACTTACCAAGGCTGGCTTTGATGCCATCAGGGACTGGGTTGCCGCCAATATCGAGTACAAATCTGATGAAGAGCAGTGGGGCGTTGAAGAATACTGGCAAACCCCGGAAGAGACACTGTCTCTGGGCACCGGGGACTGTGAGGACTTCGCTATTCTGCTCTGCACCCTCCTCAGAGCCTATGGCATTGGTGAGGAGCGGATATATGTAGGTGTCGGTATTGATAATGAGGGGTACGGACACGCCTTCCTGATAGAGAATTGGTATCTCGACGGAGAATGGCGGGCTATAGAGCCCCAGGTGGAAACTCAGGCCTTTCCCCCGGGACGTCGGTTCGAGGAATACAATCTCGCCGATTTCAAACTACTCCGCGACTATGAAATCATCGCGGGCTTCAATGACTCCTATTACTACGATGAATCGTTTCCGTGGGATGAATACTAAGCGAACTCTTTACCGCGGCTAAGACATTGACACTGTCGGGCGATTTTACACAGTCGTTGCCTCAACTACAGCGCCCAATTCTATCGTGAGCGCAGCCAAAGCGCTCACGTCGGAAACACAACAAGTGAAGTTCCGATGACATCAGGGCGGACATTTACCTTTCCGGCTTGGGTCAGCAAGAAATGTTGGGAACGGCGGGAGAGCGATTTGTGTGGGAAGGTCAATAGGCAGAGATGGGTTGTTTGTCAGTGATGACTCTTTTGCTGGCCGCTAACTTCCGGCGAATGTGTTTGGGGATAGTGAAAATGCCTTGATGGGTAAGGCCATCGTAGGATTTTAGCTTCTTTGATATCCTTGCTGAAATCCTGGCGTCAATCTCCTCGGCAGTCAGTTCGGAGGGGTCAAGGCTTTGAGAAGCAGCGACGAAGCCCCATAAGCCAAAGAAGGAAGGTATGTGTACCTGGTAAGGGCGGGTTATCGAGAACACGCTTTTCAGGGTGTTGACGATGGAGGTGAAATTATCTAAATTCCCCCATTCGGAAGGCTCAGCTTGCACTGACATAATGCCAGCGTGTCCTAGTTTCTGTTTGACTATCCGGTAGAATTCACGGGTGTACAGCAAACGCGCTGGCCCTTCCTCCAAAGGGTCAACGAGGTCAATGATGATAACATCGAATTTATCGGTGCTTTTCTCCAGATATTCTCTGGCGTCGGCAAAATGAATCTCCGCTCTGGGGTCGTCGAAAGCCTTCTGGTGCCAGGAGGGCAAGAAACGGCGACAAAGGCTTACCACTTCCTCATCAATGTCCACCATGATGACCTTTTTGACCGTCTTGTGTGCCAGGACTTCCCTTAAAGTGGCGCCCTCGCCTCCGCCGGCGATGAGTACTCTCTGTGGCCGGGGATGCGTCAGCATAGCTGGATGCACCAGAGCTTCGTGATAAATGAATTCGTCCGCCTCGCTGGACTGAATTTTGCCATCGAGGACGAGACAAACGCCGAAGCTGCCCGTATTGATGACCTCTACGGACTGAAACTTACTTCGCCCTGAATATATCCTTTCCCTAGTGCTATGCAGCACAGTAATGTCAGGACTTATATGGTCAGAGAAGTATCTATGCTTATCAGGGTCGCTATCTTTCTTCATTTTGTACACCCCACCTGGCTATCCTCCATAATCCCCCTGCGAAGCTCGATTAAGGAGTGAGTTTGAGCCCCCAGCCTCTCTGTTATGAACTTAGCCGCCTTCTCAGGGTCTACAGTGGTCCCGCAAGTGAAAACGTCTACGGCAGCGTACTTGTGTTCCGGCCAGGTATGAATGGCGATATGTGATTCGGCTATATTGACCACTCCGCTCACTCCATGAGGGGAAAAGTGATAAAAGGACTCGCCCACTACGGTAGCGCCACATCGAATGGCAGCCTCGTTAAGGCACTCTTTGAGAACATTTAGGTCATCTAGCACCTCCTCATTGCAGATTTTTAGCTCTAGTAACAGATGTCTTCCAAGCGCATACAAATCACCTGCCTCCTTTAGATTTTTTGTTGCTTTTTCGGGCAACAGCGCAAATTTTATATAATGTGCATTCTTTTAGCAACAATGCGGGACTTTCTGCTAAAATAAACGGAAGCGATACGTATGTCAGAAAGCGAATCATTAGTCAGTGTGCGCACTGCCAAGTATATGGAGGCGCAGATAATCAAGGGACGGCTGGAGAGCGAAGGCATTCCGGTTCTCCTGAGCTACGAGAGCGCCGGCCTTATCTACGGGCTTACGATTGATGGATTAGGTGAGGTTAAAATAATGGTGCCCCGACACCTGGCAGAGGAAGCCAGGGAAATCCTGGGGATTAATGGGGAAGGCAAAAACTAAGTTTTGAGTTTTGAATTTTGCTTTGTGACTTTTCATGACTTCACGGTTAGAGCGCATAACTGAACAGCGCCTGGACAGCCTGAACAAAATTCGGGCTCGCGGCATTGACCCCTATCCCCATTCCTATCATCTCAGCCACACTATACGAGAGGTGATAGCTCTTTTCGAGCAACAGGGCGACAGTTCCCAGGACGTATCACTGGCTGGCCGTGTCATGTCCAGGCGTTCTATTGGCAAGATGTCCTTTCTGGATATTCGCGATAGCTCCGGAAAGATACAGCTTTCTCTGCGCTATGACCTCCTGGGCAAGGAGAAATACAAATTTCTTCAGGATATTGATATTGGCGACATTCTCGGCGCGAAAGGTAAGCTGTTCCGAACGAAGTCAGGTGAGCTAACCTTGGAGGTATCTGATTTTGCCATGCTTTCTAAATCTCTTCGGCCGCTGCCGGAGAAGTGGCACGGGCTGGCTGATGTGGAAAAACGCTATAGGCAGAGATATCTCGACCTGATTTCCAACGAAGAGAACAGAAACATCTTTGTTTTGCGTAGCAAGACCATCACTGCCATAAGGCATTTTCTCGATAAGCTGGGATTTATGGAAGTCGAGACTCCCGTGCTCCAGCCCCACGCCGGCGGAGCGTTGGCACGCCCCTTTGTCACCCATCACCATACCCTTGATGAGGACCTCTACCTGCGAATTGCCCTGGAGCTCCACCTCAAGAGACTGGTGGTGGGCGGCTTTGACAAAGTCTACGAGATGGGGCGTGTCTTTCGGAATGAAGGCATTTCTGTCGAACATAACCCGGAATTCACCTTGCTGGAGTGCTATGAAGCTTATAGCGATTACGATGACATGATGACACTGGTTGAGGGAATCTTCGTTCATGTAGCAGAGGAAGTTCTGGGTAGTACCAAGCTTGTTTGCAGGGGCCAAACCATTGATCTTGGTCTCCCCTGGCAAAGGCTTTACCTGCGTGAGGCAGTAAAGAATTCCTGTGGCATTGATTTTGAAGACTATCCTGATGCCGCTTCGCTGAGGGCGCGGATGGCAGAGCTGGGCATGGATGTTGAGCCGACCAAAGGGAAGGGCAGATTGATAGAAGAGTTGATTTCCACTTATGTCGAGCCGAAACTTATTCAGCCCACTTTCCTTCTGGATTACCCGGTTGAAATGTCACCTCTGGCCAAGAGGAAGAGAGGCGATGACCAGTTAGTCGAGAGATTCGAGGGATTCGTGAATAGCATGGAGGTTGCCAATGCCTTCACCGAGCTTAATGACCCCATTGAGCAAAGGGAAAGGTTTGGCCAGCAGCTTAAAGAGCGCGTTGGCGATGAGGACGTGGAACTCGCCGATGAGGATTTTCTGCAGGCGTTGGAATATGGCATGCCACCTACGGGAGGGCTGGGAATGGGCATCGACCGCCTGGTGATGCTGCTGACCGGGCAGCAATCTATTAGGGAAGTGATACTTTTCCCCCAGCTGAAGACAAAAGAGTAAAAAATGCAAGGCGCAGCATTACAAATACTAAGCACGAAATTCGAAATCCTAAACAATGTCGAATTAGTAATGACCAAAATCCAAAATAAATGAGTTTTGGTATTTGAATTTAGAATTTTGGATTTGTTTAGAGCTTAGTGATTAGGATTTAGAGTTTACATATGTTAGATATTAAACTTATTCGTGAAAAACCTGAACTCGTTCGCCAGGCTCTGGAGAAAAGAGGCGATAGCTTTAGTCTCGATAGCATCATTGAAATTGACGGCCGTTATCGCAGCTTGCTCCGTCAAACCGAGGAACTCCGGGCCAAGCACAACGAGGCCAGCAAGCAACTGAGCAAAAGCAAGGAGAAACCATCCGAACTCATCGCCCAGATGCGCCAGTTGGGAGAGCAGATATCTTCTTTACAGCAGCAGACCAAGGAAGCCAAGGTTAATCTTGATTCCTTGCTGCTGGAGTTACCGAACATCCCAGACCCCAGCGTGCCTCTGGGGAGAGGCGCGGCTGAAAATGCGGTAGTGCGTACCTGGGGCAAGCCGAAGGAATTCCCCTTCAAACCATTGCCTCACTGGGAGTTGGGAGAGAAGCTGGGCATCATAGATTTCCAGCGGGGTGTGAAGCTCTCGGGGACCAGGTTCTATGTTCTCAAAGGGCTGGGTGCACGTCTTCAGCGGGCACTTATCTCATTTATGCTCGACGTCCATGTGAACGAGCATGGCTATAAAGAAATCTATCCCCCTTCTATGGTGAAGAGAGAGTGTATGGTCGGCTCAGGAAATCTGCCCAAGTTCGGCGACAACTTATATCACGACGAACAGGACGATTTCTGGTTCATACCCACGGCGGAAGTGCCGCTGACCAACCTGCACCGTGATGAAATATTAAGTGCTGATAGCTTACCCCTTCACTATGTTGCCTATACGCCCTGCTTTCGCCGAGAGAAGATGGCTGCCGGCACGGATACCAGGGGCATTAAGCGGGGGCACCAGTTTGACAAGGTGGAGCTCTACAAGGTTACCGGGCCGGAGAGTTCTGACGAAGCCCTGGAGAAACTGGTGGCTGATGCTGAGGACATATGTCGGAGGCTGGTCATACCTTACCGGGTGGTGCAATTATGTACCGGAGACCTGGGCTTTGCCGCCTGCAAAACATATGATATTGAAATGTGGGCTCCTGGCTGTGATGAATGGCTCGAGGTCAGCTCTTGCAGCAATTGCTGTGACTTCCAGGCGAGGCGAGCCAACATCCGCTACCACCGTGAGCCCGGCGCCAAATCGGAGTTTGTCCACACTCTTAATGGCTCAGGGCTGGCTCTACCGCGGGTCCTTATCGCCGTGCTGGAAAACTACCAGCAAGCTGACGGCACGGTACTAATCCCCGAAGTATTAGAGCCTTATCTGAGAGTAACATAGTACACCGCGTATGGGCGGTGTCTTATAAACTGTTACTGTCAATAAACCAGAGGGTGTTTAGGGATGTAGTGCGAGGCTTTAGCCTCGTGCTGCACGACCCTGAAGGGTCGCACTACAACAGGCGAGTTCGTCTACAGATTCCCCCTCTTAAGATAAGAGGGGCATGGGGAGTTATGAAAGAGAGACTATGGCTGACAAATCAGCCGGCTGCAGAAGATGAGGCTAATAGCCCGAAATGTAGTCCGAGGCTTTAGCCTCGGACTACACGACCCTGAAGGGTCGTACTACAAAAACGTGGAGGTGTCACCATGGCAGATTGGACCAAACAAGCTGAAGCATTGAACAGACTCGTAAGACCCCTGACCTTCCCTATCGCTGCTAAGCTGGTCAAAAGCGTTGACGAATTCCCGGAAAAGACGCGCCGTCCTTTCAAGGATATGGGATTCAAGACCAACCCTTGCGTGGCTATGACGATGGCACGCAAGTACGGCTGGACGGTGGCAATGACGGCTGAGGACAATGCCTGTCCGATTGCCGCCTATACCTATGGATGGAGCGAGCCCGAACTTGGCACCAAGAAGGCTTTGATGGATTTCATGATAGTGATGAAATACTCAGCTAATGAGAATGCAGCGAGAGCCACAATGGAGGGTGTCGAGCAGGTCAAGCTGGGCAAGGGCAAGTATGCCGGCGTGGTTTTCTCTCCACTGGAGAGGACCAAGATTGAGCCGGACCTGGTCATGATATTCTGCAATCCTGCTCAGCTGATGCGGCTGGTGCATGGAGCCACTCAGGAAACAGGTGTAGCCGTGGAGTCTATGTTCAGCGGCCGGGGTGGGACCTGCACTGAAGGAGTCCTGCAAACATTCAAGACCGGGCAGCCGAAGGTAGTGCTCCCGGGAAACGGCGATAGGGTCTGGGCGATGGTGCAGGATGCGGAGATGGTCTTCACAATACCGGCCAACTGGCTTGACTCTGTTATAAGAGGTCTCGAAGCCACCCACCAGACTGGCATTCGATACCCTATACCGGTAGACGTAAGACACGCGCCGACGTTCCCGGGACAACTCAAGGACCCCGCATCCCGAGCAGCTAAATAGAAGCTACTTCGACCGGAACAATTCCTGAAGTATTAGAGCCTCACTTGAGAGTAACATAAGCTCCGCAGTATAAGCCCTAAGTGCAAAAGGCGAAGCTATCCTCAAACTTCACCAAACTAAGCAGGTTTCCGTACCACGTCTGTTAATATCGTCATTGTCATTCTTGTCGCTGTTCTTATTGCTATCGTTTGTTGCTAGCATCCTTTGTTGCCGTTGGGATTTGCGTTATCTCGCCGTTAAGAGGTATTGACTTTTTCGTAGACCATTGTTATTCTTAGATTGACTTTTAGTAATTTAGATCAACTTCTGTTGAATGTCCTCACATATATTATTCTTGGATGTGTCTTATGAATAGACTCAACTGAGCCTAGAAAACGTTAAGAGCTAGTCGGAGAAAGAAGGTGCCAGCTGTCACGAAATTGAATCGTCAAAGTGCTACCTACGGAATCAATAGCGATTAAGAAGGAAAGAAGTAAGATGCAAAAGTTTAGACAGTTTTTACTTTGCACCGCCCTGGTACTAATCCTTGTACTAACGGGAACAGGCACTATAGCGTCATTTGAAGTGGTTCCCGAAGACGGGAACGCTCAGTTCTTATTGATTGATGACGAGCATACACAGACTCTCTCCACTGATGCCCTTGACATAGCGGCGTATGAGAGCTTTGAGTCTGCGTCCAGACTGCGCACGGTCACATTGTCAGACTTGGTTGGTGATTTAGAGAGTGTTGCAGTGGGAGATGAACTAGTTCTCAACCTGTTCTCCGATGCCTCGTATGTAGCCACGATTGACCGAGTATCGTCAGATGTGAATGATATCCTGTGCGTCAGGGGTCGCCTTCAGGGATATCAGGCAGGCTACGTTATCATATTATACTGTGACCAAGAAGGAGCTTATGCCTCTATAGAAGTGCCGGAAGAGGGCAGACATTATATTCTATTCAAGGGTGAGGGCGAGTTATACTATGTAGCGGAGCTTGACCCCGACAAAATGGACGTCCGGCAGGAAGCACCTGCCCCAGTTTCTCCTCCCAGCCAAAAAGAGGAAGCAGAGATCGCGGCATTGCAAGAATACATGGCCACCTCCACCCTAGGACCCGACGACCCGGCTACTATCGACGTTATGATAGTTTGTACCCCAGCGGCCGAAGACTGGGCTGAATGGGGCTTGCGCCCTGGCATCAACTATTATATTGCGCTGGCAACGGAGAAGGCACAACTTGTACTGGACAACAGTGATACCGGTGTTACGCTGACATTGGTGCGTTCGGCAAGAGTTGACTACACTGAACACGGGAGTTCTTCGGTAGATTTGGGACGGCTACAGGATCCCAGTGATGATGAAATGGATGAGGTGCACCAGTGGCGGGACGAATATGGGGCCGACTTGGTGCAATTGTTGTGTGTAGTAAATGATGTAAGCGGCCGTGGATATCTACTTACACATGAAAGTGGTTCGCCTTCTTATGCCTTTTCGCTGACCGATATTCGATACGCGGACGGGTATGTCCCTATTCACGAGATGGGGCACAACTTGGGATGTCATCACCACAAACAGGATTCGTCGCCGGGACCGGGGTTGTTCGATTACTCTGCAGGATGGCGCTTTTCATACGTTTTGTTGCCATATTGCACTGTGATGGCTTATACGGACGGCTACCGTATACAGGTGGGATACTTCTCGAACCCGGATGTTGCTTTCCATGGGATTCCAACAGGGGATCCTGTTGACGGTGACAATGCTCGCACTATTCGAGAGACAAAGCACGTCGTCGCCGCTTATGAAGAGGCTGTTATTGAGGATTTTGAGTGGGGGACTGATGGAACTAGCCTAGCGAATTGGGAAGAATACGGAGGTCACGTTGAATGGAGAGTGTGGCACATGGGTGGATGGTGGAGTAATTCACGGGCAGAAATTGAAACAGACCCTGCCCACGTACACATGGGGACAAGAAGTGCTAGATTGTACCGTGGCGACTGGGGTACGTCCTGTATGAAAGCCTCCTATTTACAGAACCCCCCTGAATATAGAGGATTTTATTTTGAAAAGGATGCTAATTCAATTCTTTATACGACTAATGGGGACGGGGATCATAAGATTTACGTAAGTGTTATAAGAGTTAGTGGTTATGAAACGGTACAATATTACGATAGTTCTTGGCACACGGCATACACACTGACAGAAGCCGGTTGGCATTTGCTTGAGTTCAAGGACATTGACTGGGGGGATAACACCTATGATATCTATGTCGATGGTGAACGCAAGAAAACCGATGCGGCTATGAATCCGACTCCTGGAGGGGGTTGGAATGGGGAGACTGCGTACTGGAACCCGGGTTATGACTCGAATGGGACCGAGTGTTGGGTAGATGACATTCATAAATAGGCGGAGAGTAAATGAGAAAAGCAGCAGGAATTATGTTGATAATCTTCGGCGCTCTTTCATGGTACATTGTGGGGTTCGTACGAGCGGCAACGGCATCGGACTGGGCATTGGCAGGCTTGCCTCTGATAGGTCTGATTGTGGGAGGTGGGATCTGTACGGTTGTGAAGAGGGGTTACTGGTGGGCCTTCTCAGGGGCTATCGGCCTGTTGGTTGCCGGCAGTATCTTCGCTGCATTCTACCTAGCGGCGCGATGCTATGCGATCGACGGTTATGTTGACCCTGCGATTCAGGTGTTAAGAATCGGCGCCTCTGTCGGGTTCTATAATGCTCCCGGCTTACTGGCACTCGTATTCTTGGTAAAGAAAAAAGGTGAGTTTCTAAGACTACCACCAAGTGAGTGAAAGTCAGTGGAGGACTGAAGGTACGAACGTTGGGTAGAAGCCAGGGGTTAAGCTACCGATTTTAGAGCTAACTGGACTCTCTACGAGCCCACATATCCTTGGCTAGGCGTAGGTAGTGCCAATATCTCAGGCAGGATACCTCCATGCTAGTATGTGAACAACCAGCTTTGCCTTGTAGGCAGTCTAGCTTTGAATCCTTGTCTACTAATCAAAGCTCAAACTATCCTCGGACTTGACTGAGCCTATGTACTGGATGCAGCCATTCCCTTAGTGGTAATGGCAGGGTTGCCAATTTAAGAGTAGCTAGCAATCAGACCGGGAAACCTGCTCGACTGCATTTTCGATGAGTTCGATGCGCTTGGTCTTGCCCTTGTCATCGAGTTCTATGGCGACGACATCTATGCGCCATAAAGACGGGAGGTCCTGGTGGGTAGTGGTATAGGTCAGGGCTGAGGCAATGAGCTTCTCCTTTTTGGCCTGCGTTATTGACTCTTCAGGAGTGCCGAAGTTCAGATTGCTCTTGGTGCGGACTTCGACAAAAACAAGACAATCCTTCTTCTGGGCAATTATATCAATCTCTCCGTGACGGCAGCGAAAACCCGTCTCGCGAATGCGGTAGCCCCGCTTCTTGAGGAATTTCTGAGCTAGTTTCTCCCCTAGCTTACCAACTTCTTGCCGATTCATCACCTGCTCCTTCATGGAGTTTCCCCTGAATGGGATTCTTTGGTCGCCCCGCTCCCTCAGAATGACCCGAAGCCAAAGGGCTAGAACTTTGGCTTGTGATTATATTCCTGACATGAGTATATTTCTTCCGTGCCACAACTAGAGTCCATTTTGAAGTTATCTTAATTATACTACTTGCTAGCTCAATGAAGTCCGACGATTTGTCGAGCAAGTTCTGAGAGCTGGTGTCTCACATCTTCAAGCCTTGGGGCCTGCCAAGGGCATGAGCAGATGTAACTCGGATTGACTGCGATAATATTCGAGCGCCCACCCAGTGGGGTCCATCGGGAAGTCTCGCGTGAGTTCGCCGAATATCTGCCCGATCTTGTCGGTATGGTTTGGCCAGTCCAATAGCTTGGCTCTAGCATGTTTGCCGCCCTTGACCATCATAGTCGGGAGTCCGAGAGCTGTGACCTCCTCATCACTTAGAGGCTCAACTCCAGTGAAATACGCCACCTGTGAGCCCTCATAGCGCGATACGCCGTAAAACTTGCGGCCCTTGAGGGAGGAAAGCCTCGACTCGAGTCCGTCCCAGGCCGCTTTGAGCCCACCGGGAAACTCACTAGCGCGGCTGACCATCAGCCTGAGGTCTGGTAAGTCTACAATTGTCGCCTTGTATGGCATGAACAGCCTCCTTTCGGTCGGGTGGATGATGTGCTCTTGCTTTTGATTCAATTCTACCACCAGTTGACCTTATGCAGGAGAGACTACGAACCGTTAGCTCAGTGAAGCCTGACGATAGCTTTAGCCTTCGGCACAGGCCTGAGCAACTTCTGAGAAAGGATCTGCCTATCGTAACAAACGTCATCTTGTTGCGTCCAGTGTCAACCCAGCACCAGTTTGTACATGACTCCGAGTGCAGCGCCCCCAAGTATGAGCCACGCCGAGTTCACTTTTAGCCGGAATACCATGATGACTGCTATGATGGTCAGCACAATCGTGAACCAGTCCACTAATCCAGAGCGTCCCAACTGAAAAGTGACTCCGACCATGAGCCCCAGTGCCGATACGTTCACCCCGTCCAGGAATGCCCTCGTCCACCATCTCTTTTTTAGCCAGGGCATGATACGAGCGACCAGGGCAGTTAAGAAGAACGATGGCAGAAAGAAAGCCAGGGCAGCGAGTAGACCAGAGGGCCAGCCTCCTACAAGATAGCCAACAAAGGTAGCGCTGCTAGCTATCGGACCCGGAGTTATCTGTCCGGCGGCGATTGCGTCCAACAACTGCTGGTTGGTGAGCCAATGCATGCGCTCAACAAATTCGGCGTTGAAAAAGGCAAGAAGTACGTAGCCGCTTCCATAAATGACGGCACCGATTTTGAGCATGGTGAGGAAAAGGGTGACCCGGCTGAAGGGAGCAGCACCGGCCTGGAAGAGGTGCAGAGGCAATTTGAGCGCAGGCGCAAGCAGGGCAAGGGAAAGAGAAACTGTCTTCTTCATAAGGCGCCGGCCGCCATAGACGAGCAATACTGCGGTCGCCCCGCCAAAGAGAAGGGCTATTTCGTTGAGCCCTAGGAAGTAGAAGGCTATGACTCCGATGCCGATGATTGCAGTAAGCGGCCCTTTGATTGCCTTCCTCCTTAAGTCCCACAACGCCTGAATAATGATGGCAATAACGACCGGTTTGACACCGTAGAGGATCCATCCGACCTGGGGCAAGGAGCCGTAGCTCGCATATGCCCAGGCCAGAACCAGCGTGACTAGCATGCCAGGGATGATAAACAATAGACCGGATGTTACATACCCGAGCCAACCTGCACGCACCAGCCCCAGGTATAGTGCCATCTCCGTGGCATTTGGCCCAGGAATAAGGTTAGTGGCGCCTATCATATCGAGGAAGTCCTGGTCATCGAGCCAGTGACGGTTCCTGACCGTCTCCCGTTGCATGATAGCTATGTAAGCTGCCGGCCCACCAAAGGCAGTAGCGCCAATTCTCAGGAAGAGAGACGCAGTTTCTTGTAGGTGCGCTTTTCCCGTCACAATCCCACCTACTAATCAGAGGTAGTAGACCCACGAAGTCTACGCCGAGTCGGATTCTTCGGTCGTCCCGATTCCATCGGGACTCCCTCAGAATGACAAAAAGGCAATGGATCAGAATGACAAAAAGAGAAGGGCTCGGAATGGGCGGAAGCCAAATGGCCAGAGCTTTGGCTTGCGATTATGGCCCTGACAGGGGCGAAGTAGAGGCGGTGGATTGGCGAAGGTCCGAGCTTGCGCAGACAGGACATGTGTATTCCTGTTCCGTAGCCTTTATGCCGGGCAAATCCATAGCCAGGATAAATCTGGTCGAATTCCACCATCATATGGTCCCTGGTGACCTTAGCTATGATAGAAGCACAGGCAATGGAGAGACACAATTTGTCGCCCCTGGTTATTCCTCTTTGAGGAAGGGGACATTGAGACAGGGTGACTCTATCAATAAGGAGGAAGCTCGGTTGTTTGGTCAGTTTCTCCACCGCCTGCACCATAGCCAGCCTGGTGGCCCTTAGGATATTTACGGAGTCAATCACTTGAGAAGGAACGATACCGATGCCCACAGCCACAGCTTCCCTGCTAATTAAGTCGAAGAGGGATTCCCGTTTCCTGGAGTCTAATTCTTTGCTGTCCCGAACCAGCCCAAGCCAGGAAAGATTGGCGGGATTAGGTAGGATAACGGCACCGGCCACCACCGGGCCGGCTAGAGCCCCCCGCCCGACCTCATCAATGCCAGCGATGAGCTCATAGCCCTGCGATTTGAGCTCGTTTTCCTCATCGAAGTTCGGAAACCTTCTCATAACTCCCCCTGCCCGCCGACGCCAAAGGCTCAGGCGGGCAAGCCCCTCTTATCCTTCGACTCCGCTCAGGACATGCCTTAAGAGGGGAATCGCTAAAATAGAGATTTTCCCTTCTCCCTCCCCCTTAAAATAAGGGGGATAAAGGGGGTTATTTCCAGTACCCTGTTGCTGCTTTGCTCAGCATCCATTGCATTCTTCATAACTCCCCTAACCCCTCTTACCTTAAGAGGGGGATTTATGTTTCTCTTTCAACAGAGTCAATGATCCCGCCTCCCAACACCTCATCAACATTATAGAACACAATGGCCTGCCCGGGGGTTACGGCCTTTTGTGGCTGGGCGAAATGAACATCCACGGAGTCGTTCCTGAAAGATAGGGTAGCTTCTGTCTCCTTTGACTTATAGCGTATCTTGGCCCTGGCTGTAATGGACTCCCGCGGTATCTTGCCTGATATCCAGTTCAGATTATGGGCGGTAAGCTTCCGGCTGTAGAGCTCCTCTTCATGGCCGAGCACAATTCTATTGCTTTCCGGCTCTATCCTGATTACATAGAGCGGCTTGCCGGAGGCTAATCCCAAGCCGTGCCTCTGCCCGACGGTATAAAAGGCTATTCCCCGGTGCTGGCCTAATTTCCTTCCCCGGGTATCTACAACTTCGCCGGGCAGAGTGGGAAATCTCTGGCTGAGAAAAGCGCCGTAGTTTTTCCGGGAAATGAAGCAGATATCCTGGCTGGACTTGGTGGCTGTGGGCAATCCCGCCTGCATCGCCATCTGTTTAACCTCGTCTTTGTTATGCTCGCCTAAAGGAAACAAGACACGCCCCAGCTTTTCCTGGGTTAGAGTATAAAGAAAATAAGATTGGTCTCTGCGGGTGTCGGCGGCTTTAAGCAGGCGATGGCCGTGACGGGAATGTTCTACTTTGGCGTAATGGCCTGTAGCCAGATAGTCGGCGCCTAGGGAGAGCGCTTTATCGAGCAGGAGGCCGAACTTTACATAATGGTTGCAGGCAACGCAGGGATTGGGAGTCCGCCCATGCCGGTATTCCCGGCAAAAATAGTCAACTACACAGGACTCAAATTCTTTCTGCAGGTCGAGCTGATGGTAGGGAATGCCTAGAATGCGACAGATGTCTGCTGCCCGGTGGGCGTGGTCGTCGAATGAGGGAGAATCCCGGAGGCGCATGTGGATGCCTATCACTTCATAGGCGGCCCTTGTGAGCAGCAAAGCAGCGGCAGCGGAATCTACCCCTCCGCTTAAGGCCACAGCGACTTTTCTTTTAGTCATGCCTAAAGTTCATACCTTGAATCTTCGAGAGTGCCCGGTAATGTCATTCTGAGGAGTCCCGACGGAATCGGGACGACGAAGAATCTCAAAGATTCTTCACGGATCCTGCCCTGAGTGACACGAGATTCTTCCCCTTCACTCCGTTCAGGGTCAGAATGACAAGAAGGGAAGGTCTCACACTGACAAAAGGCGAAGAGATCAGAATGACAAGAGGCGAAGGGCTCAGAATGACGCTGGATGTCGTTGAACATCTTTTAGATTCTTCCCCTTCACTTCGTTCAGGGTCAGAATGACAACAATAGTCAGGCTGGGAAGCCAGGCAATAACCGGCTCACTTTATCCCAGATGATCTCGGCAACTTCGCGTTTGGGCAGGGAGGCATCTATCACCAACCAGCGGTCAGGCTCAGCCGCGGCCATCTTGAGGTATCCCTCCCTCACCCGCCGGTGGAACGATAAATCCTCTAACTCAAAACGGTCTTTCAAGCTTCGTTTTCGTGCTAATCCCTGCTCAGGTGAAATATCCAGGAGGATTATGAGGTCGGGATTGATATACCCTGTTGCCATATTGTTGACCATCTTTATGGCAGTAAAATCAAGTCCCCGCCCATAGCCTTGATAGACCATGGTGGAGTGAGTGAAGCGGTCGCAAAGAACCACTTTACCTTCTTCTAAGGCAGGACGAATCACCTCAGCCACCAGTTGGGCACGGGAAGCAGCCAGGAGAAAGAGCTCAGCCTGGGGCGAAATAAGGGAGCCCCCCTTCCTCTTAAGTGCTTTTCTTAGCTCGTTACCCAGAGCCGTGCCCCCCGGCTCATGGGTCAATACCGCGGGGGTGTTTTGCCGCTCGAGCTTTTTCAGCAAGAGCCTGGATTGGGTGCTTTTACCGCAGCCTTCGCCGCCCTCAAAGGTGATGAACAGTCCCAAAGATTACCTCGATTTCCTTTTGCCGCCTGGTTCCACACCCCGGCTACCAGGGTTGAAACCGCGGCGTCCAGCTAAGATCCGCTGTAGATTATGGACATAGGTAGATTGGGCCTCACGGGGATAGAGGGCATCCAGACAGTGTTTCATTTGAGCGGCATTATTGCTTTTGAGGACATAAATCGGTATACCAAGTGCTTCGGCATCCCGTATCTTCTGCGGCTTGCGGCGGTAATAACTCCGTGTAGTGAGGAAAATGTCTGCTTGCCTAAGGTCAGCGACGATTCTCAGCTCCCTTCGCCCTTCCCTGGCAGTTTGTTCCAATCGAGACCGGTTGGCCCCGAACAGGTAGAATCGCAGCGTCTTTTCCGGCTGTTTCTCTTCTTCCCTGCTTTCCCATGTCAGAGGGGATGTTATCGCTTCCCTTTTTACCTCACCATCTTCATCCATCGAGCGCACTTCGGCCTTGGGGGGTTGGCCATGCAAGAGAGCATCGACAGCCTCGGTCACATTGGGATGTACGGTTACCTTGTAATAATCGACAATTTCCACCACCATATCAAAGGTGGGCGGAGCCTTACGCTCCAGGATAGATTTCTGTGTGTGCCGTCGCCTGGCTTCTTCATCTCCCAGGGTAACGGTCTGGACGCCGCCGATAAGGTCGGACAAGGTAGGATTCATTATCAAGTTTTCCAGAGTGTTGCCGTGTGCCGTGCCCACCAACTGCACTCCCCGCTCAGCGATAGTCCGCGCTGCTTTGGCTTCGAGCTCAGTGCCTATTTCGTCAATGATTATGACCTCAGGCATGTGATTTTCCACCGCTTCAATCATCACCGAATGTTGTTCAGCGGGAGCAGCCACCTGCATTCGCCGGGCATGCCCGATGGCGGGATGAGGAATGTCTCCGTCCCCGGCAATTTCGTTGGAGGTGTCAATTACGATAACCCTTTTCTTGAACTCATCAGCCAGCACTCGAGCCACTTCTCGCAACATGGTGGTTTTGCCTATACCCGGCCGCCCGAGCAGCAGGACGTTGTTGCCCGATTCGATAAGGTCTTGAATCATCCCTACGGTGCCGAACACAGCTCTGCCCACACGGCAGGTCAGTCCAATTATGTAGCCGTTTCTATTGCGTATGGCCGAGATGCGGTGAAGGGTGTGGTTGATGCCGGCGCGATTATCTCCGCTGAACTCGCCAATGTGTGACACCACATAGTCAATATCAGCCTGGCTCACCTCTTTAGAATTGAGGACTAATTCTCTATGGAGGAAGCGGGCTTCGGGGAGACGCCCTAAATCTAAGATTACCTCCAGCAGCGCGCTATGGTCGGGCTGCTGGTAGAGTGGCTCACGAATAGGGAGTGGCAAGACATCAAGTAGCGCATCTAGATCGTCGGTAACTACCCTTCGCATACTGTGGCAATACCCTTTTTCACCTTACCAGCCCCGGGGGGATAACAATTCCTGCTGGGGTATAGCCTTGATATCCAGGCCGGGCATGGCGGCTCCCAGGCCTTTGGATACCTCAGCGAGGACGGCCGGGTCCTGGTAATGGGTGGTAGCTTTAACGATAGCTTGCGCTCTGTTCGCAGGGTCGCTGGACTTGAAAATCCCCGAGCCCACAAATACTCCCTCAGCCCCCAGCTGCATCATCAAGGCAGCGTCGGCGGGCGTCGCCACACCACCGGCGGCGAAGTTCACAACCGGCAACTTCCCTGTCTTGTGCACATCAATTACCAGCTCCAGAGAAGCACCGAGGGCTTTCGCCTCAGCTAATAATTCGTCCTGAGGTAAGCCTTGAAGCCGGCGAATTCCATCCTGTACTGCCCGCATGTGCCTGACGGCTTCCACGATGTTGCCCGTTCCTGCTTCGCCCTTGGTGCGAATCATGGCCGCCCCTTCGGCGATACGGCGCAACGCCTCGCCCAGGTCGCGGCAGCCGCAAACAAAAGGAACCTTGAAATCATGCTTCCAGATATGATGGCTTTCATCGGCGGGAGTGAGCACTTCGGACTCGTCAATGAAATCCACGGCCAGTGCTTCCAGAACCTGGGCTTCGACGAAGTGACCGATGCGGCATTTGGCCATTACGGGGATACTGACCGCCTCCTTTATGGCCGTGATTATAGTGGGGTCGGCCATGCGGGCCACTCCGCCGGCGGCGCGGATGTCTGCCGGCACTCGTTCCAGTGCCATAACGGCGCAGGCACCGGCTTCCTCGGCAATCTTCGCCTGCTCCGCACTGACCACGTCCATAATCACCCCGCCCTTCAGCGTCTGGGCCAGCCCCGTCTTAACTCTCCAGGTACCCTTTTCCATCAGTTTCCATTATAACGCCGTGCAAATCAAATCACAAATGTCAAAATCCAAATGACAAAACAAGAGTGTCCGTGATGTCATTCTGAGGAGTCCCGCTACATTGGGACGACGAAGAATCTCGAAGACTCTTCGCGGAGTTTACCCTGAGCATAGTTAGATTCTTCCCCTTCACTGTGTTCAGGGTCAGAATGACAGGCAGCGAAGGGCTCGCAATGTCGACGAACCAATAGAATTGCCCCGCCTGACGAATCAGGGCGGGGCAATGACAACCAACCGGATTATGGTCACTAATCCGCGCCAGGGTCAGCGGCATGGGAGTTCTTCCAGTTCGCCCACGGTATGGCGACATTCTCTGGAGTGGTCGACCAGTTATCATGGACGATAACATAGTCATCTGGAGAGAACTCCGCACCATCACCATCGGGGTCCCAGTTTAGAATATATCCTACGCCCGTGACGGCGTGCCCAACATCGTCACTCCAATACTCGTCAGGGTTAGGCGGGTACGAGCCTGGCATCCAGTCCCCCCACCTAAATACATCTATCGTTTCTTCACTTTCGGGGTCGGTGTAATTTATTCCGACAGGTACCGGGTTCCAGTAGGTAAAACAGACTACCAGAGGTCGACCGGCATCAATCTCAGCCGTATAAAAAGGAAGACCCACTGCCATATCAGTAATCACCGTCCAATCATAACCAAGTTTCCCGGCAGGAAGGCCAAAAGGAGGGGGAGGAGGTACGGGTGGGTGGGTAGCGTCCCAGCGTACAAATTCCAGAGTGCCCGGACCCATATCAACGTTGTAGGTCCCAGGGGCGCCCGGATTGACCCGGGCCATGCTGCCGGTGTTATTGGTATCCATATAATAACCGAGGTACTCCGCCACTGTATTGAGATTAGGTGGTTGCTGAAAGGCGGTCAGATTCTCGGCATTAGAATGTCCCATCACGGCGTCCCAGTACCCGAGGATGTTGACCATCGCCATGGGGGCACAGTAGTTAGTAGCAGGGGGAGTAGACGGCAAGGTTACACTGGGTGGCTGGCTTGTGTCGGGGACTTCGTCTATGAAAGTCATATCGAAGCCGAAATTAGCGGTGATAGTGTAGTCACCATTCATGGTGATGGTGGTGGTGGCAGCTTCGTCGTCCCCAATGGTGCCCACATCTCCGGTCCACTTGACAAAGTGGTAGTCGGCATCGGCGGTCGCAGTAAGGTTGACCACGGTACCTGTGTCATAGGTGTGAGTGCCTTCTGAGGGCGCGGTGACATCACCACCTGCCGTGCTGGCTAAGGTCAGGTCATACTGGGTTGCAGGCGGTGTTGTGGTGCAACCGATGCCGTTACCCAGGACCGTGAACAACAATACTACGATTAGAGCGATTGGGATCAATCTGAGTTTCATTTTCCCCTCCTCGGTATTACTTTGACGGTCTTCGGACAGACCAAGCTTCGTCACTGTGCCGAGACTGTGACCTCCGGCACCGATTCGGGGGCGCTATCACCCGCGCAATCGCAACCTGCACAGGGTCAAAGTGTGGTTTTCCCGAAATCCTACCTGATACATCCATACTACACCCGTGCCCTCACACTGTCAATCACTTTTTCCCGGCATTTCGGCAGATTGGCAGAGAGTAACCAAATGATCTCAGTCTTAGGAGAAATCGAGATGTCAAAACGTTTAGAACGACACTGCACTCCGTTATTGCGAGGCTGGCGAAGCCAGCGGAAGCAATCTCAGTGGGAACAGGGGATTGCCGCGCTTCGCTCGCAATGACATATCACTTATAGTCGCGAGGCAACGAGCAGCAAGGCGGAATTTGTCTCCGTGCTACGTTCAAATGGAATAGGGTCGAGGAGTTAACTCCTCGACCCTATGTTTTTCCCTCTGCTCACCGTCGCCCAACCAACCTGAATTAAGGCAAGGTCATTACGGCGGTGGTAGGAGGCCTATGGTCAGCAGATGAGACTCTAGACAACAATCATTGTCCGGATCCGTGTCCTCGAATCCCTGCCCCACTTCAATGCAACCCCAGGTGACCAGTGTGATGGTCTGCCATGGCACTGCCCCCGTAAGGTCGAACAGGATGTCAAGGGGAGACGGGTAACCTATCCAGTTGATTGTCTTTGTGTAGTTAGTGCATATCTTGAGCTCCCAGTCCACTTCCATATCCAGGGTCTTGGTCACGCAGACCGGCAGTTCAATTTGCGTGCACTCGTCGACAGGGTCACCGTCCACCGTGCAGTGCTGGTTCGCCTTGCTTTCAGCAGGAGGATTCATCTTCACTGCGTCGGGACTGTTGACGACATGGAGCGTCATCAGCTCGCCTTGTCCTGATCCCTCCATGCCGGTGTTGTGGACCTTGATCCAGGACGTCTGGTGCACCGATACCACTGTTCCCTCGTCTTCCCCAGACACATGCTCGGAATACTCGGCATCAATCCAGTCGCCGGGGTTGAGCCATAGGATCTGGCCGGGTAGTTGGGGAGGGATCGGTACGCCGTTGTGCGTCCAGGTTAGGAACGTGACATAGGCGTCCACCTGTACCGGCGTCACGAAGTTCAGAGTGAAGGTCTTTGTGCCGCCGGCAACCACTTCCTGAGTTGGCGAAGGTGTGATGCTAACAAATATCCCGGGACCACCCGAGACGTAGGCACAGGTCCAGTTGCTGGCGGCCACGGTGAAGTTTGCAGCGACACTAGTACCGTTGATGTCTGAGCCCGATGCTGGTGACAGTTTGTAGCTCACCGCCCCCGTCCAGGGAGAACCATCAAGGGTAGCTTTCACCTCAATCGTCCCTGTCGTCGGTGTTCCTGTACAGCTCGGGATGAAAAGCGCAATCAATACGATTGAAACCAAACAAATAGAGAGAAGCTTCTTCGTCATACGTTTACCTCCTAATTTCATAGTGTAGTGCTCCCAAAAAAGACTGTGATCTATTTATGCCCCGTTTCATCACCTCCTCGCTGGTATTTGACGCCTCCGGGCAAACCAAACCTTCCATGTGTGGCGAAGCTACGACTTCCGCTACCGACCGGAGGGGCGCCGTAGCCCGTGCCATCTCAGCTTGCGCAGATGAAAAGTCTGGCTCTCCGAGATACTGCTTGATACTATCAATACTACACCGCGTCTCTCGTAGTGTCAATCTGTTCTGATTAAGCATAGTCATAGCTGATTTCGCATTGCTCCGCCTGTTGCCGAAATTGTGCCCAGGTCGCCGCAATTCCTTGCGCCGAAGGTCTCCATCAGGCTGCTCCTTTATCAAGGTAGCTCACTTTAGACATGTTTGAATTTTACCATTGAAATGTTAATTTGCTGTTAACTGTCGGGCCGATTTCACAAAAAAATGGAGGGCGCTATGAATGCATAATCGAATATTCGGGCAAACGGTATCACGGATTCCTGGCTTTGACGCCGAAAGAATCAGCTCCGGACACGTTGTCATCGGACCGGGCGATAACATCCAACTTGTCATTGCGAGGCATGGCAATGCCGAAGCAACCTCAGTGTGGCTAAGAGATTGCCGCGCTTCGCTCGCAATGACGAAAAAAAGGAGGGCTCGCAACGACAGGAAGGGGATGGCTGTCAATGATGGAATATGCTTGGCAAATCAGGCAGCTACAGAAATCTGTTGGTGCGGGCAGGTCTCCTTCTTTGCAGGAAGAGAATCGCCAGTACTACCGCTGCCACTGCTAGAATCTCGCCAATTGATGGCCAGTTGGATGGCGGAGCCCCATCTGAGTTGTTAATCCCCAGGTTCCATCCGGCAAGCTCAGTCTCCAGGCCCACGGCGACCACGGTGCCATCCGACTTAAGTCCCACCGTGTGATAAGTACCGGCGTGGATCTGGGTGATGTCTGTCCAGCCCCTGACATTGCACTGGCCGGAGGCGTTGTCTCCCACGGCGACCGCAGTGCCATCCGACTTGAGCCCCACTGTGTGACAGGTGCCGGCGGCGACCTGGACGATGTCCGTCCAGTCCCCGACATTGCACTGGCCGTAGGCGTTGTCACCCACAGCCACCGTGGTGCCATCCGACTTAAGTCCTAACGTGTGATATAAGCCGGCCGCGACCTGGACGATGTCCGTCCAGCCGCCGACATCACACCGCCCCGAGGCATTGTCTCCCACAGCGACGACGGTGCCGTCCGACTTGAGTCCCACAGTGTGATACCTGCCGGCGGCGACCTGGATGATATCCGTCCAGCCGCCAACATCGCACCGCTCGTCGTTATATCCCGCGGCGACCGCGCTGCCGTCGGACTTAGCCGCCACCGTGTGCCAGCCGCTTGTGGCGATCCTGTTGATGTCCGTCCAGTTGCCGACATTGCACTGCCCGTAGTTGTTCAATCCCACGGCGACGGCAGCCCGGTCGGTCATAATCGCCACCGTTTGATAGCCGTCGGCGGCGATCTGAGTTATGTCCGTCCAGTCACCGACTTCGCATTGCCTGTAGCGGTCATCTCCCACAGCAACTACAGTTCCGTCGGTCTTGCGTCCTGCTGTGTGACCGTAGCCGGCGGCGATCTGTGTGATGCCTGCCCAGCCGTCCACGCTGCACTGGCCATAGACGTTCGCTCCCACGGCGACCACGGTGCCGTCGGACCTGAGTCCCACTGTGTGATATAAGCCTGCGGCGACCTGTACGACGGCGGTCCACCCTCCGACATCGCATTGTCCATCCTCGTTGTCTCCCGCGGCGACCACGGTGTCGTGGGATTTAAGCCCGACTGTGTGATGGCTGCCGGCGGCTACCCACTTGATATCCGTCCAGTTGCCGACATCGCACTGACCATAGCGGTTGTATCCCACGGCAACCACGGTGCCGTCGGACTCAAGCCCGACTGTGTGATGGCTGCCGGCGGCGACCCACTTGATATCCGTCCAGTTACCGACATCGCACTGCCCGTAGTAGTTGTCTCCTGCTGCGACTACGGTGCCGTCGGACCTGAGCCCCACAGTGTGATCGTAAGTTGCGGCGACCTGCCTGACATCCGTCCAGTTACCGACGTTGCACTGTCCGTAGGCATTTGCTCCTACGGCGACCACGGTGCCGTCGGATTTAACCCCTATTGTGTGGTACACGCCGGCGGCGACCCACACGATGTCCGTCCAGTCTCCAACATTGCATTGCCCCTGGTGGTTCCATCCCACAGCAACCACGGTGCCGTCGGATTTAAGCCCAACTGTGTGATGGCTGCCAGCGGCGACCTGGATGATGCCCCTCCATCCGCCGGTATTGCATTGTCCGTAGCGGTTGTCTCCCAGGGCGACTACGGTGCCGTCGGACTTGAGCCCTACCGTATGACCCCAGCCTGCGGTGACCATGGGCGTCGCCTGCCCTCCAAGCGTATTCACAGCCGCTACCGACGCAGAAAGAATCAGGCTGGAGACCAGAGCGACCGAGAGCAGGGCCGATAGGAGCATTTTCATGTTCTTCATTGCTGCCTTCAAAGTAACAGGATGAATTCTATTTCTTAATCAATAGAAGAGACAGGATATCATACTTGCCTTCTATCTCATATGCGTCGCTTATCTCTCTCTTGTGCGCATGTATCAGCTTATCGGCGGCGCTGGTGACTTCCGGCCAATCGTCGAATTTGTAATCGTGGAAACCGAGAGCGCCTCCGGAGACAAGACGGGGCCAAATCAAATGGAAATCGTTTTCCACATAGGCTTGCTGGTGGCAGCCGTCAATGAATCCAAAGATGAATCTTTGTCCTTGAGGAAAGCTGACCTTTCTGGAATCTTTCTTTACAGTGATGATGTTATCAAGGCCCCGGATTGACTTCCGGTAAACTTCCGGCATCGAGCGGCCCCGGAGAAATGCTTCATAAACTTCACCGGCCTTGATGCCACTTTTACTCAAGGTCTCGTCCAGACGGGGGTCGAAAACGTCAATGGCGTATACTTTCTTACCGTATCTTTGGGCAAACTTCGCCAGTCTGGCAGTGCCTCTGCCCATGTAGGCCCCGATTTCGATGATATCCCCTTCTAGTCTATGCAATGCCCGTCGCTTCATAAAATCTATCAGCACTTCGTAACCCACGAAATCATCAGGGTCGTCTTCCAGCAGTGGAATCTTCCGGGCAACTCTCTTGATGATTGGCTCTGAACTCATTTTACAGGCCAGTTTCTCAGCTATAGTATCTCAGTCCCATACAGAGCCACAATAGCCAGTATCGCTGCTGCTGATGTCCACGTATTCTTTTCAGGGGCTTCTGGTCCCAGTTCTGACCGTCTTATCTCTCTTTTCGGCCAGTATGCCTCCCGATAAAACACGCCGTCGTTATCCCGAAACTGCGATACCCAGTCCAGTACCATTTCGGCCTTGTCTTTGGCGCCCATCCGTACTAAGGCCAGGATAAGTTCAAATGTCTCAGCCACGCATACCGACTGTCTGTCGGCAAAGCATTTGCACCCCCAACCATCTATGATGAAGTCCGGCCATCCTTTCAAGATGCGAGCTTCAGCTCGCTTTCCCTTGAGCAGTCCCACCATGATGGGGTAATACCAGGTCATGGCGTGCCCGCTCTTATCCTCGCCCAACCTGTCAAAGCGGTCGGGGTGCTCTTTGATTGCTCTGGCCAGCCTCCGGGATGCCTTGTCCCAGTCGGGTTCATCTACCCCCAGGCTTCTGGCGAGCCTTATAGCGCATTCAATACTGAGCCAGGTGCTGCTGCAAGCGGTTAAGATTGCTCCCGGCCAGACCTCGTTGTTCTCACTCAGTCCCCAGTAAACCTCGCCGCCCGGCTGTTGTAAGCTCAAGGCGAAGTTTATGCCCTTCTCCACGGCGGGCCACATGTAGCGGACAAAGTCCAGATCCCGGGTAGTAAGGTAGTGAAACCACATCCCTGTTGCTATGTAGGTGCTGAAATTTGTATCTCTGGTCAGGTTCTGGGGTTTGTCATCCTGATAACTAAAATACCAGCTTCCATCGGCGTTCTGGGTCCCACGCATCCATTTGTAGGCCAGGCTAGACTCATGGAAGTGCCCGCTAAGATCCAGGGCTATGGCGCTTTCCACATGGTCCCAGGGGTCCGTAATACCGCCCCGATACCAGGGGATAGCCCCCGAAGGAAGCTGGTGACTGATGATGAAGTCTGCCTGGCTTTGAATCAGCCCTTGAATATTTTCCAGCATCCCTTCAAATTAGAGCGTACCTGACTTACTTTTCTGCGCTAGGTGCTCTTTTTTGTTTCCTCGATCTCCTTCTCTACCTCCCTCAGCTCCTCTTCCAGGTCTCTCTTATACTCCTCGAGCATGTCCAGATACTCCTTCTTTTCGGGAAAGGGCTTGAATCCATGGAAGTAGAAACCGAAAGGGGGAAGGCCAAAGTAGAACCTCCGGGATCTCCTGCTCCACATCTCTATTTCACCTCCTATAATGGTCGTCGCCTCGGTACTCCCGTGCGACGGGGATATTTGCCCGGTGTAAAGCATATTTTATCAATAATCACTAAGTAACGCGCATCATCGAATTCATCGAGTTCTATTTTTTCAATCTGGCTCAATTTGCCTCCCAGAGTGGCAATGGCTTTTTCCGCCTTATCTATCTCCTGGGCGATCTCCCCTTTCTTCTGAGCGATAAATCTTCCCCCGAGCCGGCAAAAGGGGAGAGTCAGTTCCACAAGCGTCGGCAACAAGGCGACAGCACGGGAGAGGACCAGGGTGAACTGCTCACGATAAAGTGGCAAATGAGCTGCTTCTTCAGCTCCGCTGTTCAGCACTTCTACGTTTTCCAGCTCCAGTTTGCGGATAATGTGGTGGAGGAAAGCAGTCTTTTTTGTTGTGGGTTCAATTAGCACCAGCCTGGGCTGAGGGAAAAGAATTTTGAGCGGGACGCCGGGGAAACCGGCACCTGTGCCTATGTCCACGATACTGAAATCTGGCCTCGCCACCTCTCCTTCGTGCAAAACCAGAGCAATGGTCAGGGAGTCGAGGAAGTGTTTTACCTGTACCGAGGAGCAATCTGTGATGGCTGTGAGGTTAATCTTTTTGTTCCATTCAATTAGCTCCTGGTAGTAGAGCTCGAATTGCTTTACCTGCCCGGAATTGAGCTTTATCCCCAGCTTACCTGCTCCTTCAACAAGTTTCTTCATCGCTAGCCACGCTTAAGATTCAGAGGTTATTCAGCAACCTAATTCTATCGCAACTACTGTTCAAAGGTCGACACGCTCACCATGAGCAATTCAGATGCGGAGTTCATCCCCGCCCATACGACAAGGATAAACCTCACCACGACATTCACAACTCGTAGGTCATGGTTGGATTGTCAGATTTGTATCACTTGACAAATTAGTAGGATAAATCATACAATACTGACCTTGCTTATACAGGAGGTGAGAATGAAACAAAGGGATATTCGTGTAATAGGCAGATGTTTTGGCACGGCCGTGCTTGGGCCCCGGGGGCAGTTGGTAATTCCCGTGGAAGCCCGAAAAGAGTTAGGTATAGATACTGGCAACAAATTTCTGGTTTTCGGTCATTTTGAGGGGTTGGGACTTATCTTCATCAAAGTCGAGGCAGCAGAGAAGATGCTTAATATGGTAAGCAGCCAACTTGATGAGATTACCAAGTTGGTCAAGGAAAGCAAAACCTCCGATGTTGGGACAAGGAGGTAGGGCAGTCCAGGTTAGTGATGGTATCGGGTACTCAGAAGGCGCCCTATTCCTTCTCAAGTAGTATGGAATTACTGGTATAATGAGCGTTTTGTCACAATAGAGAGGCGGTATATAGAAAGATGAAAAAGAAGCGAATACTAATAACAGTAATCTGCCTGGTTGTCGCTGGTATAGTACTCAGTATCGCGCTTACTAGAGGGGCCGGACCAGAAGCCACGCCGACTACTGTACCGGTTACTCGAGGCGATATAGTGGAGACCGTTTTCGTTGACGGCAACTTAGAAATGCCCAACAAAGCGTATTTGTCGTTCGGCGTAACGGGCACGGTGACTGAGGTGCTAGTTGACAAAGGGAATAACGTGACAGAAGACCAGGTATTAGCCAGACTGGATGCTCCTACCCTGGAATCGAGTGCGGAGATGGCTGAGTTGCAGGTCAAGATAGCAAAGGAAGGGGTAAACGCGGCTGAAGCACAATATGAAATCGCCTTGATTAACCTGGATGAAGGCGGGGTGCTCCCTGGCGAGTCGGAGGATGTGCTTGAGTTGCGAGTGGACATAGCTGAAGCAAGCTGGGAAACAGCAAAAACGAACTTGAAAATAGCAGAGCTTAACCTGGAAACGGCGGAACTCAACCTGGATAAGGCGGTGATAGTAGCTCCCTTTGATGGTGTGGTAGCCGACATCACCATAACTGAAGGTGAAGAAATCACGGCAGCGGCGTTGGCTGCTCCGGCAATCACTTTGGTTGATACCAGTGAGATACAAATGCGTGG
>MGMS01000017.1:0-44910 GCA_001796515.1 Chloroflexi bacterium RBG_13_51_36
GACTATGATTTGAGCCTAGTATTTGGTATATGTCCAGGCTGATGTGGGCACTACTTCATATATGGTTATCCTCGGTTCTGAAGCTAGGAGCGGCTCTGATTCTTGCAGCAACTGTTGTCTGAGTTTTGAGCTCTCCCATGCCTCCCAATCCTCACGTGTCCTCCAATTGTACAACAGAGCGGCAATAGGAGTGCCTCTCACGCTTTTCATATGCTCAGCACTAATGAAACCCGGAAATGTCATGGCATATGACCTGAGTTTTAGGAATAGAGGTTGGATATCTGCACCCTGCTTCAGTTCATAGCCTTCGATGACCTTTATCATTCTTCTCCTTCTGTCTGACGAAGTTTACCATACAAGCCTCCGCTGTTCCAGTAGCATGATTATGATCCACATCGATGGCTCGAAGGTTGGGAGAAGTGTGAGCAAAAGGTCGGCAAGATTGCCTGCAGGGTGGCTTTGAAGTGAGATTTGGCGCCAGGGGGCGTGACCGATGTATCAACCGCCAAAATCCCATCTTGTTCGCAAGAGTCAGAACGGCAACAACCAGTGCCAAGCAATTCAGCACTAAATCAACCCCAATTCTTAGGTACCTCTTGAAGTCCCACATGGCTGCTCTTTTGTTATGGCGCTAGTACCTTGGCACCATCATTTTTGAGGGTGGCTCGAGACTCAACTGGAGTATTAAACAAACAGTCCTGTTGTTCGATGATTCTGTGAGCGTCTGTCGCAGTGTAGCCAGTTCTTATCTCAAAGCACCGTGGGGAAAAACACAAGGTGCGGTCGGTCATTGAGACTTGTCAACGTGATCTGCGACATATAGAATTGCCACAACGTGAGCGTTTTTCTAATCACTTTAGAGGCAGTGCTTGCACTCCTCGGCATTGGTCTACTGGGCTTCTGGATTATTGGTAGAAGGCGCGTACCATCCGATACACTAGCTTTTTTGCAGTCGTTGGCTATTGACATAGCGTTGCCTTTACTCGTGGTAGCCAATCTCATATCGAATTTCTCGCCGCAAGCATATCCGGACTGGTGGCGAATGCCGCTCTGGTGGTCGGGTTTCACGATCGTAGCACTAGCACTATCACTGTCAGCGTCCTTCCTTGTGGAAAAGGAAATACGGAGCGAGTTCATTATCAGTCTTTTTTACCAGAACGGGCTTTTCTTTCCTATATTGATTCTTCAAGGCATCTTCGGTGCGGGTAATCCGTATTTAGTCCCGCTTTTCCTGTTCGTGATATTTCATCCCTCGGTGATATTTAGCACTTATACCTTGTTCTTTGGCAAGCGCATGAAAAATGAAAAGCTCAACTGGCGCAGAATTGTGAATCCGGTACTGGTGGCCACCATCATCGGGCTCGTCATTGGTCTTGTCTCTGTCAACGAGTACATACCTGGGTTCTTGACCAGTATCGTTACCATGGTGGGAGCCATCGCAACGCCGCTCATAATGCTAATACTTGGTGGGAATATCTACAATGACTTCATGTATAAAACAGATAATAGCAGGCGGTGGTACATCCCAGAAGTCGTCAAGTTTATCTTAGTTAAGAACGTCATCTTCCCGCTTGTCTTTTTGGCTCTATTACTGTTACTGCGCCCCGATTCCACTACTGCCCTGATTGTTATGATTCAGGCTGCTGTACCGCCCATTACTGCGATACCAATCTTCGCTGACCGGTGTGGAGGGAATCGGCAAATAGCGAGCCAGTTTGTCGTTGCCAGTTTTGTATTTTCCATATTCTCAGTCCCGGCATTTCTATATCTATTCAGCAGGTTCTTCTCAATTCCTTTCTGACAGCGGTTTTGTAATTCCCAGTCGGATATCCTAGGATGTTTCTTCACGTATAAAACAGAACCTTTGTGCCAAACTGCCAAAATTCCGCTTTGTTCCTGGAATCCCGTTATGTCCCGACCCGTGCCAAACATTCTGACGTCAGATCAACGTCAGTTTTCAGCTGTAGCCTGAAGCTCTTCAGAGCGCTTCGCAGAAATATCAACTGAAGGCTGAGACCGATGGGGTAGAAATTTGTGAGGATGGGTGATGTGGAGTGTTTTGCCGCTTCGTGACAGCGATCTGAACTTCGAACGCTTCGCTAATCCGTTGGGAGCAGAACGATATGGACTTCTGTTCCACAATACGAGTACGCTAAATTAGAGTGATATATCAGATTTCAAGCAGATTTCCTGTACCTACCCATATATTCTGATTTGGTCTCCTTGTGTTCAATCTCGCTGAAGCCTGCGTCTGACAACAAGGCTCGTATTTCTTCAACTGGCATGCCATGGGATTTCTTCAATGGTTCTCTGATAAAGAACAGCCCGCCTGTCTTTAGTTTCTGAGATAGCGCTTTCTTGATATCTCTTCTCTCGGGTGGAGTTATATCGTGGATAACGTGAAAAGTTGATATAACGTCAAACGAAGAATCGGGTATGTCCAGCTCTCTGACGTCCCCCGATTTGCATTCCAGGTTTGAGTACTTATTTAGCCTCTTTCTAGCCTTTGCTGTCCAGTAGTGGGATATGTCGACACACGTGAGATGTCCTCCTTTGTCAAGGAGATTGACCAGGCAGCGTGAACCGACCCCTCCACCACAACCGAAATCAAGAACACTTTCATTGCCCTTTAATCCAAATGTCTTGAAATATGGATTGTACAAGAGAGGTCCTCCGAGAAGACCTTTGAGCTTATCTTCCAGGATAAACAGAATAGAGGGGTGTTCAAAATCATATTGTCCAAAGCGATCATTGCTCAAGTCCAGGCACCTCATATTTGGATATTGATGTGACATTGCCTACTAGTATCTTGTTTACTGGTCATTTCTTCTTCATAACAAAGCAAACGGAGCTATTACGCTCGGGATACTTCCCATAGATATCCAACTCCGCCTGGGCCTGTTGAATTTCTTCGAGAACACTCTGGTTATGAGGATGTTTAGTTCGAGTCTCATTAACCAGCTTCTCGAGAGGAGCGAAGTATTCGGTCCACCATGTTTCCTTGCTCAGTGTGAAATAGCCTAGTAGCTCATAGCCGCAGTTTGATATCTGTTCCAGTTTATCCTTGATATTCCCTTGTTCATCATGCACCACTATAGAACCGCCTGGCTTGAGTAACTGCTTCCATTCTTGGAGCCCTCTTTCGAAACTGATTGCGTATATCGAACCCTCGGCCCAAACAAGATCAAAACTTTCGTCTGGAAAGTCGATATCAAACATGGAGCAGTTTATCACCTGAATCTGGTGGGTCAGTCCCGCCCCTTTGATTCTTTTGGTGAATTTGTCCAGGGCTGACTGGTCTATATCTATTCCTATTACCTTCCCCTGGCTTAATCTGGCCAATTCCTGAGTGGATACTCCAGAACCACAACCGATATCTAGGATTAACGGTCTGTCCATTTTGGGGACCATTTGAAATGCCTTTCTGGTATATTTCAGAAGTCGTTTTCTTATCCTGTCCCTTAGCATTTTAAATCACCATTAATTCCTCCATGCACTCAACCGTTTTGCTGTGATAGCACTTCACTATTCATATTCTGCACAGCCCTACCTTCTTTTCCGGCGCCTGTACAACCTGACAATCCCCAGGATAAGGTTCATTCTTGGCACTCTCTGCATATAGGCCTGGTAGTCACTGCCAAACTGTACTATGAGACGCCTTTCTTCTTCCCGGGTGCTCCAATAAAGAATGACAGCTCCCAGGATGCCTAGAACAGCGAATAGCCAGTGAGGATATAACAGCAACGTAGCGACGAATATTGCCAGAATTCCCCCCAAATATTGAGGGTGCCTGACAATACCATAAATACCCGTATCCACCAGTCGGGTGGTATGGACAAACGATTGTCCTTTGGGTACAGCACCCCGCCGTGGGAACATGACTATTGGCATTATGACCAGTATCATACCAGCTGCCCAGACTATCCAACCCAAGATAAATAAAGGCAGGTAGTAGCCGGGTTTTAACAGTCCTGTTTGAACGAGAGGGTTGATTGGAAAGCAGGCGATACACAGGATTGTCAGAACCGCCATCCAGCACGTTTCCTTTACATTGGCCCGTCTCACTGCTTTCTACTTGCTCAAAAATTCACACGTTGTGACAGTTCCTGCAGCTCATACTTTGAGGCTGGTTTACCTGCATTTCGCATTTCACGCCCTTATCCCGATAAACAATGAATTTTACTTTCTTTCCCTCGAGGAGCCTTCTTTCTGATTCGGCTCTGAGCTTCTCGAAATCGCCAGTCTCAAGGAAAAGCTTGAGGACTTCCAATTTCTCTTCCAATTCTCTGTTTCTTTGGGCGGACGCAAGAAGCTGTTTCGAGACTGTTGTGTGTTCTCTCTTGGCGACAGTCTCTATACAGTGCGAAAGGTCTGGAATCAATTCAACCCGCAGCATTTCTTTTCTTTTGTACCTCTGTGTCTATACTTAGCAAGCTAGCTGGACTGTGGCGACAAAAGTATCACCTGGGTCAGCGATATTCTCGCGTCGGCACGGCATTCCCTCCGAAATCGATTATCCAAACCAGTGTCTAATGCAGCCGCTCCATGAGGTTGGGGAGCTTGCCGTCAAGATAGAGTTTTACCGCTTCTTCGATACCCTCAACATCGGTAACGATGGGATCAATATTGCGGCTCTTAAGGCTTTCGTAGGCACCCCACCCCATACCCCCAACCAGGAGCACCTGGCAGTCCGCGATGGACTGAGCCATACTGGCGTGCTTAACCTGCGAGCCGGCATCGTAGCCATGACGCTCTCCCGGTGCCAGTGGAGACTCAGTAGCTGCAAAGGTATGATGTCCTGCCTTGGGCCTTGTCTCCCTGCCTACAACCTTACCTCCCTCGACAGAGAGAACCACATAATAGGGTGCCCTGCCGAAATGTTGGCTTAGGGTGACTCCGTCTTCAGATATTGCAGCAATCTTCATTGTTTTACCTCCATCTATTAGTCTATCTTTAACTCGTATTTAGGTTCACCATCGGCAAAGGACAGTTTGAGCATGACCCTTTCCCCTTCAGCAAGGCATTTTTCCGATTCATCACGCAACTTCTGCGACTCAGGAGACTTCAGGAAGGCCAACAGCATCTCGTACCTTTGCTGGAGCTTCTCATCATTCTCCGCACCTGTGAGAAGTTCGAGAAGGCAGTTATTGAGTTCCTGCTCCGCCAGGCATTTGATGCACTTGCCCGGTATCTGACGGGTCGAATGTTTGGGCTCAAGATCGAATGAATCCATGCGCTTCACACTCCTACCTGTTCTAACGTCTCCGGCACTGTTCACCAGTGGAACAGGGCGGCGTTTGACATTGCTCTTCCCGGCCACAGCAAGTGGTGCCTGGAGCATTAGCCGTGCCTTTTGACAAGCTGGGAGCAGATGTCAACCTTTCCAGGTGTGGGCTGCCACAACTGGGACAGGTCAACGCCCCGCTATCCGAGGAGTTAGCAACAATAAGACCTCATAGAGTTCTCCACATTCCTGGCACCTAAAATCGTAGATAGGCATCTTCCCTCCTCATTTGGCTAAGAAATACTCTTAGCTTGATCACAATTGCTTCCATGGTTCCCTCTCCTAGTTCAGACTGAATGTAATCCTAGTATAGATAGTGTATTTGATTATGAAATCCTTGTAAACAATCACTTCTCAATCTACCTGCAATTTCCCGGACTGCAATTACCAATGGGTGAAGCTTTAATATGAGCTTGGTAAGCGTCCTCAACCCCCAAACTCTGGCAATAGTGTTTCGTCATTTCTAACGAGTTGTGTCTCAATAAATACTGACATTCAAATGGACTTCCGCCATTCTTCAGAAACATGGTAGCCCCCGTATGTCGCAGTAGGTGGGCGGTAGCTTGATTCCTGTTTTCTTACCCAAAGCTCTGAAGATTCCATCAATTCCCCTTTAACTGAGACGATTCCCATGCATATCACACTACAAAGCATTATGACTTGGATTGAATTTGGCTCTAGTTGTAAGATACTTCCACAGCGCTTGAGTGGTCAGATTCCTCAAGGGGACATACCCTTCACTAGTCTTACCGTTCACCACGAGCGCCTGTTTCTTGAGGTCAATGGAATCAACGGTCAAACTGAGTAGCTCACCCAAACGTATCCACAAACCACAGGAATTTGTTGAGTTTCTCTATATGATACTCTATAGTTGCATTAGACTTACCAGTTACTCTACAATCTAACAGGAATCCCTCAACAAGAGACCGCACGTCCATTCTTGTAGCTGATGGAGCTTGAGAATTTGGAGGAAACCGTCTCATTGTTAGACGTGACTCAGGAGGGGTGACCGAGTGGCTTATGGTGGCGGTCTTGAAAACCGCTTTCGCCTCTTTTGGCGAACGTGGGTTCGAATCCCACCCCCTCCGCTTCAAGGAATAAGGAGGCAATTTGAAGATTCACGAATACCAGGCCAAGGTACTATTAGCTCAATATGGCATTCCCGTGCCCAGAGGAAAGGTGGCTTCGACCCCAACCGAAGCTAGAGAAGTAGCTACTGAGGTCGGCAACAAGGTGGCAATCAAAGCCCAGGTCTATGCGGGGGGAAGAGGCAAGGCGGGTGGCATAAATATAGCTAATAGCCCGACAGAAGCAAAGAAGGCGGCGAGTCAATTGATTGGAACCAGACTGGTCACCCGTCAAACTGGGCCGGAAGGAGTGCCGGTAAGTGAGGTCCTGGTGGAAGAAGCTAGTGATGTGGCACGGGAACTCTATCTTAGCGTCCTCGTTGATGGGACTAGCCGCTTGCCAGTGATGATGGCTAGTGAAGCCGGGGGCATGGAAATCGAAGAAGTGGCCCAGTCAGCTCCAGAGAAAATATTCAAGAGCTATATTGACCCGGCTATTGGTTTTCAACCATTCCAGGGTCGCAAGCTGGCTTATGGGATGAATTTAGATGGAGGACAGATAGGCGAAGCCACACGGTTGATGGCAAACCTCTATAGGCTGTTTGTGGACAAGGATTGCTCCTTGGCCGAGATAAATCCTCTGGTGGTTACTGTTGATGGGAAGCTACTAGCCCTCGACGCCAAGCTTAGTTTTGACGACAATTCACTGTACCGACACAAAGATATCCAGGGACTTCATGATAGGGAGCAGGAGGAGCCTCTGGAAATCCAGGCTCGTGACTGGGGGATTAACAACTATGTCAAGATGGATGGCGACATCGGCTGCATGGTCAACGGCGCCGGGTTGGCCATGGCAGTCAACGATCTTATTCAATATTGTGGCGGTAGAGCGGCGAATTTCTTGGACATAGGCACGCTTAATAACACTGACCGGGTGGTTAACTCGTTCAAGATGTTTGTTGCTGACCCCAGAATTAAGGCTGTCTTGGTGAATATATTCGGAGGTATGGCCAGAGTGGATGTCATCGCCAGGGGGATAGTTGAAGCTTATCAGCAAATGGATATTCCCTTCCCCGTAGTCATTAGACTGGCAGGGACAAATCTGGAAGAAGGTCAACACATCCTGGCTGAGTCAGGGATAAGTTTCATCCGGGCTAATGATTTCTATGATGGCGCTCGTAAGGTAGTGGAAGCAGCGAAAGGAGCAAAGAAATGAGCATCCTCGTTGATGAAAGCACCAGGCTTTTGGTTCAAGGTATTACTGGTAGCGAAGGCAGCTTTCACACCCAGCGCTGTATAGAATATGGCACCAATGTAGTGGCCGGAGTTACTCCTGGCAAAGGAGGCAGTAAGCACTTGGGAGTGCCCGTGTTCAATACTATGGAAAAAGCTATGGTTGAGACTGGAGCCAATGCCAGCCTAATGTTCGTGCCACCTGCCTTCGCCGCAGATGGCATTCTGGAAGCAATTGATGCTGGCATGCCCTTGATTGTGTGCATAACTGAGGGCATACCGGTATTAGACATGGTGAAAGTGCACCGCTACCTTAAAGGCAAGACAACTCGGCTCATTGGACCTAATTGCCCGGGAGTTATGTCGCCGGGTAAATGCAAGGCTGGGATTATGGTGGGGGAGATTCATCTTCCCGGCAGTGTGGGGGTAATATCTCGTAGCGGCACCCTGACTTACGACGTTGTGTCTCAGCTCACCAGCCTGGGAATCGGACAATCCACCTGCGTTGGCATCGGCGGCGATGCCTTGCCCGGCAGCACTTTTGTAGACATCTTGAAATTATTTCAGGCAGACCAGGATACTAAGGCTGTGGTTCTCATTGGTGAAATAGGTGGCACCATGGAACAAGAAGCTGCTGAATTTATCAGTCACAAGATGACTAAACCTGTGGTCGCTTTTGTCGCTGGCAGTACTGCTCCACCGGGGAAAAGGATGGGACATGCTGGAGCTATCATCACCGGCAGTGCTGGCAAGGCTTCTGAGAAAATAAAGGCTCTGTCACAGGCAGGGGCTACCATAGCTCCTACTCCGGCAGAGGTTGGACTGACTACCAAGAGAGTGCTAGATGGCTTGTAGGTATTGTTCCTAGGGTGACTAAGAATCGCTATCCATTAATCGAAGAGGTCTTTACTCCCTTGACTGCCGCTGAGCTTTTTGAGCTAATCAAGGACAGACCGTATAGCTTCTTTTTAGACAGCGGCATGGACCATCAAAGGCTGGGAAGATATTCCTTTTTGGGTAGCGACCCTTTTCTGGTAATGAACAGTCGAGGCTCTGAAATCACCCTGATTCGTGGACAGGAGCACAAAGTGCAGCATGGTAACCCTTTTGATAATATAGACAAGCTGCTGGAGGTATATAAATTAGACCATTGCCCAGCACCCGTACCCTTCCTGGGTGGAGCGGTTGGCTATTTTAGCTATGACCTGTGCCACTTCATCGAACGCCTGCCATCCACAGCCATAGATGACCTCAAACTCCCTGAGAGTTATTTTGCCTTCTATGATACTATCGTGGCATTTGACCACCTGGAGGGGAAAGCCTACCTTGTGGCCACAGGCTTCCCTGAAATGGGGGAAGGGCAGCGGTTAAGGCGAGCCAGGATGAGACTTGATGAGATGAAACACTGGCTTTCTTCTGCTTATTCAGTCGTTGCGGTGAACCCAAGTCCTGAGCAAAGCGAAGGAGAAGCGAAACAATCCCGCGGTAGAGATTGCTGCGTCGCTACTGCTCCTCACAATGACAAGCAAAACAAGGAAATCACACTTGAGTCCAGTTTTACTCCTGAGGAGTACATCAAAGCTGTAAATAGAGTGCGGGAGTATATCGCTGCTGGCGATGTCTTTCAAGTCAATCTTTCTCAAAGATTTGAGGCTGATTTAAGAATTCCACCCTATGAGCTTTATAAACGACTGAGGATGGTCAATCCTGCCCCCTTTGCCAGCTATCTAAATTTCCCGGGCGTAGCCATTGTCAGTGCTTCTCCCGAAAGGTTCCTCAAAGTCCAAAGCGACCTGGTAGAGACGCGACCGATAAAGGGTACGAGACCACGGGGTGGAGACCCTGCTGAAGATGAGCGTCTGGCTCAGGAGTTGACCCACAGCACTAAAGACCACGCGGAAAACATGATGATTGTTGATTTAGAGAGGAATGATTTAGGACGAGTCTGCCACTATGGTACAGTAAAGGTCACCGAATTAGCTATCCTAGAGACTTTCCCCACCGTATTTCATCTCACCTCTACTGTCGTGGGTAGGCTACGTCGGGGCAAGAGCAACATTGACCTGCTTAAGGCTACTTTCCCTGGTGGCTCTATTACAGGCGCTCCTAAAGTGCGGGCTATGGAGATTATTGATGAACTGGAGCCGACCGGGAGAAGCGTCTATACCGGCTCCGTAGGCTATTTGGGTTTCAACGGGGACATGGATATCAACATCGTTATCCGCACCTTCTTAATCAAGGAAGGCAAAGCTTATTTCCAGGTAGGTGGTGGTATTATTTACGATTCTGATCCAGAAGCGGAATACATAGAAACTTTGGATAAGGCCAAGGCTCTAGTTCGAGCTCTGCAATTAGCACCGGAAGTGGTTGTTGCCACAAAATGAGATGCACCGAGAAATCTTAGATTGCTTTGGGTAAACAGGGGCTTTGACTCAGGGGCTCCTCTACAAAGAATCCTCGGACAGCCCCATATGAGAGGGGCTTGCGATTTTCTTGAGACTCGGTTAGATTTGACAGGAGTTGCTGTGTGATGTCCAAAGGAATCTCAAGACTCCTGTGGGTTGGTCCTAAGGAAGATGAGTGAAGAAACGGGGAATTGTTTTCTCGACGCTCTGGAGCAACTGTAGAAGTCGTGGAATAGTGGAACAAAGGAAGAGATAAAAGGGACAGAAAGGCTAGGTATTGATTAACAATGTATTTTGAAGAGTTCAGTCAAGGAGATAAATTTACCACCCGCTCTAGAGTCGTCACTGGAACAGATATAGATATCTTTGCCGCTCTCACTGGGGCTACGAATGCTCTGTTCTTGAATGAAGAGTTTGGCAAAAAGCAAGGCTTTAGGGGGCGAATCGCGCCCGGCATGTTAATCCTTGCGCTAGCCGTAGGAGCACAGTATTCAACAGGGCTATTTGACCACATCGTAGCCTTCTTAGGCATTGATAAGCTCAAGTTCTTGAGTCCTGTATATCCAGGAGACACGATCAAATACAATGTGGAAGTGATTGAGAAGCGAGAAACAGAAAGGCAGGGGAGGGGGATTGTCGTGTTTAAATGGGTTGGCGAAAATCAAGAGGGAAAGTCAGTGCTGGAGGCTGAAGGGATTTTTTTGATAAGGAAAAGGGAGATTGAGCGTGCCTAAATGACAGGGACGTCTTGATTGTCATACAAGACAAAAGAAGCTTTTGTATTTGGGGTTCAGGAGGATAGGTACAATTCCCACCGGGCCCCTGGCTGCAATTAAGATTAGAAGATCTCATGTCTGCGCTGACTTTGGCATGCTGGAAAAGCTATTGGGGCTGCTTTTGTCTTTGCCTGGCCCCTGACTGGAGTTGACGTATAATTCTCTAAGAAAGGAGTAGGAAGGTGGATTTTGGCTTCACAGAGGAACAAGGCAAATTCAGGCAAGAGGTGCGGGATTTCCTAGAGGAGGAGATAAAGAAGGGGTACTGGGAACCTGCTTGTGATGCTTGGGTCCAGGGCTTTGACCAGGGATTTACCAAACGGGTGGCAGATAGGGGCTGGATAGGACTGACCTGGCCCAAGGAATATGGTGGGCAGGGACGCAACCATCTAGATAGACTTATCCTTACTGAAGAAATGCTACGCTATGGGGCGCCAGCAGCCTGTCACTGGTTTGGTGATCGCCAGGTGGGAGGTGCTATCCTTTCCTTCGGCTCGGAAGAGTTGAAGAAGGAGTTTCTGTCCAGGATTGTCAAGGGTGAGGCTTATTTTGGTCTGGGCATGAGCGAGCCGGGAACTGGATCTGATTTGGCCTCACTGCAAACCAGAGCAATAGAAGATGGTGATTATTATGTAATTAACGGTCAGAAAACATGGACTAGCTGTGCCTCTTTTTCTCAATATTTTGATGTTTATGCCCGAACAGACCCCGAGGCACCAAGGCACAGGGGCATCAGTGAATTTATCGTCGATGCGCGGTCACCCGGCGTCAGTCGCATCCCCATGATTGACATTACCGGAACCGAGGCTTGGAATGATGTGTTCTTCGACAATGTCCGCGTGCACAAGAGGTATTTGGTGGGGGAGAAGAATCGTGGCTTTTACCAGGTTCTTCACCAGCTTGATTACGAGAGAAGCGGCATGGAACGCCTGATGGGCAATTATCCCTTATTTGACGCCATCATACAGTTTGCCAAGGACAAGAAACTGTCCAAGGAGCCTGAAGTTCGCAGCAGGCTGGTGCAACTGCAGATTGAATTTGAGGTGGGACGCTTGCTTATCTACAGAGTGGCTTCAGTAATGGAAGAGGGGCGGGCTCCTAATTGGGAATCTGCTATGTCCAAGGCCTATTGCACTGAATTTGAGAAACACTTGGCCGGCGTGGCCATGGAGGTTCTGGGTCCCTACGGACAGCTAAAGTCGGGTTCAAAGTATGTTCCTCTCCGGGGCATGGCCTTACACTCATATTTAGGCTCTAAAGGTTATAGCCTTCAAGCCGGCACAACGGAAGTCCTAAAGAATATCCTGGCTACACGGGGATTGGGTTTACCGAGCTCATAGGTCGTTGCTCTGAGTGCGACCCAGCGTCGAATGGTCGAGGATTATTCCCCGGGAGCTCAGAAGGGCGCAGGGAATGCTGAATATAGGAGGGCAGCAATGAGATTGACTCTTACCGAAGAACAGGAAATGCTAAGGAAGACAGCCCGCGACTTCTTGACAGATAAGTGCTCGAAGAAATTCGTCGGGCAAATGGAGGAAGCCGAGACAGGCTATTCTAGAGAGCTCTGGCAAGAGATGGCTGACCTGGGTTGGATGGGCCTGGCTTTCCCCGGGAAATATGACGGCGGCGATATGAGTTTTCTTGACCTGGCAGTGCTGTTAGAGGAAATGGGACGCGCTTGCTTACCCGGCCCTTTTTTCTCCACGGTGGTTCTTGGGGGTCTGTCCATATTAGATATTGGCAGCGAGGAGCAAAAACAAGAATACTTGCCCAAGGTCATCCGCGGCGAGAAAATCTTCACCCTGGCGCTCGCTGAACCCGGTTATCGTAATTACGATGCCTCTTCTGTCACAGTCGAGGCTACCCGCAAAGATGGCAACTATATCATCAACGGCACAAAACTGTTTGTCCCTGATGCTCATATTGCTGACTATTTGCTATGTGTGGCCAGGACCAAGCCCAGGAAAGGAACCACCATATTCTTGGCCGATGCCAAGAACCCCAGAATAGAGTGCACAGTTCTAAAGACTATCGCCGGTGACAAGCTGTGCGAGGTAGTTTTTGATCAATTGCTGGTACCCAGCGCTGATATTCTGGGACGGCTGAACCAGGGATGGAGTGCTGTGCAGACAATAATCCAGCGGGCAGCGCTGGGAAAATGCTGCGAGGTGATCGGCAACATTCAACGAGTGCTGGAGATGACTGTAGACTATGCCAAAGATAGGAAACAATTCGATCGCCCTATTGGCAGTTTCCAGGTCATACAGCACTATTGCGCCGATATGGCAACCGATGTTGACAGCGCCAGGTTTGTCACTTACCAAGCAGCATGGATGTTAAACGAGGGACTTCCCTGCGCCAAAGAGGTGGCTGTAGCTAAGGCCTGGATAAGCGAGGCCTCCCAGCGAGTCTTTGCTCTGGCACACCAAATTCACGGGGCTATTGGCGTTACTGTAGAACATGACCTGCATTACTACACCAGGCGTGCCAAGGCTGCGGAACTTGCCTTTGGTGACGCCGATTTCTATCGTGAAGTGGTAGCCAGTGAGATGGGATTGTGATCGTTTAGTCAGCGTTGGATTCTAACAGAGCCTCGACGGTCAACATGTTTGTCATGGTTGAGTATGGTTCCGCCGGTGTAGCAGCACGATGGAAAATCGTGAGGAATTGCAGAATACAGCACGAAGGGGGTGACTACTATGAGAATTAAGAGGGTAGGTGTAGTCGGCTGTGGGTTTATGGGCGCTGGTATTGTTCAGGTTTGCGCTCAGTCTGGGTATGAGGTGACGGTTGTAGAAATCAGTGAACAGATTCTCAGCAAGGGCATAGCGGCAATAGAATATTATCTGGGCCGGGGTGTGGAGAAGGGTAGGATATCTCAGCACGACAGAGACTTTGCTCGGTCCCGTATAAAGGGGAGCATCACTCTGGAGGACGTAAGTGACCGGGATTTGGTCATAGAAGCTACACCCGAGGATATGGAACTCAAGAAGAAGGTTTTTGTCCAGCTGGACAACATCTGTCCTGGGCATACCATCCTTTGCACTAATACATCCTGTCTATCCGTCACTGAACTTGCTCGAGCAACCAACCGTCCGGACAGTGTAATCGGGACACACTTTCTCTCTCCCGTGCCACCCAGTAAGCTACTCGAGATTGTCAGGGCAGACACGACCAGCGGGGAGACACTGGAAGCAGTGAAGGATTTCGGCCGCTCACTTGGGAAGGAAATCCTTGTCGCCAAAGACACTCCTGGGTTCATTTTCAACTACCTACTGTTAGCGTTGACAGGAGCTGCCGTGCGCCTATTGGAAAATGGCGTGGCCAGTGCAGAAGATATTGACAAAAGTATGGCTCTTGGGCTGGGTCATCCCATAGGTCCCCTGGCCCTAGCTGATTTCAATGGTCTGGACGTTGGCTACATGGTAAGCTGTGCGATGTATCGAAGGAGTAAGGATCCTTGCCTCGCCCCGTCTGTTATCATGAGAGAGATGGTTGAATCCGGCCGTCTTGGACGTAAGACTGGTGAAGGCTTCTATAAGTATAAGAAAGAAAAGTAGTCAACTGAAAGACACTAACTGAGGTCATCCAGTTTCGTTTCCAGGTTCTTCTGTCTTAGGGATACTGTCAAGTCTCCTCGAGTTCGTTCTATAATGCCTCGCATGGCGTCTGTAGTTCGCCTCAAGCCGTGAGCGAGCAACTCCGGGAAGTCCATGGTCATCAATATCCCGTAGATTTCGTCCATTATGGTCAGCAATTCCTCGCAGCGCGAAAAATCATCTCGCCTAAGACTGTCTAATATGTACCTCCGCAACTCCCCCACGGATTCGCCTAGTCCATCAAGGTAAGCAGCGTTGCTGACATCCAGTGCCGACGGTTTTGGCAAGTCCTCCCCGGCAATCAAAGCCAAGGTTATTTGTCCTTCAGCGAACTCCTTCTGAGCGTCGTGGATGAAGCCGGAGTGAAGTAGTTTGCCATGTTTGGCCAGGTCGTGATTTAGGTCCAGGACCAATTCGTGAGCCGAATCAAGAAGTTGTTTTGCCTTATCGTGCTCCTGGCGATGAATGGCACGTATGGCATCAGCGCTGTGACGGATGACCTGACGGCAATTACGTAAGGCTTTTTCTCTCGCCTCATCCTCAGCTGCAAAGCAGGAACGAAGCTTAGTAGCGATGGTCTTCAAGTCTTTTGCTGGTTTTGGCATTTCCCTTTCACCAAGTCCATTTCTGCCGCTAATTTCTGCACAGCTCCTTTAACATCTTTCTCGCCCAACACCGCACTAATCACAGCTACAGCATCAGCGCCAGCAGCTATGACTTTGCTGATGTTGTTCCGGTTTATGCCGCCAATGGCTACCAAAGGGGTAGGCGCTACTCGCTTGAGTTCCTTGAGCATATTCACTCCGACTACTGTGGCTTCCTTCTTTGTTGTCGTGGGGAATATGGAGCCCACGGCGATATAATCCGCACCTTCATTCTGAGCTTTTGTGGCCTGAGCCACTGTGGTGACGGAACACCCAACTATTTTGTCTATGGGCAATTGTCTGCGGACTACAGGCAGGGGCAAATCCTGCTGCCCAATGTGAAGTCCGTCGGCATCGACAGCCATAGCTAAGTCGAGATAATCATTTACTATGAAGAGAACACCTGCCCGATTACAGAGCGCCTTGAGCTTCTGCGCCACAAGTAACATCTCTCCCTTTTCGCTCTGCTTGTCGCGAAACTGGATTACCCTGGCGCCCCCCTGAACAATCTGGTCGGCAGTGTCCAGCTCATCCCTGCCGGCCAGAAATTGCCGATCCAGAATAACATAAAGTCCGGATATTCTTTCTGCTTTGTCCCGTCGTGATATTCTGGAGATCAACTCTCGCTCTAATCTGTAAACGGCGAATCTCGTCCGTTCAAAACTGGCCGAATTCAACATTGCGCTGAGCTCGGGCAATTTGGCTAACTCCTCCATAACACGAAGAGATTCCTCTATCCTTTTGGCATTAGCTGTAACTAAATCTGCCAAGCCTTGAAGCGAGGTCGTTCCCATACTGGGTTCGTTGTCCCTCGAGTGTGGGCCACCAACATCGCGTCCAGAATCTCTGTGGGACAAAAGCCTTACACTGGGAACTCTAACCTCGCGGGCCAGACCGTGACGTAGAGACCTCAAACGCTGGCTGAATTCGGCATCATTTAGAACAAAACGGGCGACATCTTCCAGAACCCGCAGGCCCTCGCTTGAGCGGTTCAGATTGGCATCAATCATACGCAGCTGTTGGTGAGGCACTTTCCAAGTCCTTCAGCGGCCCAGGTAATACACCTTCCCTGGCTGCTTGTATCTGTTCCTGAATCCGGGACGGTAGCTCCTGCCCCATGTCCTGGAACTTCTTCTCCGCCCAGCGGCCAATATTACGGGGGTCTCTGTAATAGTCATCACCGGGGTGCATCGTGGGCTCGCCGCTCTCATCCCATACCGTCTTCAGTGACTTGTGGTAGGCGAAACCGGAAATGACACGAGATAAACTAGTGTTGCCACAGGACGAGCATTTCGGAGCAAAAGGAGCAGAAATATCCCGTACCAAGAAAGACAGTCTCTTGTGGCAGCTCTGACAGACAAATTCATAAATGGGCACGGGACACCTCTTCGTTCAATCGCTCTCAGACTTGCCTTCTCCTTGACTGGAGAACTCTTTCCTCTTCTTGTCCATCTGAGTGACGGGCCATTCACCCCTTTCCATTCTCTCAGTTATCTCTTCATAGTCGGGAGTGGATTTCTCACCACCACTCATTCTCTTGTTCCATTCGGCTAATGCCCGGGGGTCGTCACGCATCATGCCTTGGGTCAGGTCACGGTCGGAAAGAATATCTTCATAGACATCCCTGTATGTCTTCTGCACGGAAAAAGTGGAAAAGATACGCTTGAGATCGCTGCTGCCGCACCCAGGGCAAAGTGGTGGGGTCACAGCAGAATTCTGCCGATATGAGCTAGTAATTCGGCGACAGGAATCGCACCAGTACTCATAGATAGGCATTTTCCCTTGGCAAGGAAATTCTAGCACAACTCTTTCCTTCGACCAAAACGGGCCGTGGGATACGATGATAGCATAAGGGCTTGTGCATCCTTACTGTTGTTAGGGAGCAGCTGAAGGGCAGCTAGATTCGGCTAGGGATAGCCTGGTTCTTTGCCTAGAACTGCGACTGCAGCTACCTGAGGGGGGCCGCCGAAGGTCTGTGATATGCCAAGCTTTGTATCCTTTAGCTGACGCTCAGTCGATTCAGCCTTGCCCTGGAGTTGTTTGTAGACTTCGTAGGTCATCCTCAGGCCGCTGGCGCCTACCGGGTGCCCAAAGCACTTCAACCCTCCATCGCTGTTTACGGGCAAACCACCGCCAAGCTCAAAGAAGCCGGAATCGATATCCTCCTTGGATTTACCCTCAGGGCTGAACCCAAGGAGTTCATAAAGGAGCAACTCTGTGCTGGTAAAGCAATCGTGAATTTCAGCAATATCGATTTGCTCTCGGGGATTCTTGACTCCGGCTTGCGCATAGGCTTGACGGGACGAATTTATGACCTCCTCAAAATGTAGCCAATCAAAAGCCGGGCGATTCTGAGGAAGCAGAGCAGAATGGGCGGCACCTAAACCCTTTATATAGATGGGGTCATCCCTGTAATTCTTTGCTTGACTGGCGGGAACCAAGAGGGCTGAGGCACCACCATCGCTGTTTCCACAGCAGTCGAAGAGGCCCAGAGGCCAGGCGATAATGGGAGCACTCGTCACCTGTTCGAGGGTTACGCGATTGTGGAAATGAGCCTTGGGACAAAGGCTGCCATTGTGGTGGTTCTTGACCGCGATCTTGCCAATGATGCGCTTACCTTCCTCGGGGCTCAGTCCGTAGGTGTAGAAATATCGAGTGGCGATCATGCCAAACGAACCAGGCGCAGTGCGGCGAGCCTCCAGTACTGTGCTCATGCCTCGTCCCGCTCCCAGGCCAGGGAAGCCGGTATCCTTGAGCTTCTCCACACCCAGTGCCAGAACCAAATCGTACATACCGCAAGCGACGCCAAAACAGGCGTTTCTTAGAGCCTCATGTCCGGTGGTGCACCAATTCTCTACCCTGCTCATAGGTATGCCGTGTAGCTTCAATGGTCCTGCCAGATGAGTACAGCCAATGCCGACCACCGGTTGGGTAACACTCCCATACCAGCAAGCCTGGATATCCTTGGGGTCAATTCCAGCATCTTCGTAAGCTTCATAGACAGCCTCTATGGCTAGGTCATCGAGCCCAGCATCCCACCTCTCGCCAAACTTGGTGCAGCCCATACCGACGATGGCAACTTTGTCCTTTATGCTCTCCATTTGACTGCCCTCCCTCGTCTATTTGCTCACGAGTCTCCCTTTTGGTCACCTTCGTAAACTTCGGGAAACATTTCCCTTCTGCGAAATCTTTGCCAGTCCGGTTTCTTTTTCTGCCAGAAGGTGTTCTTCCAGTGTTCAGCTTCCTCCGAGGCGTAGTACTTCCACAGGTACTGAGCTGAAACTGCTTCTATGCCCCGCATATAGGTAGTGGCAGCGTTGAAGCAAGCCTTGATGCCAGCTATAGCTCCAGGACTTTTCTCCAATATCTCGTCACACCATCTGGCCACTTCCTCTTCCAACCTATCTGCCGGTACCACCCTGTTCACCAGTCCCATCTCGAGGGCTTCTTGGGCAGTGTACCGGCGGCAGAGATACCAAATCTCCCTGGCTCTCTTTTCTCCAACTACCATCATTAAATCAATGATACCTAGACCGGGGTCGAAACTTCCCACCAAAGGGCCAGCCTGTCCGAAGATGGCATTTTCGGAAGCTATCGAGAGGTCACAAATCTGCTGATAGACTTGCCCCCCTCCTATGGCATAACCGTTGACCGCTGCAATAACCGGCTTGGGCATCTCCCGTAGCAGAGTCTTCACCATTAAATCCTTTTCCAGCATTCCCTTTCGATAGCCAGCTTTTGCTTCCTTGGCGTCACCGCCGGTGCAAAACGCCTTATCGCCGGCGCCCGTAAACACCACCACACCCACAGTAGCGTCGCTTGCTGCATCCTCAAAAGCTTTTATCAGTTCGTCCTGGGTGGAGGTGGTAAAAGCGTTATAGGCTTCAGGTCTATTTATGATTACCCTAGCTACTCCGGGCCTCTTTTCGTAGATTATGTCTTTGAAATCGAATCCTGGTACCCTTTCCCATTTTCTTTCTGTCATGGCTCATCCTTTCCTCTTGATGTCTCACCTTATGGGTCGGCATTTCCAAAAATAGTTGTACATGCCCGCTCCTTCGTAAAGCCTCCTGAAAGTCATCTCTACTGGCATGTCTATTTTGACTTCGCCAGGGTCACAATCCGTCATAGGAAGATAGGCTCTGGTATTTTGATAGTCAAACTCTGCCCCTATCTGAGGTATTGTAGGGTCGTCACTTCTGCCAGCCAGGTTATCCAGGGTAAAAGTAAACACCCTCGCTTTTTTATCTGAGAGCCGGACTTCCTCGAAATCATCCCTGCTGCGGCATTTATAGCAAACCCTTTCTATCGGGAAAGTGACGGTGCCGCAGTTCTTGCACTTGCTACCGTGCATGCGGATGGCCCAATTACGCTCTCTCCAGCTAGTAGTCGCCGCCGGGAAGAGCCTGAAGGGTTCACCAGGCTGGGGTGCTAGCAGTCCCCTGTAGCTGAGGTATCTTGCGTAGCTGGAAAGAGGTCTCTTGGAGTTCATGTGTCTCTTCACTCCTCTTCTGTTGCCTCTGACCTCTTCAATTTCTTTCGTCACCCTGAGCAGGAAGGCATCGCAACCACTTCCATAGCTAGCCACCAAAATCTTGTCACCCGCATTGGCTTCCTCTAGGGCAGCCACAAGCATAAGCAGTGCGTGCGCGCAACCTGTAATGCCTATGTTATTGATAAGCAAGTCTTGAAGCTGCGTCTTAACATCGAACCCCAGGCGGTGCGCCAGCCCTTGCTGTGCTCTTGACGTGGGAGCATAAAGCACAGCCTTGGTTATATCCTGGACCGCGAGAGCTTTCTTTCGCAGTAAGCCTGAAATTACCTTCTCCATAATCTCTGTATAGCCATGCTCGATTATGAAGCGATCTTCCCAAGATTGGACATAGGTGTCTTTGTCTAGTCTCCATACATCGTATAGTTCATTGGACAAGGCATAGCTGCCTTCCACTATGACGGCTGGTCTAGCAGTATTGCCGATCAGCAAGGCTGCCGCAGCATCGCCAAAGGTCTGTTCGTAGCTTGACCGAGGATAACCTATGCGGCAATCGGAGGCAGTCACCAGGACCTGGCCGGCGGAGCCGCTGATTACTGCATCCAACGCTGCTCTGAATGCCTGGGTCGCTGCTCTCAGACTATTGCCAAAGTCAGCGGTAATGATTTCGGGTGGCAGGTCGGCAGCCATGGCCACCAAGGTGGAGCATTCCTTTTCCTTATAGGGCGAGGTAGTCGAGGCAAAATATAGACCACTCACTTTCTCTCGTTCTAGGCCGCATAGACAGTCAATTGCAGCCTCGCTTGCCAGGGTGATAGCATCTTCATCGTTATTGGCGACACTTCTTTCGCCCCCGGTTGAGGCACTTTCCCAAGCCTTGGCGATGACTTCCCGAGAGAGCCGCCATAAAGGTATATAGGCGCCGTACGAAATAATGCCAGCCATGAAATGACTCCTCCTTCTATTCGTCTTCGTTGAATCCCTGTGCCATCTTCCTGCCAAGATCCCCAGTCCCGACTTTCGACAGCCGCCTTTGGGTATGTCTCGGCCGGCGTATAGATTATGCCCATTATCCTGAACTTGTCAACGGCGAGAACTTCCCTTCCCTAGAACGGATTTGGGCCTTGGCTGACAGCAGTGCCTCGAGGTGTTTGGACGCGAACAGGATTCTGCATGGGCTACTCCAGGTACAATATCCTGCTGCAGTTATTGCATTGGATCAAATCACCAGCTCTGGCTTTCTGCCATTGACCTGTAGGTACGGCGATGTGGCATCCCAGACACCTTCCCCTCTCCACCTTGACTACCGCCTGTCCCATCGCCAACCTGATGCGCTCATAAGTATTGTAGGCTTCGGAATTGATTTGCTGCACCAGCCCATTACGGTCTTCCTTAATCTCGGCCAGTTCGGCCTCAATCTCGTTTTTCCTTGGCCCCAGAGTCTCTTGTTTCTGTTCCCATTCCTGCTTCATGCGCTCCACTTCTCGAGCGCCGATTGTCAACGCTGCTTCCATCTCTTCTACCTGGCTCATCAATCCCAATAGGATATCCTCTCGGGTCTTAATCTGGCTCCTAATATTCGTAGCTTCTTTCTCGAGATTGACAAGCTCCTTGGGATCCTTGGTCTTGCCACTGTAGAGTTTGCCATTGACCTGTCTGATTTTTTCTTGGAGGTCTTGCAGTTCCCATTCGGAACTCTTCTGCTTCTTCTTGGCGTTCTCTAGCTGTTCTTTCTGTGACGCAATTCTGGATTCGGCAACGAGCAGGGCCGTGTTGTCGCTTAGCTGATTTTGAACCTCGTTCAACTCCTGTTGCTTCTTGCGAAGCTCCAGGTCAAGTTGCTGCAACCCGTGAAGTTGCCCTGCCAAACTCATGTCGGGGCATATTGTAGAAGTGAAATGGGGATATTGTCAAAAATACAGTCAGTTCCTCGGGAATCCAGGAGACTAAAGTCTCACAGTACGAGGCTTCGCACGGCATTTTTCAGTGACGATAATAGCGTCTATCTGGGCTACGACTTCATCAAGCTTGTTCTGGTGACTCGTTATGACATAATCGAAAAGTGGCAAGCTCCTCGCTTCCTCCTTAGCCTTTTCCAGTCTTAAAGCCAATTCTGCGGGAGACTCACTGCGTCGCCTCTTCAACCTTTTCTCCAGCGCTTCCATCGAAGGAGGCAGGAGGAAAATGAATACCGCTTGGGGCAGGAGCTTTTTGATAGTAGTAGCACCCTGGACATCTACCTTGACTATTGTATCTATTCCTTTGGACAAAGCCAAAGTCATTTGGGTCTTGGGCACGCCATAATAGTTTCCGTAGACATTGGCCCACTCCAGGAATTGGCTCCTGTCTATCATTTGTTGGAATTCCTCCCGGGAAATGAAATGATAATTCACTCCATCCTTCTCTCTGGCACGCTTAGGGCGTGTAGTGGCGGTGACGACATAGTGAAGTGGGTGCCCTGACCTTCTCATTCTGGTCAGCACAGCATCCTTACCTACTCCGGAAGGTCCAGAAAGGACGATGAGGACGGGTTGAGAACCTCTGGCGGCTCTTTGCTTCTTATGAAGATTTGACTCAGAGCCTCGGTCAGACACTTCCTAGCTCAGCCTTCTCCTCAGACAGTATGGATGTGGTGGCTAATCTGTGAGCGATGGTCTCCGCCGTCACGGCAGCTAACATCATGTGACCAGTGTCAAAAAGGACAGCGGTCTTTGCCTTCCTGCCGTGAGTGGCGTCAATCAAAAGTCCCTTTTCTTTTACTTCGCGAAGGAGTCGCTTGATTGGTTGTTGATTTATTGAAAGGAACGCGATTACCCTATTCACAGCTATGACACTACCAAAACCGATGTGAACTAACTCCGTGCACATGCTACCCTCCTGAACTCATTGTACTTAGATATTGTTTAGTAATTTAGTATTTGCTGTAAGGTCTGCCAGAAGGCTGGATATGATACCTGCGCTGCCTGGGCATCCTTGATGGTGGTCTCTCCCTTGGCTACCAAAGCGGCTACTGCCAGGGTCATGGCCAATCGATGGTCGAAATGGCTGTCAACCTCTGTGCCTGACAGGAGACTACCGCCATAGATGACCATGCCGTCTGGCAACGGCTCAATTTTAGCACCCAAGCGGGAAAGCTCGCCCGCCACAGTAGCAATCCTGTCTGATTCCTTCACCCTCAACTCCCCGGCATTCCTGATTACAGTCTTTCCTCTAGCAATACAGCCAGCCACCGCTAATACAGGGATCTCGTCAATAAGGCGAGGGATAATGTCGCCGCCGACCTCTATCCCCCTTAAGTCGCTAGATTGTACCACAATATCGGCTAATGGTTCACCAGCCTCCAGATGCTCGTTATCCATTTTCAGTCTGGCTCCCATAGCCAGGAGAATATCAATGATTCCTGTTCGTGTGGGGTTGATTCCGCAATCTTTTACACTTATCGTGGCGTTGGAGTGGATGGCCCCGAGAACCAAAAAGTAGGCTGCTGAGCTGATGTCGCCGGGGATGTGCAGGCTGAGGGGGATTAAAGGGCTACTCAAAGGCAGCAAGGAAATCGAACTTCCCTGACTTTCCAGACTGGCCCCCATCTGTTTGAGCATCCTTTCTGTATGGTCCCGGGAAGGTACTGTTTGATGCAGGACGGTTTTCCCGTGGGCAAAAAGACCGGCTAATAGGATGGCCGATTTAATCTGAGCACTGGGAACAGGCAGAGTAAAATCTATCCCATGCAATTCTGTCCCCTTGATAACCAGAGGAGCAAAGGAATCTCGTCCCCTTCCCCGGATATCGGCGCCCATCAACCTTAATGGCTCAATCAACCTGCCCATTGGGCGATTACGCAGAGAGGCATCCCCGGTGATAATGGATAGGAAAGGCTGGCTGGCAAGAAGGCCACCCAGAAGGCGCATCGTGGTAGCGCTATTTCGGGCATCAAGCACGTTGCTGGCTTCCCTAAGACCGTCTTTGCCCGTTCCAGAGACCAATAGAGTGCGTGATTCCCGCGAACCTTTTCGGCCAATGTTCACCCCTAAGGATTTGAGACATCTAACTGTGGACAGGCAATCTCCTCCTGGAGCGAAATTGTCAATCTCAGCTTTGCCTTCAGACAAGCTATTCAGGATGGCAGCCCGGTGGGAAATAGACTTGTCACCGGGCAAAACTATCTCCCCCGTCAAGCCGGCACAGGGTTTGATGATTCTTGTCTCGGCTCTGCGCGAAGACGGCCTCAAGCCGACAGATTGCTCAGCCATTCCAGTCTTGCCTTGTTAGCCTTGGTCAAGGCTTGTTCCAGGCTTTTGTCTCCCTTAGCCACCAGTTGGCGATACCTCTCCAATTCCTGGCTGAATTTGTCCATCCAGTTGACTATGGCTTCTTGGTTGCTAAGGCAGATATGGGCATTCACCTCAGGATTTCCGGAAGCCAGGCGGGTGAGGTCATGATAGCCGGAGGCCGCCAGCTTAGACATCTTGGACCAGGAAGGATTGTCAGTAGTTAGTGATACCAGAGCTACCGAAAGCACCATGGGTAGATGGCTGATGCCAGCCACCAGGTTGTCATGCTCTTGAGCATCCATGAAGATAGGTATGGCTCCAAGCTTCTTGACCATGCCTATCACCGTATCTATTGATTTTGGCGAGGCTTTCTCCGACGGGGTAAGACAATGGGTGCACCCCTGAAATAGTGTCGACCTAGCAGCCTGTATGCCATAGGTTTCCCTGCCGGCCATGGGGTGCCCGCCAATAAAATCTACCTTTGGTGGCAATATTTCGGCGGCCCATTTCATGATTTGGACCTTGGTGCTGCCGACGTCGGTAACGATACAACCAGAACGCAGGTGGGGAGCAATCTTGGAGAAGATTTCCTTTACCGCCAGAACCGGGGTGGCGATGATGACAAATTCGGCTTGTTTTGCCGCATCTTCCAAGTTAGTTTCGCCTCGATCAATGACGCCTAAACTCAAGGCATTGGTTACGCTTTCCTGGCGACGGCTATAGCCGACTATTTCCCATTTAGACCTCTTGCCCCCTTGCCTCAAAGCTAATCCGATTGAGCCGCCGATTAGCCCTAGACCGATAATGGCAACCAACACGGCATCATTATAGCAGCGCAAGGCTAGGCTGTCATTGCCAGCCGAAGCAATCCTGGACGTTGCCACGCTCTGCCAACAACGACAGAAGAGCGAAAACTCAGGGTAACAGGACTGGTTTTATGTCTTGTAGATTATCTCTCTCTGGTGAAGTGACTCACCCCGAGAAGTAGCACGGCACTTGCAGCGAAACCTATGAGGCCAAGGTCTCCTTTGAGGGGAATGTCAAGACCTGGTATCTTCCCCATCAATCCTATTGCCCCGCCGCCTATGAGAGCAGCCAGGGCTCCTTGTGGAGTTACCTTGAGTTTCTCTTTGTAGAATCCGGCGATTACGGGAACGACGAGGCCGCAGGTGAAGATGGTATAGGCAAAAAGAAGGGAAGAAATCACCCCCTTCAAAATCATCGCCAGCCCCAGTGCTAAGAAACCCAGAATGATGATATTAAGGCGGGTGAGGAAAATAGTTTTTTCCTCGCTGAGTGAAGGGAGAAACTGCTTAATGACGTCTTGGGTCAGGATAATGCCCTGGCTGAGGAGGCAGGTATCGGCTGACGACATAAGTGCCGCAACCAGAGCAGCGAGGACTAGGCCGCCCACCCAGGGAGAAAGAACCCCGCTTATTACTTGAGGAAAAGCTTGCTCAGGAGAAATCTGCGGGTAGAGGACTCTGGCGCCCATGCCTATCAAGACAATGGCGAATGCCAGAGGGACAAAAGAGAAGGCAGATAGGAAAGTTGCTCTTTGAGCAGTTTTTTCATCTCTGGCAGAAAAAAGCCGGGTATACATGTCCGGGCCCACAACGTAAGTTGCTCCCACGAGAATCAGAAGTGACAGAAGTGCCTTCCAGTCGAATTGAGAGCTTACCGGGAAAGAGAAGAAATCCTGAGGCAGAGAGAACCTCAATCCATCCAAGCCTCCTACTTGAGGAAGAAATAATGCTAGAGCGACAAAGATGCCGACGAAAATCACTATTGCCTGGAAAAGGTCGGTGCGAACCACCGAGAGCTGTCCGCCTATGACGGTGTAGGCAACAAAGACTATGGTAAAGATGACCATCCAAAGGCCACCGGAACCTAGTCCGAGGATGGATAGGACTTTCCCGGCCGCTACAATCTGTCCGGCTACCACCCCTACCCAGGCAATAACGATGAGGATAGAGGCTGCCAAGCCTACGCGGCGGTCGTACTGTTTTTCCACTAGCTCGGGAAGGGTATAAAGGGCGGCGCCTCTTACTTTCTTGGCGAAGAAGGCACCCAGAAGCGCGAGGCCGATGGAGCCGACAAGGAGCCACCAGGCGCCGGTCAGACCTCGTCCAAATCCAAGGCCAGCCATTCCCACTGTGACTGAGCCTCCCACCGCGGTGGCAGCAAACGATCCGGTTATGAATGCTACGTTGACTTGGCGTTGAGCAACGAAGAAACCATTTTGACTTCCTGCCTTTCGGCGCGCTGCTAGCCCTATGCCTATCATGGCCAGGCAGTACACGACTACTATAATGAGTTGAATCATACCCGTTTTGAATGGATGCAATCGCCGACAAGGACGGTTCTTAAGGAGCCGTCTGTGCCTTTCACTATAAGTGCTCCCGTGGCATCAATGTCTACCGCCTGTCCTATTACTTCCTCACCCAGACTCACTATTCTGACGTTCTTGTGTAATGTCGCAGAGAGTTTCTTCCACTCGTCAAGCAAAGCTGATTCCATCAACAGGGTTTCCCGTCGCTCTATTTCTGTCAGCAATGCTCTTAGAAACTCTTTCCTGGAGATTTCTTTTCCTAAGATGTCTTTTAAGGAAGTCGCCGTTTTCTGAAATTGGGCGACGGAGGTGTTGGCGTTTACGCCTATACCGACGTTGACGAAGTTTATGACATCCATTTCTGCATCCATCTCCGCCAGTATCCCACACACCTTCTTGCCTTCAATCAGGACGTCATTGGGCCATTTCAGTTCGGCCTTTAACCCGAAGAGCTTCCTGATTGATGCAGCCACGGCCACAGAAGCCATCAAGTTTATCCGGGGAGCATACGCCGGACTTATCTTGGGACGTAGGACGAGAGTGAAGTATATTCCTCCTTCTGGCGAAAGCCATTGTCGGCTCAATCTTCCCCGCCCGCGGGTCTGGGCTTCGGCAATCACGATTGTCCCCTCCGGCGCTCCCTTCTTAGCTAACTCTCTCGCCGCATCCATGGTCGAGCCAATCTGTCGGAAGTAGTGAATTCTTCCTTCCAGATCGGGGAATTCGTAGGGTGGCAGGGAATCCGGAGAGAAGACCAGCCTGTATCCTCTGGGCGAGGCCTCTATTACGTAACCATCTTCTTTTAAGCCCCGAATATGCTTCCAGATAGAAACTCTGGAGATGCCCAGCTGCTCAGAAAGTGTTTCGCCAGAGATACAATCGCTGCACTCTCGCAGAGCTTTCAGTATCCGTCCCTTCATTCCGTTACCCTATCTCATTCAGATGTTAACGATTGTACTGGTTTCTGTCAATTGCCCTGTCGTTTGACTATTTCTGTTAGTTTGCATATCATTACCTTTGCAGTTTTTTCATAATTTCGTATAGAACCTCCTCCCCTGAGGGAGTGGGTCTGGGTGAAAAGAAGAAGGTTGTTTTTTAGACGCGATGGAGATTAGCTGGCTGGGCCATTCCTGCTTTTTGATTAAGGGGAAAGAGAAAACCATCATAACAGACCCATGTCATCCTGACTTAGGCTACCGCCTGGGTGAACCTAAGGCTGACATAGTGACGGTGAGCCATTTCCATGCTGGGCATAGCTATATTGAAGGGCTCGCCAATGACCCCAGATTAATAAAAAGCCCCGGGGAATACGAAATAGGAGGGACTTTTGTCGCAGGAGTGGCCTCTTTCCACGATGATAAGAAGGGTGAGATACGAGGCAAGAATACCATTTATATTATCGAAATAGATGATGTGACTCTATGTCATCTGGGTGATTTGGGACATCCTCTGGACTCGCATTTGATAGAAGAAATAGGAGACATAGGCATACTGTTGTTGCCCGTCGGGGAGGTATCTACTATATCTATTGACACGGCTATGGAAATAGTGAGGCAATTAGAGCCTCCTATTGTCGTCCCCATGCACTATAAGACTAAGGCTTTCGCCGGCAATCTCAGTCCTGTGGACAAATTCCTGGATGCAATGAGAATTAAAGAGCTGGAAGCAAAGCCCAAGCTCTCGGTTACTTCATCGTCTCTGCCCAGCAGCACACAAACCATAGTCCTCAGCCATCTTTAAGTCATAGACACCGGGGATTGACCGTTGTTACAGCTTAGCAGTTTTACAGATTTACGGTTTTGCAGATGACCCTTCAGTGAAGTCCCAATCAGCTTTTGAAATTGATGGCACAAGCGGGTAGCCGAGCGTTATTTCTGTTTCTTGAGACTGCCAACGAAAGCGTCAATGTCCATAGCAGCCAGGGTCATGGTTTGCAGCGTACCCCTTGAACCCAATGCTATCGCCACTTTGGACACTGCCTCGTTACCGGGGGCTTCCACAATGTTTACGAAGTCGTACGGTCCCAGTACCGCATACTGAGCCAGTATCTTCGCCCCCATCGCCTCCACTTCTTTGTTGACCTCTTTGATTCTTCCAGGATTCTCCGTGATAGTCTTTCTTCCCTCATCGGTGAGGGTCGTCAACATTACGAATTTGGCCATATTTTACCTCCTCTGTGCTATTTTGCACTTCAAAGACCCCTGCTTCAGTCCCGCTTGTGCCTGTATTAAATGACGGTAGAATACCAGTAGCCGAGTAAATGGATCACATGGCATCCGCGACCCTATTCTACAGTTACATTATATCACCGCTTGGGCGAGGACTACTCCAGCAGTTCTTTCTCCTTCTGCTTCATCTTTTCTTCCTGCTCCGGTTCTTCGTGATCGTAGCCCAGAAGATGAAGTATCCCGTGAATAACCAGCAATGCCAGCTCTCTTTCCGGTGAATGGTCTTGTTCTTTGGCTTGGGCTGTTGCTTGGGGATAAGAGATGATTATCTCTCCCAGCCTGGCAATCCCGTCAGGCGGGAGTGGGAATGGAGAATCAGTCCCGTTCTGCGGAAGCAAGGAAAAGGCCAGGACGTCGGTAGGCTCATCTGTCCCGCGGTAGTCCCGGTTAAGTTGTCTCACCGTCTCAGAATCGGTGAAAACCAGGCTAATCTCGTAGGGAAGAGCCACTCCTTCCGCCTTGAGGACATGCCGGATCATCTTCTTAATCCGGCCTCCATCAATTTCTCCCCGGAATTTATCGTCAACCAGAATCTCAATGTCTCCAGGCATGGCAGTGCAAGTATCATAACAGGCCATTCAATTCGTTTCAACGAATGTAGTAGAATAACACGGATGACTATAACACCTCTCAGGAAGCAATATCTCAGAGTCAAGCAGAAGTATCCCGAAGCTATCGTTTTTTTTCGGCTGGGCGACTTCTACGAGACCTTCGATGAGGATGCCAAGGTCGCTTCGCGAGAGCTTGATGTTGTCCTGACTTCCAGGGAGATGGGCAAAGGGCAGAGGGTGCCCATGGCGGGGATACCTCATCATGCCCTGGATAACTATCTGGCTAAGCTCATTAACCGCGGCCATAAGGTGGCTATTTGTGAACAGCTTAGTCCGCCGGGTAAGGGATTGGTCGAGAGGGACGTCATTCGCGTGGTCACGCCGGGAACGGTGGTCGAGCCTAATCTGCTTGCCAGCAAGAGCAATAACTATCTGGCCAGCCTGGTTATTGAAGGCGAGGATGCAGGGATTGCCTATGTTGATATAACCACGAGCGAATTTGCCACTACTCGGCTTCCCGTTGGAAAGGTTATGCCTGAATTGGAGCGCCTTCAGCCCAGCGAAGTCCTTATTCCCGAAGATGCCGGCGATTATGCGCAATTGCCGTTTACTATGAGCCGGCTCGATGACTACTGGTTTGATCTGGAAATTGCGCAGGAGACTCTGCTGGAACATTTCGGCGTGGCTACCCTGGAAGGTTATGGTTGTGCCCGCTTACCTCTGGCCATAATGGCGGCGGGAGCGTTAATACATTATGTCAAGGAAACACAAAAAGAGACTCTGCCTCAGCTAAGCAAACTTGCCACCTACTCCACGGATTCCTTTATGACCCTTGATGGCCAGACCATCCGCAATCTTGAGCTCTTTCAAGGTGGAAGGTGGGGGGAAGCCGGCCATTCTCTCCTCTCCATCATTGACCTGACCAGGACAGCCATGGGCGGGAGGCTGCTCAGAAACTGGCTGGGGCATCCCCTTTTGGACCTCACCATGTTGAACCGACGACAGGAGGCGGTTGCCTGGTTCCACGCAAGCAACCTGGCTAGACAGAAGGTCATTTCCCTCTTGGCAAATATTGCTGACCTGGAGAGGCTGGTGAATCGCGTGAGGAGCGGCAAAGTCATGCCCCGAGAGCTGCTGGCGCTTCGCTTCAGTCTGGAGAAGGTGCCTGGCCTGAAGGCGGCGATGGTAGATGGAGATGCCACGAATTGGCTAATCCACGAACTCAAGCCTTGCCCCGACATTGTGGATTTAATCACCAGAGGCATCGCCGACGAGCCGGGCAGTTTGGAGCAAGGTGGCGTGATAAAGGAAGGTTTTTCTCCGGAGCTGGATGAAATTCGTCGCAGCTCCAAGGATGCCAAGCAATATCTGGCTGGCTTGGAGCAAAGGGAAAGGCATCGCACAGGGATCAAATCCTTAAAAGTAGGCTACAACCGGGTATTTGGCTACTATATAGAGGTATCCCGAACTAATCTCAACCTGGTTCCGTCAGACTATATTCGTAAACAGACTCTGGCGGAGGCAGAAAGGTTCTTCACCCCCGAACTCAAGGAATATGAGTCACTGATTCTCAACGCTCAGGAGAAGATTGCCGACCTGGAGGTTGCCATCTTCCGGCAAATTTGCCAGCAGATAGGCGCTGCAGGTGAGCAAATTCTGGCTACCGCCAGAGCCATAGCTCAAATCGATGCTTTTTGCACCCTGGCTGAAGTCGCGGTGCGTCATGGTTATGTCCGTCCAATATTGACTGATGAGGATATCATTGACATTAAAAAAGGGCGCCACCCTATTGTGGAACAGAGCATAGGCAGAGATAAGTTCGTTCCTAACGGCACTTATTTGTGCAATCGAGATGACCAACTGATTATACTCACGGGCCCCAACATGTCAGGAAAGTCCACCTACCTCCGGCAGGTGGCTTTGATTATCCTTCTGGCTCAGATTGGAAGCTTTGTCCCTGCCGATACAGCAGACATTGGAGTTGTCGACCGCATTTTCACACGCATTGGAGCGCAGGAGGACTTAGCGGCTGGCCAATCTACTTTTATGGTGGAGATGACTGAGGCGGCAAATATCCTGAATAATGCTACTCCTCGCTCGTTTGTCATCCTGGACGAAATCGGACGCGGCACCTCTACCTATGATGGGCTTTCCATTGCCTGGGCAGTAGCCGAGTTTATCCATAACCACCCTGGGCTTGGGGCCAAGACCCTTTTTGCTACTCATTATCATGAGCTGGTGGATCTCGCTGATGTCTTGCCGAGAGTGAAAAACTTCAATGTAGCGGTGGCAGAGGAAGGAGACAGAGTTATCTTTCTGCACAAGATTGTCCCCGGGAGCGCTGACAGGAGCTATGGTATCCATGTGGCCCAGCTAGCCGGCTTGCCTAAGTCGGTAACTATTCGGGCTCAGGAAGTCTTGGCTGAACTGGAGAGTCATGCTTCCCAAAAAAGAAAAGTCTCTCACCACAAAGCGTCACTCCAGATTCCTCTTTTTGTGAAAGGCTCCCTGTTGGCTGATGAAATCGCCCGGCTTGACATTGACTCCATGTCTCCTCTGGAAGCAATCACCAGGCTCTATGAACTTAAGCGAATGGCTCAGGAGAATAAAGACTTACCGCCTGGCGGGCTGGGGACTATTCAGGGGATGGGACGTGAGCCAGGAAATCAGCGCATTCTTTGGCTATCCCCAGGGCGTCCAGATGATAGATAGAACGAAGAAGATCTTGTCTTCCATGGGTCACGAATTCATCAGGAATGCCTAGCCGCTTCACCTTGATGTTTGAGGCTTCAGCCTTTTCCAGCAACTCCAGCACCGCAGCACCAAAGCCGCCGCTAAGAACATTCTCCTCTACTGTGACCAACTTTTTGGTATGATTGGCTGCATCCAAGATGAGCTCTGTATCGAGGGGCTTAGCGAACCGGCCATTAATTACCATGGCATCAATGCCCCAGAGGGCTAGGTGTTCCGCTGCTTCCAGAGAGGGTATCACTGTAGAGCCGATGCCAATTATGACCATATCGTTACCTTGCTTCATTATCTCGGCCTTGCCTATAGAAAGCTGATGAAACTCGGCGGCCAAGGGAGTATCTGGTCCTCGACCCCGAGGATAACGAATTGCCATGGGATGCTCTGTCGTGAGAGAAATATAGAGCAGGTTTTGGAGTTCATTACCATCCTTGGGTGCGCAAACAATCATATTGGGCATCAAATTAAGATAGGATAAATCAAATATCCCTTGATGTGTTTTGCCGTCCTCCCCGACTATGCCGCTGCGATCCAGGGCAAAAATAACACGCAGGTCAGGGAGACACACATCATGCAGTACCTGGTCAAATGCACGCTGCAAGAAAGTGGAATATATAGCTACAATAGGTATAAGGCCTTCGGCGGCCAGGCCAGCGGCCAAGGTAACGGCATGCTGCTCAGAGATCCCCACGTCGTAGATGCGTTGAGGAAACTGTCTGACCAGAGCGGATAGGCTGTTGCCTTCAACCATGGCCGCGCTTATCACTACCACCCTGGGGTTGTCTTCAAGCAATCTGCCGACAGTTCGTGCGAATATCTGGCTGTAAGTGGGTACGGTGCTCGGAACCTCGTCTTTCGGAGACAAACCGTGAAAGCGAGTGGGATTATCCTCGGCCGGCTTGTACCCCTTGCCTTTCACGGTCAAGACATGGACAATGACCGGCTTGTAGTGATTCCTGGCTTTAATCAGAGCTGCCTCCAATTCAGCAACATTATGGCCGTCTATCGGCCCCACGTAAGTGAAGCCAAGCTGCTCCCACATCATGGTGGGCATTACTATGGCTTTTGCTCCTTCCTTAAGACGATGCAATGCCCATTGCAGATTCTTTCCCCCGGGCAGGAGAGACAGAAACCGATTAGTCCGCCTCTTGGCTTCTATGTAGCCAGTGGCCGTTCGTGCGACATTTAGCCGCTTGGCCACTGCACCTACAGTAGGTGAAATGGACATGCCGTTGTCGTTTAGCACCACGATTAGTCTTGTGCCCAGATGCCCGGCGTGGTTCAGCGCTTCGTAAGTTATGCCGCAGGTAAGGCATCCATCGCCTATGACAGCTATCACGTGGTAGTCATCAAGGGCGAGGTCACGCGTCAGCGCCATGCCCAGACCTGCGGAAATAGACGTGCCACCATGTCCTGTGGTGAACGCATCGTGAGGACTCTCATTCCTGTCTGGAAATCCTGAGAGTCCCTGGTACTGACGGAGAGAAGGAAACTGTTCCCTTCTTCCTGTTAGCAGCTTGTGAACGTAGCTCTGGTGTCCCACATCCCAGATTATCTTATCTTTCGGACTGTCGAAAACCCGGTGGAGGGCAACAGCGAGCTCCACCGCACCCAGATTGGATGCCAGGTGCCCTCCGTTTTCGCTGACTCTGTTTATTAATAGCTCTCTGAGTTCCGAACAGAGTTCACCCAGTTCGTCTTTGTTTAGGCCTTTGACATCGCCGGGGCCTTCTATTCTGTCTAGTATCGTAGACATTCCAGTCCCCTGCTTTAGATTATAACAAACTTTGCTCTCATACGTGCTCTTGCTGCTGAAGCTCGTGTGCTAAAGGCGCAACAGCTGACCTAATATGCCTTTGAGTCCGCCCACCTCTTCATTGACAGCGGCGTAGTCTGTTTCGCCAAGTATCACCTTACGTTCAGCTCTCCAGACCCTGTCACTCTTGCTGAGGATTCTAAATACCAGACGAGGGAAGCGGATGAAATACTTTGCTAGTGTACGCGCCATCCTCAATTCAGTAATGATTTTCTTATCCACGATCTGTTGGTAATCCTGCAACCCGCCTGCGGCCCCTGTTAAATAGTTTTCGATTACCGGTGCTGCCAGCTGCGCACTCCGGATGGCGTTATAAATTCCTTCCCCTGTTAGGGGGTCGGTGAGGCCAGCAGCATCCCCCAGGAGCAAGGCTCTATCTTGCCAAACTAGCCTGCCTTCCGTGCACGTTGGAATCAGGTGGCTACCTGACCTGGCGATAGTGTAATTGCCGATACTCAATGAATTCAGAAACTTCTGGTAATTGCGATTTAAGTGTCTCGCCCTGGAGGCACGACAGCCAGCCCCGATGGAGAGTTGCCCACGCTTGGGGAATACCCAGGCATAGCCACCGGGAATAACTCCCAGATCTATGCGGACCCGCGATTTCCATTTTGCCAAGTCGTCTTCGGCCACGACGATTTCTGACTCTATCGCGGTGATATACTCAATGCCCCTGTTCATGCTCAATTCTCTTGCCACTATGCTATAGGCGCCGTCGGCGCCGACCACAAGTCGGGAGCGAAAAGTGCTATCGGCGGTGGAAATCTCAACCGAGTCACCGCCCAACTGTATTTGTGTCACCCTCTTACCGTCCATGAGCATGGCCCCTAGTCGTTGTGCCCTCTGCATCAAGAAATGGTCGAATACATCACGCATCACCGTATATATCAGTGGTTCACTATGCTGCCCCAGAAAAGGGTTGCCGAGATTGAAGGTAAAGGCAACCTCGCAGATCACATCTTCTGCCACCGCGGAAATATCGAAATCCAGAAGGTTCGCCGCCTTACTGGTAACTCCGCCGGCACAGCACTTATAGCGGGGCAGTTTCTCTTTTTCCAGGACCAACACCCCGATGCCCTTCTTGCCCAGCTCGTAGGCCAGCGTTGCCCCGGCCGGACCGGCGCCAATGACAACTACATCGTAATTCTGTTTCAACAGCAAAACCCCTCATGAACGAAATGATGAGGCCACACGTTAAATTATATCACCGCGCACTGCTAAGGGGTTTTTGGCATCCCATCCCCCTTGACAAGAGGGCATTCAAAAAGAAAACTCTGTCCTTCAGTTCTGTAGGAATGACACTTTGAATGGACATTCAGCTTCTCCCTGGGTTGGCTTTGCTTCCCTCCAAGGGTTCAAGAGCGCGATTTCATAATAACTCTTCGGGGAAGATTTCTTGTGGTTGGACGCCTCCTCCGGCCAGATTTCATATGATTCAGGCTCTTGACAACCCTCTGAAAAGGTGCTACTCTTGTAATAATAGGTCTGTTACGATTGATTAGAATACGAGCGATGACACTAGTTAGTCGTGAATTCGGTGTTGTTGGTGCAGGGAACAACGAGGGCAACCAACTGACTTTCTTATAACCTACCTCCTTTTTCACATATGCGGCGGGAGCGAGTCAAGCTCCCGTCGTCGTATTTGAGTTGTCTCGATGGATAACTTATATAGCGCATTCTGGTCCATTCTTGATTTTGAACATCGAGGTGACACTATGCTCTCTATCGAGCACGTCCTGAATACTGATGCGAAATCAATCGTATCCGGACCGGACGATTGCCTGTGGCGGCCAAAGCGTTGTATGGCTAATGAGGCTTGACAGCATGGGGCGGATGGCATACCATGGACTCAGATTCTGAAAGATATGAGTTGTGCTGAGGTTCATGGACCATGCGCATGATTCTTGCTTCGATTGGACGCCATCGCCTGGCAACAGTCAGCGTTTTTTTGATTATGTTGGCCTTGGTTGCCGGGTTCCCGGCCTGTAACGGAGGTGGTGAATCGTACACTCTCACTATCACCAGTACCACTGGGGGATCGGTAGCCACCCCTGGTGAGGAAACTTATACCTATGACAAGGGAACAGTGATCAGCTTGGTGGCGACCCCGGACGATGGTTACAGGTTTCACGTATGGACTGGCGACATCGGCTACATTGCGGACCCAACCTCCGCCTCCACCAATATCACCATGAATGGAAGCTATTCTATCACGGCCAGCTTTGAACAGGAAGGTGGGCCAAACCCCAGTCAACCCTAGTACCAGGGCAGAAACTCTGTTGGTCTTCCTCGCTTCGTCTCGCCTTAATCCCCATCTCACCCTGAGGTGAGACTGAGAAAAGGATGGAAGGACAGCTTACCTTTGTCTCTGGGCATAGGAACGAAAGAGCCGGCCATGCCGCTCAATCTCAGACACACAGCCGGCCCTTTGTTTGAGCAGGTGTGCTTTTCAACGCTAGAACAAATATGTCGCACACCTGATACTAGGGCTCCCTAATTCTGCCACATATTCCCCGTGGCCTGGACTATCCAGACAATGGGGTCAACCAATAGTTCCCTGATCAAAGTTCTCACAAACTCATTTCCGGCTATCAGATCAGCTACGGGAGGACTGAGTTGGTAGTACTGGGCGACGAGTTTTGATCCCACCGCGCTATTCAGCAATACCACATCACGGAACTCCCGCAACACATCGAGCTGTTCAGCAGTCGAAGTCCCATAGGCTGCGGTGGCGATGAAGCAACCTATGTGGGACCCTTCATCCGTTGTGAATTGAAGTATGGTACCGTCAATGACAAGGTCACTGTACTGAAGCTGGGCTTTGAAAAGATACTGGGTGCCCGAAGTGAGCTCTGAAATCATCTCAGGATGGCTACCACTTGCTGTTTTGCTCCTCCAGTTAGTGGTAGCCCAAGTCGCATCGGCGGACTTCTTGTACGCGAAACGCACTTTCACGGGGCTGAAGTCCCCCACAGTGTAGTTCATGTTAAGGGTAGCTGAGTCCTCGTCGACCCCAGTGGCGGACTTCGTGGTGATCGTGGGAAGCACCGGAGCGGGCGTCTCCTCGAAGTTGGCGGTGATGGAGTAGTTTCCGTCCATGGTGACGATGGCTTCTGCCGAATCGGGATCGTCAATCTCCTCCGTATCGCCTGTCCAATTGACAAAACGGTAGCCGGAATCCGGGCTGGCCACCAGGTCGACCACGGTTCCCTCTTGATACGGGAACACTCCCTCGCCGGGTGTGGTCACGGAACCACCGGCTGTACTGGAAATGGTGAGGTCATAGAACACGGTCACAGTGATGGTGGTATCACCACCGACGGGGTTCTCCACCGTGTCACCGGTAACAATGCCCTCAATAATATAATCCCCCAGTTCAGCATCAACAGGGACAGTGAGCGTATAGGTGACCGTCTTGGTCTCACCTGCCCCCACCGAAAACCAGACCCACTCCGGCGGAGGGCCAGCCTTAAAGGCACCGGCATCGTCGGTGCCCCGCGTAAACCCCCACCCATCGGGAATGACCTCCTTCAATGCGAAGGACTTGGGCTCAGCGAGCAGGTTTTCAAACTCAACGGTAATCTCCACTTCCTGGCCCCGCACTGCCGCCTCGGGGTCTATGATGCGGGATGCGTCAGCCGTTGGGTCCGCCGCAAGCGCAACACCAAGGAACGAGAGAAGGAGCACCACTGCCACCAGGGCCGAGGTAACCACAGTCCTTATCTTTCTGTCTCTCATTTTATTGCCTCCTTTCCAAGATTTCGAAGTGTGCATCTTTCTAGCCTTCTAGCATGTGTTTCCATTCTCTTGATTGCCAATCCATATTAACCATAGGAAGGAGACCCGTTTAACTCCGAATCTTCCCCCCAAATCTCCTTCACGGTCCCCCTGCAATCCACTCGTCAGCAAGCTCCAGCAACTGGAAGGTAGTAATGGGCTCCCCGAAACAGAGTGGCACCACATCTGAAATCCAGTCGTCGGCGGCAGCGAGAAGTTCCAAAGTGCTGACCTCATCCGGGTTTCCATACAGCCCTCGATAGTATTCCAGGATATCTGCGTATACGGGAGTGTGGACGCAGATTCCGTTTCCGCAGGTATTGATGGTGCAGGGGTCCCCATCATCGCAGGACTCGCAGCCAATCAAATCAGTCCTCCAATCTGTCTCGGTGGGGACACACTCGCCACCGACACAGGAGTAGTCCAGATAAACCATATCCTGGTAGGTGCAAACATTGTCTCCATCGCATGCCGTATATGGGTCACCGTCTTCTACCCAGCCATCCAGATCGTCGCAGTCGTCGACGAACATTTCATCGGCATAGTAGGTACTCTCAACGCACTCGCCGTCTACGCATGAGAAGTCGTGAAGCAGGCGGTGCATCCAGACCTCGTTGCCAACGCAGTAGTGCTCCCAGTCACCGTAGTAGTCCAGGTAGTCACAGTCTATGAGAGCAAAGTTAGCTGTGATGGAATAGTCGCCGTTCATAATAATGTTCGTTGAGGCGGCATCGGCATCGGCGATGGTGTCCACATCTCCAGTCCAGTTGATGAACTCATAACACGCATCCGCCACTGCCAGCAGGTCGACTACCGTTCCTTGATCATAGGTAAAAGTAGCCTCGCCAGGCTCGGTTACTGAGCCTCCTTCTGTGCTGTTAGTGGTGAGGTCATACTGCCTGACGAACTCGGCTATTACGGAATAGTCGCCGTTCATGGTGATAGTAGTGGTGGAGGCATGGACATCGGCAACGGTGCCTACATCTCCGGTCCATTCATCGAACCGGTAGCCAGCATCTGGAGTCGCTACCAGGTCTACCACAGTTCCCTCATCATAGGTGAAAGTACCCTCACCGGGGTCGGTTACCGAACCCCCGGCAGTGCTGGACGTGGTGAGGTCATGCAGCACCCTCACAGTTACGGTGGCATCCCCGCCGACAGGGTTCGACACCTCGGCACTGGTAACTGTGCCCTCGACAATATAGTCCCCTGCCGCAGCATCGAGCGGGACGGTAAGGGTATAAGTAACTGTTTTAGTAGCTCCAGGGCTCACGAAAAACCAGACCCACTCAGGGGGCGGGCCTGGCCTGAAGGTGATGGCATCGTCGGTGCCGCGCGTGAACGTCCATCCGTCGGGATAGTCCTCGAGCAGTGCAAATGCCTTTGTTTCGGCGAGCAGACTTGTAAATTCAACCGTGATCTCTATCTCATCTCCGCGCTCCACTATCCTGGGGTCTATTGTGCGCGACGCCTCAGCCGTTGGGTCCGCCGCAACAGCGATGCCAACGAGCCAGAAGACCACTACCACAGCCACGACCGAGGCAATCAGCGTGCGTAGGCTTCTGTCCTTCGTTTCCTTGCCTCCTTTCTTGTGTTCCGAAGCATCCATTTCTCAATCTCTCAATCCTGAAGTGTTGGTTATCCAGGGGAAGGAACCCGGCTTAACCCGGGGCCCTTCCCAACTCTTCTCTCTAGGAACCCCCCGCTATCCACTCGTCAGCAAGCTGCAGCAACTGGAGTGTGGTAATAGGCTCGTCGAAGCCGGGTGGTATCGCACCCGCAATCCAGTCATCAGCAGCAGCAAGAAGGTCCGCGGTGTCAACCTCGTCATAGGGTTCATGCAGCCTGCGGTAGTAATCTACGATGTCTTCAGCGCGCACATCGACGACCTCAGAGCCTTCAATGCCTGCGACAACTTCGCCGTCAGGTGCTTCAATCAGGGCGAAGGTGATGGTGTATTCTCCAGGTTCGGTGAAGTTCAGGGTCCAATCTGTGGTAGCCGAGTAATCGGCTGGCAAGTCGAAGCCGGTCTCCGGACCCCAGTAACCGGAGTTTACGAACGTGTATTCATGCTCTTCCGAGTCCTTAGCCTTGAAGATGACATCACCGGGCCCGGTCGCACCAAACTTGAATCTCACATCATCATAGCCCCTGAATCCCAGTTCATCGGTCTCGAACGTCACCGGCACCACTACCTCTTCGCCGACCACAATCAGCTCCGGTACTTCGTAGACAAACTTGTAGGTCGAGGGAGGTTCAAGAATTGTCATCTCCTCATCCCCAAACCACGGGATGAAAAGAACATTATCACTAACGGCATCGCCCTCGCCATAGGGGTTGAGTGTCTCGTGGTATGGTCCACTGGCGTCACCCCACCAGTTGTAGGTGGCGTCAACATCTGTTGCCAGTTCTTCTATGGCGTCAACTCCATAATCGTTGCCAGCGATACTGTTGAAGTGGGCGACTACCTTGCTGGTATCACCAGGCAAGTAGCCTACCAAAATAGCATAGGAGTTATCCTGCACATCATTCCCGGTAATGAGAGCTTCTGGATTCGGACCGAAGTATGAAGTCACCATAATGCCCCCGGATACAGAGCCATCAGAGCTGGCTACGCCACGGTAACCGGAAATTGAATTGCCATCAATTGCCGCATAAGCTCCATCTCCAACTTCTACGCCATATCCAACCCAGTCCCCGTCTCCGTTGCCGATGATGGTGTTACCGGAGACGTTGGCCACATTCCCTGTACCATCCACCAGAATGCCAACTCGCTCAATGTTGCGGAACTCGTTTCCAGAGATCGTCCAGTTCTGGCCACTTGTGGACCAAGTAAGCGCGATTCCCCATCCCAGATATTTTGCGTGACGAATATTCTCAATAATGGTGTTCGTAATCGACCCGCTCCCATGGGTACGAAGCGCCACTCTGATATTCTGGCCTTGTCCATCGAGGGTAACATCACTCAGGTGGAATTCGACACCTGCTTGTATCAGGAACCAGTCTTGTATGTTTTGATTGGGCTTGATGATTGTGGTGTCCTTGTCTTCGCCGATGATGGTCAGGTCCTTGTTGATAACGATCTGGCCTACTTCAACATACGTCCCCGCCGCGACGGTAATGGTGTCGCCGGGCGAAGCAGCGTCAATAGCCGCCTGAATCGAAGAGAAACCTTCGTCGGTGTCCTGGTTCACTACCGGCGCAAAGCTTTCGCCATCAGGATACTCATCGTCCAACCATGGGACATAGAGCACATTGTCAGACACCTTATCACCCTGACTACCGATATTGAAGGTGTTGCCCGCGTGCTCTGGCCCGTTGGCTGAACCCCACCAGTTATCGGTGGCATCCACCTCCACAGCCCCCGCTTGGTCTATGCCAGCAGCCGTGTTGTCGAAGATGTTGTTATAATGTGCCACTACTACGCTGGCGTCAGTCTCAAGGTAGCCAATGGCGATGCCCCAGGTATTGCCCGTAAGCGCGTTGCCCGTTATGGTAGCTTCCGTGCCAGACCCGTAGTAGTCCGTCACCAGAATGCCCGCGGATTCGGAAAAGTCCGACGCGACACCCAGGCAGTTCGTGATGGTGTTATCCGTGATAGTAGCGACCCCACCATAACCAACTTCGATGCCATAGTCCAGCCAGTCGCCCTCTCCCTTGCCGGTGTAGGTGTTACCTGTTACCAGGACGTTGTCGGCGCCTACCCAGACCCCCACTCTTTCGATGTCGGTGAAGGTGTTATTGCTGACTGTGGCGTTGTTGCCGTACACAACCACACCGAAGCCCATATACTTGCTAGATTTCATATTCTTGATTATGTTGTTGTCAAGGGTTCCGGTACCGGGATCGGTATAGCGCACACCGCCATAAAGATTTCCATCCCCGTCAAGCGTCACGTTGCTCAGGTTGAACTCACCCGCGTTTACCCTGAAAAGGTAAGAGTCAGTAAACCCTGGATCCGGCTTGATGATGGTGGTGTCCTTGTTTTCGCCGATGATGGTCAGGTCCTTGTCGATAATGATCTGTTGCACGTGAACATACGTGCCCGCCATCACCCCTACGGTATCGCCAGGGTCGGCTGCATCAATGGCATCCTGGATGCTGCTGAAAATCGTCGGAACCTTGATGCCACTGCCACGAACGACCACGGCGCGGTCGAAGGTGTTGTTGTCGAGGATGAGTTCGAGATCGAGGTCTCCGCTGTCGTCCTGAACCTGTACGGTGTTGCTGGTGAAAGTGTTGTCCTCAATGACAGCGTCCTCGATGCCATCCGCCGTATAGAGGCCGTCGCTGCAGCCCGTCATGTCGTTGTCGGTGACCGTCAGGTTGCTGGCGACATAGAAGTAAAGCCCCAAATCCACTTCCTCTATGACGTTGGCCTGGACAGCATTCTCGTCGATGATGCCCATCGTCGCCGCAATCTTGTCTGGATCACCTTCAAGCCCGATGACACCAATCTCTACGCCCGCTGAGTTCTCCCCACCATTTCCGATCACGGTATTGTCGAGGATTTGATTGCCCGATACATCCTCGCTGAAGTTCAACTGCTCATATGCGCCGTAACGCGTATCGAGGCATACTGTGATTCCGGCGCAGGTGAAGTCCTCGGCGGTTGCGGATGCCTCGATTGTGTTGTACTGGACGAGGTTATCGGAGCATGTGCGGTAACTCGGTGGAAGGGCGCCGAGGAAGATGCCTATACCTCCTCCGCCGGCAGCCACTGTATCAGCTATTATGTTGTTCGTTATTGTCCAGCCACTGCCTCCCCAGTTGGTAATTCCCTGCACTGTGTCATTTACCTCCAGGTCATCAATGGTTACACCATTCACACCCCGAGCGAAGACGGCAAAGAAGAAGCCGGCCCCCTCGTCATTGTTGACAGTGAAATTGGTTATCTCTGCACCATCGGCGCCGGCATCAAGCCTGAAAGCGGTAGTGTAAGCACCACCAACCTTGTAAGGCACTCCGCTCGTGATTACCGGTGTTTCGCCCGGATCTCCCGTAATCACTACTTGCTTATTCACGACAGCGCCGGCGTAGTCACCTGGTGCCACCATGATGGTATCGTCGGAAGACACCTGGTTGACTGCATGCTGGATGGTCCTCCAGGGATTCCACCAGGTGCCTGTGCCCGTCTCATCGCTCCCGGTGGTAGAAACGTAGTACGTCGTTCCCGGACTTGCCGCCACCGGCACTGCTATGATCAATGCCAGGCTTAGCGCCAGCACCGCGGCAAACAAAACAAAAGTCCTTTTCATCTTATTCTCCTTTCTTGTTTGTTATTTAGCTTTGCCTCACGAATATTCGAGGCTTTACTCCTTCGCCCAAGACCGACCCGTACCCCCTGTTGGGAAGGCACTCCATGAGTGAGGATGACCTCAATAGGGTCGGTCGTCGCCGCAGCTTGCTGCCATTTGCCGCAAATATACACGGCGTGATATAATAAACACGGTGGTGGTTGACCGACCATCGCCAAAACCAAAGAAGAGACCTGCTGCCGCAGGTCTCTTCCTAATTTAGTTCACATTTTCCCGTTCGCCCTATCCGGTGTTCCTGGTCTTTTTCGGGCACGCCCTGTCGAGATGACGACTTCTTGTCGTGAGTTAGGCTCAGCAATAGTGGACATGCCTGCGTCATCGCATTCACCAGCGCCCCTTGACCTATGGTTAACTGCTCAGTTGCCTGAATGCAGCGTATTTCCCTTGCTACGCCAACGAATGAGTCTTTCAGACTACGGTAATCATGGTATTATATGTTGGCGAATACAGTTGATAAGAATAACAGCTAGGGGAAAAAAAGTCAATACCCCTGCTGGTACTTATCACAAAGTCGGCAATCGGCTGGCTTCTGGCGAGCAAGTTCTGAATGAATTATGATTCACACAATGTGTAGGGGCATCAGTTCGGAGCAACAAGAAAAGAGCCGACCGCGCCTTGTGTTGAATGGCACGGTCGGCTCTTTAGTACGTTGGTTGTGGTCTCCTATGCTGAGACTATTCTCTCATACAACCTCACTGGTACGCTTCTCCTGTTCCCCATAAATCACCCGTGGCTTCGATTACCCAAACAATGGGGTCAACGAGAAGCTCCCTGACCAGGGTTTTCAAGAAGCTGTTTCCTGATAGCAGATTCACGATAGGGGGACTAATCCGGTGGTAATACAGGGAGACAAATTGGGAGCCCGCGGTGCTTTCCAGCAATACGTTGTCTCGGAACTCTCGCAGTACATCCAGCTGCTTAGCAGTGGAAGTGCCGAGGGCTGTGGTTGCGAAACAACAACCTCCGGGTTGGGCTGATGATTGTGTTGTGAATTGGTGAGTAGTACCCTCAACCACAGTTTCGTCATACTTGAGCTGCGCTTTATAATCATACTGAGTGCCAGAGCTGAGCGCGGTTTGCGACTTAGCATAGGTGCCACTTGCCGATTTGGACTCCCAGGCAGTATAAGACCAGGCAGAGTCAGCGGACTTCTTGTAGGCAAAGCGCACGTCCACGGAACTGAAGTCTCCCACAGTGAAGTTCATATTCAGAGTGGCTGAGCTGGTGGTTATGTCGGTGACAGCTTGTGTGGAAACCGTCGGGGACCCTGGAGGCAGTGCCTCGAAATGGGCTGTAACGGTTACGTTTTGAGCCGGCATGGTAAAGATAGTATTCTGGGCACTGGCATTTCCGAACCCACCTGCTGGCGCCGTCCAGTTCACAAACTGATAGCCCTGTGCGGCTACTGCTTCTATACTCACTTCTGCGCCTTCAGCGTAAGGCGAGTCATCGGTCAAATCAGTTGCCGTGCCGCCCACGTCCGGGTCTGCCGCCATGGTGAGCTCGTATAGTGCCTCCCCGCTCACGGTTATCGTGTTATCTCCGCCAGTGGGATTCACCACCCCGTCGGCAGTGACCGTGCCGTTGATAACATAGTCTCCCGGGTCAGCATCGAGCGGGACGGTGAGGGTATAGGTGATCGTCTTAGTCGCGCCCGCGCCTACTCCAAGCCAGAGCCACTCAATCGTGGGATAGTGAAGAATTTTTAGCACACCACCATCGTTGGTGCCTTCGGTGAACTCCCACCCATCGGGAACGATTTCTTGCAGTGCGAAGCCCTTGTCCTCGGCCAGGAGGCTCGTGAACTCAACCGTAATGTCTACCTCTCCTCCGGGCTCTACCACCTGTGGGTCTATAGTGCGAGACGAATCAGCCGTCGGCGCCGCCAGAACAACACTGAAAAGCGAAAGAAGAAGTATCACTGCTACCATGGCCGAAGTAACTGCCGTTCTTATCTTCATGTCCCTCATTTTGTCGCCTCCTTTTCAAACTTCTGAAGCATCTGTTTCTCATTCCTCCTTCATGTAGCAAGCCACTCGTCAACAAGGTCCAGCAGCTCGGGCGTTGTAATGGGGTCCTCGAAACACTGCGGAGCCGCATCCACGAGCCAGTCGTCCACAGCGGCAAGAAGTTCAGTAGTAGTGAGCTCATCTGGGTTGCCTTCTAGACCCCGATAGTATTCCCCGATGTTTGCGTACAGAGGAGTGTGGACGCACGTTCCATTGAGGCACGTATCAACGGTGCAGGGGTCCCCATCATCGCAGTCTTGATACCACTCGCTCTCCGGAATCACGTCTTCCACACATGTCCCATTCAAACACGAGAAGTCATGGAAGTCACGTGTCCGCCAGACGCTGTCTCCAACACAG
>MGMS01000017.1:44920-45245 GCA_001796515.1 Chloroflexi bacterium RBG_13_51_36
CTTCGAGACACGTCCCGTTGAAGCAGTAATAGTCATGCAGGTCACGTGTCCGCCAGACGCTATCGCCAACACAGTAGTACACCCACTCGGTGGTGTAGTCGAGGTCATCACAGTCCTGGACAAACGTCTCGTCGGTGTAGTAGCTGTCAACTTCAACGCAGGCCCCACCTACACAGGAGAAGTCGTGGAACATGCGATGCGTCCACACCTCGTTGCCGACACAGTAGTCTTCCCAGTCATCGTAGTAGTCCTGATCATCGCAGTCCTCGACGAACGTCTCGTCGGTGTAGTAGCTGTCAACTTCAACGCAGGCCCCACCTACACA
>MGMS01000017.1:45266-45401 GCA_001796515.1 Chloroflexi bacterium RBG_13_51_36
GTTGGGCAGTCCTGATACCATTCGCTCTCAGGAATCACGTCTTCCAGACATGTGCCATCGAGGCAGTAGTAGTCGTGAAAGTCACGTGTCCGCCATATGCTATCGCCCACACAGTAGTAGGCCCAGTCGGTGTAG
>MGMS01000017.1:45413-45744 GCA_001796515.1 Chloroflexi bacterium RBG_13_51_36
CAGTCCTGATACCATTCGCTCTGCGGCACTACGTCTTCCAGACACGTCCCGTTAAAACAGTAGTAGTCGTGGAAGTCTCGCGTCCGCCAGACACTGTCTCCTACGCAGTAGTACACCCAGTCGGTGTAGTAGTCCGCCGGACAGTCCTGATACCATTCGCTCTGCGGAACCACATCTTCCACACAGGTCCCATTCAAACAGGAGAAGTCGTGGAAGTCACGTGTCCGCCAGACGCTGTCGCCTTCGCAGTAGTACACCCACTCGGTGGTGTAGTCTGAGTCATCACAGTCCTGGACAAACGTCTCGTTGGTGTAGTAGCTGTCAACTTCAA
>MGMS01000017.1:45829-75595 GCA_001796515.1 Chloroflexi bacterium RBG_13_51_36
AGTCCTGATACCATTCGCTCTCAGGAATCACGTCTTCCAGACATGTGCCATCGAGGCAGTAGTAGTCGTGAAAGTCACGTGTCCGCCAGACGCTGTCTCCAACACAGTAGTACACCCACTCGGTGGTGTAGTCTGAGTCATCACAGTCCTGGACAAACGTCTCGTCGGTGTAGTAGGCATCGACTTCAACGCAGGCCCCACCTACACAGGAAAAGTCGTGGAACATGCGGTGCGTCCACACCTCGTTGCCGACACAGTAATCCTCCCAGTCATCGTAGTAGTCATTGTCATCGCAGCCGTCAATACCGAGGGCTATAGTAGCTTCATCACTATAAAATTCACCGTCATTGACTTTAAAGCCAAAACTATCCGCCACACTGTAGTGGACGCCGGGCTCATAGGTCACGTTGTGAGCTGGATCCGTCACAGTATAGTTGACCGATGTGATTTTAGTTCCGCCCGTCCCTGTGCCATCGTATAGATCGCCGTAAAGCGGTAGAGTGGAAATCATATAGGTCAGGGGGTCGTTTTCAGGGTCGCTTCCCGTAAGAGTTACAGTCAGAGTGTCACAAGAATCAACCGTGAGACCGCTTTGCGAATCAGCCGTTGGTGCCGTGTTGCCGCCCCATTCCTCAAACATGAAGTCGAGGTTAGTGTAAGAGGTCCAACCTGCGCCACTGTCGAGGCTCTGCAACAGAATGCCACCGTCATAGCTGCCGGGGTTGGCGTATCGCCAATAAGCGCGGTCATCGGCAGCGCCACCCGGCGCTCTGACCACGATAGCGTACGTTGTGTTCGCAGAAAGGCTATAGCCGCTGCCCAGAGTTATCTCCCGCCACTCATAATTATCATAGTTAACAACAGCCTTTACCGCTGTTATTCTGATTGCAGGATTGGCGTCAGAGGAACCAACTCCAAAGGCCTGAAGAGGATTACTGCCAACGCCATTTATGTCGTCAACTGTCCAGGGTGAGCCAGTGGCCGGATTATTAGAGTAAGTGTAGGGTCTATCTGCATAGCTTGAACCCGGATTTGCACCACCGTCCGTCGTCAGGTAGTTGGTACCGCCTACTCTCAGGGCTGCTCTCAGATTGTTATTACCAGTGGTCTGGTCCCTGCAGGAGTAGGTAATCTGTAGTGAGGTTATCACTGAGCCCGCCGGAACATCGAACGGAGAAAAGGTGAAGAGGGCATATCCCGCTGCTGTCCCGTGCACTAAGTATGTGGTGTCGCCATCGTTCCAGGGGTCATCATCAACATAACTATACATATTGGTAGTTTTGTCCCAGGTTCCTGAGCGGCTGTGGTCACCGGTTGGCAGGCGAGTCTGACTGGCAGTAGGAAGGGTGTTACCATCCGTAGTTCCGGAACACAAATCGGCCCCGCTGGGAAGTCCATCGATGTCAGTCGCTCTAATGCCCACAGTGATAGTGCCTGGCCCGCTACCAATCTTGCAGAGCTTCAGTTTAACGCTGGTAACAGCATGAGCGACCGAAGGAGTGAATGTTTGTGCGTCCCAGACATCACCATATATTGAAGCCACACTAGTGTCGCCGGTGTTATAGTATTCATAAATACCGGCCGCCAGGGCAGGGGTGCTCATTGGCAGCGCTGTGGCCAGCCCCAGGGTGACCAGCAGCACAAGTGTAAAAAGCATCCAAACAGTCTTCTTCCTCATTTTTTCCTCCTTATCATTCCTTCACTTTTTAGAGTATTGCCCTATTGATTCGTTGATGCGAAATGCCACAACTCATCCCGAGGCTCTTATGGCACAGCACCCATGAGTTCATTCGTCTATGCTTTGACTCCTCGCAAAAACCAGCGGTGACTACCAGACGACCTACCATACAAAAATGCTCATTGTTGTGGCCGTATGTTTGTAGCAAAACCCGTCAGTAGGAAAACCTGTCTGCTATACACCCGCAGTAACTCCACAAGGGTAAATACAAGAATAACTCGTATCAGAGTAGCAGAAACTCAGCAACATGTCAATACCCCATTTGACACGCTCCTTGTCTTTTTGCTCTGATATGTATGTTACCCGATTTTGCCGTGTCCATGTTTTTGTCGAGCCCTTTTTTGAATAGATTATGGTCTCTGCAATGCAGGACTGCATGCCATTGGAGAAAGTAGGTGTTGCTGATTTGCTGGACACAGCAGGCGGTGTTATACTTGGAGTATATTCCAAAGCGAGCAGGGTTCTCGTGAGATAATTAAGGGGGGTAATTGAAGGAACGTGAAAGAAGAACATAAGGCTGCAGAGCTAGATTTAAGATTGTGGCGCCAACTTTACCAGACCTACACCTTGCTTAAGCGGTGCGAGGACAGCATCTTTGAAGAACATGGGCTCACTACGGAGCAGTACGCAGTGCTTGTGAGTATAGAATTTCTGGGCGAGCCTGCAAGAATAACTGACATAGCCCGGTGGCTGGAGCGCAGCACGAATAGCATAAGCATGATAGTCGACCGCATGGTCAAGGCTGGTCTAATCAGAAGGGTAAGAGACAAAGGTGACCGCAGGGTGGTTTTTGTGAGCAAGACCAGCAAGGCGGAATCTCGCTTCAAACCAGCAACTGTGGCGAGTTTTGAGAGTATCCGGAAAATGCTTTCGCCAGTACCTTATGAGGACAGGCACAGCCTTTTCAATCTGCTCGGGGAAGTGAAATACGCAATACTAAGGTGTCTCAATCCGGGAGCGGACATAGAAGAAATCAAGAGAAGTGAGCTCAAGCAGGCAGCCGGCACGAAGGAATGGCTGAAGAAGTATGGTTCGCCCTCTTCTGCTAAGGCCAAAGGTCAGAGCTGTGAGAAGAGAAGGAGCAAGAACAAGAAGAAGACCAAATAGTTGGGGCGGTCAGAGGATTTGTGCTAGCTGGTTCATAGTAGCTCGTCAGAGTTCGCGATAATCACTCAGGGCGGACGATATTCCCAATTTCAAGCCGCATGTTAAACACCTCAACTGACCCTGTCATTTGTGCGCCGTACCCCGGTACACGTCCGGGTGCGTGTCAAATCCACAAATAGGTATAGCTGAACGATATGTTATATAATCTACGGGTATAACTCTGAGAAGGTGGCAGGGAGTTGTCAGGTCGGTCTTATGATGTCATCGTAGTGGGAGCGGGGCCAGCCGGAAGCTATGTAGCTTATGAACTGGCTTCATTGGGTCACGATGTCGCTGTCTTTGAAGAGAAAAGTGCGTCGGGACTCAATGCTTGTTGCACGGGAATAATCAGCACCGAATGTTTCCATTCCTTGGGTCTCGGTACAGATGTAATGCTGACCGAGCTAAACTCAGCCAAGTTTTTCTCACCTTCAGGAAGATGCCTGAAGCTGCAAACTGAGAAGATTCAAGCTTATGTTGTCGATCGGCCTTTACTTGATGAAACACTCGTCTCTAAGGCCCAATCAAAGGGAGCACAATATTTCTGCTCGTCTCATGTCAGCGATGTTATTTCGGCGGGGGATAGTATGCAGGTTGAAATTCTATGCTCCGGAACCAGAGAGATATTTAGTGGTAGAGTTGTGGTCCTGGCGAACGGATTCAGGCCCAGGCTGCCGCAGAAGCTAGGTATGGGCAAGATCAGGAATTTTCTCGTCGGTGCGCAGGCCGAAGTGGAGGCGGGAGACGTGGAGGAATTTGAGGTGCACTTCGGTCAGAAAATAGCGCCGGGGGCGTTTGCCTGGGTTGTGCCAACTTCAACAAATAAAGTCTATGTAGGGCTTTTAGCGACAGCGCAGGCCAGGCTATACTTGCAAGAATTCCTCAACAGTCTGTTTCGTCAGGGTAGAATAACAAGGCGGGAGTCAGAAATCAGGCAGAAAGCTGTGCCTGTGGGAACTTTAGCTCGTAGCTACGGAGATAGAGTATTGGCTATTGGAGACGCCGCCGGGCAAGTGAAGCCAACCACGGGCGGAGGAATATACTTCGGACATGTCGGTGCCAAAATAGCTGCCCAGGTGCTTGATGAGGCTCTCACGCGTGATAATTTGACCGCTGGCCAGCTTTCGCGCTATCAGAAGCTATGGAAGGAGAAGATGGGCAAAGAACTCTCCCGTGGCCACTGGGCAAGATGGGCTTATGCCAAACTGAGTGACCGACAAATCGATGGAATATTCGACATGTTTGATTCTGACGGAGTGGCTGAGGCTTTGCTGAATTCAGGCAACTTTTCATTCGATTGGCACAGCAAGTTAATTTTGGCTGTCTTGAGACAGAGCTCCGCCTATCCCTTGCTGAAAATCAAGCATCTGCTTTCTCGCGAGGCTAGCTTATGACTGAAACGAGTTATCCTCCCCGGCACGTCGCCATTATCATGGATGGCAATGGTCGGTGGGCAAAGAAACGCGGCTTGCCCAGGCTTGCCGGACACAATGCCGGCGGTGACAATATTCGCCCTGTGGTGAAGAGTTTTGCCGATTCTGGAGTAAAATACTTGACCCTTTATATGTTCTCCACAGAGAACTGGAACAGGCCGAGGATAGAGGTCACGGGCTTACTTAGTCTTCTGGCAAGGAAGATTGACCGGGAAACTCGGGCTTTTCATCAAGAGAATATCCGACTGGTTCACCTCGGCAGGCTGGATAGGCTATCTCAGATACTAAGGAAAAAGGTGCAGGCAGCGGTTGACCTCACCAAAGACAATAGCGGGCTTACGCTTTGCCTCGCCTTTGATTATGGAGGGCGAGACGAAATCGTCCAGGCAGCCAAGTGCGTCGCCAGCGCCGGTATTCCCTGTGACAATATAGATGAGTCTGTGCTTGGCCGGTATCTATATCTCCCTGATATTCCCGACCCTGATCTGGTCATACGCACCGGGGGTGAGAGCCGCCTCAGCAATTTTCTCCTCTGGCAGGCCGCCTATAGTGAACTTTACTTCACTCCAGTGCTGTGGCCTGATTTTGGCCGCACAGACATTGACGAAGCGCTTTCTGAATACGAGCGCCGCCAGCGCCGCTTCGGCAGACTATGACGCTAGGCTGATAGAAATCCGCCGTCAACAGGTATCAGCGCGCCGTGAACATAGCTGGATAAATCACTGGCCAGGACGAGGGCAATTCGGGCTACCTCGTCTGGCTGGCCGCCTCTTCTAAGGGGCAACCTGGTGCTAAACAAGACGCCGGTTCTAAGCAGACTCAACCGGAGCTGGGTGATTTCCTTGGCCACGGCCTTCGTGCCGGGGGTTATTATTCCTCCTGGTATGATTGCATTTACCCGGAAACCATCTTTGCCATACTCCTTGGCCAGGGACCTGGTCAAAGCGATGACTCCCGCCTTGCTTATGCTATAAGAAGCCATGCCTTCTACGAACGGCATAAGCGCCTCGATGGAGCCAATGTTGATGATGACTCCGCCTCTCTTCAACCGTCTTCTTATCATGTGCTGGCACATCAAGAGCGTTGATTTCAAATTAATGTCTATCACCTTGCTGAAAAAGGCGTCGTCCACCTCCAGAAAGTTCTTGAACGGGTATATTCCGGCATTGTTAACCAGTATGTCAGGCTCTTTCCCTTTCAACTCCTCCCACAGGGCAATTATCTCTTCTTTTGAGGAAAGGTTCACCTTGTGGATGTAGATTTTTGCTTTGAACTTGGAGAGTTCCTCAGCTACACTTCTTAGCCCCCGTCCGTTTATGTCCACAAGCTCCAAATCAGCACCGGCCTCGGCAAACCTATAGGCCATCGCTTTGCCAATACCCAGGGCAGAACCAGTAATTAAAGCCTTTTTGCCTTTCAGGGAGATGAGTTCGGACAAAGGTCTCGAAGCTTTCGTATTAACACGCTTGGCCATCTGACTATGCCTCCTGTCAACACATTATTATACCATTGCCAGGCGCAGTCGGTGGGCCAGTTTAATACGTAGTTTGGGGCAGACTTCTACGATGGTGCGCCCCATGATAGTATATGATTGAGAAGAAGTATGCCTGTGCATACTTCTCAGTTATGGTCCCGATAATCGTTTTGTTGGTCGTCTTCATCCTGATCGCCGTCCGGCAAATCGGCAGGTTCCGCCTTCAGATATGGCAGGCGATGCTGCTGGGGGCACTGGCGGTATTGCTCACGAGACAAATCTCTCCGGCTGAAGCCGTCAAGGCTATCAATTTGGATGTCATACTTTTCTTGTTCGGCATGTTCGTGGTCGGCCAGGCACTGGAGGAGAGTGGCTACCTCTCTCACCTTTCGTCCCGGCTGTTCGGACGGGCCAAGACAGTGGACAGCCTTCTGTTCCTGATATTGTTTGGTGCAGGGCTGCTGTCAGCTTTCCTGATGAACGATACACTGGCTATTGTCGGCACCCCGGTGATGCTGCAGATTGCCCGCAAGACAGGTATTCGGCCGAAGCTGCTGCTACTATCGCTGGCCTTCTCTGTCACCATCGGCAGCGCCATGAGTCCTATCGGCAATCCGCAAAATCTGCTGGTGGCCATCAACGGAAATATTCCCAATCCGTTCGTAACCTTCCTTCGCTATCTGGCGGCACCCACTCTCATCAATCTTCTTCTAACCTACTTGATTCTCAAGTTTTTCTACAGAGGACAATTGAAGAGCGAGCCGCTGAACTACTCAGCTGACCCCATTACGGACCCGACGCTGGCGCGATTGTCTAAGGTGTCCCTGATTATTATCGTTGTTCTGGTGTTCACCAGGATAACCGTCTCCCTTGTGGGGCTTGCTATTGATTTTCGCCTTGCCTATATTGCCCTGGCAGCGGCTTTGCCCGTCATCTTACTGAGCCCGCGCCGTTTGGGGATAGTCCGTAGAATCGACTGGTCTACCCTGGTTTTCTTTGCGGCTATGTTTGTCCTGATGCAGAGCGTCTGGGACTCAGGGTATTTTCAAAACGTCATAGCTGGTTTATCCCTGAATCTCAATTCCGTTGGTGTCATTCTGGGCGTGAGCGTGGTGTCGAGCCAGCTAATCTCGAATGTCCCGCTGGTTGCCCTCTACTTGCCTGTGCTGAGTCAACTGGGTGCGGCGACCAAGGAGATGATGGCTCTGGCGGCAGGCAGCACAATTGCTGGCAACCTGTCTATCCTCGGCGCCGCGAGCAACGTCATCATCATCCAGAACGCCGAAAAGAAGGCAGGAGAAACCTTGACCTTCTGGGAGTTCATAAAGATAGGCATTCCCATCACGGCAGTGAATGCGCTGGTCTACTGGTTATTCTTTCTGCTTTTCTGATAGTCGAGAGGGAACGTCGTCCGATGACTTTGGAAGGTCAATCAGTTTGAAGCTATATATTGCTAGCTTAATTACCGTTATGGTGGAGCTGAGGGGATTCGAACCCCTGACCTCCTGCTTGCAAAGCAGGCGCTCTCCCGACTAAGCTACAGCCCCACTGGCAAGTATTGTATCAAATACGGTGTGGCGGCAAAAGCTTAATTCTTTCTAGTTTATGGCATAGCTGTTATACTAACAGGAAGGATACATAGATGCCGAGCATAACGTTCTTAACTGCTTTCACCGGGGGAATTCTATCCTTTGTATCACCCTGTATTTTACCGCTGGTTCCGGTATATCTTGCCAACATAGCTGGCGCATCAGTTCTTACTCCAGACCTTCCCGAGCGAAGATATATTTTCCTCCATACCGTCAGCTTCATAGTCGGTTTCTCTCTGGTTTTCATCGCTTTAGGAGCCTCTCTGGGCTTATTAGGAGCTGCGGTGCCGCAGGGGGTGTTGGAGAAGGTGTCCGGTGCGCTGTTAATCGCGTTCGGCATATTCCTGATAGCTGCCACTAAGGTGCCCTGGCTCAATTATGAGAAACGCCTTGACTTTGCCAGGGCCAAAGGTACAGGCTATCTGAGGTCTTTGTTAATAGGGGTAATATTCTCCCTGGGCTGGATTCCCTGTGTCGGCCCGATCCTGGGGGGCGTACTAGCCCTAGCAGCGAGCTCACAAACAGCGTGGCAGGGAGTTTATCTTCTACTTGCTTATTGTTTAGGGCTGGGGCTGCCCTTCATCATAGTTGGCCTGGCACTAGGGACAGCATCACGATACATAAGGTGGCTCAGTCGGCATGCTTTCGTCACCTCAATCGTAGCCGCGGTGCTGCTTATCAGCATAGGGATTCTCATGTTGACCGGTTACTTGGAGTATTTAAGCGGGCTTCTGCCGGGAGGGTACTAATAATGCGCAATAAAGTGTTAATACTGGTGACGCTGATCACTGTAATTTTTGCTGTTGTTGGAGTTGCTCTGAGTTGTGATTCCCCAAGTCCATCGAGCAATGAGGCACCGGACTTTACATTGCCGACCTTGACAGGAACGAATGTGACCCTGTCTGAGTTACGAGGCACACCGGTGGTGCTCAATTTCTGGTCTATTGGATGTTCTTACTGTAGGCAACAGTTGCCCTACCTTGAGGCTGTAGCCCTGCAAGCTGGAGAACAGACGGAAGTCATAGCCATCAATATGGTTGACGGTGCTGCAAGTGTGGAAAGCTTCTTCGGTGATTATGAACCGGCCATGATAGTGGCGCTGGATGGCAACGGAGAGACTTTCGTGACCTACTGCCAGAATTTCAGTAACCCGCGAGGGTATATTCCGTTTACACTATTCGTCGATAGCGAAGGTATGGTACAGTACAAAAAGGTTGGCGCCTTCGCCAGTGAGGAGGAGCTATGGAATACCCTTGAAGACGTTCTTGGAATTACTATTCCTTGAACTTTCTGAAGACAAGGGTGGCATTAACCCCCCCGAATCCAAGGGAGTTGGAAAGAGCTGTATTTACCTGTGCCTTCCTGGCCATATTGGGCACATAATCTAAGTCACATTCAGGGTCCGGAGTATCATAGTTTATGGTGGGCGGTATGGTACTATCCCTGATAGTAAGGATAGTGAAGATAGCTTCTACTGCACCTGCTGCCCCTAATAAATGACCGAACATGGATTTATTTGAGCTTACAGGCACCTTTTTGCTGTGTTCCCCTAAGGCTGCCTTCATAGCCCTGGTCTCAGATAAATCATTGAGAATGGTAGCCGTTCCATGGGCGTTAATGTAGTCAACATCGCCAGGAGAGATAGCGGCGTCATTCAAAGCCAGCTTAAGACACCGTGCTTGATTCTCCCAGTCAGGCTCGGTTATATGAATACCGTCGATGTTGGAGCCATAGCCGACAAGCTCTGCATAGATTTTTGCTCCCCTGCGCAAGGCCGATTCCATCTCCTCCAAGATGACAACTCCGGCACCTTCTCCGACTACGAAACCATCACGGTCTTTCTCAAAGGGACGGCTCGCCTTCTCGGGCTCACTATTCCTTCGGGATAAAGTCCTCATTTTGTCAAATCCAGCGACGGCGATGGGGAGAACGTAGGCATCGCTCCCTCCGGCGATCATGGCGTCCGCCTCTCCATATTGAATGAGCCTTAAAGCGTCACCAATACAATTGTTTCCGGTAGCACAGGCAGTAACCACACATTTGCTCGGTCCCCGGGCACCCAAAGCCATGGAGACCTCCCCTGCCGCCATGTTGGCTATAAATCCAGGAATGAAGAAAGGGGAAACCTTCTCTGCTCCCTCATCGCAAAGGGCATGAAGGTTCTTTTCATACATGTTCATGCCGCCGGCACATGAGCCCAGCACTACTCCTACCCTGCTGGCATTGTTCTCGTTGATGGCGAATCCTGCATCATCTATTGCCATGCGAGCGGCTACCAGCGCATACTGGATGAAGGGGTCCGTCCTTCTGATTTTCTTCTTGTCCAGGAAATCTTCGGGATGAAAATCCTTGAGCTCGGCAGCGATCTGCACGTTAAAACCAGAGGGATCGAACTTGGTGATTCTGGCTACTCCCGATTTGCCCTGGCATAGCTTTCGCCACGATTCCTCAACTCCCGTGCCCAAGGGAGTAACAGCACCGAGTCCGGTGATTACAACTCTTCTTCTAAGTGCCCTGTTCACTCTTGTCTAACATTCATTGTTTGACCTGAAACGCCTCTGAGCCAGTTTCCCAGCTCTGCAAGCATGGTCATAACGGTCGAGGGGGCATTAGTAGTTATTCTGGCGTTGGTTCCCTTCTAGATTTTTGATTCTATGTAGTCGATTGCGTCTTGAACAGTCTGCAAATTCTCAGCGTCCTCATCGGGGATTTCAATCTTGAAGGAGTCTTCCACCGCAGTAATCAACTCAATGAAGTCCAGGCTGTCAGCATTGAAGTCGTCGACGAATGATGCTTCCGGGACCACTTTTGATTCATCAACCTCCAGCAACTCCACGATCAATTTCTTTAGCTGTACAAAGGTCTCGGTCTCACTCATTTTCCTCTTCCCTTTCTGTCATACTTGCCCAAGGTCTGCTCGGGCAATAACTCGTATTATATCATTCCCAAGGCTGCCAATGATGAGTTTCAAGCTCCCCGGGTAGGACTCGAACCTACAACCAAGCGGTTAACAGCCGCCCACTCTACCATTGAGCTACCGGGGAACGAATACCTTAGCGCAACTGCTCAAGTTCGCCAGCACTGATTTTGGCATCTTTTAGGATTTTCCTCAAGATGGCTCTCCCGGGGTTCCCGCCTTAAAGCCCATCCTCGTTTCACTCTATTGCCATAGTCAGTTTGTAGTGTGGCCATACCTAACTGGTCACGGAGCTTCGCTCTGAGAAATGTAACCCCCATCCTCAGGCAGATTCGGCTGCTGGGCAGCTTGCATGGCTAGTTCATCGCAGCGCGTATTCTCAGGGGTTCCGGCGTGCCCCTTGACCCAGCTAAACTGTACTTCATGATGCTCACACAGTTGCAGGAGCCTCTCCCAGAGGTCGGGGTTCAACACCCTTTGTCGCTTATTGCGCTTCCATCCATTTGCCCGCCATCTCTGAGCCCATCCTCTCGCCATCGCGTTGACCAGGTACTGGGAGTCACTATACAACGTCACTTTGCATTTCTCTTTTAGAGCCTGCAGACCCACGGTCGCAGCCATTATTTCCATTCGGTTATTAGTAGTCCTGCGATAGCCGCCTGATAACTCTCTTCTGTGACTCTGATAAAGGAGTATTACTCCGTACCCGCCGGGGCCGGGATTTCCAAGGCATGCCCCATCGGTATATATAGTCACGTGCTTAACATTTTCCATTATTGTTTCTGGTCTGAAATCAATACGTCGAGTCTTTCATTCCTGATTTCGGTTGGCTGCCGGGCCAGGATTCGAACCTGGGCTAAAGGATCCAAAGTCCTCTGTGCTACCGCTACACAACCCGGCACTAACAGCCGTTTACAGCTTAAGCCGTGGTGCCGAAGGTCGGATTCGAACCGACACGGGGGTTGCCCCCCAACAGTTTTTGAGACTGTCGCGTCTACCTTTCCGCCACTTCGGCGTACCTACCTCCGAGGCCTCAGTCTCTTTTCTATGTTCTCTGCGGCGTCCCTTTGTGCAGGCAGGCACTCTACTGTTGGCCTAATCCTCTTTACAACTTCATTGGTGGTGCCGAGGAGCGGAGTCGAACCGCTGACACGCGGATTTTCAGTCCGCTGCTCTACCACCTGAGCTACCTCGGCATCAGGGATATTGTAGCGACTTGTGCGCTCGTAATCAAGGTCATGAGTTAAGCAATAATGTTAAGCAACAACTTGTCGACGCTTTCATTCTATCACGTAGACAAGGGCTGTCAACGAGAAGCATTAAGAACTATCGATTGTATCTTCGACTTGCCACTGACGTTGTTGGGCTTAACGTTACCGGTCAAGAACTACAGCGCTTCGTCGACAGCCGTCAATGCACGCTAGGCGGTAAGCATGCCTACTATCGATGCTTGCACGCTTTCTATTGTTGGCTCTTTTCGTCGAAAAGTGGCTTCGGTCTCGATGCACAGCAGAATCCAATCCTAGCAGTCGAAGCGCCCAAAGTTGACAAGAAGATTCTACCGAGTCTGACACCGGAACAAGTTGACTGTGTGATTGACAAAGCTAGATGCGTGCGTGACAAAGCCATCATATCTCTGTTTGCAGATAGCGGTCTGCGTCTAAGTGAGCTAGCGAACATCTGCACGCACAATATTGACTGGCAACAGCGTCTTATCAAGGTCAAATGCAAAGGCAACAAAGAAGGACTTGCTGTGTTTGGTCAACGAACGGAAACATTGTTGAAGCAATGGCTTACACAATACAATGCCAATGGTCGTCTGTGGGACGTCAATACTAACGGCGTAAACACAGTGCTTCGACGCTTGATGCACGACACCGGACTACCATGTAACGCTCACACTTTCCGAAGAACATTTGCTAGCATTCTAGCCAAGCGCGGCATTGACAGTCTTCACATCATGAGACTTGGTAGATGGGAATCAATCTCGATGGTAGAGCGCTATACACGAAGCGTCAAGTTTGAAGATAGCTTGAAGTTGTATTCGGCGATAGTGAACTAGCACTAAGATTCGTATAATCGATTGCGCGCTTCAATCATCTCTTTACGAAGCTTGTCAAGCTTTCGCTCTGCTTCTCTAATTTCTTTGATAGCAGCGGCATCCAGTGCGCGCTTCGGTGACGAAATCGGTTTACCAACCTCGATTTGAGTACCTGACGCAAATTGACCAAACAATTCTCTATACTTTTCGTGCTCCTCGAAGTATCTTACGACTAGCTCATCGTATTCTTGCTTTAACTCTTTTCTATTCTTCATATGATAATTATATCACAGACGTAGATAGCCAAAAATCTCACACCTAAGCCACGCCAGGCGCGCAAGGTTTGTGCTGTCAGTTCTTGGCTGTGTTCTGAGTAGTCAGTGACATTCAAGACGTCAAGGTCAAAGGCTCAAATGATTCACAGTTCTAGCTGTTTTGCTAGACTGAAATATAGTATGAAAACGATTGCAGACTTGAATGTAATAGCTACACGTGAGCAGCCTACTTGCGAAAGCGACGTGAGTGCGCAGACGAAGTACGCGGCTTGTCGTTGCTATAGCCGACCTTGCGCTCTGCGACGTTGCGCAGACCGACTGTGAGGCAAAGAAATAAATAATTGGAGAGTGAAAGAACTTGGAGAACACAGAAACAAAAGAAGCCATTGACGAGCTAGAAGAAGCCGTCAATAAGGTCGTCAAAGAGACAGACGTCGAACGCGATAGACTGTCTGCATTTACGCGAAAGATACGCTTTCCACAGGATGGCATTGTGTTGCCGAAAGCAAGAGCGCTAAAGCCAGACGAACTGGACTACTGGTCGTTACTGGTGGGAAAGCAACTGTTGGAAGCGCGTCATTCTGTCTTGCCTACGCAGTACGAGGCGCGTCTGCAAGAACTTACGCAGAAGCGCACCATGACGTCTACTGGCACAGGCACAGGCGCGGAGTTGGTCGAGGTCGCGCAGTCGCTGGCATTACTGCGTGACGTCTATCTTGAAACCAAAGTCATGTCAGCGCTACCGGCTGTTCAAATGCCTAGCGGTAAGATGAAGCTATCGCAGATTACGAGCGACGCTATCTTCTATAAGCCAAGCGCTGAAGCGACAGCCGTCACCGCGACAGACCTTGCAACAAAAGAAGCTGAGTTCAACGCCTACACGCTCAAAGCACAGGTCGACTTCAGCGACGAATTCGAGGAGGATTCCCTGTTAGCGCTGCTCCCTTCGCTTCGTAGAATACTTGTTCAGATTGCTGCGCAAGCCATCGACGAAGCCATACTGAACGGTGACGCCAGCACCGGCACGCAGAACATCAACTACTATGCTGCGAGCGGTGGTAGTAGCATATCAACTGCTAGCAGATTCCTGCTAGGCTTCGACGGACTGATACATCTTGCACTGAACGAGGCTTCTAGCATGACAGTTAACGTCGGCACGCTTGAAGCTGCTGACTTCGTCGCCATGCTCGCGAAGATGGAGAAGTACGGAGTCAATCCGAAGTCTGTACTTTTCATTACTGACCTGTGGACGTACTTGAAAGCTATTCAGCTTACAGAGGTGTCCACATACGACAAGATGGGTGAGAAAGCCACAATCAGCACGGGGGAACTGTCGCAGATTTTTGGCATACCAATCATCGTGAGCGAGCAAATGGCGAAGGCAAATGCTACCGGACAAGTCGACCAGACAGCAGAGAACAACACGAAGGGCAGAATAGTTGCCGTGAATCGTGATATGTGGCGTGTTGGACTTGCTCGTCCTGTGCAAGTGCGAAGCGAGCGCAGCGAAAGCAAGACGATGACGTCGTTCGTGGTGTCATTTAGGCTAGCGCTTCAATGCTTTGGCACGCGTTCGAGCGCGAAGCATACTGCCTTAGGCTATGACGTGACGATTTAGTCACTTCGTAGTTGGTGAATGATGATGACGGGAGAGCTAGGCATTTCAGTGTTGCCCGTCCCGTTGCAGTCTAGCGCATAATCGGGTTTATCATCGTCAGGGGGCTAGGGTGTTTGGCAAGCAGCATTCTAGCCCCACACCAAACAGCGCTGAGGCACGCAAGGATTCATGTCAAAGACGTCGCACGTATCTTTTCATCTACTGAGACGTTATCCGTTGACCTCGTCGTCGGGGTGACGCTATGGATGCTTTATTTCGTTATGCTGTCGGGGCGTCACTGCTGAAGCTTATTCACTTATACAACACATTCGCGCAGCAACACGACATGACGCTTGAACAAGTTGTCTCGTATGTCGGGCATCATGCAATACGTCTACAAAGAAGAATCAACGCGAGGTGGATAGAATGTCGCATTTGCTGTCGTCGTTGCGTTATGGCAAAAGGCGAGTATGGCTTCTGTCATGTCGTCTGCAATACCGGTGATACTCTAATCTCAACCAACTACGGACTAATCACAGGCATTGGCACGACGAACACCGACTTCGACTTTCTACACTTCAAGCCGAACGCAACTGCGCTCTATGTAGCCGGCTTAGGTTGTAACTTTCACTGTGACGCGTGTCTGAACGCGTGTATCACACACGTCAAGACAATGAATCGCAACGTTCTAACTGCGCTCGTTAAAGAGCAGCTAGCACCAAGCGCCGTCGTTGACAAGGCTAAGCAAGAAAAGGCGAGTGGTATAGTCTTTGGCGGTAACGAACCGACAGTATGTCTTGACTTCGTTGTTGATACAGCACACCTAGCCAAAGAAGCCGGATTGTTCGTGACGTTTCAGACGAACGGATATCTAACACCAGAAGCGATTGAACTGCTTGCGCCTAACATCGACGCTGTGGTAGTTGGTCTCAAAGCTTTTGGCGATGTCGGAGTATACAAGTGGCTACTTGAACGCAGAATCAACTACGAACACATTCTTGCGTCGGTCAAGGCGTTTCATGAGCGCGGGACCCATGTCGAAGTCACTGCTCTTGTGCTAAAGAGCGACAACGTCGAGACGTTGGCTGAGCAGACGTCTAGATGGCTAGCCACCAACGTCAGTCGCGAGATACCGTTGAGCATTCACAGAATGGAGCGCTTTTATTCAGCGCATTGGCAAGAATCTTACGAGCTACCGGCTGACGACGTGAACAAGATTGCGCAAGTCTGTCGTGACGCTGGCTTGGTCAACGTATATAGTCGAGAAGAAGCGCAGCAAGTACCGACGTATTGTCCTAGCTGTGGCAAGGTAGTCGTTCAAAGAACTGCGCGCGACAAGGCACTAAGCTGCAATGCTGACGGCGTAGTCTCATACAGTCAACACGAATTCGACATTCACTGCGTCGGTCTTAATGTCGTTGAAGGCAGGGGATATTGTGCTAGTTGTAGCAACACCATCTATGGCGCATGGTAGAATAAGATTAAGGAGAACACATGAAGAACACAGAACTTGATTTAGATGCTGCAAAGGAGTTCATTGCCTTACTCTTTGAGAAACTTGACTGTTTTATCGAGTTTCGTTTTGTCAAAGGCAACGAAGTCATTCAGAGGTTCTATCGCGGTACAAAGAGCATCGATTGGGCAGAAATACAGCGCAGAAACATCGCGCACTATAACGTCTTCTTTGGCGTCTGTGGGCGACAACGCGAATCGGGCAAGAAGCAAGATGTCAACGTAGTGCCTGCGTTTTGGGTAGATTTGGACAGTAAGTCGAAGCTTGACGCTGACGTCGTTCTCAGCTACTTCAAGAAGTTCACGCCGGACGAGATATTCTTTCCGTCTTATACCGTCGCAAGCGGTCATGGCGCACATGCGTACTGGTTTCTAGAACAGCCAATCCCTATAACTGACGGCGAAGCTAGAACGAAAGCAGAAGCGTATCTTCTTGGTCTGACTAAGTTGTTTCAAGGCGACAGAGTGCATGACTTAGGTCGCGTTATGCGTCTACCAGAGACTATGAACTGGAAAGACGACAGCGACCCTGTGGCTTGTGTTATCGCTAGCGACGACAGTGTCTTGTATGACGGTCACGTCGAAGCCAGACGCTTCAAGTTAGAGGACTTCCAGCGCTTCTACGTCGACCCGACGTCAAGTGAGTCCGCGCGGCTTACTTTTGACAAGAACACAGTCATGCCTGACCTGTCGAGACTGTCGCATGGAATTAGAAATCTAATCATCAACCCTCCGCCAAAAGGTCAGCGCAGCAACGCGGCGTTCATTGTGATGCAGACTATGAAGAAAGCGGGCTACAGTCCTAGCGAAGTCAAAGCTGTCTTCATGAACAATCCTATTGGAGATAGATATGCAGAATAGAAAAGAACAAAGAGTGACAGACGACATAGAACGTGTCTGGTCTAAGGAAATGAGCGAACAAGCTTCTGGCGACAACCCTTTCATGCATCCGTATTCGCGCGAGTCGTTCGGCACAGACGACAAGGGCGGTGAGCCTGTCGTTGAGAAGATACTCAATCGGCAGGAGATTCTTCAGGTATTCGCACCAAGCGGTGTCGGCAAGAGCATCTATGTCGACAACATAATCGCAGCGCTGCTGTCCGGGGAATCGCTGTTTGGCGAGTTCAAGGTGGTCAAGCCAGTCGACGTGTATCTGATTGATGCTGAAATGTCACCGCGCGAGCGTGGGGAGCGTCTAAGAAGCATTGCACAGAAGTCAGAAAGTCAATTCTACGCCATGAGTCTACTTAGCTCTGGCTACAAATTGAACAACTCACAGCACTTCGCGCAGTTCGCAGAAGCCATGCGTCACTTCAAGCCGGCAGTCATCATCATTGACCCGTGGAAAGCGTCGCACAGCGTCAACGAAAACGAGTCCAGCGAAATCGACCCAATCATCGGCAGCATACGACAGCTTATGTTCGAGATAAACGCCTCTGTCATCATCGTACACCACGCTGGTCGTGACTTCGTGACGCGAACTGGTGAACGTGCGCCAAGACACAGTCGCGGAAGCACTGTGCTTGACGAACGCAGCGACGTCATCTGGGAAATAGAGGAGACGACAGACCAAGACGTCACCACGCTGAGAAGACACAAGCTACGTGGCTTTCGCAAAGAAATGGCAAGAGAATACAAGATACACTATGACCGCGAGACGGGCATCTTGGTGTCGGTGAGCAAGCGCGGTGAACATGCTGACTTCATACGACGCAGGCGACTGGAACTGAAACTAACACAAGAGCAGTTTGCGCAGATGCTGAATGTTACGTCGCGCGCAGTGCGCTATTGGGAAGCTGGCAGGTACAATCCGCCGAACGAAGTAATGAAACGATTGCAGACGTGACTTTCTCCTCGACTTTCTCCTTGACTTTCATACACGCTTTCAAACGACTTTCACATGACTTTCATGTCCTAGCTGACCAAGTCGAGGTTTAGCTTTGAGTCCTATATATTATATATATATATTGTTGTCTGTGTTCTTGAACGTGTTTACTGCCTTAACATGAAAGGCTACGTCGCTACGTTGACGACGCGGCAACGTGGTGCATTGCGCCAGCGAGAACGCGCCGACGTCTTGCGCGGTTACTGAATTATTTCGCAGTCCTATAGTAGACCGCGAACTTCCAGTCCGCTGTTCTGAAGCTGAAAATGAAGCGCCTCGCTTAACACCCCTATGCGAGGTCGGTTTTTTAATGACGTGCATTTCCGCAGAATATTCAAGCTAAATAAACGGCTGTCACGAATGATTTAATTTCGAATTACTGCGAATTTTCGAGACAAGATTTCGAAGTCTACGCCGGATACGAAACGCTACAGTTCGGCTGTGCACCACTCGCCATCTTCGTAGTCCTTTGTTGACAGATTCGAGTTGTTCGAATGTCAGCTTGGTCGGCATAGCCTCTATATTGAAGGCGTGTCCAGACGCTGTCGCTTGTTGTATTATTTGCCCAATGGTATTGCTGTGCCTCATGCGAAATACAGCGTCAGCTAGAGTAAGGCGCACGTCTTCGTCCAAGAACAACAGGTTGCTTTTGTAAGCCTCATAAGCTTCCAGTTTGAATGACCGCGTCCACCACAAGTCAAGTGTTTCAAAGTCTTTGCAGGTTATTAGATTCTCAGCCGTTTCAACGATTAGAGCATCAACTATGGCTAATCTCTGTGCTTTCTCGCGACGTCGTTCTTGCCATACGCTAGCGATAATGCCGGTCACAAAGCCGCCCACAAGCCCTATCACAGCAGCTATTGCGCCTCCGATTATCGCGTCGTTCATTTTCGACCACGAAACTTATTGTACACGAAGGCAACGTCGCAAGCTGCGAGAACGGCATACGTAAAGACTGCCCAGAAGCCGGACATTGTCGAGGCTACTATCGTTCCGGCAATGACATTGCCTAGAACTAAGTAAACTACGTCCATCGGCTTCAATTATAGCACAATGCTACCTAGCGCCAAAGAATAGTTCTCTAGTCGATTACATATAGTCAACACTAGGAACCGCACTACTTGGCGTAGTTCTCTTAGAAGGCTATTTTCGTGCCTTTGACTGCCAGCAAGCCTAGACGAATTTGACGCCTAAATCAATGGCGTCCTACGCTTTAGAATGAAAGGAGGTGATTCAATGACTAAAGAGACAAAGACCAAGCAGCACAAAGTCGAGAAGCCAAAGGTCGAGCAAAACACAGTCTCCAATTTCGACTTAGTGTCGAAAGGCAAGTGTCCACACGACAAGGCTAAACTAGGAGACGAAGCAGCCGGTAGAAAGGTCGGTATAACTCGTGTTTGTTCTAAGTGCAAGCACGTCTGGTATCTAAATCGTAAGATACACACTTGCGCATGTCGAACGTGTCAGAAAGCCAAGAAGAAGGTGTAGTGATGCTGTACGTATTTGGAGTTTGTGAGCGCTGCAAAGAACCGATTGAATTGAGGCTGAACTACGTTACATTGGACAAGAACGCCGACACGACTGCGCGGCTTGTTCTCTATCACAAGCCAGACGCTATCAACAAGACGGTCTGTGGTGGTCGTGTGCGAATCGTCACCGTGTCCGAAGTCGACGACGAAGACATGCGAACAGTGCTGCCGCTTGAACTATGGCAAATGCTTTACGAAGAAGGCACGTCGCTGCGAGGTATTGCTGGCATGTTCAACACGACACAGACAAAGATTCGTCGCGAGCTTACTGCTAGACGACACAAGATTCAGGTTATGCCCTTGCGACGTGTCGGTAGACCTAGCAAATCTAGTCGAATGGAGGTGCAGAGTGAAAACATCATTAAGACAACTAGCTAAGCAACTAGACGTCAGTCCGTCGTATCTATCACAAGTCAAGAATGGTAAAAGACCACCAAGTCAAAAGTTGTTAAGCAATCCGCTTTACAAGCAAACGTCGACGACGCATTTTCAGTCCGCTGCTCTACCACCTGAGCTACCTCGGCATCAGGGATATTGTAGCGACTTGTGCGCTCGTAATCAAGGTCATGAGTTAAGCAATACTGTTAGGTAACCGTGGTGCGGGGTCGATTTTTGACTGCAACTGATTTTTCAAAGAATCCAAGTTGAATATATGCCGATTATGCGTAGCTTAATCCCGAATTTCTGTGACCTTAGGCAAGCAGCATCGTCGTATATTGTTGTATAATGTAACTGGAGCAAATGAGCAAATCTTCCACAAAGCAGTAAGGAGGGTCTGAACATGGTGGCAAATCTTGAACGCGACAGTCTAATCTTAAGGGTATGGTCCCTGCTGCACCGGGTCCGTGACGTGCTTATGAGGTGTGAGGATGAAAGATTCGGTCAATATGGGATTACTTCGGAACAGTATGGAGTTCTTGTGACTTTGAAGTACATTGGTGAGTCTGCGAGGCCAACTGATATAGCCCGGTGGTTAGGACGTAGCCCGAACAGCGTCAGTATGATACTTGACCGCATGGCCAAGGCCGGCCTGGTCAGGAGGGTAAGAAGCAGGAAAGACCGCAGAGAAGTAAGTGTGGTTATGACCAGTAAGGCAGAAAGCGCCCTTAAACCGGCAACTAAGGCCGGTTTGGAGTTCATCCAGAAGGTCATGTCCCCATTGCTGGATGAGGACTTGAGTACCCTTGTCCAGTTACTCGAGATAATAAGACACGCGGGAGTGCAGTGTATGGATCAGGAAGTGACGATAGACGAATTGAGGGGAAATGATATCACCAGTCAGCGTGATTTGATGAAACGGCTGAAGCAGTACACTTTGTCCACCACTTCTCGAACCAAGCGTCAGGGCGGTAAGAAGGGAAAGACCACGCGATAGCCGACACTGGGGACCGAGTTAGAAGTTACTAAGCAGTGCGCTTTGCAGAGCAACGGCGCAGCCCCATTCTCAGTCCGCTGCCCCACCGCCTGAGCTACCTCGGCATGCATGATGGGGAGGCCTTTTTTGACGTCGAGTTTTGACGTCGTCGGCACTCAGCTCAGACTCAGACCTTGCGTTCTCCCAATTTACCACTGGGTTTTATTTCACCACCAACTACTATCTTGGAATCTAGACCATACTTGCCGTCAGGTCTCCTAGATACCCTCGCTCGCCATTCACCCGCCTTATTATAATCTTCGAGCATTCTTCGAACAGTATCTGGGTCAGCAGCCGAATTGACCACTAGGTTCGTGATGAAGTCTAATTGTTCTTTGGTCTCCCTCTTAGTCCGTCGACGTAAGACAATCGCCTGAACAAAGGACGCAATGGCAATACCAGCGGCAGCTATTGAGACTATCAATGCCGAGACTTCTAGAGTCATTCTATGCTGCTTCCTTTGCCCCTTCCAGTTGAGCATGTCGGGTCGCACCAGATGGTATCACATCGTCCAACAGAGCCATCATGTCTTCCTGCATCCCCGATATTATATGAGAGTAGGTGTCCACTGTAAAGGCAACACTAGCATGGCCAAGAGCCTCTGAGATGACCTTGGGCTGCGCTCCACGCAGTAGCGCTAGGCTGGCTTGGTCGGCTTCAAGGTTCATGCCAGAGTAGGCGGCTACCTCATCAGGCCTGCCAATAAGAGCCTCGTGTTGCTCAAAGAGCACGCCTAAAGGCACGACAGGAGTTAAACGGCGGGGCGGGGGGGGTCGCTGGGCCACTCTCTCCGTTACGCTGTGAGAGTCCCAGCCCCCCTTCCCCCCTCTCAGCCCGCTCTAGTATCCATTCTCCGAAATAATCCCAGAGAAAGAGAAAGAGTTCGTTGCGGACTTCGTCGATGGACGCGACGTCTTTCAAAATCTCTTCAACGCTAAGCAGCGAATAATCATCTGATGGGAATCCAGGTTTCTTGCGGTCTTTTCTGCTCCATCTAAACCGATGCGCCTTTCGTTCATCTTCCGTGTCCGAAGACCAAACAGAATGTATCATCCTATTTCGTATCTTGATAGCCTTATCTATCTTCCCGAAAAGGTCAGACAGAAGCTGTATCTTCTCGTCTTGGTTAGGGTCCTTCCTAGAGCGTATCATTTCGGCAGAGCCGAACCTGTAAGCAAATATATGGAACAACGTATCACAGCGTTCCCTACTAGGCAGAGAATCTGCCAATATGCCTCCAAGCTCAGGCTCGCATCCCAGAAGGAGACTGAAGCAGTCTGAGATTGTCTCTTCAAGTCGTGCGGAGGCGGCGACTATCTTGCCGATAGCCATTAGATGCTCATCAGTGGGCAGTCCTTCGCTGACGATAAGACCTGCATGTCTAATGTCCCGTATTGTACTTATCGGGCAGGCCTCTAATTCTAGCTTCTTAACCCATTCATCATAAGACATAGCCTTTCGCTTCTCACCTGTGATATAGCCCATGCAGAGCCCGATACTGTGCAGTGCCTGCTCTTTTGTGCAACCGTATTTGGTAGATAGCTGAGCTGGAGTAAGCTTGTGGCGATAGTAGTCCATAGTCATTTCGCCGTCTCTCCCGCACTGCCGTAGTCTAGCATCGAGTTCCTCCCAAATCTCTTTAGCATGTTTGCTACACTCGGGACAGGTAAAGCCGACGGAAACGTCACCGACGGGGGGATAGCCATCAAAGGATAGAGTCTTCCTGCAACCATTACACGTATAAACCTCACTAGGCATTTCCCTTGTTACCTCCTCAGCCAATTGTGGCTCATATGATATATTATAGCAGGAAAGTAAGTGCGACACTCGCTCAGTGACGACTAGAGATGCGTCACACGAGAGGTTGGAAGAGGCTGGGATATAAGGGGGGAAGACTCGACGCTCCCCCTCTTGATTTTGACGCTTTTTCGTTCGTGACGCTGACGTCGAAACTTTGGGATGCCAGCTTGTGGCCAGGTGTGGTCGTCTCGTATTTAGTCCATCGTGCAGTAAGGATTCTCAGTCCGCTGCCCCACCGCCTGAGCTACCTCGGCATCATGGATGTTGTGGGTTTCCCTCCGTTTCAGTGTCAAGCAAGTGTACCAGTGATTGTAGAGTCATCGCCTTGAGCAAGGGAAATAACGCTAAACGAGCTACTAGCGTGGCGCACCGGGCTTGGTCAGAGGGATGCGGGCAGCACACAGGGGGCATTCCTCAGGTGAATAGACTGTGGTGGGGGCACGAAGACAACTGAACAAGGGCAGTTTGAAGTCCAGACTTTTCTCACTTCGGTCAACAAGCACTCCGATGCCAACAATAGTGCCTCCCAGTTTGTCTACAGCATTCACAGTCTCTTTGAGTGAGCTTCCTGTGGTTAGTATGTCATCAACAACAAGGACATGTTCGCCAGGCGTGATTTCAAAATCGCGCCGGAAGACCCTTGCGCCTCCCTCTTTCTCGGCGAAGATACTCCTCACTCCCAGCTGGCGTGCCGTTTCGAAGGCCAGAATGATGCCGCCGGTGGTTGGTCCGGCCACCACGTCTATTCCCTGCGCTCTGAAGTGCTCGGCGACAAGACGGCATAGTCGCTCAGCAAGGTGCGGATACTGCAGGATGCGAAATTTTTCCCAATAGACAGGTGAGTGCAATCCTGAGGCAAGTAGGAAGTGGCCTTCTTTCATTGCTCCAGCCGTCTTGAATATCTCCAGCGCCTCGTCACCCAAGTTGCACCCCAAACGCACCGGTAAGCGCCATTTCTTGTTGCTCGGGGACCGGAACCCCCGGGTAGCTGTAGTGCTTGGCCACTCTCAGTCTGCCCGGTGGCCAGTAAGTGAACCAGGCCTTGCCGATGATATTATCGCGGGGCACCGTCCACCCCACGTGTGAATCACTGCTGTTGTTGCGGTTATCACCGAGGACAAAATATTCGTTCTCGGGCACTACTATGGCCGCCATCGTATAGTCCGGCCGCTCCTTGATGTATTCGTCCTCATCCAGGGCGGTACCGTTGACAAAGACCTTGCCATCCCTAATCTCCACAGTGTCGCCGGGCAAGCCGATAACGCGTTTGATGAAAGGGTACCGAGACTCCTCGTTTGGCGGGGGTGGATTGAAGACTATTACCTGTCCTCGCTGTGGGCCGGAGGAGCGATAAGTCACCTTGTTAACCATAATGCAGTCGCCTTGGAGGAAAGTGGGTTCCATACTGGACATTACCACAGTGTAACTCTGGACAGTGAGCCGAAGGACGGCAAAAACGGCCACCGCGATGAGAACAGTTATGCCGACCTCACGAAGAATTTTCACTGGCAAGGGTTCATTCTATCACAAGCCATGAAGTAAATTCATCCGTTGTATCTCTACTTGTGTGGGCTGTTCCTTAATGCTAACATTATTACCTCGGGCCGCTAGCTCAATTGGTAGAGCAGCTGACTCTTAATCAGCAGGTTCAGGGTTCGAGACCCTGGCGGCTCACCAAGTAGCCATTTAGCTTCAAAATTGGGTTTGGAGGCACCCGAAAAGGTGCCTTTTTGCTAAATCCGACCGGCTGACTGTCAGGATTTCAGGTGAGTTTCCCACCCAATCCTGAAGCTGAGAGAAGTGTTCGGCAGATTCCAGCGCTGTGGGGGAGGCATTCACTCCATCGTACCAACATATCTTATGCTTTGTCAGATAGAGGAGAGCATCAGCAGTACGCTTCCTAACCTAGTCGGCGACATAGATTCAATCGCCATTGGAGCAACATGGGGATGTATGTTAACCCATGATGAATGGCAGTTCAAGTATTTCAATGCAGTCTATGGCCCATAGTCTCGTGCAATGAGCCATAGTCTTTTCGGTTAGATTCTAGATGATTGAAATCGCAGGCTTCCCTATTTTCTTGAGATAGAAGGGTAGAGCGGCCCGTAAATCTGCCGGGGGCACCACAGAACCCATGATTTTATGGGGTAGAATACATTGGGCAACCACATTTTAAGACTGCCTCTTCCTGCTCCCGCTGTGCGGGCGCATTTTCGTTTGAGTTTCCAATTACTGCTCTGTAGTCTATGCCCCTGTTTTCAGTCTCGGTTAGTAGGGCCAGTGGCTGCTGTAAACGGACAGATTGGACACGCTGGCCAGGGAAATGGCACTACCATGCCAACCTTATCCTCTGTCGTCAATGAGTAATACAGCTCCAGTGCTGCCCGAGGTTACCATCTCGGCATAACGTCTTAAATAACCTTTCTTGACCTTGAACTCAAATTTTGGCAGTTGCACAAGACGGTCGTTTATCTCCGACTCGCTTAGTTCTAGATCCAGCCGGCGATTGGGAATATCTAATCTTATTGCGTCGCCATTGCGTACGGCAGCGATAGGTCCGCTACTGGCTGCCTCTGGCGAGACGTGTCCGATAGAGGCACCGCTCGTTGCCCCGGAGAATCGCCCGTCGGTGACTAGAGCAACTTGTCTATCTAGGCCAAGTCCCTTTAGCAGGTCAGTGCAGGCTATCATCTCCCGCATCCCCGGCCCACCCTTCGGTCCTTCATAACGAATGACTATGACCGCTCCAGGTTTAATGGTTTTGTCGGTTAGGGCTTTTATCGCCTCCTCCTCCGAGTCAAAGACCTGGGCCGGCCCCCGGTGAACCATCATCTCAGGGACTACTGCGGCGCTCTTAACCACGGCACCATCCGGGGCTAAACTGCCAAACAGTGTGGTGATTCCCCCTGTTTGGGCATAAGGGTCTGACAGCGGTCGGATAACGTTTCTATCCCGAACCCGCGCTGTGGCAATGTTTTCGCCCAGAGTTTTCCCTGTCACCGTCCTCACCTCGAGGTTGAGGAGCTGCTCAATCTCGGTCATCAGCGCCGGGACACCGCCAGCTCGGTCGAAGTCTTCCAGAACATAGTCCGATGATGGGTCTATCTTACATACCAGAGGTGTAGTGAGCGTTATATCGGTGATGTCAGAAAGACTGAAAGGAATTTCGGCTTCGTGGGCTATGGCCAAAAGGTGAAGGATAGCATTAGTGCTGCCAGCGAACGCCATAAGCACGGTAAAGGCATTACGCAGTGACTCTTTGGTAATGATATCAGAGGGGCAGAGGTTCTGGGCAACCAGATTCATCACTTGCCTTCCTGCTTGCCTGGCCAGACAAATTCGGGCAGCATTTACTGCGGGGATAGTGCCATTGCCTGGCAATCCCATGCCAATAGCCTCGGTCAAGCAGTTCATGGTGTTAGCAGTCCAAAGTGCGTAACAACTGCCGTATCCCGGGAAACTGATCTTTTCCATCTGAGCCAACTCCGCCTCGCTCCTTTTCCCGCTCATGACCTCACCCGCCACCGCATTTAAATGGCAACTGGTCATCTCGGTCGAACAGCCCCCCGGCGAGCGTCCCCTCATCATCGGTCCGCCGCTTACGAATATGGAAGGAATATCAATCCTCGCTGCCGCCATCAACATACCTGGCACAATCTTATCGCAGTTAGGAATGAATACAAGACCATCAAATCGGTGAGCCTCAACCATGCTCTCTACCGAATCAGCAATGAGTTCCCGGCTTGGCAGCGCGTACTTCATGCCTGCATGACCCTGGGCAATACCATCACAGACAGCAATGGTATTGAACTCGAAGGGAGTGCCACCGGCGCTACGCACACCTTGCTTGACCGCCTCAGCGATGTTTCCCAGGTGAATATGCCCGGGCGAAATTTCGGTAAAGCTATTGACCACACCGACAAATGGTCGGGCTATATCTTCCTCATCACACCCCAGGGCGTACAGCAAAGCACGGTGGGGCGCCTTCCGAATACCAGCTTTTACCATATCGCTTCTCATCTTACCTCCTGTTGATTACACTAGCTCAAAACTTCAATTAGTGTTTCCAATCCTAATTGACCATTGGTATACTCTCGCAGTCATTACTACCTTTCACTTGTACTATCTATTCCCATCCTCTGGCCCGGATACATGCTGTAGCAGTCTGAATGTGAGTCTTCAAAATATCCCCTAACAGTCTCCCTCGCCGCAACTGTTTAGCTGTTCCAAAAATTCTAGCTTGGAATTTCTACTACATCACCCCTCGCACTGTCAAGCGGTTCTTGGCTCCCAAAATCAGAGATTGGAATTTCTGGCTCACTGCACGAAACTATATGTTACTGGCAAATCTTAATGGGATCTTAACATCTTAATGCTACACTATGCTACAATTGTATGGGGCGGAGGATGACACGAAGATTGGGAACGAATCCCGACACCTGACAAGTAAGAAAAGGGAGGTGATGAGTATGAGTCCATGAGCCCATGAGCTAGGATTTGAGGCAAACCCAAGTATCAGACGTAAACTGTGAAGGAGGTAACTAGGTAACATATGAGACATACAAAAAGTAGAAAGATGCGACTTGTCGGTCTGGTGCTGACGGCGGCACTTGTAGCAATCATCATGGTGCTGCCGGCCTGTACGGGAACGCCTACGCCGACCGAAACGAAGATAACGATGGCATTCCACTATCCGATGACGTGGGGCAGCCTGTGGGATCCTGGCACTTCGGGCTCCGGGGATTCAACTGCGGTCCTCACATCGGTTTGGGAAGGCTTGCTTGCACATAACGAGGTTACCGGTGAGCTGGAACCGCGCTTAGCTACGGCCTGGAGCTATACCTCGGGCGGCACTCCCGGGTTGGATTGGTGGGGCTACTATGACTTCACAATCAGGGAGAATGTCCCCTTTCACAACGGGGACAACATGACGGCCGAGGACGTGAAGTACAGCATCCAAAGGGTGCTGGAAACGGACCCTGACCTTGGTTGGTACTGGGCCTCCACAGCCAGGGACCGCATTTCCTTCAACATGACGGGTACAGAAGAATGGGACGTCGAGATACTGCCAGGGGCGGGCGAAGGCGGCAGGGATGTCGTCCGTGTCCACATGGCCAAGCCCTGGTATAGCCTCCCACAGCTTTGCAGCACTGTGCTCGTGATTGTTCCCGAAGGCTACACTGACTGGGCCGACAATCCGGTGGGAACGGGCCCGTTCAAGCTTAATGCAGCAGAATCGACCGAGTTCAAAGTTAGGATGGAGGCCGTGGAAGACCACTGGCGCTACACTCCTAACTATGATGTGTTCGAGTACCAAGTTCTACCTAACCCCGAGACCGAGTATGCCGCGCTGGCAGCGGGCATCGTAGATATAACAATGCTCTGGACAGGGCCGCACGTAGCGGCTGCGGAGGCGGACCCAAGCCTGACCGTAGTCAGTTATGAGGGGAACGCCATCGGCAACCTTCTCTTTATGGACCTGTACGACAGTCCTGACATTATCGGTGACCCTCTCGGGTGGGGTTGGGGTACAGGAGGACGCAATGAAACCCCCTGGCAAGACAAGAGAGTGAGAGAGGCAGCCGTCCTGGCCATAAACAAATCGGCCATCTGCGAGGCACTGGCACAAACCTACATTGAGCCATATGGGGGTTACCTCGTGGACTTTCAACTTGGCTACACAGAGCGCACCCCTGTGGCCTATGACAAGGACGCGGCCATAGCGCTTCTCGGCGCGGTTGCTGACGATCTCGAATTACCCTGGCAAGCTACCCCTCCCTATGGTTGGGAGGACTGGGACTGGGGCACCTTCTGGTCCCTGGACACAGTGATTGACGTGTCCACGATGATAGTTTCCGACTGGGCCGCCGTCGGGATTGACATGGGAGACATTCAACTTATAGACTGGGGGACCGGTTTGATGCAGTGGGCGATAGGGGGGATGCGTGGCGTAACCTTCCATCACACTGCAGCGAACATGGGAAACACAAACCCGGAAGCTTCCCTTGAATCTCGATGTATCGGCATGGGGGCAGTAGAGAGAGCCTTTGCAGGGTTCTGGTTCCCATTGCCAGGACCCGGCGGAACGAATTGGCCTGCTCTGCCGAGCTACTACTGGCCACTAGCATATGCCGACTCAGAGGAGGAGATTGCGGCAGACGCTGAAACGCTCGAGGATGCGATTCTGGACCTTTATGGCGCACCCCCGATCCTGCTTGTAGGCGGGCACTGGGCTTATGGTGAGAGAATCGAGGACTGGACGCCAATACCGGGCGGTGCGGAATGGTTCGCCGGAGCAGAGTATTTCAACTACCAAGAGCCGGCATAGTCGGGACGAATCACTAGTTCCGCCTATACTGCAGCCGTGGCAGGCTTCCTGCCACGGCTGCCCATTTTTAAATCTGGCAGTATTCTCCCCACGCGTGCGCCCCAAAACTGAGCTAGTTCAGATAGATTAGGGACACTATGAGAAGAGATGAAGGGACGTTACAATGGCTGTGCTATGAATGTCTATTGTACAGTGCGAAAATACAGGCGCTTGGCAAGCGTCCCGAAGCTGTCCAGGAAAGCCAGACAAGGACCAAAATGGTTTGACTACTCTAGCTCGCATGGCCACAATGCTCGTCTCACTTGTCCCTATTTTGGCATCTCTCCCCAAACCTTTTATCGTTGGAAAGAGCGACATGACCCCAAGCGTATAGAGAGCTTAGAGGGTCTGTTGCGCCGTCCCAGGCAGCTAAGACAGCCTACCTATTCAGTGCAACTGATTGAGGCTGTGGTTAGCGAGAGGGGAGTATCCCAGATGGGGCAAGGATAAGCTGGTGATACTTCTACGTCGTGAGGGATTTACCTGCTCTGCTTCCACAGTGGGCAGAATTCTTAAGAAGCTAAAAGAGCGCGGTGTACTGAATTAGCCCTCGCCCAATCACATATCGGCTGGAAAGAGCCCGAGGCACCGCCCTTTCGCGGTAAGGAGACCTGAAGATTATGTGGCCAGAGAGCCGGGAGACATTGTGGAATTAAGCTATTTGTATTGCCGCCGCGCTCACCCAAGCTTAACGGACATGTGGAAAGAGCTCAGATGACTCACACTGAAGAATTCTACGAGGTAACGGATACCACGTTCGACATTTCTGAACTTAACCGGGCTCTCCTGAAATGGAAACAGGTGTATAATACCATCCGCCCTCACCAGGCATTGGGCTACCTTACACCACGGCAATTTCTTGAATGTTATCAACAAAATCAAAAGAGGGAGGTGATGTGTCACTAACCATATCAACGAGTACAAAGGTTTGACAGTGGAGTGGGACGAGATTACAATGCTACCGGCTTAGACGGTGCCGGGGCATTAATTCTTCGACTTGAGGTATTTGGCATCTGAATGCAAGGAGAGATTACATAAATGGCTGCGAC
>MGMS01000018.1 GCA_001796515.1 Chloroflexi bacterium RBG_13_51_36
CACAGCGTTGTTTTCGGTGGTTTCAGTGCCGAGGCATTGAGAAACAGAATATTGGACTGCGATTCGAAAATGCTCATCTGTGTCGACGGCTATTACCGCAGCGGCCGGATTATCCGGAGTAAAGACAATGCCGATGAGGCTCTGAAAGAATGCCCGGCGGTAAAAGACGCGATTGTAGTTCGGCGGGCCAGCATTCAAGTAAAGATGGAACAGGGTCGTGACTGGTGGTGGCACGAGGAAATGCAGGCTGGAGATATAAGCCCGGTCTGTGAGCCCGAGGTGATGGACGCGGAGGACCCGTTGTTCATCTTGTACACCAGTGGCAGCACCGGGAAACCCAAGGGAGTCCTCCACACCCAGGCCGGCTACCTGCTTTACGCTTACCAGACCTTCAAGTGGATATTCGATATTAAGGAAGAGGACACCTTCTGGTGTACCGCTGATATCGGCTGGGTCACAGGCCACACGTATATCGTTTACGGCCCGCTGGCGGCCGGCGCCACCTGCCTCATGTTTGAGGGTGTGCCCAACTATCCTCACCCTGACCGGTTCTGGGACATGATTGAAAAGTACCAGGTCAGTATTTTCTACACCGCCCCCACCGCCCTCCGTGCCATAATGACGGAAGGGGACGACTGGCCGAACAAACACGACCTCAGCTCGCTGCGCATCATGGGCTCGGTTGGCGAACCGATTAGCCCCGAGACATGGATGTGGTATTACAACACAATCGGCAAAGGCAAACGCCCGATAGTGGACACGTGGTGGCAGACGGAAACCGGCGCCGCACTGATCAGCTCGCTGCCTGGGGCCATTCCCATGAAACCGGGCTCGGCTACGGTGCCTTTCCCCGGGATTGAGTTGGCCGTGCTCAGAGATGACGGCTCGCCGGCCGACGTGAATGAAGGTGGCCAGCTGGTAATCAAGCGTCCCTGGCCCGGCCTGATGCGTCGGGTCTATGGCGACCCGGAAAGGTTCAAGAACACCTACTTCGTCCAGTTCCCCGGTGTTTATACGACGGGAGACGGAGCCAGAGTTGATGAGGACGGTTACTACTGGCTGATGGGCCGAATTGATGATGTCATCAACGTATCAGGACATCGCATAGGCACCGCTGAAGTGGAAAGCGCTCTGGTATCCCACCATAAGGTGGTTGAAGCGGCGGTGGTGGGTATTCCACACGAAATCAAGGGAACGGGCATATATGCCTTTGTTACCCTGATGGCTAATGTGGAAAAATCCGATGAGTTGAAAAAGGAGCTGGTGGCCCACGTCAGAAAAGAGATAGGGCCTATAGCCACTCCCGACAAGATACAGTTTGCCGATGCTCTACCCAAAACCAGGAGTGGCAAGATCATGAGGAGAATTCTGGCCAAGATTGGAGCGGGCGATGTCGATAACCTGGGCGACATAACTACCCTGGCTGACCCTTCCGTAGTGCATACACTCGTAAAAGACAGGCAAGGGTGATAAGGCACCCTGTCCGCCGTGTCCTCGGCTATAGACCGGGTCAGGAAGACGCGAACCGACATCTGAGGCGGCGTACGTTAGAAAGCCTGCATCGCCACTGATACTCCAGTGAACTCTGCCTTAGAAGACTGCGTGTATCGCGCTGACTCAAACCGCCCCCAATGATGAGAATCAGGGCAGACGATTATTTGCGATTACGATGTATACCCTGACGACCGAGTAGACCATCGGGTTGACATAGTAAGATTCGAAGCATTCCTGACATAGCCTGGCAATTGCCTGAAGCCCTGTAAGGCTGCATGAGGTTAAGCGGGCAAACTACCTGGTCGTTACTTCACAGCAAGATGAATTGTGACCTCTCAAGAAAGTGCGAGGGAGGCGGGTTCAGGTCCAACAAGGGGGTGGCGTGATGGACGATAAGTATAACTCTTGAATTGGCTTGGTAGTCATTACGAAAAAACTAGCAGGATCCTTCACACTTCTATTAATCAAGCAGCAGGTCGCTACAGAATGTCCTCTCTGCATAGGTAACCTGTCGTTGAGCCTTTTTCAACGAGGAAGTTCAATATGTCAATAACTTGATTCTTGAGACTCAACGTAGCCTTGATTTTCGGACGATTTACTAATATAAATCGTCTCATGATATTCTCGATGTAATAAACGGTATTGGTCTCTAGCTGGGTTGAAATGTATTGTGGGTTTTTCCGCAAGATGTTGCTGATCCAAACTACGCCATCATCAATAAAAGAGCTCCCAATCCCATTCAAGACCTTCGAGACTGAGTAGAGGACTGAAGGATGATCACCGATATCTGTCGAAATCCTTTCATAGAACTGCTTGTCTCTTTCTCTCAATGTGTGCCATTCTCTTATATCTCTCTTCCAGTAGGGCCAAGCCAAAAGATAATTACGTATGAGTTCGTCTGAATAGTGGACAGAAGCATGCTTTCTATAGGTCTTGACCAGGCAATCATAAAAGGCATTCCATACTATCCAGAACTTATCGTAATGATTCAATGCATTTTCCGCCAAAATGAACTCCTCAAAGAGTTGAGCCATATGTCGTGAACCACTGAAATTGTCAGTGAACGGTTGTATGTATGTACGTATCTCGTCGTCTGGTGAACAAAGAACAAAGTTTGCGAATTTGCCCATAAACGCCCTTTCGGCATAGCGGTCAACTCCATCTCGATCTCTGCCAATCTCCTCGGCACACCTACGAAGAAACATCTTCAAGAAAGATTTGTGATCCGCATTTTGTGTACTCGGTGGTATAAGTTCAAACGCGACCTCCAAAGTCGTAAAATCCAACCCGCTTAGGCTTTCTAAGTCACTAAAGGTAATCTTATTCGTAGCGATTTTCTCAAGTTCAGGTCCATGTTTCTTCGTAAAGAATTCCACAATCTCAGCTTCTTGAATATCGAATACGTGATTCTTGTGCTTTCTGCTTATGACCTCTTTTCTTAAATCATTGTATTTTGGTCTGAGCATAAGATATCCTAGGAAGACGGCCTGAGCATCATCAGAATCGATTTCCCAAAGCCAATTGAGAACGCCTCTAATAGCAAAAGCTGTTATCTCCCTCCATGGATTAAGAAGTAATAGTACGAGCAATGGCTTAATGTTTTTACTCTCTTCCGGGAAATGCCGTATAAGTATGGGTAATGTGGAAATTGAAGGCTCTGTCCCATCGTCAATCTGATATTGGTAATCTTGAATTACGAGTGACGTTTTCGCGAACTGCGTAATTATGTCCCTGCAGAATTCCTTGTCCTCAGCACTCAACTTGTCTACAAAATCCCGGATCAACACGGAACACGTATACGCAGCTATTGTTCGATTGAACTCGGGGAAAGGATCCTCCCCATTCTCCAGGTTTTCAAGGATTTCTCTGGTCTCTGAAATTACAGATTCAGGATTGTCTTCAAATGTTTTATATTGTTGATAGTCAGGATTCCTAATAAAGCGACAATTTGCCCACAGTTTTAGAGAGGTATGTTTCATTGCAGCTGCAGCGGCGCCGGTAGAGTCTTCACTAAATTTCCTCAAACTAGGGTCAATTTCTGGATTGAACGTTACTACAACACTCTCCTTGCCTTTTTCGACCTCTGTCTTCATTTTCCTTGTATCCATCCGTGCTAAATAAAGTCTCCAAGTTTTGTCTGCATCTGTTTCGATGGATTGTTCAGGAAGAGCTTCGTAATGTTCATCCAAGATTTTCCATATTACGTCTTGCTTTCGCCTAACCTCGTTTGCATTGTCCCCTTCAAATTGTTCTAGCTGATATCTGAGCGCCAAATGCTCCAATGTAAGTATCCTATGTGGATCGTCACAGGTCTTAATTCGTTCATTTAGATAAAAATCACTTTCATAATTCAACCCGTATCCGATAGAATAGGTGCCTTTGGCATGCTGGTCTCTAATCATTCTCCCCGTATCGTAGAGAAAAAATTCTTTTGTTTTAAATAAGATATTTGCGACATTGAATAATTTAGAAGGAAAAGCAAGGCAAATACTTGTTACTACTGCCGTTATGGAGGTGGATTTTGTCTCTCTCAGGAGATAAAGGCACCAATCTTCTATAGTCTCCTTTGCGGCAATCTTTGCATTCATTGACAGCCATTTTTCCAAAGCCATATGCATTGATTGAAGTAGATCGGTCGATACGTGAGTACCTCGATACATGTTCCACAATCTGTTGCTTACATATTGTTCTCTTGACTGATTGTCATCGAATATTACTTTCACCACAGACACTTCACGCCCGAGTTCGGACTTCCTGTAATACTCAATGGCTCTATTGGTAAATGATAATATAAATTTCGTCGTCTCATCCGGGGCAGCTTGAAGCAGTTGGAAAATTGGCGTCTGGAATGCACTTGAGGGAAAATAGTTCAGGTCATGTTTCTCAGATACACCAAAATGCGGTTCGATACCAAGAGAGTAATCGTAGTAATGCGTTTTAGGTGGCTGGTGCCAAAACAATTCTGCTAATTGGACTACGCAATTTGGGAGAACCCTAATAACTTCGGCACCGTCAGTGAGGGATCCTAGTATCACCACAATAATGTCGTAGTATTTATCTGTGTACTTAGTCAGTTTTTTGGAGATCACCTCATTGAATATTGACCTCAGTTCATCCGAAATCTCTGAAGCTCCATTCAATATTACTCTTATCAACTGACCCTTATTCTGGTCACGAGCGCTGTATTGATATTTACCATCTTTCGCAATTTCATCGTAATGATCGTAGTAAAACAACGCTATCTGGCTTGCCCTCTTGGTTGTCTCGCCATTCTTATTCTTGTTATTCCAATCATCGAGTAACGGAGTGATGATATTTGCGTTACTTAGTTCGATTTCCTCTTTATTGTCATATATGAAGTGAATTATCGAATCCCAACCATTGCCCTTTGGTTTAGTGAAGATAGTTCCTGATATATCTTGTTCTATTTTTATTATGCCCAACATCGCGAAGAATTCTTCATCAATTTCCTTGCAAGCTATCCTTAGTAGGAAGACGAGTCTCATTAAGAGTCTCGCATTATCCTCCATCAGTCTATCCTTAAATGATTGAAGAAATACCCCCGCGTAGTCAGATAGCAGCACTGATATGCAGACTTCGTCTTTCCAATAGCTTGCTACGTTTTTATCATTGATTATGCACTCAATTAGTCCCTTCACCTCATCAATGCTGTCATGCAACTTTTCTGAAAGCCAACTTCTCAGAGCCCTGCGAATTGGTAAAGACGTTCCAATGTCTTGGAGAAATTCATGATGGTCCTCTATCCGATAGAACGCTTTTTCGATGACTCTATCTAGTGCCCATTCTTCATAAATATCCTGTGTGATGAAGTAACCACCTGTCACACAGTCACGCTTGATGATTCCGTCGAATTGTAAGCTTTGTAAAGTTTCGCTGTCGCATTCGGTTGCATCCACAAACAACTGCCCCTTCTTAGCTCTGTCATGTGCCATCTCTAGGAAGCACTCTTCTCTCTTTATATGAGCGTTGTTCCTCTGCAATTCAATTCTCATTATGTGGTTCTTCCACAGAGTGTCTTTGAAATCATGGTAGTTAATAGTTTCGTCAAGTTTATTGCTTGTCCGCAAGTATTCGCTGAGATAGAATGGAGTCCTTAGTAGTTCGAGCAACTTCTTATTGTGTGGGAGACTGAAATCATACTTTTCTGCAAGCTTATGAAGGTCTTCAATTATGAGCTTTTCGATCATTACGGATTGGAATGCAACACGATGAATTTCAGTTAACTGGTATTTCAGAGTATCGACATATCCATATCTCGTAGCTATAACTACCTTCCAATTCGCGCTCAGCAATGCGGATAGAAATTCAGAAAAGACCTCTCTGTGCTCAATATCCGAGATCTTCTCCGCGGAATCTATGACAATGGTCTTCTCGCTATGAGCCTGGTGTTCTTCGATGAAATCTCGAAATGTGAAAGGCCCATAATTAGCGAAAAGCCCATTTATATTGACAATATCAAACTCTATGGCTCTGAAGACAAAGAATGGCTTTGTCTTTCTAACCATATCATGGTAGTCTTTTATAATTGCGGTCTTGCCTACACCCGCTTCGCCACTCAACACCACCAACGAGCACTCACTCAACTTGGATACAAGGCCTTCGAATGGCTGTGATCTATCAATCTTTATTTCGGTGCCTTTAAACTGCATACTCGAATGTATAGGAGCAAGAACTGATTCCGTATGCTTATTTAGCTCATTAATGAAGTCAACAATACTTTTTTCAAGACTAAAAAAATGTTTAGCTATGGCGGCATTCTTATTGCAGACAAAAGGAGATTCAAAAAAACTCCTACTTTTCCATTCAATTTCTATCCCAATGGCCGATGCATACTGTTCTATGTCGATTTTGTATTTTGGTCCCTTCTGTCCCTTTATTCTGCTCTCCGAGAATTCTTGATTCATGTAGAAAATAACCTTGTCGATTGTAGGATTTCGGTCTTTTGCCTTTCTGACTGAATCTTTTATCTTCGCTTTATTGCTACTGATATTGTCCTCAAAGTATTTTGCTTGGAAGCCAATTACTCTGCCATTACGCTCAATAGGCTCTGTTTCTATTCCAGCTTGGTTCTTATATCTAAGTATTCCTGTAGGTTCATTAAACTCGTCACAAAATAGAAGATAACAGAGCCACTCAAAAGAACTCTGCTCTTTCCCGTTGAATTTTGCTGCAAAGTTATTCCAGTTTATTTCCTGCATTTCTACTGCACTCTCATCGCTTCTTATTGCACTGAGCCACATGTCATAAATAGCTTATGAAGATGTCCTCTGATCATTTGAATCAGATTACATCCCACAGCAAAGTGAGTCAAGTAGACTACATCCCAGACCTAGGAACAAGTCGAATATTTCAAGGCGAAAGGGGCGATATTGGCGGACAGAAGTCCCTTTGGCCAGTCCAATTATTCACCTGTCTCAGAATTTCAACGGCTCGAGCTCATTTTGTAGAGCGTCTGATAGTAACAACGGGAACCCTTTCAGACCACACAATATGACGTTTTGTTACAGTCGCGATCAGAACCAGACTCCTTGTCAAAAGCTGCTCAACCGTCAGATGAGACTTCACCATAGAGCTCTGCAGATACGTCATGCTTCTTTTCGAATTTGCCGAACTCTAGGTCTATATCGCGCCTGACCCTTCCCAAATCCTGGTCGGACTTGCTCTATGGTTGTCCACGAGATGTGAGGCTCGAAATCCACAGTGAGTGAAACCGCGGCCGAGTCTGCTATTCGCGTAGCATGGTCCTGGTGGCTATGATATTCGCCCCTGTGTGAAGAACATCTCTGGCCACCACGTCCAGCATGTTGACCGGAGCCTGCAGCTTGATACGCCTCAATTGCTTCATCATGCGGGGGAATAATCGTTTGGGGACTGACTTATCGGTGCGTACGGGGATGACCGGCAGCCTCGACCCCTGGATTCGGACAGTCGTGGTCAATATGCGCATCGGCCCAATCAGTTCCTGGCGCACGAATTCTTCGGACTTTTCGCATTTATTGCCTTCCATGGAGATGATTTCGCTGCCATCGTAAACCACATCAATCTCACATCCGATAGGACAGACCACGCAGACAAAGTGTTTCTTCTCGGCAGCCATGCTACTTCTCCATTATGCTAACCTTGATGGGCTGCTTGGCCTCAGCCAGCTTCTCTTTCGGGACCTTCACTCTCAGCATCTCGTTGGGTCGAGCATATAGCCTGTTGATTTTTGAACCGGGCGGCGCCACCTCTATGGTCACAGGTTTTTCCACAGGCTCTGCAGCACGAATGAACAAAACCAGGTCATCCTGAAAACCGTAGCGCTGGGGAAACAGCAATCTCACGTTTTCACCCGCTACGATGTCCACAGGCCGTCTATCAGCGCTCAGACTCCCTGATGCATACCGCGCAGCAAAGGTGCCGGCAGCAGCGCCTGTCTGCGCCACATAGTCAACAAGGTCGAACACTGCGGAGACATTGCCGCAAGTGAATATGCCCGGCACAGAGGTCTCCATAGTCTCCGTGGTGATGGGGCCTTTGGTAGCGCCACTGAGCTCTATGCCAGCCTTCTTTGAAAGTTCATTCTCTGGAATCAATCCCACTGATAGCAGCAACGTGTCGCATTCAATTGACTTCTCGGTTCCTTGCACAGGATGCAGACTGCTATCAACCTTCGAGATGACAACTCCACCTACCCGTTCCTTGCCTCTTATTTCCGTGACTGTGTGGGAGAGATGGAGCGGTACGTCGAAATCGTTGAGGCACTGCACGATGTTTCTCTTCAAGCCACCCGGGTAGTTCATTATCTCATACACGCCGATGACCCTCGCCCCCTCCAGCGTCAACCTTCTGGCCATAATGAGACCGATGTCACCGGAGCCCAGGATGACTACCTTTTTGCCCGGAAGGTAGCCATCGATATTGACGAACCTCTGCGCTACCCCGGCCGTGAATATGCCAGCCGGGCGTGTACCGGGAATGCCGATGCTGGGCCCGGTGCGTTCGCGACACCCCATGGCCAGGACTATGCTTTTCGCCTTAATCTCAAGGGCACCATGCTCGGGACTGAGCGCCGTTATGACCCTCTCCGATGAGAGGTCGGTTACCAGTGTATTCAAAAAGCATTGGACACCGGTCTTCTCCAACTCTTTGATAAGGCGCTCGGCATACTCGGGGCCGGTGTAGTCCTGTTTGAACTGCTCCAGGCCAAAGCCATTATGGATGCACTGCTTGAGAATGCCTCCCAGCTCCTCCTCTCTTTCAAGGAGCAGGACTTTCCGGGCGCCGCTGTTATGAGCATGTATGGCGGCAGTAAGGCCAGCAGGGCCGCTTCCGATGACCGCTACATCAACTTCCCTTATCATATTGAAAACCAAAATGTGCTATCTCAACTTAGGATAGTTTGTTATCCCGGCAATCCTGTTGTGAAGTGGAGAGAGCGCAGGATACATCTTGACATATACTTCCCTGAACAACCGGTCGTAGATTCTGACATTCTCCTTTACTGGCTGGAACGTGCTCCTGACTCTGACCATCCGTTCCACGGCCCCAGGAAAGCCCTTGTGGATTCCCAATGCCACCGCCGCATCGATGGCGGCTCCTAGTGCCGCAAGGTTGCTGGTATGCATCCTCATGGCCGACAAGCCGAAGACATCGGCCGTAATCTGCATGATTTCATCGCTCTGAGAGCCTCCGCCACCGACTCTCAATTCAGTTATAGCATTGCCTGAGTGCTTGACCATCAGTTCACCCAGTCTGCGCAGCTCGTAGGCAATTCCCTCTATGATTGCCCTGTAAACATGCTTTCTGGTGTGTTCGCCGGAGAAGCCAATCATGGCCCCCTTCGATAGCGGGTCGTTTTCCCGCGGATGCCAGTAAGGCTGCACCAGCAGGCCCATGGAACCGGGCGGGATATCGGTCAACTGCTTGTCGAGCACAACTTCGGGCGGCACACCCAGTCTCGAAGCTTCATCCTCCTCGCGTTTCCCGAATTCGCCCTTAAACCACGAAACCATCCAGTATCCCCTGCCCACGAAGCCCTCCAGCGCCCAGTGTCCGGGAATGGCAGCCCCCCAGGTAAAGAAATCCATCCTGGGATGGGTCACATATTTGCTGGATAGCAATTCAATCACCGCCGCAGTCCCATAGCTGATTCCCCCGATACCACTGCTGGTCACCCCGGCTCCCAGCAATTCCGATTGCTTGTCGCCGGCACCTACGATTACGGGAAGACCCGGCGGGACGCCGAAACGGCGAGCGCCTTCCTCGGAGACCCTGCCGGCAATCTCCACAGGGGAAACCAGCACTGGCAACCTATCGCGCTCCACGCCGAAAATCTCATAGATGATCTTCCAGGGATGCCATTGGAGCCCCTTCAAGTCGATGGGGAACAGACCCACAATCATCGAGGAACAGTCCTTGAACTCACCGGTCAACGAGTGCAGGATGTGCGATGAGATGGTGAGGAACTTGAATGTCCGCGCATAGTTCTCAGGCTCGTGCCTTTTGAGCCAGTTGAATTTCGACCTCCTCTGATACTCCCTCAGCCTTTCTTCCATTCTAGCAGCTTTGAAAGCAAGCGACATAAACGGGCCGCCGGGCAACTTCAGCCCTTCGGTCTTGCGCTCGTCCAGCCAGGTGATGGCAGAGCGAACCGGAGTGCCATTCCGGTCAACCGGCACAATGGTGCTTCTATGCGTGGTGATGGCCACGCCGGCAATAGTATCTGGCGAGACTCGTGAATTCTGTACCGCTCTCGTGGTCACTTCTTGTGCTATTTGCAGATAGGCTGCCGCATCCTGTTCGGCAAAATCAGGCTGAAGTGCAAAGTAAGGGGCTACAGGCGACGACTCGCCATGGACTTCGTTTCCGTTTTCGTCAAAGATGAATGCCTTGACATTCTGTGTGCCGCCGTCGATGACAATGAAGTTCTTCACTGTATTGCTCATTTCGTCCTCCCGCTCAACACATAAGATTTCCCCTCGCTCTTAAGCAGGTGTTCCTTGCCGATGTTCATCTCCCTGCTGGCTATCTCCACAATCCTGGGCGTGCAGAACCCACCCTGGCACCTGCCCTGCCCGGCCCTGGTTCTCCTCTTTACCCCATCAAGGCTTCTGGCAGGGATATCGCCGTGCAGCGCCCGCACAACCTCCTCTTCACTCACATTTTCACAGCGGCAGACGATGTGTCCGAAGCGGGGATTGGCCCGAATGAATCGATCCTGTTCTTTAGGGCCCAGCTTCGAAAAACGCACCTGTCTGTTTCTTACGGGATTGAACTTATCATTGACGGATGGGTGCCGCTCTTCTCGAATGATTTCCCTGACCCTTTCCGCAATGGCCGGGGCCGATGCCAGGCCCGGCGACTGAATTCCGGCCACATGAACCAGACCGCGCACCTTTCCGGAGGGCTCGATAATGAAATCTTCCTTATAAGTGGCCGCCCGACAGCCGGCGAACCGGGCGATAATCTTGCTTCTGTCCGGCTTTTCATAGCCGGGCTTCAAGCGCTCCAGCACTGGCGCAAATTTATCGAACAAATAATCACATCCCTCCGCCGTGGTTGACACGTCCTCTCTATCGGACACTTCCATGGCGGTGGGACCGAACTGCAGATTGCCGTCCGTGGTAGGAATGATGCCGCCGCCTTTCGTATACCTGGTCTCCTGTGATTCCGCCGCGATGCTGACCGGAGCGAAAACAGTACGCACAGGTTGATAGGACTTGTCGAAAATGATGGTCTCGCCCTTCCTGGGGTGGATGGTGAAGAACCTGTCGCCGGCAAACTCCGCTATCCTGTCTGCATAGAGCCCGGCAGCATTTATCAGGAGCCCGGTCCTGACGGTGCCTCTGGTGGTGTCAACCGCCTTGATAGCGAAGCCCTCGGTCTGGACTCCGATTACGCTTGTGTCCAGAAAGATGCTGACGCCGTTCGACAGCGCATTCTCTGCATAGGCGATGAGCAATTCGAACACACCTATGATACCTGTGTTCCAGACAAGCACGCCTTTTCTAATATTGGGCGCAAGCCCTGGCTCGATTCGGTCCAGGCCCGCCCTGTCCAGCAGCTTCGGCTCAGGGTCGTTGTGCTTTATGGCGACGCTTACTGCATAGGGAAGCAGCGCCTCTTCCCCGGGGTTCTCGGCAACAATCAGCGTGCCGACTCGCTTGAAATCCACATCCAGCTGGCGAGCAGCCTCATTCCACATACGATTGCCCTTATAGTTCATTTCCCATCTGAGCGTGCCATACTTCGCCTGGATGGCAGGGTGTATCATGGCATTACTGTGAGTAGTCTGGTCCATTCCCACGTCGTTATGCCTTTCCAACAAGGCGATGCTCAGATTGAACTGTGACAGCTCCCTAGCTACCGCCAGCCCAATCACGCCGCCACCGACGATGACCGCATCGAATTCCCTTCCCGTGAGCTCCTCTGAAACTTTGCGGGCGGTTTTGAAGCGCATCTTGCCGGGGAAAACGATGTCGTTCACCACTTCCCGCACTTTGTCGGAGCTCCCGGCAAGGTGCCCAGCCTCCAGAGCAGCCTGATGCGATGGCAAATGTCCATGCAGCCCGGCAATGCCATCTCTCATCGAGACTGCAACCTGCTTGCCGGTTGCCTTCTCTATCTCACCCTGTATTTCGCGCGCCAGCGCTCTATCGCCCTGCAATAATCCTCCCCGCAACCAGTTCCGTTATGTATTTCATGTTTATTTCGGACAGCACCGATTTACATGTGGGGCAGGCGGTAACGTAGATGTCAGCAGCGGTATTCCTCAGCTCATTCAGTCTCATAGAGGTGACGGCATCCCTGAGGCGGTGGTCTCCAATCTTCGCCCCGTATGCCCCACCGCAGCAATGGGTATGCTCTTGCGAGTAAACCGGCTCTTTCAGATTGAAGCCCAGCCTTGTGATGACGTGTCTGGGTATGGTGAACATTGCCAGGTCATACGACAGGATGCAGGGGTCATGGAAAGTGACGACCCTGTTCTCTTTCTTAGAACTCAGCCTTCCCTGCTTGAGGAGGCCATCTATGAACTGCACGGTATGCGTGATCTCTACATCCAACTCCGTCCCGCTTTGTCGGTATACTTCCGTCATCATCTTCATACAGGTAGGACAGTCGACAACAATAGTGCGCACCTGCCTTCTCTCAATTTCGGCTTTCATTTTCAGCGAGGCTTTCCTGAACCCTTCCATGTCTCCCGCATAGTACAGAGGAGCGCCGCAACAAATATCACCACCTCCAAACCGCCTTACGGCAAGCCCTGATTTCGAGAGCATCTTTTCGGTAGCCCTCAACAGCTCCTGGTCCTTGTACGAAGAGCAGGAAATGAAATAGCCATACTCACCAGCCCCCTTGTCTATAAGCTCTCTCTCGCCGTCCGGGTTTCCAAATTTCTTGAACGTCTCTAGCCTTTTCTTTACATCCTCTGGAATGATTCCCCTCTCAAAAGCTTTGACCCTCGCCTGGTGAATGAACTTCCTCAGGTCGTAGTCATCATAGATGCAGTGTCTGCTGCATGCTCCGCACATGGCACTCTGGAACATCAGGTCGAGGAAACCCTTTTCGTCCTCCAGGAAGCCTTTCTCGTTGTACACGATGAGCCTGGCCATCTTCTGGGGGCTCAAGGTCTCTCTTCCCGTGGCCAGATATGTGGGACAACTGTACTTGCACATATCGGCGCACATGGCACATCTGCCAATTTTTTCGGCCTCTTTCTTATCTTCCGCCATCGATAAGTTTTCCTCGATTCAATATGCCTTCAGGGTCGATTGCGCTCTTTATGGATTTCAGAAGCCTAACTCCGCTGGCACCCAGTTCTTGCTCTAGATACTGCATTCTCCAGAAGCCGATGCCGTGGTGATGGCTTATCGACCCGTTGTTTTGCAGCGTGGCCTTCATGGCAGCGTCCCAGGTGTCCTGGTAGTAACGCAGCGGGTCCTTGGGGATGCCGGCAAAGGTGATGTACAGGCAGGCCCCTTCTCGATAGAAGTGCGAGTAATGTCCGGACACCTCCAGCGTACCTTCAACCGCCTTCATTGCAGCGACCATATCCCTGTACAGCCTGGCGGCATCCTTGAACAAGGCCGACACCTCGATAGTGTCAACAATCCCACCATACTGCATCAGGACGGGCCCGAGCCCGATATCGAATCTTTTCTGCAACCAGATGTCGACTGGTTCTTTCCCGCTGGATTCTCCTCCGTTTTCCCTGGAGATACGCCTGATGACCCTGGCATCGATGGTAGTGTACTCAGTTTCTCCTTCCGATATGAAGACTGTCACCACCTTTCCTCCTATTTTGGGAAAGTATCTCTGGCTCTCCGCTTCGTCAAAGATTCTTACTACCGCAGGTCTGGCCTCGGCCCTCAAAACTTGACGCACTACGTCAAGGGCCGCCTCAATCGAAGGAAAAATGAACGACTGCTTCATTGTCAGTCTTGGCAGCGGGTGAATCGAAATGGTCGCCCTGGTTACGATGCCGAGTGTGCCTTCGCCACCCAGGAAAAGGTCTTTCAGCGAGGGCCCAACCGACCTTCTGGGAACGGGTCTGATGTTCAGCAAATTGCCATCAGGCAGCACAACCTCTATGCCCAACACCATGTCCTCGATTTTCCCGTATTTCGTGGAGAACTGACCGGCCGCCCGCGTGGAAATCCAGCCGCCCAGGGTGGAGCAGTAAAGCGACTGCGGGATATTGCCTGCCGAATATCCCCGGCGGTTCAGTTCAAGTTCCAGGTTTGCACCTATTGTCCCTGCTTCGAACTCAGCCACAAGCGAGGCTTCGTCCAGATTGAGGAACTTGTTCATCCTCTGCAGGTTCAATATAACGCTTCCGTTCAGAGGGACTGCTCCGCCAAGCACGCCGGAGCCTCCACCAAAGGGTGTGATGGGCACCTTGTACTCTCCAGCACATCGGACAATCTTCTGTATCTCGTCGGTGGATGCCGGGGAGATGATGGCAGAAGGAAGCGCCGGCAAGTCCCCTTTCTGAGAAAGGAATACGCCATATAGCCAATAGTCCAGACTGTACGAGATGAGGTCGCATTCTTGCTGCGAGAAGTGCTCGTCCCCGACAATCCGCCTCACCTTATCGACGAAACCAGGAGGCAAGATGCCTTTCCGGGACATGTATGTCTTGACTTTCATCCGGTTGACCTCATGTCCGGTTCTCTGTGGTTATATCAACAAAGAAGTGTAGCACAAGTTTCAGGCAAATTGCTGAGTGTCGCTGAGGCCGTAATTTTCAACCGATGGTAGGCGGGAACCTTCGATGACTGTCAAGCCTGGCTTCCACGATTCGGCGACTTATCGGCCGGAACAGTCGATCTAAGAGGCGATTTCGACGCTTCCAAAAGACTTATGTGCCTGGTTTTGCGGCAAGGACCAAAGAGACTCAGGCCGGCAACCCGCTGATAAATTCCTCTATGGTTTTGTTGACCACATCCGGCTTCTCAGCAAGGACAAAGTGGCCAGCCTTGGGAACAATCACCACCCTCGAGTTAGCGATCTCAGCTCCTAGATAATTGGCATATTTTTCGGATGTCATTACGTCCAGTTCACCGCAGATGATAAGTGCCGGCAGCTTTATTTCGTGGACTCTATCCATGACGTCAAATTTATCGCAGCACAGGAAGTCATTGAGCATGACGGCAGGTCCGATGGCTTTCTGTTTTTCTATGACTTCCTTCTTATAATTCTCCGGGGTTTGGCGATACATCTCTTCGACCATCTGATGCCACCCTTCGGGATTGCCCTTGATGGCATCTTCGCAGGGCGCCAAAAACATAGGGTGGACTCTGAGTTTGGCTCCACTGCCTATGATGACAATCCCCTTCAATTCCCGGGGATATCTGAGGGCATACATCAAGGCTATAGCCCCACCGAAGGAGTGTCCGGCCAGGACCACATCCTTGAATCCCCTCCCCTTTATGTACTTCTTAAGCCACTCAACGCATTCCTCTACGCTCTTGAGGGTCTGCCCATGAGGGTGGCCGGGTAGATCGACGGCATGGCTACCGGGAAAGTAGTCGGTTTGATAGCGCCAAATACCTCCATAAGCGCCTGAACCATGGACAAAAATGATGCTCATGATGTTTATTTGCTAAGATATTATCAGTCGCATTCCCACCGTCAACTATAGTCTCGACGGAAGGAGGTGTCAATTCCGAAATGATGGAAGTCCGAGGTGTCTACTTTCCTGAGGCTGGTAGTGCCAACACTGAGAACACCCTGGAAGTAGCCAAGAAGAGAGCCGAACAGCTAGGGATAAAGACCATAGTGCTAGCCTCCACCAGCGGAGAGACTGGGTTGAAGGCACTGAAGCTGTTCACTGACTACAAGATCGTCGTGGTTACTCATGCTACCGGGTTTCCGGCCCCCGATGCTCAGGAATTAACCCCAAAAAACAGAGCCAAGATACTGGAGAAGGGCGGATCAATTCTGACTGCCACCCACGCCTTTGGCGGAGTAGGCAGGGCAGTTCGCCGCAGGTTCAATACCTATCAGGTAGATGAGATTATAGCTCAAACCTTAAGGGTCTTTGGACAGGGCACCAAGGTAGCTTGTGAGATAGTCCTGATGGCCGCCGATGCCGGTCTCATAAGGACAGACGAAGAGGTAATCTCTATCGGCGGCACCGGGAGTGGAGCAGATACGGCACTGGTTATCAAGCCGGCTCACACGCACGACTTCTTTGAGTTGAAAGTCAAGGAAGTCCTGTGCAAGCCAAGATGATGGGCCGTCCTATTTGCCTTAGTGAACTGGTCAACCCACAAACATGCTGGAGAAAAAACCAATAACGGGTTACAATAAAGGGCTGATTTTGAGTAATCACGCCGATGGAAGGAGATAAGCGATGGTAAAAAGCCAAAATCTGTTGACCGAGGTTGAATCCAAGGAGCTTCTTAAGAAAGCCGGGATACCCGTTGTCGAGGCAAAGCTAGCCCGAACCAAAAAGGAGGCTATTGCCATCAGCAAGGAACTGGGATTCCCCGTAGTGTTGAAAATAAGCTCCTCCGATGTGGTTCACAAAAGTGATTCCGGCGGCGTTAAATTAGGACTAACCAACGCTACTCAGGTAGGCAAGGCTTACAGCCAGA
>MGMS01000019.1 GCA_001796515.1 Chloroflexi bacterium RBG_13_51_36
CCGCATGTTCCATGACTTCTCCTGCGTAGATGGGGCCTGCACTGAGGTTGACAGCTACTACACCGACGACCAGTTCGTTACAGACTGCGATGACGGCAACCCCTGCACTATCGATACTTGCGAAAACGGCCAGTGTGCCCACATCGCACTACAGCCAGTGGCAGATGCTGGCAATGATGTGGCGATTAACTCAGGTCAATCTATTGAGTTGAATGGCTCTGCGTCCTATATAGATGAAGGCTGTGAGGATGTTGACGGCCATATAGAGTACCGATGGAGTGGTGGCGGCCTTACGCCGTCTTGGTCTACTGACCCAACGGTAACCGTCTCCCCCACAGTGACTACTACTTATACTCTGGAAGTCCGTTGCTCTGCATTGCCAGATTGCACCGACAGCGATGACGTGGTAGTAACGGTTCGAGTTCCAGTTACCCCTGTTGGTGGCGGCGGTGGCGCTAGTTGTCCTCGAACCACATACCTTACGGTGGACTGGGAAGGCAATAACACCACGAAGCCTCTTTACAGCAATGACAAGCTAGCGGTAGACTTGCTTGGGCCCAGCCCAGACCTGATCAACAGCTTGTTCCTGGAGCGGGCAACTCATGCGCCAGTTGTTGGTGCAAAAACATACTACCTGATAACCATCAGAGAGCTCGAGGAAATACCCGCTCTTCCCGAGAATGTCGAGGCGATTGTGGTCTTCAACGTGACTCCCGAAGCCGCTGTCTTCGACAGGGATATTTTCCTGACACTTGGCTTGACCGAATCGCAGTTGCCTGCAAATGCTCTAAACGTAACAATGAACTATTACGATGACGTCAATCACGTCTGGATACCTCTGAACTATGTGGCAGGCGGACCAGATGGTGTGGCAGAGTTGACTCTATCTGCGCCGATAAACCACTTCAGCATCTATGGCGTACTTGCTGAATTCACTTCGACGCCCCCACCGCCGGCCCACTTTGTATCCAGTGGTTTGAACATTATACCCAGTGTGGAAGAGACCACCTTCCTGAGCAAGACTGGAGAAAGCGTCACCATTACCGCCAACGTCGCCAACGATGGCTGGCAGGAAGGCACCTATACCGTTCAACTGAAGCTGAATGGACAGATAGTAGATACCAAGATGGTCACGGTGCCTGCCGGACAGAGCAAGCAGGTCAGTTTCACCCGGTCTGGATTGGACTATGGGAAGTATGATGTGGACGTAGCTGGGTTGACCGGTGAGTTCACAGCGTCACGGGCCGTCACCTGGTGGCTTATTATCGTCATAATAGCCGCGATTGGTTTGATCATCTGGGGAGTGGTTTGGGCGATGAGAAGAAAGAAGAAAGGAGCACAAGAAGAAGCATAACCGATCTTTAGACTGGGCTATCCTCTTGTATGTAAGCTCCCTCCTATCAAAGGAGGGAGCTTACATATTTGTTCCGAATTGTGAGAAAGTAGGCCTCTTCCCTGTCATTGCGGCCCCACAGTGCAGCGCCCCATCGGGGATCTCAAGTCCCCAATACGCTTACGTTCGGAAAACCCGCCCATAGCTTGCCACGCCGCCCGATAAATCGGCACCCGCAATGACCGGAGGGGCTGGCTCAATAGATTGCGCGACTACTCTTCTTCCTCTTGAACAGCCTCAAATAGTCTCTCCGAGCTCGCCAGATGGTCAATGTATAGAATCCCATCGAGATGCTCAATTTCCTGTTCCAGGGCCTGAGCCAGAAGCCCTTCTCCTTTGAGGCGAAATGGCTTACCGTATCGGTCCTGCGCTTTGACCTTTACTGTTACCGCCCTCTTTATTTCCCCAAAGTAGCCAGGCACGGATAGGCAGCCTTCCTGAACTATTCGCTCACCCTCTTTCTTTACTATTTCAGGGTTAATTAGAGTGATTAGTTCCTGTTCCAGCAACTCGATGACTGCTACGCGGAGCAATACGCCTACCTGCGGGGCAGCAAGGCCAGCTCTGTTGGGGTCAGCGCGCAACGTATCAATCATGTCATCGACTAACTTCTGAATGGAGCCATCGATCTTGGTTACTTTCCTAGCTTTTTGCCGCAACACGGGGTCGGGCAAAGTGCGAATCTGTAAGACTGCCATGCTTCCTCTGAAAATGTCCCTGTATCTCTGTTCCGTACTGATTATACCACTGCTTGTCGATGGGAATCACCCTGGACACCGGCATTGATTTAGTTTGGGATCCAAACACAGGCAATTGACCCTGGTCGCAGATGAGATGTAAAATCAGCCGAAAGTAATCTATAGAAGAGGACACAAATGGCAAATGAACACGCTGTTCGACTGGACATCGAGAGTGGCATCGCAACAGTTCTGCTGAACCGACCGAAAGCACTAAATGCCTTTAACCACGAGGTCTTACTTGGGCTTCAGCAAACAGCACAGGATATAAAGGAGAACCCTGCGGTCAAAGTTGTTATCATGACTGGTGCCGGTGACAAGGCATTTAGCGCCGGGCTGGATCTAAAGATGGTGGCCTCTGGCAGCGGCCCCATGGAGATTTTTCCTCGCTATCGGCAGGGCTACGATTCCCTGTACGGCTTGAAGATGATATTTACCATGTATGAAGAGCTAGCCGTACCGGTTATCGCTGCCATAAATGGGTACTGTTTGGGGGCAGCTTTCGAACTTATTCTCTGCTGCGATATACGCCTGGCTTGCGACACCGCTGTGTTCGGGCTTCCCGAGATTCAGCTGGGTGTCATCCCGGACCTGGGAAGCACACAACGGCTGCCTCGAATAGTGGGACCAGGCATCGCTAAGGAACTGATTATTACCGGACGGAGAATTGACGCTGCCGAAGCGCTCCGGGTTAGGCTGGTAGACCATGTATATCCCAAAGACCAGCTGATGCTTGAAGCCAAAAAGCTAGCCCAGGAAATAGCCAAAATCAATGCTCACCTTATTCAGGGTGCCAAAAGAGCGGTTAATATTGCCACCTCGGTGCCGCTGGACGCAGGGCTTCGCATGGAGACGGACATATGCCTCAGTTCAGGCAGTGGCGCTGAGATGGGCGAAGCCGCCCAACAGTTTGTCAAGAAAGAATAACCTAGATAAGCCTCGGGAATGGAGCTACGCTGACCGGATGCGAACGCTCAGCCAAGCTTCTCCACGAGTAAGCAATTCAACCATACTACTGAATGAGAAGGACTGAACATCAGTAAATAGCGGTGCTTCGCTGACCGCCAGAAGAAGAGCAGAAAGAAACTCACGACGATGTACGACAAAGTTGTGCTCGATAATGGCTTGAGGGTAATCACCAGCACTATGCCTAACAGCCGCTCGGTATGCCTTGTTATCCTGGTGGGTGCCGGCTCTTGCCACGAGACCAAAGAAGAAGCGGGCATCTCCCACTTCGTGGAGCATTTGCTTTTCAAAGGCACGGAGCGAAGACCCACAGCTAAAGAGATAAGTGAGGATATTGAGGGCGTGGGCGGCATAATCAATGGTGGCACAGATAAGGAGCTAACTGTCTACTGGTGCAAGGTTGCTAGCCCTCATTTCCCGATTGCCCTTGACGTGTTATCTGACCTCCTGCTCAATTCCCGCTTTGACAATAAGGATATTGAACAGGAGCGCCATGTCATCACGGAGGAAATCAATATGAACCTCGACACTCCCCAGCAAAGGGTAAGCACGCTCATAGATGAGCTGCTATGGCCCGAACAACCGCTAGGGCGCGAGGTCATCGGATACAAGGAAACTGTGTCTTCCATAAAGAGGGAGCAACTATTGAACTACGTAGCTCGTAGATACATGCCCAATGATACTGTACTCAGCATTGCTGGCAACGTCCAGCATGAAGAGGCGATCGCTCAAATCAAGCCTCTGTTCGACCAATGGTCTGCCAAGGAGTTGACGACTGGTTACATAACTGACGACAGGCAAACGGAAGCCAGGCTGCGTATCGACCCCAAGGATATCGAGCAAGCGCATCTGTGCCTCGGTGTTCACGGCTTCTCCCACTCGCATCCCCAACGTTTTGCTATTGACCTACTTAGCACGGTGCTGGGTGCTGGCATGAGCAGCCGTCTATTTACAGAAATACGAGAGAATCGGGGCTTGGCCTATGACATTCACAGCTATACCGAGCACTTTCTCAACTCAGGGGCACTTACCATTTATGCTGGCGTTGACCCCGACAAGGTGGAGATTGCTCTTAGCGCTATCCTTGAAGAAGTATCGAAGGTTAAACAGGCAATTTCAGTGAGTGAGCTTACCAGGGCCAAGGAGTTGTCAAAAGGAAGATCTTACTTGCGGTTTGAGGATAGCCAGAATGTTGCGATGTGGTACGGTGGGCAGGAAATATTGACTCGACAAATCCTGGACATAGACGATGTTATTTCTATCGTGGATGCCATCACAATAGATCAGCTAAAAGAGGTCGCCCACGAGATTCTAACTGATAGCGGACTGAATCTAGCTATAACGGGGCCGGTTGACCACGGTAGTCTCATCAAAGAAGAGCCTTTAAGACAATTGCTTAAGCTTTGATCATATTAAGAAAGAACCGCCCTCAGGCGGTTCTTTCCGTCGTTATCCGAGCAACCAGCGTCTGCCTAGTACTCTGGGTATCCTCCTCCCGGCGGCATCGCGGGTGCCTTTTCCTTCTCAGGGATGTCAGTTACCAACGACTCAGTGGTCAAAATCATCGTTGCAATGCTGGCAGCATTCTGGAGAGCACTTCTAGTCACCTTCAGTGGGTCGACAATGCCCCTCTCTATCATGTTCACACCCAGTTCATCTTTCAGGGCATCGTAGCCTATCCCCGGTTTGCTTTCCTTCACACTGTTTACTACGACCGATGCTTCTCTGCCGCTGTTTGTAGCGATACACCTCAGGGGTTCTTCCAGAGCTCGCCTCAAGAGATTCACCCCAGTAGCCTCATCCCCCTCCAACTTGACTTTCTTCAAGCCCGACAAGCCGTTCAGCAGAGCAACGCCTCCACCAGGCAGGATGCCTTCCTCCACAGCGGCTCGAGTAGCCGACAAGGCATCTTCTACACGGTGTTTCTTCTCTTTAAGCTCTGTTTCCGTGGCTCCACCGACTTTGATCACCGCCACGCCTCCTGCTAATTTAGCCAGTCTTTCCTGGAGTTTTTCTTTATCATAGTCTGACGTGCTTATGTCAATCTCGGACCTGATCTGTTTGATTCGAGCCTCAATGTCTTTTGTCTTGCCCTTACCCTCGACAATCGTGGTATTGTCCTTGTCGGCAATCACCTTCCTGGCTTGCCCCAAGTCCTGCACAGTCACCGAATCTAGTTTCCTGCCAATTTCCTCGGATATAACAGTGCCTCCGGTAAGAACGGCTATATCCTGAAGCATAGCCTTTCTCCTGTCACCAAAACCAGGTGCCTTTATTGCCAGTGGAGATAGAGTGCCCCTTAATTTATTAACCACCAGTGTAGCCAGAGATTCGCCCTCGATATCTTCAGCGATAATAACCAGGTTCTTGGATACTTGAACAATCTTTTCCAGGGCCGGCAATATATCATTTATCGCGGAAATCTTCTTGTCTGTGATGAGGATGTAAGGGTCTTCTAATTCTGCCCTCATCTGTTCGGCGTTAGTGATGAAATAAGCGCTGATATAACCGCGATCGAACTTCATGCCCTCAACAAACTCAGTCTCGAATTGCAGCCCTTTGCCCTCTTCGACGGTGATGACGCCATCCTTGCCCACTTTTTCCATAACGTCAGCGATCAAGTTGCCAATTTCCGGGTCAATAGCCGATATCGAGGCTACCTGAGCTACCTGCTCTCTGCCGGACACCGGTATAGACATCTTCTTGAGTTCGCCAACTATGGCCTCCACTCCTTTCTCAACCCCATGCTTCAGGGCCATCGCATCGGCACCAGCGGCAATGTTCTTGAACCCTTCGCTAATAATCGCTTGGGCTATAATAGTGGACGTACTCGTACCATCGCCGCACTGGTCATTGGTCTTCGTAGCTGCCTGCTTAACTAATTGCACACCCATATTCTCGAATGGGTCAGGCAGCTCTATTTCTTTGGCTATGGAAACACCATCGTTGAGAACCGAAGGAGCGCCCCATTTCTTGTCCAGTGCCACTGGCCGCCCTCGCGGCCCCAGAGTCACCCTGATAGCGTTAGTTAGAATGTCGACGCCACTCTTCAAGGCCCTCCTTGCTTCTTCACCGAAAATAATCTGTTTTGCCATTTGCTTACCTCCTTTTCTTAACTCGTCTTGGCCAGGATATCGCCTTCACGCATGATGATCACTTCTTCGCCGTCCAGCTTGAACTCACTGCCAGCATATTTGGAGTAGATAACCTTGTCCCCCTTCTTCACTTCCATTGCAATACGGTTGCCTTCTTCAGTCAACCTGCCTGGACCGACGGCAATGATCTTGCCCTCCTGGGGCTTTTCCTTGGCTGTATCCGGCAAGACTATCCCCCCTTTGCTCACTTCTTCCTTGGGTGTGGCTTTTATCACCACCCTGTCTCCCAAAGGTTCGATTTTAGCCATGTTCCCTCCTTTCCTAGATTTGTTTTAGCACTCTGGCCTCGAGATTGCTAAATCACAATTATAGCAAGAAAAACGAAAAAAGCAAGAGGTTTCTGCCAAAACCTGGCAACTCTTTCTTGAATTGTTACACTAAACCGTGTATAATCTTGAAACGATGGAGCAGAGAAGAAAAGCAAAGAGACAATGGAGTAAAGAAGATGTCCGGGCCTTGAGGCAACATCTGAACTTAACTCAAGCACAACTGGCCGAGCAATTGGGCACGCGGCAGCAGACCATCAGCGAATGGGAAAATGGGATGTATCGTCCTCGGGGAACATCGGCTACCTTGCTGAGCATTATTGCCGAGCGTAGCGGATTGACTTACACAGCCGAAGAAAAGCAGGACGAGTCAAAGAGATGACTAATTTCTTTCTGCCATGATTACACGTAATCGGATAAACCTACCGGAGAAGCAGGTGGCTTTGATATGGCAACAAATGGTGTGCAAGGAACTGCTCTCCACAGAAGACGTCCCAATCAGAATCATCTACCCTGGACGAACCAACGGTGATAACGGTCCCGACCTTCGGGACGCAGTCATAGTAAATAATTCCGATCTCACCAAAGGGGATATAGAGGTTCACGTTAAGTCCAGCGACTGGTACGGCCATGAGCATCATGCTGATGCCGAATACAATAGTGTCATCCTTCATGTCGTGATGTGGCATGACTGTAATTCGCCTACCCTGCTCCAGAACGGTAAACTGATCCCCGTGCTATCCCTGGCGAAGGCACTCCGACACCAGCCCTATTTGCTACCTTACGCACTTCCCTGCTTCCAGATATTAGACCACATGGATAGGCAAAGTCTCAAGAAGGCCTTGAATGCTGCCGGTGAAGAAAGGTTCAGGCAGAAAGCAATGAGTTTTCAAGTTCAGATTTCTCGCCCGGCACTCAGAGCGCTGACTTCTGGGGAAACGGCGGGACAGGTGCTTTTCCGAGGCATGATGAGGGCTCTGGGTTACGCCAGAAACACAAAACCCTTTGAAGACCTTGCTAACAGTATGCCCCTCAATTTCATCCAGTCCAAACGGGGCCTGAATCTGAAACAAGCTTTATTGTTAGGTACGGCCGGGCTATTGCCTTCTCAAAGAATGCGAGGGAAACTTGCCGAGAAATCTATCCCGAACCAGTCGGAGGAAAGAGAAGTCCGGGAATTGGAGCAAGCATGGCAGTCATCGGCCAAAAGGGTCAAAACCATGAGGGAAAATGACTGGAACCTCTCACACATATACCCCAACAATTCTCCAGTGCGCCGCATTGTTGCCCAGAGCTACCTTCTTGACCGTTACCGCGAAGTGGGACTTTTGCCAGGGGTGTTGCAGCTGGTGAAAGAAGTACCTTCGCCCAAGGGGCACCGTGTGCTAGAGGACGGTTTAATCGTGACTGGCGATGGCTACTGGCGGAACCACTTCGATTTTGATGCCACAAGCAAAACAAAGACATCGGCTCTTTTAGGAAATAGCAAGGCAGGCGAAATTGCAGTGAACGTGGTATTACCCTTTGTTTTCTCCTGGGGAAAAATGTTCAATGAGCCGGAACTAACGGAAAAGGCGATGGAACTTTACAATAGTTATCCTAAACTACCAGAGCATGAGATAACGCGACAGATGACGAAGCAATTCTCTCTTGATGGTCAGTCTAATTTGACTGCCTGTCAGCAACAAGGCTTAATTCACATCTTCAGAAATTATTGTCGTGAAGGAAGATGCAGACGGTGTCCTCTGGTCGGGTAGGCGGGTCCACGGGATAGTGACAGAGTTCTAGAAATGAGTTATCATATAGCCAGAGGGCAGTGCGGACTCAGGGGAAACTCGAGAGACACGCTAGTTCCTTGACACGAGACTCCATCGGAGGAGCACCCGTTTCAGGGTTGTACCTTTTCATATTAGGTATCTGGCACGAGTCAGCCTTCGCCACAGCGACGAAATTCATCCAAGCGGTCTCCGGACGTGGAGACTTTTTGTTTTCTGACATGCAGAAGGAGGTAATGAATGACTGATTTCGGAAAAACGCTCGTCGAGTATGTGGAATCCAGACAAGCGTTCGAGCGGATGGTCATCTTGAATGATGAGAGAACGGGACTTGAAGTTAGCGTTGTTGTTCACGACACTACACTGGGTCCGGGTCTGGGCGGCACCAGGTGGTATGCCTTTCCTACCCGGACTGAAGCCTTTGTTGATAACGTCCGACTGGCCAGAGATATGACCTATAAACTGGCCCTGGCCGTGGGCGAGGATACTGAATTGGCACAAGCCGGTCTTGGTTTCGGAGGTGGTAAAGCAGTGATTCGGGGCCACCCAACGCAAGACAAGGAGAAGAGAAAGGAACAGCTGCGAGCCTATGCGGCACTCATAAATAGCCTGGCAGGCGGATTCGTGACTTCGGTCGATGTAGGAACCTCCGTAGAAGATATGATAACAATGAAGGAGATGACCAAATGGGTAGCCGGACTGCCGAAGGAAATGGGAGGAAGCGGTGACCCTTCACCAGCCACGGCTCACGGAGTTGTCTGGGGAATTAAAGCTTGTCTGGAAGCAGTGTATGACAGCGACTCTTTCAAGGGCAAAACTGTGGCCATTCAAGGTATTGCTGGAAAAGTGGGTAGCATCCTGGCCAGAGACTTGGCCCGCCAGGGAGCCATACTTATTGGCTCGGGAGGCATAAACCAGGCAGCCGCTCAGAAGATCGCTAAAGAATTAGGTGCCAAGCTAGTTCCCCCGGATGAAATATATGAACAGAAATGTGATGTGTTCGCGGCCTGCGCTATGGGCGGGACACTCAATGATAACACCATCGCCAAACTAAGATGCCGCATCAGTGCTGGGGGAGCTAATAATCAACTGTGGGAACCTGTCCGACATGCGACAATGCTGCATGACAGAGGAATCCTGCATGCCCCCGCGTTCTGGATAAACGGAGGAGGGGTCATCAACGTTGCTCATGAGCTCCATCCAGCAGGCTATTCTGAGGAGAGAGCCTCCGCAGACGTGAAGAAGATCTATGACCGAGGCAAGACCATACTCGACATCTCGCGGAAGGAGAAGGTGCCGCCTTACACTGTCGCTATCAAGCTGGCCGAAGACAGGATTCAGAAGGCTAAGAGAGCAGGCCGTCCGGCAACATGTAAATGACCCAAGACAGTAACCATGAGCTGTCTGAACAGCAATCCGGTAGCCTGGTCGCAGGAGGCAACCGAATGTGGTTTCACTTGAGTAATACCCAGGCTGAAATATCCACCGTGGCTCTGCTTCACAACAGATTTGCAGCGGCATGCAAGTCGGAGACATCTCCAACGGCAACGCAGAGAACACTCACAAAGTGTCCGAGACACCCTATAATCCGACCCGGGGGTGATTCTCCGCTCGGCGGAACGCGGGAGCGACAACAGACGTTGGACATGCTTGCAGACCAAGCACACACATGCCAAAAGGAACCGTAGCAATTGATCAAGAGCGGTGCAAGGGCTGTGGACTGTGTATCGCTTTTTGTCCCGAGGACGTGCTGGCTTATTCTGCCGAGTACAACCGGAGCGGCTACAACGTTGTCTACATGAAAGAACCTGAACGTTGCATCGGATGTGCCTTCTGTGCCCAGACATGTCCCGACATAGCGATAGAAGTTTATCGAGAGAGGAAACCGCGACAGAGGTGAAGCCGTAGACAAGACCCTGATGACAGGAAATGAGGCGATGGCCGAGGCGGCTATTTGCGCAGGTTGTCGCGCTTACTTCGGCTATCCTATCACCCCTCAGAACGAGATACTTGAATACATGGCAGCCCGGATGCCCGCAGTGGGCGGGGCGTTCGTCCAGGCGGAGAGCGAAGTGGCGGCAATCAACATGTGTTATGGAGCATCCGCGGCCGGCGTGCGTACCATGACCTCATCCTCCAGTCCGGGCATAAGTCTTAAGATGGAGGGGATATCTTATCTCGCCGCTGCCGATTTGCCCTGCGTGATTATCAATGTGGCCCGCGGCGGCCCCGGTCTAGGCAACATAGCCCCAGCTCAGGGAGATTACTTCCAGGCCACCAAGGGAGGAGGGCACGGAGACTACCGCATGATCGTCCTGGGACCTGCCACCATTGCAGAGGCGATTGAAATCGTGATGCTGGCATTCGACCTGGCAGACAAATATCGCGTTCCGGTGATGGTCCTGTCCGATGGCATGCTCGGCCAGATGATGGAGCCCATTAAGCTCGCGGAACCAGTCGACCCAGGCTTACTGCCCGCCAAGCCCTGGGCTCTCACAGGGGCCAGCGGTCGCCGCCCCAATGCCGTTACTAGCTACGCCATGGACCCCAGGGATTTGAACCGGATCAATACCAAGCGCCAGACACGCTACCGCCAGATAGAAGAGAAGGAGGTGCGTTACCGGGAAACCGAGACCTCTGACGCCACTATTGTGGTAGTCGCCTACGGCACGGTGGCTCGCATCGCTAGAACGACGGTCAAGATGGCGAGGAGCCAGGGCATCAAGCTGGGACTGGTACAACCTATCACACTGTGGCCCTTTCCCTACGCGCCGCTTCGCGCGCTCTCCAACCAGGTCAATACCATCATCACCGTGGAGATGAGCGCAGGCCAGATGGTAGAAGATGTGCGCCTGGCAGTCTGCGACCGGGCCGAGACCCCATTCTACGGTGAACTCGGCGGACTGGTGCCCACGCCTAAAGACATCCTCAGAGAGGTACAGCGTAATGTCAGTTAACGCGGACAAAATGGTCAGGGTTTTCGAGCGACCTCGCAGCTTGACCGACGCCCAATTTAGTTACTGCCCGGGGTGCCACCACGGACTGGTGACGCGAATCGTGGCACAGACCATAGACGAACTCGGTATCCAGGACCGCACCGTAATCGTGGCGCCGGTCGGCTGTGCAGTCACCATGTACGAATGGTTTCGCTGCGACGGCATCCAGGCGGCCCATGGCCGTGCTTGCGCGGTGGCCACCGGGATCAAGCGAGTCAACCCCAACCTGATCGTTTTCACATATCAGGGTGATGGCGACCTGGCGGCCATCGGCACGGCAGAATCAATCCATGCCGCCAATCGCGGCGAGAACATCACCGTGGTCTTCATCAACAACCAGATCTATGGAATGACCGGAGGCCAGATGGCACCCACGACCCTCGTCGGGCAGCGAACAACCAGTTGTCCCGACGGGAGAAATGCTCAGCTCGCCGGCTATCCGATTCGCTTCGCCGAGATGATTGCGCAACTTGATGCCCCGGTCTATGTAACCCGCCAGGCTCTCTACGATCAGAAGCGAATCATGGCGGCAAGTCGGGCGATCAAGAAGGCCTTCCAGTGTCAGGTTGAAGGCAAGGGATACTCGCTGGTGGAGGTTCTCACCAATTGCCCTACTAACTGGCGGATGAGTCCGGCTCAGAGTAATAGCCACCTGATGGATGAAGTAGTCAGGGCATTCCCACTTGGCGACCTTGTTGACAGGGACTAGCATGGAGCAATCATTTGTACTTGCCGGCTTCGGTGGACAGGGAGTCATCCTGGCAGGAAAGATCCTCGCCCAGGCGGGTGCGGACCACGGATTGCAGGTGACCTGGCTTCCCTCTTACGGCCCGGAAATGAGAGGGGGCACTGCGAATTGCACTGTCGTTCTTTCTGATGAGCCGATCGGCTCACCTGTGGTGGATAATCCAACCGTGCTGGTCGCCATGAACCTGCCCTCTCTCGACAGATTTGAGAAGACTGTGGCTAAGGGAGGCACGATCCTGATCAACTCTTCCCTTATCGCCCGCACAGCAGAACGCAACGACCTGCAGGTGCTGAACGTGCCAGTGAATGATATCGCCGTGTCACTGGGCAACTCCCACGCAGCCAACATGGTGGCACTTGGTACTGTCATCAAGGCTACGGGGACAATCCCTCTGGAACTCATAAAGAGCGCAATGGTCAAGATGCTTAGTCACAAGGATAATGCCGAGCTCGTAGCGGTGAACCAACAAGCATTGGATGCAGGATACAACGCTGTTTAGAAACGCGTTCGGAAACAGCGCCCGGCCATCGAGAAGGGCTACCAGGGAGATGAGCTATCTGAAGTACGAACCGCTGAAGGAAGCTCTAGACAGTGTCCATCACCCAGTCGAGAGAACCTCGGATCTGGGTCTCAAAAATCCTCGATCCACCCGACAACCCCTGAACCGGATTTCACAAAAGTGAAAGGAAGGTCCTCATCAGCGACGAGGTTCGGTCCGGGGATATCATTGAGGCTGCCCATGGATTCTTGTCCCTTTATTATCGCCTCCTCGATTGCCATTCTAAGAGTCATCACTTCATCATAGAGGCTTTTTGCTTCTATCTCCGCTTTCTTACTCCCGCGACTTGTTGCCAGGTTCATTATCAAAAATGTTAGTAGAAGCTCCGCAGCCTGTCTATTACCCAAAAGTCCTGCACCCGGGCATCAAGGCTTCCGGCTATAGTCCAAAAGTACTACTGAGAGCGGCATTTCGTGACCAAAACGAACTTAGTTAAGAAAGGTTAACAATAGTCAATTAGGGCCAACGGAAATTCCAGACTTTGGTCTGACCAATTACCCTGAATTCATCGGTGGCATTGGCGTGTTCCGTAAGAATGGTCGAGATGTCAACCAAAACTGAGGCTAGGTACCACGTCCAAGTCATAGGCGCTTCTCTCGCCAGCCTGGAAATGATAATAGGCACAGGCAGCCACCATAGCAGCATTATCAGTACATAAATGGGGAGGCGGAATGAGGACCGGGACTGGCGCGCTGGCAAGGAAATGCTGAGTTAACATCTTGTTGGCTGCCACTCCACCGCTCAGTAAGATTTGCTTAACCTTCAATTGCCTGGCAGCCTCAATTGTTTTGACAACTAGCACATCCACTACGGCCAATTGGAAGCTGGCTGCAGCATCAGCGACTGAGACGTCTCCCTTGGAAACAAGATGCCACAAGGCCGTTTTTAAGCCACTGAAACTGAAATCATGGCTTCCCCTGAGCCAAGCTCGCGGGAGAGACAAGGAGGGGCTTCCAGACCGGGCTGCCTGCTCAACAGCTGGCCCCCCGGGGTAGCCCAAGCCAAGTATTCTCGCTGCTTTGTCAAAGGCTTCGCCGGCAGCGTCATCGCGAGTTTGCCCTAGCTTCTCAAATTGCTCATGCCCATTCATCAATACTAGGTCACTGTGTCCACCGGAGACAACAAGACAGAGACACGGGAACTCCACCCCCTCCTTTTCGCCACACAGGGAGGAATCCAGCCAGTTGGCATAGATATGCGCTTCAAGATGATTAACCCCGACAAGTGGTAATTTGCCGGCCACGGCCATTGCCTTGGCCAGGTTGACGCCGACCAGCAGCGACCCCACCAGACCCGGGCCGAAGGTCACGGCAATGCCATTGATATCCTGCCAGGAGACTCCGGTCATGGCCTGGCTGATAACGGGGATAATAGTCAGCAGGTGCTGCCTCGAGGCGACTTCGGGCACTATGCCGCCATAGCGAGCGTGAATATCTATCTGGGAAGAGACGACATTAGAGATAATCTTGCTGCCGTCCTGTACTATAGCAGCAGCAGTCTCATCGCAGGAGGTCTCAATACCCAGGATTTTCATTTTGTTAGTTTCAGGCTTACACTCATAACTCCCCTTGCCCATCTTACCTTAAGAGGGGAAACCTGCAGAAACCCAGCTATTATCGCGGTGGAGTTTCGTCCTCCATTTATGCTGGTATTCTAATGGAGAAGAGGAGCCTAGGCAAGCAATAACGAGTTGCCTGGCTTTATCCAGTATGCTAACGTAGGCTTGTATTTCAGGTGTTTTTGGGCATGACATCCATCATTCTCGCTGGTGGCAGAAGTACGAGGCTTGGTCGGAACAAGGCTGTACAGACTATCGGAGGTAAGAGCCTCATCCAGTGGGTGATTGACCGCCTTGCTATCTTCAGCACAGAGATTATCATAGCGACCGCCCATGGCGAGGCAATTCCCTATTCTTCTGTTGTAAGAATCAAGACGGTAGCCGATACCTATCACGGAAAAGGCCCGCTGGCGGGCATTTACTCGGGCCTATTAGCTTCATCGAGTTCGGAGGCCATCGTTGTGGGTTGTGATACGCCATTCTTGAGTGTAGGCCTGCTCCAATATATGATTCACAACTCTTCCGGACTTGATCTTGTTGTTCCTCGATTAAAAGAGAAAGTGGAACCCCTTTGTGCAGTTTATTCCAAGAACTGCGCGGCTCCCATCGAGGAACTGCTAAAGCAAGATGAATTGAAGATTATCGAACTGTTTCGCATGGTGAAGGTGGGATACATCGAAGAACACGAGATAGACAACTTTGACCCCGAGCATTTGAGCTTTTTCAATATAAACAATCAGGCCGATTTGGAGAGGGCAAGGAGACTGGCAGCCGAGAAAGGATGGCTGCTAAGTGGCAGATGAAATCACTTATGAACCTGGACGGCAGCGGCCTCAGCTCGGTCAGTCTCTCCGGTCGGCTTATAAGCATCCCCCTTCAGGAGACTCGGGCCGAGCTTTTTGATCTCTGAAATGAAATCGGTAACTACCTCGGCAAACCTCTGCCCCTCGGCAGCGGAGACCCACTCCAACCTTAGCCGCTCCGGCTCGACTCCCAACTGGGGCAAAAGCTTCTTGAGAAGCAAAATCCTCCTCAACGTTTTGTAATTCCCTTCCAGGTAGTGACAATCCCTGGGGTGACACCCCCCCTATGAAAACACCATCAGCCCCTTTTTGAAAAGCTTCCAGAACATAGACAGGAGCCACCGCTCCAGAACACATCAGCCTTATCATTCTTAAATTGGGAGGATATTGGCACCGGCTTATTCCGGCAAGGTCAGCACCCGCATAGGCACACCAGTTGCAGCAAAAGCCAACTATTCTGGGCTCAAAGTAATCCATCATCGCACTCCTGCTAAAGCAGCGTCAAGCATCGCTGAGATTTCTTTTCTCGTAAATCCCCGCTGCTGAACAGCGCCGGAGGGACAGGCCGCACAACAAGTGCCACAGCCTTTGCAGAGAGCTTCGTTCACAGCAGAAACTCCTTTTTCCCGATTCACGGCTATTGCCCCATACGGGCAGAGGACTTCGCATACGCCACAGCCACTGCATAGCGCTTCGTCCACTGAAGCGACGATTCCTTCGCCGATTATGGCGTCCTTAACCAATATCGTAGTAGCACGAGAGGCAGCAGCTTTGGCCTGGGCAATGCTCTCCTCAAGGGATTTTGGCGCGTGGGCCAGCCCGCACACAAAGACCCCGTCCGTGGCAAAGTCGACAGGACGCAGTTTGACGTGCGCTTCCAGGAAGAAGCCATCTTCGTTCACCGGAACCTTGTATAGCATGGCAAGCTCTCTTACATCCGGTGAAGAGACCATCGCTACACTCAGGGCAAGGATGTCAGCATCAATAGCTATGTCCTCGCCGAGCACCTTGTCCTTAACCTGGACTCTGAGTAGAAGCTGGCTACCTTTTCTCTCCTGTCTTACCCGAGGTTTATCTTCCAGCTCGTAATGCAAGAAGATAATCCCCTTCCGCCTTGCTTCTTCGTAGTACTCCTCGTAAAATCCGTATGTCCTTACGTCCCGGTAAAGGATATAAATATTCATCTCGGGTTTCATCTCTTTAAGTTTCAAGGCATTCTTAATCGCCTCGTTGCAGCATACCCTGGAGCAATAAGGCCGTTCGTCGTTTCGACAACCCACGCACTGGATAATTACCAGATTGTCACAGTTGACGATATCCGGGTTCTTCTTGACTATTTCTTCCTCGAGTTCAAGCTGAGTAAGCACCCTGGGGTCTCTTCCGTAGAGATATTCGTCCGGCTTATACTCCTCAGCTCCGGTGGCAATTATGGCGACACCA
>MGMS01000020.1 GCA_001796515.1 Chloroflexi bacterium RBG_13_51_36
TAGCGAAGTGAGAGCAGAGGGGTCTACCATTCGTCGGACTGGCGGCAAGGCAACAGGCCCACTGGCCCTCATGCAAATGCTGAATGAATGTGGGCGTGGAATCATGCAGGGCGGCAGTCGGCGGTCTGCCCTGTGGGCCGGGTTGCGGTGGTCACATCCAGACTGCTTGAAGTTCATCCATATGAAGGATTGGTCTGAGGCAATCAAAGAGTTAAAGAAAGCCGACTTCAACTTCCCGGCTGCATTAGACTGCACCAACATCTCGGTAGGTCTGGACGATGAATTCTTCCTGGCTTACCACGATTCCGATCACGCGCAGCACGTACTTGCTCAAACCATTTACTGGGAGACCGTTAAGCATATGCTATCCACCGGGGAACCTGGGTTCTCGGTGAACATCGGCAAGAACGCTGCGGAGATATACAAAAATGCTTGTACAGAAATTTGCTCTGCTACCCCCGATGACATTTGCAACTTAGGTTCGATCAACATCGCCCGTATTGAAACTATTGAAGAGTTTGAGCGAATCGTTGAACTGGGCACCGTGTACTTACTTGCTGGCAGCATATACAGTGATGTACCATACCGAGAAGTGGATCGCGTGCGAACGAAGAACAGACGCCTGGGCTTGGGGCTCATGGGTGTACATGAATGGCTACTGAAGCGGGGCAAACCCTATGCCCCAGACCATGAGCTGTGGCAGTGGCTCAAAGTGTACCAACAATCGACCAAAATAGCCCGTGACTGGGCAGACGAACTGGAGATTAGTCGGCCAGTAAAAACTAGGGCCATTGCGCCAACGGGAACGGTTTCCATTGTGGCCGAGACCACCGGAGGCATTGAGCCTATATTCTGCGTGGCCTACAAGCGTCGCTACCTTAAGCACAGTAGCTGGTATTACCAGTACGTGTTGGACCCGACGGCCATGCGACTCATCAAAAGCGGTGTACACCCAGACTCGATACAGGACGCATACAGCCTGAACGTCGAGCAGCGTGTAAACTTTCAGGCCTGGATGCAGGAAGCAGTAGACCACGCCATCAGTTCGACGGTGAATCTACCGCACTGGGGCTCGGAGTTGAATAACGCGGGGACCATGCGGCCGTTTGGCGATATGCTGATGCGCTACTTACCTCGACTTCGGGGGATTACTTGTTACCCGGACGGGGCTCGAAGCGGGCAGCCACTGGAACCAGTGCCATACAAGGAAGCGCTGGAGCACACAGGGGCAGAACTTAGCGAAGAGGTTGTCGATGTTTGTGACATAACGAAGGGGGGCTCTTGTGGAGACTAACATGATAGATTTCAGCGGATTACGTGTAAAGCTTCTGCACCCGAACGCCAAGCTTCCAACAAGGTCATTTGACTCTGCGGGATATGATTTGTATTGTCTGCATTCGCACCACATCAAGAGTTGGGCCACCATACCGCTTGGTATCGCCACCGAGATTCCGCATGGGTATTTCGGAAAGATCCTGGACCGTTCTGGCCTGGCGGCAAACTTCGGGCTCACCGTTCTTGGCGGAGTGATTGATAATGACTACCGTGGCGAATGGAAAGTCATTCTTCTTAACCCCGGTCCGCCAATAACCGTGGAGAAGGGTAGCCGGGTAGCACAAGTGGTTTTCATGCCATACGGAGACTTTTCGATCAACCAGGTATCCGAACTATCAGATACTTACCGGGGTAGCAGTGGTTTCGGGAGCACGGGCGTATGAAATTGGATCAAATTCACCTGGACAACGAGTTCAACTGCCGAGGGGCCTTCAGTGAAGATTCGATTCACGAGCTGGCGAATTCCATGAAAGCTCAGGGATTGATAAACGCGGTTTCGGTGATGGCAAACCCCGGGCCTCCATATCTGTGCATCGCTGGTCACCGGCGGGTGGCGGCCGCCAGATACCTGGGCTGGGAGGAGATCGACGCCGTCATACATGCCCCTATGTCGCTGGCGGATGCTCATAGGGTAAACCTTCAAGAAAACCTTGGTAGGCGCGACCTGCGGCCGTCCCACGAGATGCGAGCAATAATCGCTATCTACGGCGACTGCCCGGACAGGGACCAGGTCGCCAAAGAGCTCGGGCGTTCAAAACAATGGGTGACTGGACGCCTCAGGCTGCGTGAGATGGAGCAGCGAATTATTGAGAAGGTGGACGATGGAATGTTGGGCGCTCTCGATATCCAATATCTGTTAGCTGCCCTGCCCGGGGAGCGTTGGAATCTGGCCCAGATGCTAATGGAGAAGAAGGCCCAGGGGATAACGTCCAGACAAGTCGCTGCAAGCGTAAAGTTATGCAAAAACCCGCGCGGCATCAAGCAGATCGTAGAAGCCAGGGATCTATTGTTTGATTACGGCCGCACCCCTAGCTGGACCGAAGCGATGGGTTGGTGTGCTGGGGAGGTATCATCTGAAGCTCTCTTTGGCATGTCCCCGGAGAAGTTGGAACAGCTCGGAATAAACTATTGAAGGCCACTTGACAAACCGAAAGAGTATGGTATAATTGATAGTAGGGACCTTATGTGCTGGGCTGCATTGCTGCGAGATACATGAATAAACCGGGTTATACAACACCAGAATGTGGATATATCCCGCTCACGCAGGGTAAGTGGGCTATTGTTAGTTTGGAAGACTATGATTTCCTGGGCCAGTTCAATTGGCACTATGCCCATGGATACGCTAGACGGAATGTCGGCAAACACGGCTCCCAGTCAATTGTGCGTATGCACCGCATCGTTCTTGAGCGAATGGGATTCAAAGACTTCAAGGAAACTGATCACATAAACCGAGACCGAGCTGACAACCGCCGATCGAATCTCCGTCCAGCCACAACTACCGAGAATCAGCGGAACGTTGGCCCGCGCTGCGACAGCACATCGGGTTTCAGAGGCGTCTGCTGGAATAAGCAATATGATAAGTGGCAAGTCTATATCAATGTAAACGGCAAGCGTATCTTCCTGGGATACTTCGACGATAAACAGGACGCCATCAGCGCACGACTAAGTGCTGAGCAGACATACTTCGGGGAATTTGCAAGTGCGTAACGATTGTGTTTACCTTGATAGTGAAACAGTGGGCTTTGCCGGAATGGCTGTTCTCCTCCAGTATGCCTGGGAAGATGGTCCGGTGGAGCTGTTCGATGTCTGGCTGCGACCGGTACGAGACACCCTGAGTCTGATAGAAAGGCTCATGGATACCACGCTGGTCGGATTTAACCTGGCTTTTGACCACTTCCATCTTTGTAAGTTGTACACGACTTTCCGGCTCCTGGAGCCAGACGCAATTCCAGCCGAACTGGATATGCTAAAAGTGGCCCAGGCTGAAATGGAGGGCCGCGATGGCCCGTGCCTGAAGCCGCGCGGCGCGATGGATCTCATGCTTCACTCTCGAAAGGGGGAGCACCAGGCATTGATGAGCCGTCACGATATACGCATCCGCAAGGTACCAAAGGACTTATCACCCCTCCTTAAAGATGAGCTAGACGCCAGGATTATACTTGATCCAATCCTGAACTCTTACTGGACTGTACAAGACCGGAAAAACAGTAAGGGAGTTATCTCGACTGAGTTCGACGATGTCGTACTACGTTTCCGGCCGGATCGTGGTCTTAAGAGCCTGGCGAAATGTTGCCTGGGACTAGACCCAGAATTCCACAGCTTTCGGGAAATTTGGCCGACCCGAGATAAGCCCCTGGCTGAGCTAAAGTACGCGCCCTTTGCCATGTCCTGTAATGACCCAGAGTGGAAAGTACGCGACAAGAATGGCAAGCTTAAAGGCTATGCCTGGCCAGCCCACATTCATAATGACATACAGCATTGGAGTACGAATGATGAAGCCAGGCGATATGGCGAGTATGATGTCATCTACACGAGAATGCTTGACGCCTACTTCAAGTACCCACCAGCAAACGATGATGACTCGATCTTAGCCTGTATGGTCGGGGCGGTGCGCTGGCACGGTTTCAAAATCGACACTGAGAAAACTACCGAATTACTTCAAAAATCCCGTGAGATGCTTGCGGCATCCCCGATAAACGTCAACAAACCGACCGAGGTCAGAGACTATATCAAGGAAGTTATGGACCCCGCCGAAGGATTGATACTCGACAAGTCAACCAAGAAGGCCAATCTCGAAAAGATCAAAGATCGCTTCATTGTCCCGGCCGGCGAGGAGCCCGAGCCCTGCACCGCGTGCCTGGGCGCTGGCTGCCCACGATGCCGGGGCACCGGCCAGATAGGGCCGGGCCCGATGGAATGCTCGGTGCGGGCTAACCGGATTCTTGAGATCAAGGCCGCCGCTAAAGAAGCCGACCAACACGCCAAGCTCCTTCAAGCGGGGCGGCTACACGCCAGCTTCAAAGTAATTGGTACGCTCAGCTCCCGGATGGCGGGTGGCGACGATCTAAACGCCCAAGGAATCAAGAAGTCAAAAGATGTACGTCAAGCGTTCCCCCTGGCCTGGAATGGTATGATTTTGTGCGGCGGTGACTTTGACTCGTTTGAAGTGACCATTGCCGACGCGGTTTTCCAAGATCCACAGATGCGTAAAGACCTACTGGCTGGGCTATCGGTACATACTGTCATGGCACAGGGCATCTACCCGGATAAGACCTTCGATGAAATAGCAGCCAGCAAGGACCACGCCGACGGCGGCCTGGTGGACATGTACAAGAACGGCAAGCAGGCGGTCTTTGCCTTAATGTATGGCGGTGATGAGGGCACGATTAACAAGAAGCTTGCCATCAAGATGAAGACGGCTGAGGCGGCATTCGACAACTTTCAGAAGCGGTACCCTGGAGTGAAGCGGGCCCGGGACGCAAATCTGGATAGGTTTGGAGCCATGAAGCAAGATGGCGGGCTTGGAACTGCAATCACCTGGCACAATCCCGACGACTACTGCGAGACGTTCCTTGGGTTTAGGCGATACTTCACGTTGGAGAACCTAATCTGTAAAGAATTGTATGATTTGGCGCACAATGTGCCGAAGAATTGGCATCAGGGCGTTTATGACGAAACCTGCGGAGAGTTTGTTCAGCCAACCTGTACGCGGCGAGACCGGCAACAGACGCTGGCTGGGGCCACTTGCTCAGCCATCTACGGAGCGGCATTCCAGCTACAGGCGGCAAATACGCGGGCCGCCAACAATCATCTCATCCAGAGCCCTGGAGCCATGATTACAAAAGCCCTGCAAGTTGGGTTGTGGGAGCATCAGCCGCCTGGGGTGAACGAATGGCATGTGGCCCCGATGAACATTCACGACGAGGTGATGGTAGTAATCAAACCTGAACTGGCCGATGTTGTGGCCGAGACCGCCCGGAGGGTGGTGGAGTCGTTCCGAGACCGGGTTCCGCTGATTGCCCTGTCTTGGGAGAAATTTAAGCCAAACTGGGGCACTAAACTTGATGCTGGGGACCCACGGTGGGTCCACATTAGAGATGTCGTCTTTAATGACAATGTTGAAGTAGACAAACCCGCTCCCGGTGAATCCGTTGACGATTGGATGGAAAATGATGACTGAGCAAGAACGCCGCGTTTGGCTTTCCGCCCTTCTCACTTCGCAACTTCGAGCCTTGTGCCATGTGGCCGGGCTTTATAGCATCTCTTCAGACTGGGGTCGGGAGAAGATGATCGACAACCTGTGCCTTGTTGAAGGTATTGAGGTCCCGAATCGACTGGGTTCGGCTAACCAGTAAGCCCCGGCCCGGTAGGCCGGAAATGCGGGTGCAACTCCCGCACCCAGTCTTTTCGTACAGTTGGCTTGACAATTCCAAATTCTATGGTATACTAGTATAGGAACCAACGACACTTAGAAGGAGAAACCATGGCCGATGTAGTGAAGGTAGAAGAAGCAGTGACAATTATTGACCACATTGTCAAGTCAGTGTCGCTGAAGGACGAGGCGCTGCAATACTACCGCCTGAAGCTTCAAAGCGCCAAGGCCGTTATCGAGGCCCTGGAGAATGACCTGGCCGAGATGGAGGCCCGAGAAGTTGATACGTTTGACGCCCTGGCGGCAGACCGTTTAATCAAACCAGACGCATACGATGGGAGTGTTGAATGAGAACTCTGATTGTCTTGTTGCTGCTGGCGGCCCCGGCTTCTGCGGCCTGGGACCTGAACAACCTCACGCCCAACCAGCGGGCCTCTCTGATCACCATGCGAGATCGTTGGAATGCTGGATTCAGGGGAACCCCTCGTTGCAAGGATTGTTCTGGTGTACGGTCAACATGGTACAACGGTGGAGTGCGGCCGGTCCTACCAAAGAAAGTGAAGTGATGAAGCCATCAGACATCAAGGTAGGTAGCGTTTATTGCAACCGAGGCGCTGGTAAAACACTCAGACTGGTTCTGAGTATCGGTGAGGTTGAGCCACCTTACTGGCTTTCTGACCGCCCGAGACCAAACGAACCTGGGGTTCAATATAGAGACAGCGCGGGCAAGGAGGGGACATTGTATATGTCGTTCTTTGCCCAGTGGTGTGGAAAGCTTGTAGCCATTGAACAGGGCAATTGGTGGGTATTAGTAACAGCGGGCGTCGACTGGACACTGCTGGAGAAATTAAATGCTAACTATCATCAAGCCTAGTCACCACATTCTCACACCCTGTCAAGAGATTCTTGACATGCCGTCGATGTTGGAGCAGGCCGGTAGAACCTGCTACAAGAGCGAGGATTGCATCACCGATAAATCCGCCGAGAAATTCGTGCGTATGATTTGTCGGCGTAACCACGTGTCGGTCTTGGAGCACTGCTCTATCAGCGTACGAATCATATGTAGCCGGGCCTGCTCGCACCAACTTGTGAGACATAGAATTTTATCGATCAGTATGGAAAGCCAACGATACTGCAACTATGGAACCAAGGGATTCCAGTTCATCGTTCCACCGGTCTTGGGTCTGATTCCTGGTCACTATGCTTATGATGAGGTAGGAGACTGGCACCTATACCCGGCGGAAGGGGAACCTGTACCGACTAATGCCAGACAATCAGTATGGCTGGGTACCCTTGCACTAGACATGTGCTCGTATTACTATGATGAAGACTTGAAGCCGGAAGACGCCAGATACTTACTGCCAAATGCCATGAAGACTGAGTTGGTGGTTACGATGAACCTCAGAATGTGGCGGCACGTGTTCCAAGAGCGGGCGTTGAATCCGGCCGCTCAGTGGGAGATCCGAAGTGTCTTTCGAGGCATCTTTGACGACTTCAGAGAACTTTTGCCTTGTGTGTTCGACGACTTGAAAGAGGTGATTACATGATACTTTGCTATTGTCAGGACAACTGGGCGTATTTCACAGACAAGCCTCTGTCCGAGCAGTGTGGAGACGACTGGAACGACATCCCCTATGAGCACAACGCAGGTGCCCCATACGGAGAGGGTATTGTAAAGGTGGCCTGGGATGGGCCGTTTAAGTTGCCCGGTGAGCACTGTATCAATTCCTCCTACTCTGTGGATCGCATAAACCAAGGCGCAGTCCCGTGGCTTGTTACGGCCTCTTGGCATACGGAATTCGTCTCAATACCGGCTGGCACTAGCCTGGAAGATTTCTGTAAGCTCATTCAGAAGGGCGGCGGGACCGTTTATCATGGACCCAATACGAAAGTAATCCTAGGGTGACCATTTAATAAGGAATGCTTGTATGAACTTTGTAGAACAGTTACTTACGCGACGTGTGGAACAGCTAGAGGCAGACTCAAAGAAGCTGGACTTGGTACGAGAGTGGGCTAATGGCTTACGTCGGGGGCTTGACAACCTGGGTCCAGACCTAACTGCTAATGGTGACGAGTTCATAGATGTGGATAGGTTTAAGTACCTGGAGAGCTTGCTTGGACCCGATCAAGCTGCGAAGTAAGCACGGCCCTGAATGGAAAATCCAGCGGGACTTCATAAAGTTCCTGGTGGCTAGGCACTGGCATGTGGAGCGGATGATCGGGAACATGATGCAGTTTGGTATCCCCGACATCTGGATAACTCACAAGAACTATGGGCAGCGCTGGGTAGATTTGAAGAACCCTGACTCCTATGAGTTCACGATGCGGCAGATTCAGAAGTGGCCCGTGTGGGAAGCCCACGGTGCCGGCATCTGGATCATTACTGGGAATCATGACTACGAGAAACTATTTGGGCCACCAAACTGGCGCGACTACTGGAAGCCGAAGTACGACGAGATTCCGACCAGAGAGGATTTGTTAGATGATCTACGAAATAGTCCTTGACTTGGACGATGTGTGCAACACTTTCTGCACAGCAGCACTGGGAATCCAGGACTATGGAGTGTATCCACCGGCTTGTGGCTGGGATATCGTGCAAGCGGCGAACAGGATACACGGCACTGATATGGCTCGATGGGAGTTTTGGGACAGTCTTGACCGAGACTTCTGGGCCAATATCCCGCCTGTGCCATATCTTAGCGAGCTATTGACCTACCTGGCAAGGCGAGTCGGCAACGACAACATCACTATTGCCACAAGCCCGACCTTGTCACCTGAGTGCGTGGCCGGTAAGTTGGAATGGATTCATCGGCGGCTTCCGCTGTGGATACATCGGCAATATATGATTGGTACTAGGAAGGATCGACTCGCTAATCCCCATGCGCTACTTATCGACGACCGCCGTGGAAACTGCGATAAGTTTGTGGCTCGTGGCGGTCAGGCACTTCTCGTGCATCAACCATGGAATCACACTGATAGTGGGGACTGGAATCACATTACATTGCTGTCATTGCAGGCCGGCCTATACAAATACTTTGGGGAGCGTTTTGAATATTAACCCAAATAATTGGAGCTGCTTACCGACGGCCTTCGCCAACGTTATCGGAGTCCCCGTGGGGCTCATTATACAGCAGATCGGTCATGACGGGTCATCCAAACCCTTCCCGGAGCCGTATTCAGATACACCGGTAGGGTTTCATTCTCAAGAGTGCATTGAGGTATTGGACTCGTCGGGCTGGAAAGTTACCTGCATCGAACTGTACCCCAGATCCTATCCCATGCCAGGGTGCCCAAGTATCGAACGCATGGGCGACCCAAAAGACCGGCTAAAACGGCACATGTCGCTTGACAACGGGGTTTTATGTGGTATACTTAAAGAAGAGATAGGTCACGCGGTTAGTTGGATCAATGGAAAGATCCATGACCCCAGGGGATGTGGGTTGGTATGGACGCCAGAAAATTTCCTCTATAAACACTTCGACCCCCGGCTGTTCTTCAAGGTGCGGCGATGAATTTGATCCGACTTGGAAAGAACCAGCTACGCTCCAAGAAGTACGAGCACCCCGCTTTCGAGGGCGTGAGGATATTTAGCCAAGAGGAGCTGGCTGCCCTGGTCGAAAAGAGACTCATGACTGGGGACAAGGAGCCGCTTATCCTGGCTTTGAGATCCACGGCCCGGTTTCTCATAGGGTGCTATTTGTGGCACTACCCGGCCGCACGCAGGTTCCTGGACGAAATGGTCGGGGAAGCACTGCTGGCGATAACAAAACTAGTACATGTACTTAACCGCGACATGCTGGTTGACACAGGTATTCAGAAAATCGCGGCCTGGCGCATATGTGCGCGTATTGACACGGTACTGAATTTGCTTCAGAGTATCTCTGCACCATCCGTGTCTACCCAGCGGAAGTACATAAAAAGTCTTGGGTGGCCTATTTATATCGTATCTGTGCGTGAACCGTGCCACGATGACAAGCAATGCCCAGACGCTGAGGTGGGTAAGTTTGACATGCTAGATGCGCTAGATGTGTTACGCGACGACTGTGAGATGGCGGCACGAATCCTGGAGCCCGACAACTGGGGGCTGGACGATGCAGAACTAGCTGAAAGCCTTGGCTGTACGCGAGAATATGCTGGTAGGTGCCGTAGAAATTTGCTGTTACAATTTCTTAAACTTGTAGGGGAGTCGAAATGAAGACCGTAGTTTATTCCATCGTCGCTTTGTTGGTCGTGGCTAATTGTTGCGTTAGTCATTACACCTCGTACCAGTTCGTAGATAGTATTCGAGAAGATACCTTAATCCCCACGGTCAAGGCTATCGGGGATTTGGCCAGCAGCAACACGGCGTTGAACGTACGTATCGAGCGGGCTCGACAAGCTGTCAACACGCTGGCCGAGGAAAACACCCGCCTTAAGGCTTCTCTGAACGAGGGCGTAGAGATGCTCAAGGAAGAGATCGAAGAAAACAACAAACTGAATCAACAGATCGACAATCTGAACTTTCATATCAAGACCTTGAAAGAGACAATCAAAACCCTTAAGGAGGCCGGCAATGCAACGACGTGAATTTCTGATGCTTGCCAATAAGTATAAAAGAGAGAAGATCGCCGGATGGTGGGTCAGTGAGAAACTCGACGGCACACGGGCCTTCTGGGACGGTGGCGTAAGTCGCGGTGTGCCTACCAGCCAGGTACCGTGGGCAAACACCGTGAATCCCAAAACTGGAGAATCAAAGAAAGTAAAGACCCTGGCGACCGGGCTCTGGTCACGCTACGGGAACCCGATCATAGCCCCTGATTGGTGGCTGAATCAGCTTCCTACCTGTCTCCTGGACGGTGAGTTGTTCGCCGGTCGGGGCCGATTTCAAATTTGTCGGTCCATTGTGGCCGGGGACGTTCCAGGCCCCGACTGGGATCAGATCAGGTACTGCGTGTTCGGTAGCCCGGCTTTCGATCGTGTGTTTGGTTCCGGTGAGATAAAAAACGCGAACTTCACCAAGCTGATCTCAGAGTCCCTCATACGGAAGTGGTTTGCAGAACGAGCAGAGGCCGGATGTCTGGAGGACTTCAAAACTTTGGATAAGCCAGTGCCGTTTGAGTCAGAGCTTCAATTCGTTCTCCAGGCCGTTACCACTACCTGCGAGGTGATTGATGTTGTCCCGCAGGCGCAGCTCCCAGACGACGAAGAAGAGGCCGCTGCCACTCTTGATACGTTGCTGGACAAATTCCTGGCGCTTGGTGGTGAGGGGCTTGTGCTGCGGGATGGCTCGGCCACGTGGGAGCCCAAGCGTATCAAGGGCTTGCTAAAGATGAAGCCGGTAAATGATGATGAAGGTACCGTCACCGGATTCGTTTCGGGCCGGGAGACGGCCAAAGGATCTAAGCTGCTTGGGTTGATCGGGGCCTTGATCCTGGACTACAATGGCAAGCGGCTTGAGTTATCCGGGCTCACCAACGAAGAGCGGACGTTCGTTAATAACACTCAATACGCGATCGATAATCCAGGTAAGGACATGCCAGTGGGTACACAGGGAGCTTGCTTCAAAGTTGGCGACAAAATCACCTTCAAATTTCGGGAGCTATCAGACGAGGGTATTCCTAAAGAAGCCCGGTATTGGAGAAAGCGATGAAATGGATCGGCGCGGTGGTAGGACTGTCGTTGATTTCCACCGGGTTCGGGTGTCTATGGGCTTGTGTGTGGGTACTCACTCATCTAGTTAGTAATCCCGCAGGGCTGCCTGGTTACCTGATGCTAGGGGCCCTGGGAGCCTGGTTGTTTTTGATTACGCTTTGCTGTTGTTTGACAGGGGCCATAATCGCTATGGAGAGATTTATCAAATGAAACTATCGGCCAGGGATGTGAAAGATAAACGCATTGTAAAAGCTGGCCTGGCATATGTCGCTGAGGTTCACTTGTACGGTGGAGTCATTGGCGCTGGCAGACATCTTACATTGGTATCGGCACAGAGGGCCTTGGCGAAGTATCCCGCCGATATTTATGAGGGCAATGATGATCCAGCCAAGGCGCGACGAAGGGACAAGAAGCGGGGCCTGAACCTTAGGCCATTTCAAAGACCGAAGCGGCTTTACGATGACTATGTACGCCTCATCGATAGGTGGCGCTAATGAGGCTGCGACCAGGTTATACAACGTCAGAATGTGGGTACATCTCACTCACTCAGGGCGAGTGGGCAGTAGTCAGCCTGGAAGACTTCGACTTTCTAAGTCAGTTCAATTGGTTCTATGACAAGGGCTATGCTAGGCGGAACATCTGCGACGCTGGCTCCAAATCAATAGTGCGTATGCACCGCGTTGTTCTTGAGCGAATGGGCTTCAAAGATTTCAAAAATACCGACCACATCAACCGCAACAAGATTGACAACCGTCGATCGAATCTTCGCCCGGCTACTCATGCCGAAAATAATCGGAACGTTGGCCTACGCTGCGACAATACGTCGGGCTTCAGGGGCGTCTACTGGTATAGGTGGTATAGTAAATGGCTCGCTTATATCTCGGTAAACGGCAAGCGTATCCATCTGGGCTACTTCGATGATCTCCAGGACGCCATCAGCGCACGATTAAGTGCCGAGGAGAAATACTTTGGAGAGTTTGCATGCACTTGATTTTTAATGACATACGGGGCAACTTTGTCAATCGCGTTACTAATCTGACATGGACTCATGTGCTGGTATGGTTGAACGGCTACTATTATGAGGCAACGTTTCCAAAAGTCCGCAAGACCAAAGCATGGCAGCCATGCAAGAACTGGATCAAAATAACACCCCAAGTGACAAAAGGTCAAATCGAATTGATGACCAAATATGCGGACAAGATGCTTGGTACCCCGTATGAGCTGCGCGGATATATCTTTCCCTCGCTATATGGCAAGACTAGAGGCGTCTACTGCTCAGAATTCGCGTGCTACATTTTAATGGCGGGTGGTTTGCCACTAAAACCACGGGATGGATACACCCCTGATTCATTGCTCCGGGCTATTGCCGGGTGCGTTCTGCTAGAATCTTTGGAGAATTAACATATGATTAGCCATATCTCACCGACGGCGCTTTCAAAGTGGGAAAATGACCGCGAAGATTTCTATATCTCCTACCTAGCAAAAGTTAGGCCGCCAAGTGTCCCGCAGACCCAGGCCATGGCCGTGGGGTCCGCTTTCGATGCGTACGTCAAATCCTCACTCCATCGAGACCTGTTTGGTGACGACCCGAAATATAGCCTGGACGCTCTGCTTACTGCTCAGGTAGACAAGAGCGTACTAGACTGGGCGCATACGGCCGGTCGTCACGTGTTCAACTGTTACAAGTTCACGGGTGCCTACGATGAGCTATTGGTAGAGTTGGGACAGGCGGGTGAGCCGCCGCAATTTGAGTTTACTTTGACCGGCACGGTTGGCGGGGTTCCTCTTACCGGGAAGCCTGACTGCCGGTACATTCATCAATCGGGCGCTCACGTCATTCTAGACTGGAAAGTTAACGGATATTGCTCACAGCGCACTACAAGCCCGAAAAAGCTGTACGCGATAGTGCGGGACGGCCAGGATATGTTGCGACCCAGCCGCAATGACGGACGGCCGCACAAAGGCTATAAGCCGAAGTTCTTCAAGGGCCTGACGATCGGTTCACACTATCTGGAGGATGCGAACAAAGAATGGGCTGATCAGCTCGCTATTTATGGCTGGATGGCTGGTGAGGAGCCGGGCTCGGCCGACCTGGTCGCCAGGATCGATCAGATAACTGCCAAGCCAGCCTACCCACTTCCACTCTTGCGCGTAGCCAACCACAAGGCTCGTATCTCTATCGGCTGGCAGAATACATTGATCCGTAGGTTACAGGACTGCTGGGACGCCATCCAAACAGGATATATTTTCACCGATATGACCGAGGAGGAAAGCCGAGAAAGGTGCGAGGTTCTTGATATGGTGGCAGAGGATATGCTATGCTAATCGTCACAGCCACCGCGAAGGATCTCGACACACTGCGTGACTTAGACATGCGATGCTACTTCTACCCGGTGCCAGAGGTCGGTTGGTCTCATGCGCTCCTGGATTCAGCGTGCGTTGTCAACATGGTGAAGCTTAGCAACCGTCCGCTTGGCTACTCTATCGTAGAGCCACTAGGAAAGGGACTCAGGATACACCGACTTGGCGTACTGAAGAAGTTTCGTGGCATTGGGGTGGCCAAGAGGCTGCTGCATAAGGCCGAGGACATGCGTAGAGACACTGGCGCAGATGCGCTTACCATTATGGTACCGGAGATTCATTGTTTGCCAGGTGACCCTGACGATGTAAGCGGTTATCTAAAGTCTCAGGGATTCCTGGCTTACGCCACGCAGTTGGATGCCTTTAGAATGTATGGACGCAAGTATGATGGCATCATTTTCAAACGAGGACCGCAATGATAAGACCTGCTAAGCTACTGGCCCGGAAGTGTGAGTATCTGCAACGTGTGGAAGCCCGCAGTAAGCCAAAGCGAAAGGTGCCCGTGTGGGACTGGGAGTATAACGGTGAGGGAGGAGCCCTGGAAGCCTGGACCAGGAGCGAAGCGCGTGCTGTGTTGAAAGTGATTCTTGGTAAGAAACTGCCGAAGGAGGTGCAGCTTGCTTCACGAACCGAGTAAGAAACGTCTGGTACCGGACGACTGCGCTCAGCACCTTCTAAAGCACTTTGAGAATTTGGTGAATGACGCCATTGAGATGGATTGTCCATGTTTGGACCTGGTGGTCACGTACATCGACAAAGACGACAAGTTCGTGCAGGGTACATATGTGCCTGAGCTGCACCTGATCGTGCGGCGGGTAGACGACTATCCGAACATTGAAAGAGGCACTGAATGATCACACTATTAAACCTGGATTGCTTGCAAGCACTGAGCGAGATGCGGCCGGTACGCATGATCTTCGCTGATCCGCCAGACAATATCGGCCTCGGTTACAAGCAACACGGGGACAATATGTCACAAGTTTGTTATGAGGCATTTATCAATAATGTCTTGCACCGAGCCCTGCCAAAATGTGACGTGTTTTGGATGTCGTACAATGCCATCCACACATTCTGGGTTGGCGGCCTGGTAGATTCGTTCGTAAAGGCGGGCTGGGAAGCCAAGCCATGTGTACAAGTATTTCGATTTGGTCAACATAACCACCATGACCTGGGAAACAACCACCGGCCACTGGTTCGCATTATGCGAACTGGGACTAAGCTGTACCCGGACGCCGTGCGGGTGCCCTCCTGGCGGCAGCTTAACGGTGACAAGCGAGCGGACCCGCGCGGCCGGGTCCCAGGGGATGTCATGGATTTCCCCAGGGTAGTAGGAAACAGTAGGCAACGGCGATCCTGGCATCCGACTCAGTTAAACGAGGAGCTGTATGAGCGGTGCATACGGCTGTGCTGTGAGCCTGGTGACACAGTATGCGATTTATTTGCTGGGACCGGGACGTTGGCCAGAGTGGCCCCGAGATGTGAGGTGAACGCCTTGCTCATTGAGGTAGACCCATTTTATTGCGAGAAAATCGCAGAGGAGCACGGCCTTGAATATAAACCCGATTGATAGAAAGATGGCAGCAACGGTAACGGTGGATGATCTGTTGAGCTGGAAGCCGTGTCATTCTGAGGCCAAGATCCGCGATATCGCGGGTAACAAGCAGGAGTGGACGGCTATGGAGATTTTGGCATTGGAGCACGTGCTGCCAGAGGATCGGTTGTGGGTTGTACTGCGGCCGGAGCTGATTGATGAGCCGGTGTTGCACGAGCTAGCGTGTCGGTTTGCAGAGCGTATGCTACCGGCGTGGGCGGCAGAGCTCGCGCCAGGGTACGCGGCATTGTTCGCGGCAGAGCGTCAGTGGCAGGTGGAGTGCGTGCGAGAGTTGCTAATGGGATAGGCCCATTTTATTACGAGAAAATCGCAGAGGAGCACGGCCTTGAATATAGACCCGATTGATTACACGGGCCGAGTCATTAAAGTTGGTGACCTAGTAGCATACCCCGTGCGACGGGGTAGCGAGATGTGGTTATCTGCCGCCAGGGTGATTTCGATACGGCTGCGCAGCAAGAACAAGCATGGAGCCGAGCACACGATTGAAGCCCAGTCGATTCGTCAGCGTGTCGTACTGTTACATACAGCCAGACTCAT
>MGMS01000021.1:0-448 GCA_001796515.1 Chloroflexi bacterium RBG_13_51_36
GTATTTGATATGGGCGCAACAACTAAGGTTAGTTTCGCCCAATCAGAAATTTTAAAGCCGCAGGTCATCATTCTCGCCTTCATTTTAGAGCAAGCTTCTAAGCTAAGTTCGCAGAGGTTAGAGTATGGCTGACAAAAAGAAAGCCTCACAAGGCAAAGCACATGCAGTAGCTGGACAAAAGTCGGGGGAATGGATAGCTGCATTAAAAGCATTCATGGAAGCGTCCGCGGATGTTTTTGTTTTGTTCGATAGGAACTTGAACCTTTTAGGTATGAATCCTGCCGGAGAAAGATTGATCGGCTTGACAAAGGAAACTACAAAAGCCAGCATCGGGCGAAATCTTACGGAGCTTCTGCCTTATATTGCTAAAACAGAGAGGTATGGCAAATATCTTGAGGTTGTCAGGACCGGAGAACCTTTCATCGCAAATGATGTTGCATTGCATCCT
>MGMS01000021.1:519-603 GCA_001796515.1 Chloroflexi bacterium RBG_13_51_36
CAAATGGCAGAGTTTGATTTATTATCTCCCGATGGGATGAAAACGGTACAGGATAGATACAGGCGTAGACAAAAAGGTGAAAAT
>MGMS01000021.1:717-5403 GCA_001796515.1 Chloroflexi bacterium RBG_13_51_36
GGGTATCACAGTTACTGACATTGATGGGAAAATCACTCAGGTAAATAAAGCTGTTCTCCGATTACAGGACTGCGATGCGAAGGAAGAAATAATCGGTTCGAGCGTCTTCGATTTTATCTCAGAGAAAGACAGAGCGAGAGCCAGGGAAAACTATGAAGGGATGCTGAGGAACGGCGATATTATTAAAGACATTGAGTACACATTCTTGACCAAGGGGGGCAAGGAATTCTATGGTGAGTTGAGCGCCGCTATTCTTAGAGATATCTCGGGTAATCCTTTGGGTTTCATTGGCATAACGAGAGATGTAACAAAGCGTAAGCAGGCACAGGATAGACTACAGGAAATTTACCGGCTGGAGAAGAACCTGCGCCAGCAACTGGAAGACGAGATGCGGAGAAGAGTGGAGTTCACCAGAACTCTGGCACATGAACTGAAAACCCCGCTTACTCCTATGCTAATCTCAAGTCAGACCCTGGAGGCGGAACTTAAGGATGAGCTTCTTTTAGGCTTGGCAACGAATATCAGGCGGGGTGCGCTAAATCTCAACAGCAGGATAGATGAGCTTCTGGATATAGCGAGAGGCGAAATAGGTATATTGAAATTAAAGGCAGAGCCTTTAGATATTCTCCAACTGCTTCGTGAGGTGGTTGATTACGTGTCTCCAGTTGCTTCTGACCGCGGGCAAACAATTGTGACTGAGTTGCCATCTTCATTGCCCCTGGTCAGGGCAGACGAGGTCAGGTTGCGCCAAATCGTGCTGAATCTGCTGAACAATGCCCTCAAATTCACTCAACCGGGTGGCAGAATCGTTCTAAGGGCAAATCAAAGTGGAGATAGCATGGTTGTTGAGGTTGAAGATAACGGGCCGGGCATAGACGAAGAAGCGCAAAAGCACCTGTTTGAACCATATCATCGTATGGAAGCGAATACTGAAAGGTTAAGCGGTCTGGGACTGGGGCTTGTTCTGTGTAAGACATTGGTGGAACTCCACGGTGGTAAGATATGGGCAAAAAGCCAGCGGGGTAAAGGATCAATCTTCGCCTTCTCAATCCCGTTGAATTAAAGATTTTCAGAGCAGCTCTTATTGAAGTACGCGAAATCAAAGGTGACTTATGAGAGTGTTAATAATCGAAGATGACCCCGAGATTGTAAAGGCCATCTCGTTATCTCTTAAAATACGCTGGCCTGAGACACAGATATTATCTACCCACCTCGGCCACAAAGGGATAGAGCTGGCTAAGGTTGAAGTCCCCGATATCATTATATTAGACCTCGGGCTTCCGGATATGAGCGGTTTCGATGTTCTGGAAAAAGTACGCGCTTTTACTTCAATACCTATCATAATCTTGACGGTAAAGGCAGATGAGGTGAATATAGTCAGAGGGCTTGAGTGTGGCGCGGATGACTATATAGTAAAACCATGCAGTCAATTAGAACTCCTGGCGCGCGTAAAAGCCCGCGTACGTGACAGGTCACATTTCGATCAACAATCAATCTTATCCTACGGAGCACTGCGGTTTGACCCCCTGACACGTTTGCTTCAAATTGGAGACAAAGAGGTAGGGCTCACGGCTATCGAATCTCAAATAATCTATCATCTGCTGAGAAATACAGGACATGTGGCAACCTATTCAAGCCTTGCTGAAGAGGTATGGGGCGAAGACTACCCCGGCTCTATAGACAGCCTCAGGGTTCATATCAGACGACTGAGGGGTAAAATCGAAGCAAACCCGGGCAATCCCAAAATTATACTTAACAGAGCAGGTATCGGGTACTTCCTGGCGAAACCTGACAACGCCTGATTCAATCTGACCTTTAGCCCTGCCGCCGTCCACAGTTCGTATTCCGTATTCTAATTACCTTCGAATATTTTCCTTGCCCTCCCGGGGTAATCCTTTAGGGGTAACCCGCCATGACCATATTTCGCTTGCGAGTATGCCTGATTGCTCTGCCCTATTTACCCAAAAGGGTATTGTTAGATTGTGGTTCCCGGACGGTATACTCGTAAGAGGCATAATGAGTCCTGTTCTATTATGATATTTTGTAATCCTTCTGTAATAACTTTGTAATTGTAGTGTATCGTCTCTTAATTGCATTGTAATCGTGAGCATATACAATATTTCCAACGGTTTCATCCTCAGAAACAGGTAAGGGCGATTGTGGTTGGTCGGGGTTATTGTTCAAAGCCATAGATGAGAGAGACTGCTATGCGTCCTGATAAAGCGCTCCCCTTGAGGATAATGAAATAGCTCGAGCCGACTGATTACATATCAGCTCGGCTCTTTTTGTTTTATAGGCTGAGTTGTAGATGTGAGCTCGTTTGGATGAATGAAAGAGGTATTGTGAGGGATTCGTGGCTTTAAAGTATCATCAATCGTAGTATCGGTGGAAAGGAGGTGGCTGCGTAGCTAAGGTAATTATTTAGTTGCCAAACCAAGAATTAGGGTTGGAGGTTTAAAATTGAAAAAATTCAGACTACTTAGATGGGTACTGGTTGCAGTGTTAGCTATCCTCATTGTGGCATTTGCCCTTCCGGGGTGTGGTTCATCGGAAGAAGAAACGCCGCAGACAGCAAAGCTAGGATTCTTATGTCCGTTGTCAGGAGCGGCAGCCGGGTGGGGACTTCCGGGACTCACCGGATTGAATATATGGGCTGATGAACTCAATGCTCAGGGCGGAATGCTTGTAGGTGACAAAAGAATACCGGTAGAGATAATTACCTACGATGACGAGTATGTACCTAGCAAAGCTCTGGAGGGAGCCAGGAAACTGATTCTCCAAGATGACGTTGACATGTTGATTCCGAGCGTCACCGGTGGGAGCACTAGTGCCATACAGCAGTTTGCCACCGAGCATAAGACGCTCATGATAGGTATGGAAGCTGTAGATAATGGACCGGAAAGAACTTATCTGCTGACCGGTGGTGAAGGTTACCCCATGTACCATGCTATTCATATGTACTATATAAAGGAGAACTACCCTCAGGCAAAAAAGCTTGCCCTTGTCTGTCAAGATGATGAGACGGGCAGGTATGGGGCAGCATGGGTCCTGGCAGCAGCTCAAGCTCATGGCTTCGACGTAGTATATACCAATATGTTTAGCATAGAAACACTTGATTTCGCCCCGGTAATATCTGCGGTTCTGGCGACTAATCCTGATGTCATCAGCCTGGGTCCCACATGGCCGGAGTTTCGAATAGCGATGGTCGAACAGCTTTACCATCAGGGCTATGAGGGCATAGTAGAGGCAAGCGAGTGGGAGCCCGATGATGAGATGGCCAAGGTCCCTGAAGAGTATTTGGAGACGATAAAGTGCATAGGGCACAATCCGTTTGCCGACCCCAGCGCTCCGGCCGCGATGAAAGAGCTTTACGCGAAATGGGTAGCCAGATACGGGCCGGGAGCGCCCGAGGATGTGGGACGCGCCGCATATTCAATCGATTGGCTTTACACGGCGCAAGCGATGATATGGGAAGAGGGAGTTCGATTGGCGGGAACCCTTGACGGCACCGCGGTTCGTGATGCCTTGCTCGCCCAGGAAAGCATTCCCCATCTGGGAGGGACAGCAGTATGGTGGGGCGATGAGGTATTTGGAGTTAGTAACCATGCCCTGGTTCCCGAATCCGTCAGCGAGTTCAGGGATGGTAAAGAGGTTACGGTGGGCTGGTATGACATAGCTGACTGGTACGATACCTATGGAGAATATGTGATTCCGTGGATGGAAGAGTATGGCATGATGTACTATCAGCGGTGATGCCTCCGCTGTTCTTAAGGTCATGAGATGCAGCCATAGGCTTCGAGCTGATAGTAACGCAGGGGGCTCTGGCGCTGGTCACGCATTGTAAATGTGAGAGATGATAAAGACGAACCGACTTGCAGAGCCAGAGCCCCTGGTACAAAGGGGAAGTAAGTGGAGTTAGTAACGCAAACAATCATTAACTCACTAATGTTATTTAGCTTTTACGCTTTAATAGCCTTAGGTCTGAGCCTGGCGTTTGGCGTTATGGGAACGGCGAACTATGCTCATGGTGAGTTCTACATGCTTGGCGCATACACAGTGTGGCTTCTCTACACCGTCAATAATTGGCCCTTTTGGGTTACGGTAGTAATGGCTGCCGCAATAGTCGGCGGTATTGGTGTGCTGGCTGAGAGATTGCTGTTCAGGCGAGCGCGCGGAGATGTTGTGACCGGGCTTCTCATCTCTATAGGCGTGGTATTTATTCTTCAGGTTTTGGTGGGTCAGATATGGGGAGTGGGCATGCCGAAGCCAGTTTCCCCAGCCCTTAGCGGAACGTTAAGCATTGCTGGAGCCAGCATTAGCTGGCAAAGGTTCATAGTAGTGCCAGTAGCTCTTGCCACTCTGGGGGCGCTCTATTATTTCCTTAACCGTACCAAGATGGGACGCAGCCTTCGTGCTGTTGCTTCGGATAGCACCGCTGCTGAGTTACAAGGTATAAACATTAATACTGTTGGGCTTCTGGCTCTGGGCGTGGCTTCGGCCATGGCTGGAATAGCCGGTGCAGTGATGGCACCCGTGGTTTCGGTAACTCCCTATATGGGGCACTTCGTTATCTGGACATGCTTCGTAATAGTGATATTAGGCGGGACAGGGAGCCTCAAGGGCACACTTGTGGCTGCTGCTGTACTTGCTTTGCTGAATACTGTCGTTACCACTGTGTGGGACTCG
>MGMS01000021.1:5640-7289 GCA_001796515.1 Chloroflexi bacterium RBG_13_51_36
GTTGATACCAGTCGCATAGGTCGCACGTTCAAGGCTCTCTATTCTCAAGAGAACCTGTCAAAAAGCATCGGCGTGGATATCCCCCGGTACAAGACCCTGGCCTTTGTCATAGGCGCGTTCTTTGCCGGTATTGCTGGTTGTCTTTATGCACATGAATTGCGCTCAATAGACCCATCTTCCTTCGGTTTTACTTACACGTTGTATCTCCTGGTGTGGATTATATTCGGAGGTGCTCATTCCTTCGTTGGACCCATCATCGGAGCAACAACGTTAACTATAATTCACACAGCGCTGCAAGAGGTGGTAGCTTCAGAATGGATACCTCTGGTTTACGGTGCTTTGTTAGTAGTGACCCTGGTATTTCTGCACGGCGGTATCGAAAGCCTGCCCGAACGCTTCCCCCGCCTAAAAAATCTGGAGACGCTGCTTAAGCGTAAGCCGTCGGAGAAGGCAGCCCCATGAGTTTGCTTGAAGTGGTAAATACGAAAAAACGGTTCGGGAACTTGCTGGCTGTTGATGATGTCAGCTTTGCAATTGAAGAAGGTGAGATAAGAGGCTTGATCGGGCCTAATGGTGCAGGAAAGACCACATTGTTTAACTTGATTAGCGGTTTCCTCCGGCCGACGGAAGGAAAGATCATATGGCAAGGAAAAGATATAGCGGGAACGCTGCCAAATAGTGTGGTGAAGAAGGGAATAGCCCGCACTTTTCAGCTTACCACCTTGTTCAAGGAACTGACAACTCTACAAAACGTACTCATGGGCTATCATCTTCACACAGGAACGGGGCTTTGGCAGCAGTTGTTAAGAACAGGGAAGACGCGCAAGAAGGAAACGGAGTTGGAGGAAAAGGCAGTCGGCTTATTAGATACTCTGGGTATGGCAGATGTGAAGCATACACTCGCTGGGAACCTGCCGCAAGGCCATCAAAGGCTTGCCGGGTTGGCAATTGCGTTGGCTACTGAGCCCAGGCTGCTAATGCTCGATGAACCCGTCAGCGGTATGAACCCCACTGAAAAAGCAACCACAATGGAAATAATCAAGAAGCTGCGCAATAGCGGTATTACGATCCTTTTGGTGGAGCACGATATGAAGGCAGTCATGAGCACGTGCGATAAGATCACCGTGATGTGCTTCGGTAAAATAATCGCCGAGGGAACTCCCGGTGAAGTGTGCAATAATCCGGCAGTAATAGAAGCCTATCTGGGTTCGGGATACAGCAATGCTTAAGATGAAAGATGTGGTTGTGCACTATGGTGCAGTAGAAGCATTGAAAGGCATATCCCTTGATGTTGAGAAAGGGAGCATTACTACGCTGATCGGTGGTAATGGAGCCGGTAAGAGTACCTGCCTGAGGGCGATATCGGGGATTATACCGGTCACCCGCGGAGAGATTTGGTTCGAGGACCGTAGGATAAACGGACTGTCACCTAATAAGATCGTTAAGATGGGTATTACTCATGTTCCCGAAGGGAAAAGACTATTCTTGGATATGAGCGTAGCTGATAATCTCTTGACCGGCGCCTTCTTGAGGAAGGATACCGCAAGAATACAAAAAGACGTTGAGCGTATTTCTGATTATTTCCCGATACTGGCGAGGGCACGCAACCGGCCGGCGTCGAGCTTAAGCGGAGGAGAGCAGCAGATGCT
>MGMS01000022.1 GCA_001796515.1 Chloroflexi bacterium RBG_13_51_36
CACGTCTCCCAGTCTTTTCCCAATATTATAGGACAACGCCCGCCAAAATTCACTATCTTCTGCCGGCGTCTGCTTAACAGGTTACCAGCATGTTTTGTGGAAACTTCCACAAGCTTGCAGTAGTGTATCAGGGCAAGCTGTTCTAAATAACACCTAACCTTTCAGCCACGGCATCATATTCCTGAGCTTTTTGCCCACGACTTCGATTGGATGCTCCGCTTCCATCCTTTTCATAGCATTGAAGCTGGGGCGACCAGCCTGGTTCTCCAGAATCCATTCCCTAGCAAAGCTGCCGTCCTGAATCTCGGCCAGGATTTGCCTCATTTCTTCTCTGACCAGATCATCAATGACTCGCGGGCCTCGCGTATAATCTCCGTACTCCGCCGTATCACTTACCGAATAGCGCATATAACCCAAACCGCCTTGATGTATGAGGTCAACAATGAGCTTTAGCTCGTGGCAGACCTCGAAATAGGCAATCTCCGGTTGATAGCCGGCCTCTATCAGTGTTTCAAAACCGGCTTTTATCAGGGAGGAGACTCCGCCGCAAAGCACCGTCTGCTCGCCAAACAGGTCGGTCTCGGTCTCTTCAACAAAAGTCGTTTCCAGAACCCCGGCTCTAGCACAACCGATCCCCTTGGCATAGGCCAGAGCTGTTTCTTTTGCTTTTCCCGAGGCGTCCTGGTGGATAGCCACCAAGGCCGGGGGGCCCAGACCCTCGGTATAAAGCCTTCTGAGCATATGTCCCGGACATTTAGGCGCTATCATGCTGACATCGACCTCAGTCGGAGGCATGATTTGAGAGAAGTGGATACTGAAACCATGAGCGAACATAAGTGTCTTGCCCCGGGTCATCTCCTTCTCAATTGACTCCCGATAGATTCTGGGCTGCAGTGTGTCCGGAGCGAGCATGACAATTATGTTTGCCTTCTTTGCTACCTCGGCAGCATTGCCCACCTCAAAACCAGCTTTTTTCGCTGCTTTCCAAGCCCGGGTGCCCGGTAACGCAGCGACGATGACCTTACAGCCGCTGTCTCTTAGATTTTGGGCATGGGCGTGTCCCTGACTCCCAAAGCCGACAATGCCAATTGTCTTTCTTTTCAGCAAATTCAGGTTAGCATCCTTGTCATAGTAAATCTTAGCCATAATCCCTCCTTCTCAGCCTTCATTCATCAGCTATCACAGATTGCTCAAGAATTGCTTCCGCGCGTTAAGGCTATTCTGCCGGTTCTTGAGACTTCCTTGACGCCAAAATCACGAAGTAGCCCGAGCAGAGAATTCACTTTGTCTTCGTCGCCAGTCACTTCCACTGTCACTGAACTGGGAGCAACATCAACTATGTTGGCCCGGAAAATGCTTACGATCTGCATAATCTCGCTTCTTGTCGAGGCAGTAGCTTTCACTTTGATTAGGGCCAATTCTCTGGTTACCATATCTCCTTCGGTTATAGCGGAGACTTTAACCACGTTGATTAGCTTTTCCAGTTGTTTTCTTATCTGCTCTACCTGAGCAGAATCACCAATAGCAACAATAGTCATGCGGGAAAAACCAGGACGTTCGCTACCGCCTACAGCAAGACTCTCAATATTGAAGGAGCGCCGTCGGAATAGACTAGCTATTCGGTTAAGCACCCCTGGCTTATCTTCCACCAAAGCTACCAAGGTATGTCTTGTATCGGTCAATTTGCCCTCCCATAGACAGATCCGGTGCAATCTTCAGATTCAGAAAACTGCTCCTTTGGACACTAGAATTCCGTAATTGATACCCCAGACTTTTGTTTCCATGTTTCTGTTCTCGATGGCTCGAAAAATCTGGCCAAGCATTCCCCTGGCGGCACTATGGGATAGATGTTTTCTTCGGGCTCGATGAGAAAGTCGATGAGAAAAGCTCCGGGGTGCTCCGTGGCCTTCTGTATGGCCGGGATGACTTCCTCTCTGCGCTTCACTCTGACGCCAGGAATCTCATACGCTTCGGCGATCCTGACAAAATCGGGATTCCAGAGTTTTGTATCAACGTAGCGCCGTCCGTAAAACAGCTCTTGCCACTGTCTTACCATACCTAAATACCCGTTGTTCATGATAGCTATTTTTACAGCAATGTTTTCCTGTGTTATGGTGGCTAATTCCTGGATGGTCATCTGAAAGCCGCCATCGCCGGCGACGCACCATACCGCCTCCTCCGGACGGCCGATTTTGACTCCCATGGCCGCAGGCAGTTCGAATCCCATAGGCCCCAACCCGCCCGCAGAAATAAGACTGTCTGGCTTCGTAAAAGTAAAATATCGCGCCACAAACATTTGGTTCTGCCCCACCCCAGTGACCATTAAGGCATCACCCTGTGTGGCTTCGCAAATCTGGCGAATAATATATTGAGGCAGTAATTCATCGCTTTGCCTGATGTCCTGGGACGGATATTCACATCTCCATTGCTCTATTTGAGAAAGCCAATCCACGTGCTCCCTTCTCTCAACCTCTTCGTTCAGGGCTGTGAGAACACTCTTTATATCTCCGACTACAGGAACATCTACAGGGACATTCTTCCCAATCTCTGCAGGGTCGATATCGATGTGAATGACGCGGCCATTGGGAGCAAATTCCTTGGTAGTTGCCGTAGCCCGATCATCAAACCTCATGCCAATAGCGATAAGGAGGTCGGTGTTCTGCACCGCCATGTTGGCACAACCTGTCCCATGCATCCCCATCATGCCCAGATCAAGTATATGGTCTCCCGGGAAGCAACTCAGCCCAAGGAGGGTGTGAGCCACTGGTATCTGCGCTTTCTCTGCAAATTCCCTAAACTCGTCGTAGGCTTGAGAAATAATAATCCCCCTGCCAGCAATGATAACAGGTTGCTCCGCTTCGTTAATAAGCGCTGCTGCCTTCTTAATCTGAGATGGGTGCCCGCGAGAGAACACCTTGTAGCCCGGCAAATCAAGCCTATCGGGATAAATGAATTCTGTTTGCTCTTGCTGGACATCACGCGGTACGTCAATAAGCACAGGTCCCGGCCTTCCTGTCTGGGCAATGTGAAACGCTTCTTTAACCGTTCTAGCCAGCTCAGTGACGTCGGTAACAAGGTAGTTATGTTTGGTGATCGGGATGGTAATGCCCGTGATGTCCGTCTCCTGGAAGGCATCCTTGCCAATAACGGGTCTGGCTACCTGGCCAGTTATGGCGACCATGGGTGCAGAATCCATATAGGCGCAGGCAATGCCCGTAACCAGATTGGTGGCTCCAGGCCCCGAAGTGGCGATACATACTCCTGCCTTATGTATGGCCCGAGCATAGCCATCGGCGGCATGAGCCGCTCCCTGCTCATGGCGAACCAGTATGTGTCGGAGCTGAGGATATTGAGGGAAGGTATCATATATCGGTAAGACAGAACCACCGAGAATGCCAAAAATAACCTCTACGCCTTCCTTAATTAGACTCTCACAGAGGATTTGAGCACCAGTCTTCTTCATAATTCACCCTTATTCGGCAAACACCGCGCCAGCGCTGGCCGAGCTTACTTTGTCACTGTACCTCTTGAGATAACCAGCCTTGACTCTGGGTTCAAAGGCAGGCAACGAAGCCAGCCGTCGTCTTAATTCTTTCTGGCTTAGTTCCACCTCCAGTTTGTGTCCAGGTATATTTATGTCAATAATATCGCCATTCCTCAAAGCTGCTATAGGGCCTTTCTCAGCCGCCTCGGGAGAGATATGGCCAATGGCTGCTCCTCGTGTGCCTCCTGAAAAGCGCCCATCTGTAATAAGAGCCACCTTACTATCCATACCCATGCCGCTGAGCAGGGAGGTAGCTGCCAGCATCTCTCGCATTCCCGGCCCTCCCCTAGGGCCTTCATAGCGGATGACGATCACATCGCCTGATTTGAATTTGCCTGCTATTATCGCCTGTGTAGCTTCTTCCTCGCTATCGAAGACTCTCGCCGGACCCCGATGAATTAACATCTCAGCAGCCACTGCTGCGCTTTTCACTACGGCGCCATCAGGCGCCAAGTTGCCAAATAATACGCTAATACCTCCTGTGAAGGCATACGGTTGTGACAGGCGGCGGATTACCTTTCTGTTTTTGACTTTGCCTTGCCTGGCGATGTCGCCTAATGGCTTGCCCAGGACGGTGTTCGCTTTAAGCTTCAACAATCCCGATAGCTCGTGCATTATCGCCGGAATGCCGCCGGCCAAGTCCAGGTCCTCCATATGATAATCGCCGGCCGGGCTTAACTTACAGATATGAGGAACGGAGTCACTAATCTCGTTTATCAGAGACAGAGCAAAATCTATCTCAGCCTCATGCGCTATGGCGGTGAGATGCAGCACGGAATTTGTGCTGCCACCCATAGCCATGTCTACCGCAAAGGCATTGTAGATGGAATCCCTGGTGATAACATCTCTTGGCCGGATATCTTCGGCTAACGCTTCCACGATTTGCTGCCCGGCCCTGTAGGCTAGCTGCCTGCGCCGTGTTTCCACTGCGGGTATTGTGCCGTTACCCGGCAAAGCCATGCCCAAAGCTTCGCACAGACAATTCATGGTATTAGCAGTGAACATCCCGGCACAGCTCCCGCAACCAGGGCAGGCGACCATCTCCAGTTCCTGCAACTCAGTCTCGGTTGCCTTACCCTTGAGCATTTCCCCTATAGCTTGAGCGACCGTAATAATGTCAACAGCCCTGACAGCGTTTCCCCGGGCAAGTTTCCCGGCTAGCATGGGGCCGCCACTGACAAAGACCGAGGGCAGATTGAGCCTGACCGCGGCCATCAACATCCCCGGCACGACCTTGTCGCAATTGGGGATGAATACCAGGCCATCGAAGGCATGAGCTTGAGCCACGATTTCTACTGAGTCAGCAATGAGTTCTCGGCTGGGCAGGCTGTATTTCATTCCCTGGTGGTTCATGGCGATGCCATCGCAAACAGCTATGGTATTGACCTCAAAAGGCACTCCGCCTCGACTGCGAATACCATCTTTCACTGCCCTGGCGATTGTTTGCAGATGGATGTGGCCAGGCACGATTTCGGTAAAGCTATTGACCACGCCAATAAATGGTTTGTTCCAATCATCCGAAGAGCAACCGACAGCCCGCAGCAGCGCCCGGTGAGGCGCTCGCTCTATCCCTTTCTTTATCACATCGCTTTTCATTGGACTCACCTTATCAAAACCCTGCGGTATTCGTGGAAACCTGGTAGGTCGAGGTCACATTCCTCGAGGTTGATTTGACTTACCCTTTCTCAACTAGATTATGTCGCATAAAATAACACAATAGCTATTTAGCGTCAATACGAAGCCTTGCTAAGAGATTTAGCAGGCTACAACTGGTATGTGAACGTAGACAAACGAACACAGTTCTCGCGAGAGCGCCGTCAGGGTCGTGGCGACCTTACGGTCGGCGAACGAGTAAGTTCGCCCTTACGTGTTCCTCGGTCTTCCCCGTCGCCACCCTATAGCCCAGACCGCCAGTATCACTAAAACGAGCACCAGCAACCCTATTATGGCAACCTTCTCGGCTGGGGTGGTGTTGACGACCGCAGTACTGAATGCCACAACGGGCACCAGCCCTGCCCTCACTATCGACTTCAGGCCCGGGTGCTCAGTTATGAACCGGGCTATTGGCGGGCTGACCCTGTAGTAGAAGTCTACTAAGGTTTGTCCAAGCGGGTTGGTGAGCAGGTATTCATCTCTGAACTTACGGAGAATTTGTATTTCCTCAGCCATCGGCGTCCCGTAGGCTGCGGTGGCGATGAAGCAACCACCTCCGCTGGGTGGGGGTTCGGGCGGGGGTGGCGGATACCGCAACGGCGGCAACGCAAGCAGTAGATTCCAGTGGGTAACCAGGCTTGTGGCGACCACGATGCCATCGTCCTCCAGTCCTACCGTACGAAAACGGCCCGCCGCGACCTGGATGATGTTCGCCCAGCTACCGACCTCACACTGGCCACTGTAGTTGTCTCCCGCGGCCACCACGGTATCATCGGACTTAAGCCCCACCGTATGATAGTTGCCTGCGGTCACTTGAGTGATGCCTGTCCAGTAGGCGACGTTGCACTGCCCGTAGTCGTTATCTCCCGTGGCGACCACTGTGCCGATGGACTTGAGCCCAACTGTGTGATCGTAGCCTCCGGCGACCTGCGTGATGGCCGACCAGTAGCCGACACCGCACTGTCCCCTGTGGTTCCGTCCCACGGCGACCACCGTGCCGTCCGACGTGAGCCCCACTGTGTGATCGTAGCCTGCGGCAATCTGGGTAATATTCGTCCAGCCACTGACATCGCACTGTCCGTAGTCGTTATCTCCAACAGCGATCACGGTGCCATCGGACTTGAGCCCCACCGTGTGGTCGCCGCCTGCGGCGACCTCGGTGATATTCGTCCAGCCGCCCACATCGCACTGACCATTGTAGTTATCTCCCACGGCCACCACGGTGCCATTGGATCTGAGCCCAACCGTGTGTTCGTAACCTGCCGAAATCTGAGTGACGTTTCCCCAGCCGCTGACGCCACACTGCCCGTAGTTGTTATCTCCCACGGCCACCACAGTGGTGTCGGGTTTGAGCCCCACCATATGGTACCCGCCTATGGCGACCTGGCTGATATCCACCCAGCCGACGTTGCACTGCCCGTAGGCGTTGTTTCCCGCAGCCACCACCCAGCCATCGGACCTGAGTCCGACTGTGTGAAGTCCGCCTGCAGTGACCCAGACGATGCTACTCCAGCTCTGGCTGTTCACGTCGCATTGCCCGTAGGCATTCAATCCCACGGCGACCACGGTGCCATCGGACTTAAGCCCCACCGTGTGGGCTCCACCTGTGGCGACCTGAGTAATGCCCGTCCAGTTGCCCACATCGCACTGCCCGGAGGTGTTTAATCCCACAGCCACCACGGTGCCATCGGACTTAAGCCCCATCGTGTGAGCCCCACCTGCGGCAACCTGGGTGATACCCGTCCAATTGCCGACATCGCACTGATTGGAGTCATTCAATCCCACAGCAACCACTGTACCATCGGATTTGAGCCCCACCGTGTGTCCAGCACCTGCGGCGACCTCGGTGATACCCGTCCAGTTACCGACATCGCATTGACTGGAGTCATTCAATCCCACAGCAACCACTGTGCCGTCGGACTTAAGCCCCACGGAGTGATTGCCGCCCGCGCCTACCTGGGTGATGTTCGTCCAGTTGCCGACATCGCACTGCCCGGAGGTGTTCAATCCCGCAGCGAACACGGTGCCATCGGATTCGAGACCCACCGTATGCCAGTAGCCTGCGGCGATCTCAGTGATGTTCCTCCACCCGCCGACATTGCATTGCCCATCTCCATTGTCTCCCATGGCAACCACCCTCCTGTTGACCTTAAGCCCGACCGTATGCAGACCACCTGCCGAGACCATTGCGGTGCATTTGAGCACAAAGTCAGCCGTTACCGAATTGTTGCCGTTCATGATGATGTAGGTTACGGCGGCGTCGGCATTGCCAATGCTGCCCACATCGCCGGTCCATTCGACAAAGCGGTAACCCTCATCAGCTTTGGCCACCAGATCGGCTGATTCTCCCGGTTCATATTCAAAAGCCCCCTCTCCCGGAGTAGCTACCGACCCTCCAGCGGTGCTGTTGATACTGAGTTCATAATAAGGAGGCGCACCACCACCACCACCACCACAGCTCACCATCCCGGCAATAAACGCTGCCAAAACAAAGAAGATGACAGCTCTTGCGAAGTGATGGTGTCTCCGCGAACTCAGCATTGTTTTCATACTTCACTTCCTCCATAACAATTCGGTTTCCCCAGAATCACTATCCTTCGACAGAGCTTCAGCAAAAGTCCAGCCAGACGCTCCGAACAGACTATCATTCCCTTTTTCCTGCTACAGCGCTGCCTAGCCCAGATTCCATTTGGCAAGCTCGCCCACGAGATTCGCAGCGACCACGGTGCCATCGGACTTGACTCCCACTGTGTGATAGCAGCCTGCTGCGATCTGGATGACGTCTGTCCAACTGCCAACCTCGAGCTGCCCGTAGCCATTATATCCCACGGCGATCACGGTGCGGTCGCCCTTGACTCCCACTGTGTGATAGAGGTCTGCCGCGACCTGGGTGATATTCTCCCAATTGCCGACATCGCACTGATTGGAGTCATTCAATCCCACAGCAACCACTGTACCATCGGATTTGAGCCCCACCGTGTGTCCAGCACCTGCGGCGACCTCGGTGATACCCGTCCAGTTACCGACATCGCATTGACTGGAGTCATTCAATCCCACAGCAACCACTGTGCCGTCGGACTTAAGCCCCACGGAGTGATTGCCGCCCGCGCCTACCTGGGTGATGTTCGTCCAGCCGCCGACATTGCACTGCCCGGAGGAGTTGGCTCCCACCGCAACCACGGTGCCGTCGGCCCTAAGCCCCACCGTGTGCTTCTCACCTGCGGCGACTTGGGTGATATTCCCCCAGCCGCCGACATCGCATTGCCCATCGTCGTTCCATCCCACAGCGACCGCGGTGAGGTCGGACCTGACCCCCACCG
>MGMS01000023.1 GCA_001796515.1 Chloroflexi bacterium RBG_13_51_36
CACAAAATACTTAATTGTTATCATGCCAATGTTGTCAATCAGCGAAAAGGAATACTTTTTGAATCGATCCGGTTCCAAGGTCTTTTCCGGTTTCCCGACGATTGCCCCCGGCACCAGAGGCTGTTTTAACCATGGCCACTACTTAACAAGTGGTATCACTATTGGGGGCAGGTAAACTTGAAGTACAATATTGCCTATAATTGCCTTAACTTCGGATCCAATTTGTCACGCAACCAGTCCCCGAAGAAATTACCGGACATTACCACCAGCCCGATAAGTATACCGGGAAAGGTGGAAATCCACCAAGCTTTAGACAGATCATTTCGCCCATCGGACACCATTGACCCCCATGAAGGAGTTGGAGGTGGAATTCCAATACCGAGAAAGCTCAAGGCGGCTTCGGCCAAAATCGTCGCCCCAATGGCCATTGTCATCACAATTATGAGCTGATTGATAATGTTTGGGAAAATATGTACACGCATTATCCTCAAAGAGGAAGCACCACTAATTCGTGCCTGTGCCACGAAGTCGGATTCTCGCAGTCTGAGTGTCTCTCCCCGTATCAAGCGCGCATAGGGGGCCCAGCCGAGTAACGATAGTGCCAGCACAACGGTTAAAAAACCCGGCCCAATGCCAACGGAAAGAAGCATGGCCAGTACCAGCCCGGGAAAAGCCATGCTGATATCGGTAACCCTCATCAAAAAGGCTTCGATACGTCCTCCCATGTAGCCCGCTGTTATTCCCAGCATTGTACCGAAAGCGGCGGTAATGCCGACAACCAGCAGTGCCACGCTCAGGGAAATCCTGGCGCCGTAAATGGCGCGGCTCAGAATGTCCCTGCCTAGGCTATCCGTTCCTAGGTAATATTCCGTGCTGCCACCTTCTATAAAGGATGGTGGAAGTCGCCTATCTATTAACGATACCTTGACAGGGTCATGGGGCGCCAGCAAAGGCGCGAATATCGCCGTTAGTATCAGCAGTGCCAATATAATCACCGGGACATAGAAGGTTAAACTCCTCATAATTCGCGCCCACCGCGAAAAACCTGGAAGCTTAGGCTTAGCCACTGTTTCTACGTTTGACATTGTGCTCATATTTATTTGTATGTCCTTATGACCTCTGGTATCTAATCTGCGGGTCGACGTATGCGTAGAGTATATCCACCAGCAGGTTCAACCCGAGAACGATAACGGCTATCAGCAAGGTAGTGGCTTGTACCACCGGAAAATCGCGGACAAACGTTGCTTCCATCATTAGCCTTCCCATCCCTGGCCAGTTGAAAACATTTTCGGTGACTACTGCGCCCATTACCATGGTAGCCATTATCATACCGGCCGCCGTTAGCGGTGCTATTAACGCGTTCCTGAAGGCATGCTTCCAGACGAGAACTCTTTCGGTAACTCCCTTGATTCTCGCCAGCTTGATGTATTCGTTATCGAGGACGTCCAGCATGCCGGAGCGCACCAGGCGCATCATGCCGGGCAATAGGAAGAATGACATAGTGCTCACCGGCAGAATATAATGAGACGGGCCACCCAGGCCGGCGGTTGGTAATACATGCCAGATCACAGAGAAAAGCAACACGGCCATGATAGCCAGCCAGAAACCCGGCAGCGCCTGACCCAGGATAGCGAGGAACTTTATACCGTTATCAAAAAAGGAGTCCCGTCGCACGGCCGCGAAAACCCCTAATATCACTGCGCCAACCATGCTGATAATGAATGAAGGAATTACCAATTTAAGAGTATTGGGCAGCGCATCGCCAATCATTGAGATTACCGACCGTTGTTTAACCAGCGAATAGCCGAGGTCGCCGTGGGCAAGGTCCTTTATGAAAACCCCGAACTGTACCCAGTATGACTTATCCAGTCCGAGCTCCCTCTGTAAATTCGCAATCTGCTCCGGGGTAGAAGTTGAGGATCTAAGCAAATCAATAGGATTCCCCGAAGCACGGACCAGGACAAAGATTAATACAGCGATTCCAACGAACGCTATAAATGATTGCAGAACCCTTAATAAAATAAAACGCGCCATTTAGCCTTTTCTTTATCCCGTATGATTAGAAAAAAGTGATTCCGACTTCTTACTTGTCATAAGTAAGCTCTGTACTTATTGATAGTGATACCACTCAAGTACTCGGGTTTATCCGGGCCAGAACACGTGATATCGTATTATCACAAAATGCACCATTAACTTTTTTCTGCCGGTATCCGGTCTGAGGCGAATTATTTTACTCAGGATTCCGGGGACGGGGAACTGGAGATGACCCCGGAATCCCATTGAGTAGATATTACTTCAAGTTATTATTTATTATTACGGGTGCTGAATACCGGAGGAGAAATAGTATATACCTTCAGATAGATTGGCGTCTATCTCTCCTACCCTTGGACCCATAAGGAAGAGATTCTCTATGGCACAAACGCCGATGTTGACATACATTTCCTTGACATAGACCTGGAAATCTGTCCAGTACTGCATGGCCTTGGCAGGATCAAGCTCAGTGGTGGCTTTCGTAAAGAGTCTGTCCGCCTCGGGGTCATTCCCGGCGCCGTGGTTACCACCGGTTACATACATGTTGCGGGAAGGGTAAACCCCAACGGCGAAACTGCCCCATATCCACGGGAAAATCACACCGGATTTAGCTGGAGCAGCCTCAATAGGCGTGAAGTACAAGCCTGCCCACTCGGCGCCATCGGTAGGCTGAACGTCAACCTGAAGGCCGACATCCGCCCAGTAGCCCTGGAGTATCTGCATCACTTCAACGTTGACGACTTCTGTTTTCAGCGATATTACCGGATTATCATACGCGGCCGGATAGCCGGCGTCTGCCAGCAATTGCCTGGCCATGGATGGGTCGTAGGGGTCAGTTTTAAAGGAATCAGACCATCCCCAGGATCCCGGACTAAAGAACCACATACATCTGGGATCGGCCTTGCCCCGGTAAAAGACATCGCAAAGTTCCTGGCGATTGATAGCGTAAGAAAGAGCCTTGCGTATCCTGATATCCTTCATTGGCCCGTCCGTAATCCATGTGCCGGGAATAGTCAAGGTAAGTATGTTGGGGAACCCGGAGGTCTCGGCTTTAAAACCCTCTGCCTGCAGATCAACGACTCTGTCAATGGAGATGCTGAGAGCGATATCAACTTCGCCGTTCTTGAGCATGGCGATACGCGTGGCTTCTTCAGGGACTTGAAGGTCTACAAAAAACTTGAAAGCCGGTACCTGTCTCCATGATTCGGTGAAGGCTTCCATTGTAAAACTGGTCTCTGGAACATACGAGACGAACTTCCATGATCCGGAACCGATCGGGTGCTTGCGGAACTCGTCCTGTCCAACTTGATTAAAATAGTTCTTGGGCAGGATGCGGACGGCTGCAAAGACAGAAGCAAGAGGCGGCTCGGATGTTTTTGTCTTGAATATGAAAGTATAGTCATCCGGGACACTCATTGAGTCGAAGTTATTGATTAGCATTGGACTCCATGAGTTGGTTGACTCCGGTGACATTAACCGCCCGATAGAAAACTCGATATCGTTTGCCGTCAGAGGGTCGCCGTTGTGGAATTTGATGCCGTGACGGACGTGAAATGTCCAGGTTAAGCCATCCGGGCTTAATTCCCAGGTTTCAGCGACTCTACCTATATAATTACCTTTCTCGTCGGTGGAAATTATCGTATCGTAAAGCGCGAATCCCCAGAAAGATTCAAAGAAAATCGGGTCAACAGACTCATAGACGAAATCCGCCGTGGCTACGGTTAGCGTGCCTGTCGGCTCGATCTTAACAGGCGTAGGAGCTGTCGTCGTGGTAGGTGTTGTTGCCGTTGGTTGCGTAGCCGCTGGCGTTGTTGTCGCTTCACCACAACTGGTCACAACCATGACAACGGCAAGAAGCAAAAATAAGGAAATTAAGAATAGTTTTTTCACTCTCTTCTCCTAGTAGTTATTATTAGGTTCATACTTGTTATTCTACTTCTGTTTACTATCAATACCCCCCTTTCATATAAGTACGTGACTTTAAGATAATTTTCGCATTTTTTAAGGACTCGTTTGATATTCCCTCATAAATATAGATACTATTTAACAATAGGAGTATTATGTAATACTATTTTTTCTAGATATCAAATGGTAACACCTAAAGAACAAAAAGTCAACAGGTATTTCTCATGAGCTTTCAGAGAAACGAAGAAAATAAACAAATATCAAAGAGACAAATCGAGGAGATTTGGAGAGTTAACAATCTGCATCAAGCAAAAAAACAAAATCAGTAAGCATTTATTAGCGATTTGGCTTCAATAAATGCCCATTTTCCCCTTTTAAAAAGCATAACAAAGGCGAATTCTTACAGGTTTTAGTGGTATAATAGCGTTACTTTAAATAGACAAATGAAGGAATTGAAGAAATGCTGTCAAAAATTGCTCTTTATGTCTTAGGTATCATCGCCGGGGGGCCTATTAATCCTTACGCTATATACAAATTAATCAACGTCAAACGACGTCAAACCAGGGGTGATATTCCGGCTCAAACCATTTATACCATCGTCAAAATGCTTAGGGATAAAAAGCTTATCTCCGGCAAAAGAATCGTAAAAGGTAACATGCCCTCCAGAACCGTCTATTCAATAAACAAAAAAGGGCAAGATGTTCTCAGAGAGAATTTGGGGGTGTATCTCAGCAAGCCGGAAGATACCCTGTCAGAATTACCGCTTGCTTTCTTCATGATGGGTCATTTGGATAAAGATGAGGTTTTAAACGCATTAAAGAAATACATCCATGATGTGAAGGGTGAAATTGCTTATAGAATAGAAATGAACGATGCACTAAGAGAAAAAGGTGTAGCGGCTACAGATATAATTGCCGTTGAATATATCTTGAATATATTGAAAGTGAATCTAAAAACTGTTAATGAAATCATTGAGATAGTTCAAGCTGATCCTAATTGGAATCCTGTCCCCATACCATTTTTCAGAGATGAAATTCTCTAAAAATAGAGAAGCCAGGAAGTTAAAAAACGCTGACCTGCCCCGATAGTTTGGTCCACCTTTTAACCATTCATCCCCCTTTTCACTGGTTCGTTTTCCCAACATTTTGCCTGGAAATATTGAGGGGGAGTTTAAATTTATTTTAGGCTTTCAGGCGCAAACATTGCTTTTTCAACAATGGTATTGTACCATACTACTACACAGATTTACTTTCATAATTGAAGTTTGGCAAAAACCATGATATTTTGTTTTTGTCCCTCTACGGCATGAATAGTCTATGAAAGGGAGTAAATAAGTGATTAAGATTCCAAAAACCTGTAAGGCGGCCAGGGCAAACGGAACTAAAGTGATGCTTTTCTTCCACGATCATTATTTCTGGTTTGAGATTTGCCGCAACATTATTAAAGAATTCAAAGGATAAAACTATGTATGAAATAGCGGGAGTCCATCATGTTGCCATCGGAGTTAATAACATGGAGGCTATGAAATCATATTATAAAGATATCCTGGAATTCAAAATCCAGGAATCTCCGGACGGCCCGAAAGACATTATATCCGATATCACGCGAGGGGTAATTCCGGTATTTTCGGCGAGCATGCTCTCCCAGGGTGCCGGTGGCATAGTCATCGAGTTAATCCGTATGAATACTCCTGCTCCGCGTGCCATACGCCGGGACTTCCGCTATGGCGATATCGGAGTTAATAAAATGACCATTGCTGTCTCCGATGTGAAAAAAGTATACGGGGAGTTGAAAAACAACGCCAATTTCTGTTCCAGCCCGAAATCGGTAGAGATTCCAGGCTGGGGAGCTTATAACTTTGTTTATGCTAAAGACCCCGAAGGCAACCTTATCGAATTTGCCTCCGGAGGGAAGTTACCGGTAAAGAATAAATTTGGTGGTGTGATGTGGATCGGCATCAGCGTGACTGATTTGAAGCGGTCAATAGATTTCTATCAAAAGTATGCCGGTTTTGATACCCTGTTTATAAAAAATCACGGGAAATTTACCGGCTCGGTCGATGAGATTTCCGGGAGTAAATTAACTAAAGTCCGCTCTTGCATTCTATCCAGTAGCAAAGGCAGCGGGATGGTAGAGCTTTTTGAAGTCCGCCAACCGCGGGGAAGGTCTATCCCGTCATATACTTTATGGGGTGACTTTGGTTACCTTCAAACCGCCCTGATGTGTAAAAACGTACCCGAAATAGCTGACTATTTCGAAAAAGAGGGGCTTGAGTTCGTTCTCCAGCTGCAACGCATACCCGGTGAAGACGCCGCTTTTACTTATGTTCGAGACCCAGACGGAATTGTCCTTGAATTTCTAAGTTTCGGTAAATAAAACAAAAAAACTCAATAGTAACAGGGAAGGAGAAGGACCGATGGTTAGTAAAAAGTATGCTAAAAATATTGTCTCTGAATCTATCGCACCACCAATGAATAAAGAGTCTATGAACGAGTACAAAAAAATGATGGAAGACCAGAAGAAGGCCGGTAATTCCGTCGAAGTTAACATGTTGTATACCATACAAGATTCGATCGTCAAGGGCTCTTTTCATATGGGAGCCAGCTGGGTGATGAATCTAAAGGGTACCAAACCGGTACAGATGGAGCTAGCCAATACCCATGATTGTGATGAAGTATTGGGATTCGCCGGATCCGACCCTGATAATCCTCGTGAACTAGGGGCAGAAGTCGAACTCTGGCTGGAAGATGAAAAATACATTATTAACAAAAGCTGTTTTGTCTTTATCCCCAAGGGAATGAAGCACTGCCCCATGTTAATCAGAAAAGTTGATAAGCCCTTTTTCGGTTTTGGTGCTATGCCAGTCAGTAATTACGGAAGGCCGTGGGAAGGAAAATATAAAGAAGCAAGCTATGAGGGGAAAAAAGGAAGCCCGGCATTAAAATACGCCAAATACATCGTCACGGAAAAACCTGCAATGCCGCAATTAAGCCCCGATGCTAAAAGGATGTTCGAAGACCAGAAGAAGGCAGGCAATTCTATCGAATTTATCCAGTTTGCAAAAATACAGGATTCGATCGTCAAGGGCTCTTTTGGAATGGGGGCTAGCTGGTTGATGAATCTGAAGGGCACCAGGTCGGTGCAGGTAGAGATGGCTCACACCCATGATTGTGATGAAATACTGGGATTCGCCGGGTCCGACCCTTATAATCCTCGTGAGCTGAATGGAGAAATCGAACTCTGGCTGGAGGACGAAAAACATACCATCAATAAAAGCTGCTTGGTATTTATCCCCAGGGGAATGAAGCACTGTCCTATGCTAATAAAGAAAATTGATAAGCCCATTTTAAATTTTGGTGCGACCATTGATAGCAATTACGAGAGGCCATGGGAAGAAAAATATAATCAATGATAATGTTCCTTAATCAGTTTAAGACGTCTCTTCTTGGCAAATAAATTGTATCAAAATTCACTAGCAGTAAAACGCATACAGTAAAAACGGGGTGGTGATTTTAGGTGGGGGAACGCGCCACCCCTCTCGCCCGGGAAAATCCCCTATCTTGCGGCAAAGGTAATGTTGTAAAAAGGGTGATAGTTCAGGAGGAAAAGAAATGGTAGAACGAAAACATGCTAATTTAATCATTACAGAGCCCGTAATATTAGAACCTCCTACTGGATTTGAGAATGAGTTGTTGGAGGAAAAGAAGAAGCAGGATGAGGAAAAGGAAAAAGGCAATTGGATAGAGTATGACACACTATTTGGCGTGGGAGGGAAAGTATCTAAGACTTCCTTATTTACGGTCTGCAACGTAGTAAAAGACAGACATGGCACCGGGGTGGGAGTCGATACTAAAGCTCATAGCCATGATTGGGACGAAAGCTTTATCTTCATAGGAACTAATAAGGACAACCTCCGTGATTTGGGGGGAGAAATTGAGCTCTGGATTGAAGATGAGCAAAACTTAATCACCAAGAGCTGTACAATATTTATCCCCAAAGGAATGATACATTGTCCCTGTCTTTTCCGGAGAGTCGACAGCCCCATTTTTTGGATTCTCATCGGACATGCTAATGCTTATTCAGCTAACCTGGATAAAGGCGGGCGGTATTACGATTACGTCACTAAAAAAGTTGAGGTCGGCAAGGGGCATTGAGAAGAGAATGTCTGATCCAAAATCAGGCGCTATAGAAGGATATCTTCGAAAATACTAATAAATTAGGAGATTATTCATGAATATTAAGGAACTTGAAGCAGAATTAAAGAATATGAAAAAGCAGCTTCAGATACTACAGGACATCGAGGAGATACAAAAAGTACAAAGGGCCTACGGCGTTTACATCGAACGCGGTATGGGTGAGGAGATAATCGATCTCTTTGCTGATGGACCCGGTGTCCGGTTGGATTTCGGCAGAATGCGGTATCTGGGTAAGCAAGGTGTGAGAAATTATTTCCATATCTCTGATGACGACGTGTTTAATAAAGAAAACCCGGAATTCTTCCATCAGGTGATGCAGCTTGCCCCTATTATTGAAGTCAACCCGGATGGTAAAAAAGCGACGGGAAGATTTAACGGTTTCGGGGTGCTGATTATTCCGGTCAAAAATGGCGTCACGCAAAATATCTTTAGCTGTATTTATCAAAACGATTATGTGAAAGAGAACGGAAAATGGAAAATCCAGGTGATGAGACTCGAAGCTAAATATTTCCACGCTATTAGTGATTGGGTAGTAGAGCCGGGTAGACTGGTGAAGCTGGATATGACTCCGCAATCAAACAAAAGTATGCCGTGGCCTAAACCTGATGAAGTCGTTAAAACACCCCCCAAGTTTAAGAGCGATTACCCAACTGATTACATCATGCCCTATTTCTTCAAGCACCCGGTCACCGGGAAAGAAACCAGAGAAAGAGCCAGGAATGTAACTATCTATGGTAAGGGAATAGAAGAATTATATAAATAAATTAAAATATAACTCAGGCAAAACTCTATAAGTAAAGATTGGAATAAGATTAGGTAATTTTAGTATAGGCAAAGATAGGTTATGCGTAGAAATTTGCTATCTTGAGGGAGGTGATAGATAAATATCAATAATGAAGTTATGATTCCGGAAATGTTTTCCTTATTTGATGGCTGGATAATCTTATCTTTAACTCTTAAGGAGTAAAATAATGCAAAGCGCAAGATCCAGGTTTATTGATACTACCTACGAACGTGTCCATGCCGGCGATCCGGATGTCTTCGCCGAGTGCTTTACACCGGATTTCACATATCACGGCCCCGAATCAAAAATGATGTCTCCGGACGGCGCTCTTCACGGCGAGAACGCTATCAGGGCTATGTACGCTTTCAACAACGGTGATAAAGGGTCATGGGGGAAGGTCGAGCGAGAAATCATCGTTGAAGTCGAGACGAAGGACCGTCTCTTCAGAGTGATGCGATGGACGGCGCAAAAACCTTATAAAGCCTATGCCGGGTTCGATAAACTGCCGCCGGATATGAAAGTAAAGACAGAAGTGTTCATCTTATACACGTTTAGAGACGGGAAAATTTGTGATGAGTTCTTCGCCTACGACACCCTGGGTTACTTCATCGACATGGCACAGGGGGATATGAAAAAGGCAGCGGCGGCACTCTCCAATTTTGCGCCGATGATGGAGAACCAAAAAGCCTCGGGTGCTGGAGGTGAAGTACAGTTTCCGGCTTTTCCAGCTAAAAAATAATAGGGATGGAGGAAATTAATGGTAAGTGAAAAGCCTATCAAGGAAAACTCAACTGTCGGAAAAACAATCGTGAAGGCGAAGAATATCGGATCGTTGACGCGCTTCGTTTTGGACGCATGGGACAATGCATACAACGGCACTCCCGGTGTTTTTCAGAAATATTTTACACCCGACTTTAAAATGACAGGCCCGGAAACGAAGATGGTCTCTCAAGAACCTGATGGCAGCCTTCGCGGCAAGCCGTCGATACAATCCTACCACGATATGAATCATGGCGATGCTCAAGCCTGGGGGAAAGTTGTATCCGAGTGTGTCTGGAGTTTAGAGGCCGACAACACTGTTGTACGCATAATGAGATGGACTTCAAGTAAACCCCGCGGGAGTTACGCCGGTCTAGAAAATATACCGAAAGACCGGGTAGTAACTATCAACGGTGTATTTATCGATAAGCTTAGAAACGGCAAGATATATGATATGTTCTGGGCCTATGATACTATGAGCTTCCTGGTGGACATTGCCGGAGGAGACATGAAGGCGGCAGGGAAGGCGCTAGGCAAAATGGGTGAGATGATGGAGGCAGTGAAGAAAGCACAAGCCGAAGGCAAAACTATGCCTATGCCATAAATAATCCATCGGATAGTTTAAGGCAAATCCATGACTGTGTTTCAGGAGTTTCAGGAGAGAATAAAATATCCAATAGAAATATCATAAGGAGTGTTAAATGAAAAGCGAAAAATCCAGGTTTCTCGATAAGTGTTATGACCGTTTGTACAGCGGTGACCTTACCGTTTTTGAGGAGTGTTTTACACCGGATTATACATTATGTATCCCGGAAACACAGCTGATGACTAACGCCGGCTATCTAAAAGGGGAATTTGCTGCGGAATTCCTCTCTCATATCATCCAGGGTGATGCCAAGAACTTTGACCGTACCATAGAAACGGTCAGAGAAGTAGAGCAAGGCGATACCGTGGTAAGAGAAATACTATATACGATGAAAATGAACCCCAATAAGCCGGGCGATATGCTGGATGCTAATTATCCTCCGGATATGAAAATAGTAATCAGGCTGATGACCCTTTATCAATTCAGAGACGGCAAGATCTGTGAAGAGTTCACCACCTATAATTTGCTGGCGACCGAGTTGGATTTTGCCCAGGGCGATTTAAAAAAGGCCGTCGCGAAAATACTGAAGATGGAACCCATGATGAAGGAAGCGAAAGCCAAGCTTGCCAAAGGTGAACTGCCGTTTCCTCCGAACCCGTCCTAAGGCCTGGGCCGGTATTTCCGGTTTTTAAAATAAAGTTAAAACCATCCTTACCCAATCACGAGATATTAATTGGAAAATGAAAGAGGTCTAACATGGGAGATGCTGATGTTGTCGTAATCGGCTCCGGCGCTTCAGGACTGTCTGCGGCGTTATTAGTGGCCGAAGCAGACGCTAAGGTCATCCTTTTTGAAAAACAGCGCGCTCTCGGGGGCACATCCAACTTCTTTAGCGGTACTTTTGCGGTGGAAAGTGATATGCAGAGGGAAAGATATATCACCTACACTCGAGATGAAGCCTTTAAAAACATCATGGAATTTAACCACTGGCGGTCTAATCCTCGCCTGGTGAGAGCCATAGTCGATGAATCTCCTGCCACTATTACCTGGCTGCAAAAACAGGGAGTCGTTTTCAGCGACGTTATCAATAATATGCCGGATTCCCCACGGACTTACCATCTCGTTAAAGGAAGGGGAGAGGCGGCTATAAAAGCTATTGCTACCCGGGCTAAAGAGAGGGGAGTTGATATCAGGCTTGCCACTCCAGCCAAGAGGCTAATCAAGCAGGGTGACCGGATTAGCGGGGTTATTGTAGAGGAAGACGGAGAGGAGAAAGAGGTAAGGGCAAAATCAGTCATTATTGCCAGCGGAGGATATGCCAATAACAAAGAATGGATCAGGAAATATTCCGGCTTCGATCTGGGAGTAAATATTATTCCCGTTGGCAATATTGATAAGATGGGAGACGGAATCCGCATGGCTTTTGAGGTAGGAGCGGCGGACGAAGGTCTTGGATCACTCGAACTGTTCAGAGTGGGTCCGATCGGTCCGGAATTCTCCATGGGAAGTCAAATCGAAATTGTAGCTTTGCAGCCTGACCTCTGGGTTGATTTTCAGGGAGAAAGGTTCTGTGATGAGAGTATCGGTTTTTATGATACTCTCGTTGGTAACGCCAGTGCAAGATATAAAGAGGGTTACACTTACAGCTTGTTTGATGATACGATCAAGCAGCGTCTGATCGAAAAAGGACCGGAGAAATTTCCAGAGATGCGACCTATGAACCTGGAAAAAGAAATGAGAGCCGTTTTGGACCGGGGGACGACCGAATTCTTTGAAGCTGAATCTGTAGAAGATTTAGCTCAAAAAATAGGGGTTAACCCGGTAGTATTGAAAGCCAGTGTAGATGAATATAACCAGTTTTGTGTCAAAGGCCATGATGGTCTATTTGCTAAAGACCCACGGTATCTCCGGCCATTAAAAGGCCCTAAATATTATGCGGTCAAAGCACGCACGATCTTCCTTGGTACCCTGGGAGGAATCAAGATTAATGAAAGGACCGAAGTTCTCGATAAAAAAGGAAAAGTGATCCTCGGTCTTTATGCCACCGGTTTTGATGCCGGCGGCATGTACGGCGATAGTTATCCTATAAAGCCGTCATCCGGACTATCTTCCGCCTTTTCTTTGAATTCTGGTATCATGGCTGGCAGAAATGCCTTAAAGTATCTGGGAAATCTAAAAAAATAATTTTTTGGGCTTCCGTTTATACGCGGTAAAAATTTTGAGAGGTTTATCATGGGGAAATTTAACAATTATCCACACGTCTTCACACCGCTGAAAGTCGGCAACATGACAGTGAAAAACCGTATCCAGTTTTCCCCGGTCGTCTCCGCCCACGCGCACACGTTAACCGGTGAAATCACCATCGATTTAATCGAGTTCGTCGGTGCCCAGGCGCGCAGCGGCGCTGGTATCGTGACCATCGGTGCCACTCCCGTGGACTACGACCGGGCCAGGGATTTTTACGGCTCTATGTCTGTAGTGCATGACTACGATGTGCAAGCCCTGAAGCTGATAGCGGACGAGGCACACCGATACGGCGCCAAGCTTTCCGTGGAACTCACCCACGCCGGGCGTGTCGCCCATCCGGCTTTATTGAACGGCAAGCCCGCGTTGGCGCCCTCGGTTATCCCCGGTCTGGATGACGGGCGTAATGTGGTCGAAATCCGTTATGAAGAAATGCAGGAGGTCATTTGCCACTTTGTAGACGCCGTTCGCAGGTGTAAAGAAGCAGGTTTCGATATGGTCATGATTCACGGCGCCCACGGCAATCTGCTTAGTTCATTCCTGTCCCCGGTTTTCAACAGGCGTACCGACCGCTACGGTGGTTCCCTGGAAAACAGGATGCGCTTCCCGCTGGAGCTTCTGAAAGCGGTCCGGGAATCAGTGGGTGATAAGTTGCGGATTGAATACCGTATAAGCGGCTATGAGTATATGGAGGGATGTCCGACGGTTCACGATGTAGTTGCCTTTTTTAAAGAAGCCCAGCATTTCATCGACTTGGCTAACATTTCTGGTGGATTACTTATTGACCACAAGTATGTCGTTTATACTATACCTGGTTACTGTATGCCCCATCTGCTGAATGTGGAGTATGCCGCGGAGATTAAAAAACATCTCGATATCCCGGTGGCGGTGGTGGGTGGGATTACCACTATTGACGAGGCAGAGGAAATACTGGCCGCCGGCAAGGCCGACATTGTCGCTATGGCAAAAAGCCTGATTGCGGACCAGGAATTAGTCACCAAGGCGCAACGCGGGAAAGCTGCAGAAATCCGGCCTTGCCTGCGCTGCCTGCACTGCCTGAATGGCCCGCATATCGGTTCCCCTACCCGCTGTGCTGTTAACCCGCAGGCGGGTAGAGAGGTCAAGTACCGCTTCATTCCAAAAGCAGGCGCGAAAAAGAAAGTTATGGTTATCGGCGGCGGCCCGGCCGGTATGATGGCCGCTCAAACCGCAGTTTCACGCGGGCATGAGGTCGTAATGTACGAGCAAAGCGACAAGCTGGGCGGCAGACTGTACGAATCCAGCGCCATGGAGTGCAAGGATGGTTTTCGCCGTTATTTACAGTGGGACATCAATACCACCCTCAATTCCGGCGCCAGAGTAATACTTAACCGCAAAGCAACGCCCGCCCTTATCGAAGCAGAGAAACCGGACATCGTCATTCTCGCCGTCGGCGCGAAACATATCCAACCTCCCATCGAAGAGATTGGCCTACCCCATGTGGTCAGCGTTAGTGACGCGGATTTAAAAAAAGTGCCCATCGGCCAGCGGGTTGTCGTATGCGGCGGTGGGTTAAGCGGCACAGAATGTGCGTTAGAACTAGCTAGAGAAGGAAGACAGGTGACACTAGTCGATATATTGCCCCAGGAGAAATTGTGCTTGGATACTTTTGAACTTAACCGATTCATCTTGATGAAGATGCTCGCGGAGTCGGATATCGGCACCTACTATATGAACAGAATCAAGAAAATCACTGCCCTGGGGGTTGAAATCGCTGGAAAAGATGGCAATACTCGGTTGCTGGAGGCCGATACGGTCATTACCGCATTTGGATTGGCACGTAATGTAGCGGTTGTTGAGGAGCTAGCCGAGGTCGTCCCGGAGACATACTTGGTGGGAGACTGCAACCGGGTGGGCAACATCGCCTCCGCCAACACCGACGCCTTCAACATTGCAGTGGAGATTTGAGCTTAAAAATACGATACGATAAATAGATTTGAAAAGTATCACTACTATTAACAATAGCTTTGTTTGTGATGTAAGAAATGGGCAATAAACGGACGATGAAATACTCACCCATTAAAGCAGAGGACCTGTGGATATGCGTAGAACTATTCACTTAGGTTTTCAGCAAGGCTCCGTGGAATGAACCCTGGTAAGATTACACTGGGGGAGTTTTTAGAGCGCTGGTTGAAAGAATACGCCTGGCCTAATTTAGCCCCCCGGACTACTGAAGGCTATGACTCTATCATACGTCAGCACCTTATTCCTAAACTTGGCAATATTTCCCTGACACAGCTTAAACCTGAGCATCTCCAAAAGTATTATTCTGAAATGTCACGTTGTGGTCGCTGTGATAGCTCGTGCGGATTGAGTGCCCAAACAGTAATACACCACCATACCACCTTGCACAAAGCCCTTCAAACTGCTTTAGAATGGGGTTATTATCACGAAATGCCGCTGATGCTGTTAGACCACCTCATGCTGAACATCCAGAAATGCATACCTGGAATGAAGAGGAAATAACCCACTTCCTTGAATTTGCCAAGGACACACCCTATTATGCGCTATTCTACACTGCCCTTTTCACCGGCATGAGACGGTCTGAATTCCTAGCTCTGAAGTGGTCTGATGTTGACCTGCTCTTATGCCAGGTATAAGTTAATCGTAGCCTTCACCAGCTCCGGGATGGAAGTATTGTCTACCGAGCGCCTAAGAC
>MGMS01000024.1 GCA_001796515.1 Chloroflexi bacterium RBG_13_51_36
GGATGAATGTAAGGGCGCCATCCTTGCTGGTATAGGATGTTATACTTCAGAGACCGGGAGCGCCATTGAAATTACCGACTTTATAAAGAGTAACTTCAGCATACCCGTCATCTGGGGGGGGTGGCACCCAACGCTTTTCCCGGTGCAGACCTGCGAAGACAAAAACGTTGACGCTGTCGTAATAGGCGAAGGTGATTATTCTTTTTTAAAACTCGTGCAAAGTTATGAAGCGAGTAACAAGCTTCAAGATATATCCGGGATCGCTTACAAAGAAGGAAATAAAGTAATCGTGAGCGAGCCGGATAGTTATATAAACATAGAAGAACTCCCACCTGTCAGGTACGACCTGGTCGACCTTTCCCGATATTCAGCCTCCAAACTAACGGACTATTTCAGCAGGTCAAAAAATGTCTGGCTGCCATACCAATCAAGTCGGGGGTGCCCCCACAGGTGCGCTTTCTGTATTAATACCGTGACCAATAACAATAGATATCGGGCAAAAACCGCAAAAAAAGTTCTCGAAGAAGTACAAGTCCTTATTGAGAAACACGGTCTAACCCACCTGCGCATTATCGATGATAACTTTTTCGTGGACTGCGGGAGGGTAAGAGATATCTGTCAGGGTTTCATTGAGAATAATTTCAATATCACATGGGATGCGGAGTGCCGGGTTGACTATTTTAGAGACGGGCACCTTGATGATGAACTATTGGAGCTTTGTACCAAAAGCGGGCTTGTTGAACTAACTCTCGGTTGTGAATCAGGGTCACAAAGGATACTGGATTTGATGCGCAAAGATATCAAAGTCGAGCAGATAATAAATTGTGTGAAACAATGCCACAAACACAAAATAGTACCGAGATGCTCCTTCATGGTGGGAATCCCTAGCGAAAAGAAAGAAGAAATTTTAATGACAGCGAAGCTGATAAACCAGCTAAAAGATATCGCACCGGAAATGGCATTCGGCGTCGCTACTTTCCGTCCGTATCCCAAGAGCGAAATGTGTGAGGATTTATTACAAAAAGGCGTTTTTAAAGAACCAAAAACCCTAAGGGAGTGGGCGACAAAAAGATATATGGAGTATTATACGGAGAGGACACATAAACAGCCCTGGCAGATTTACCCCGCTCTTGCCCATAATGTGAGTTTTTATTATACCGCCGCCGGCGGTGTCCTTTTAACCAATCAACAGATAAAATCCAAACTGCTGAAAAGGGTGAACTCCTTTTTTATAAATCTTGCCAATAAGCGTACAAGGAATCTGTTCTTTGGCTTCCCAATAGATAAGTATTTTTATAATTTCTTCTACAGGACCTATTTTAAAATCGATACTTTTATGAAGAACCGAAACCAGAGGAAAAATGCCTAACGTAGTGGCTATCATAGGCATAAGGATGGCTTCGACCAGACTGTATGGAAAGCCGTTAAAGATTATCGATGGTAAACCCATTGTTAGGCATCTGATTGATATCTTCAGAAAAGTAAGGGGGATAGACTCCATAGTACTGGCAACATCGGATAAAGAAGAAAATAAGGTTTTTTTAGACTACGCCAAGCAGGAAGGCCTCTTCTGCTATGTAGATACCGGCCACAGTGAAGAGGATGTGCTCGGTCGCCTTATCAGAACCGCCAATATAGTCAAGGCAAACCATGTCGTTCGGGCTACCCCTGAAGGCCCTATTAGATACCAGAACATCGATACAGTTATAAAGCGTCATCTTGACACGGCAGCCGACCTGACCTATACGGAAAAGCTACCCGGGGGAACAAATGTCGAGGTGATTAGTCTAAGCGCAATGAAAAGGGCATATCAACTCGACGAGAAGTACCATTGTGCTATGGTCACTTTGTGTATGAATGAGCACCCGGATATTTTCAAAATAGAAATAATAACACCCCCAAAGCATTTACAGAGGCCCGAGCTGGACCTGGATGTGGATACCGAAGGCAACCTATCAGCCGTTAGAGAAATATTCGATAACGCCGGGAGAGGCAAAAATGGCTTTGTGGATGTTGAGGACGCTATCGCCTATGTGGATAAGCATCCGCGTTTAGCCAGGATGCTTGCGGAAGGTCGCAACCCTATCGAGGGAAGGATATGGTAATAGTATGCAAGTGCTTGTAATCGGCTGCGGCTCTATCGGGGAACGTCATATTAAAAATTTAAAATCCCTGCCGTTGTCTCAATTGTTAGCTTGCGAGCAGGATGAGCAAAGGCTCGAATACATTAAAAAAACATACGAGATAAAAGGCTTTAAAGACTATGAGGAGGCATTTGCCAGTGAGGCTGTTGACGCCGTGCTGGTATGCACCGCCACAAGCAACCACATCACCCCCGCTTTAGCTGCTATACGGCAAGGGTGTCATGTCTTTATAGAAAAACCAATCTCTCATAACCTGGAAAAGGTTGATGATTTGATTAATGAAGCCAGAAATAGAAAATTAATACTGATGACAGGCTTTAACTACAGGTTTCACCCTGACCTCCGGCAAGTCAAGAAATTATTGGATTCAGGGGCAATAGGTCAGCCCATCAGCACCCGGGTACATTTTGGCTGCAACTTCCAATACCGACAGCCATACCATAATTATAAAGACTATCGGCAGGACTATGCGGCGCAAAAAACCGGCGGTGGTGTTATTCTTGATGCCGCAACTCATTTTATCGACTACCTGCTCTGGTTCTTCGGCGACGTGATAGAGGTGTTTTGCTATTCAGGTAAAATGGGTAGATTTGATCTGGAGGCTGAAGACTTCGCTGAAATATTACTCAAATTTAAGAAAGGAACCGTAGCCGGTATACATGCAGATTTTATTCAGAAACCGTATCAAAATAAGTGCGAAATAATCGGTGAAAAGGGGACTATTACCTGGGACTACACCGAAAGAAAGGTGATGTTGTTCTCCACAGCCTCAAACCAGTGGCAGGAAATAAAGGTTGAAAACAAGACTAATGACATGTACGTCAAAGAAATTAAGCACTTTATCCAATGCATCAAAGGAGAAGAGACGCCGGCGGTTGATGGTACTATCGGCAGGCGTATTCTAGAGATAGCCCTGGCTGCTAAAAAATCCTCAGCTGCTGGCAAGGCGATGAAGGTATGAACGAAATTATCTTTTTTATGTTCATGCAGTTATATCAGCAGCACAAAAAATGAAAACAACACCAAATCAATTATAAAGATAAAATGGTAAAATAGGACGAGGTAAATCAATATGAGCGGCAAGGGTCAGTCCCTGTATAAAAAAGCAAAACGCCTGATACCCGGTGGCACCCAGCTTCTAAGTAAACGCCCCGAGTTTTTTCTGCCTGACCAGTGGCCTAGTTATTATTCTAAAGCTCAAGGGGTGGAGGTCTGGGACCTTGATAACCGTAAATACGTTGACATGTGCTATATGGGAATAGGCGGCTGCATACTCGGCTATGCCGACCCTGACGTAGATGCAGCGGTGAAAACCGCCATCGATGCCGGCTCAATGAGTACTTTAAATTGTCCGGAAGAAGTGGAGCTGGCCGAGTTACTCTTTGAACTTCATCCCTGGGCGGCGATGGCCCGGTACGCACGAGGTGGGGGAGAGGCAATGACCGTCGCCGTGCGTATCGCCCGTGCCAGCACCCGGAAAGATAAGATTATTTTCTGCGGCTATCACGGGTGGCATGACTGGTATCTGGCAGCCAATCTGGCAGAAAAAACCGCCCTCGATGGTCATCTGTTGCCCGGTCTGGAGCCAACCGGGGTACCCCGCAGTTTAAGGGGCACCGCTCTGGTTTTTCATTATAATAAAATCGACGAGCTGAAAACTCTAGTCTCCCGGAACAAGGGTGAATTTGCTGCCATCGTTATGGAGCCGGTAAGGAATTATGAGCCGGAACCGGGCTTCCTGGAAGAAGTCAGAGAAATCGCTACCAGTCAGAAAGCAGTGCTTATCTTCGATGAAATCACATCCGGCTGGCGCCTGAATACCGGGGGAGCCCACCTCAAGTACGGGGTCACGCCGGATATAGCCGTGTTTGCCAAAGCCGTCAGCAACGGATACCCCATGGCTGCCGTTATAGGTACAGGTGATGTTATGCAGGCAGCCCAGGACAGTTTTATCAGCAGCCTCAACTGGACGGAGAAGATAGGTCCAGTGGCCGCCCTGGCTACGATTCGAAAACACCGGCGCTACAATGTCGCTGAGCACCTGATCAGGCTGGGCAAACGTATCCAGTCCGGCTGGGAAGCAGCGGCTAAACAAAATGGTTTAAAGATAAGCATTACCGGCATCCCGCCACTGGGGCATTTCTCCTTCGACTATAATAACGGAGGGGCAATCCGGACTCTATTTACCCAGGAGATGCTTAAAAAGGGCTTCCTGGCTACCAATGCTTTTTATTCGTCTTATGCCCACCAGGACCATCACGCAAAAAGCTATCTCCAAGCTGTTGATGAAACCTTTTCTCTTCTCGCCAAAGCCATCGAGAAAAACGAGGTGGAGAAACTGTTAAAAGGGCCGGTGGCGCAGTCCGGGTTCCGGCGTCTGACATAGGAATACTCGGGGGTTTATGGTATGGATGCGGAAAAGACACTGGCAATCCGTGCCGATGCTAACGCGCAGATAGGCCTGGGACATGTTATGCGGTGCCTGGCGCTGGCCCAAGGCTTGGAAAAGAGGAGAACAAAGTCAATATTTATCACACGTGAATATGGCAACAAGATTAAAATTTTGATTCAGCGATATAAATATGACGTTGAGACCATACCCGGAGACTGTAATTGGGCGGATGATTTGAATCTAACCCTCAACATTATCGACAGATACGGAGCAAAGACAGTTGTAACCGACCTATCACATGCCGGCACTTTAACTCATCAGAGCAAATATAGCGTATATCTTCAAGGATTAAAAGATGAGAGTAAATTTCTGGTTACTATCGACGACCTCAACGAGATGAGCTTCCCTTCCGATATTATCATCAATCCTAACTACGGGGCTGAAAA
>MGMS01000025.1 GCA_001796515.1 Chloroflexi bacterium RBG_13_51_36
CCTTGTTTCCAGTATCGGGAAGTGTTGATAAACGTTTTCCAGGTTTTCTCTTCTTCTCGCCCGCGCCCTCTGACTGTACGAACCCAGTATGAGATTGTCCAGCACGCTCATGTCGGGAAAAATTCCTCTTCCTTCCGGAACCTGGGTGATGCCGAGGTCAACTATTCGGAAGGGTTCCATAGTGGAGATGTCCTGCCCCTCAAACTCGATCTTGCCCTTAGCAGGATGTAATAAACCTGATATTGCGTCCAGTAGTGTAGATTTACCTGAGGTATTGGCGCCAATGAGACCGACTATTTCGCCGGATTCAACTTCCAATGACACGTCCCACAGGGCTTGAAAGGTGCCGTGGAATACATCTATATTGCTGATTTTCAGCAATGGCCCTTGATATATTTCTTGAGCACGCTTTTCCATCTCAGTCCACAATAAGCTTATCGTTAACACTAACCGAAATAGGCTGCTATTACCTTCTCGTCTTTCATTACCTCGCCCGGCGTCCCTTCGGCGATTTTCTCCCCTTTGTCAATCACGATGATCCTGTCAACTGCCTCCACCATCACTTTCATAACATGCTCAACCAGTACAACTGTTTTGCCCATCTTGTGTATCTCTTCTATTATGCCTAATATGCGCGGGAGTTCCGCATCAGTTGAACCTGCGGCTATTTCATCGAGCAATATCAATGTCGGGTTGCTGGCCAGGGCCCTGGCTAGCTCCAGTCTCTTAAGACTTACCGTCGCCAAATCGCGGGCCGGCATGTCTTTCTGCTCTGACAGATTAACGAGATCGAATATCTTATCATGTTCCATTCCGGCAGCCTTTTTGCCCCCGTATTCTGTGGCTACCAGAATATTCTGTCGCGCCGATAGACTGGTAAACGGCTGAGGAATCTGATAGGTTCTGGCAATTCCCAGGTGACAGAGCTTGTGCGCCGGGAGGCCCGTGATGTCTCTTCCACAGAAGTGCACCCGTCCAGAGCTAGGAGAATATGTACCAGCTATTATGTTCAACAGCGTCGTCTTGCCGGCACCATTTGGCCCCATCAAACCCAGGACTTCACCCGCCTGAACCTCAAAAGTCATATCTTTAACCGCAACTATCCCCCCAAAATGCTTGCTCACTCTATCGATGGAAAGAACCGCTGTTTCCGACATCGTTACCTTTCTACTCCGCTGAATTGTATCTCATAGGACCTGCACTGCCAATTAGCCCGCAGCTCTACTTCAGGTCTTGTGTATTTTAGCTTCGGCTGCCTTGAAGAGTCTTAGTGGTAAGCGATAAGCTCCAACCTGGCGCAGCAGGCCCGCAATACCCTGCGGCATCACTACCACTACGACAACCAAGATGATTCCCTGTATAAACAAGCTCCAGGCACCATAGTCAGCCAATAGGAACCTCAAAAAAGTAACTATGGCTGCTCCTATAATCGGCCCCTCTTCAATGCCTTCGCCCCCGATGACAGTAGCCATCAATGGCAGAAGTAGCCAGGATATATTGAAGCCGCTCGTCGGTTGTATACGGGGATTGTGGATGTAATAGGCAGCACCGGCTATGCCCATTATGAAGGCGGCAATGAGAAAGGAAGACAATTTCAATCGGAAAATATTTACCCCCGAACTTGCGGCGGTGTTCTCATTATCGCGAATTGCCGTCAGCCCCAGGCCCAGCCTTGCCCTCAAGATTATGTGTACTACGAAAATGGACACCGCCGCGATGGCGAGGGCCAGCCAATACTTGTCCCCCAGGGTAAACCCAGCCACACCTGCTACCGCGTAACCGGCACCCCCGCCCTGGTATGCAGTCCCGACGGGGCGCCAGAAACTAAACCAGGCCTTGAGGGCTTCCGGTAGAACTAATGTCCCGATAGCAAAATAGATGCCCTTCATCCTGAAGACAGGATAAGATATGAGTAGAGCAAATAGTGCCGCCACTGCAGCTCCAGCAATTAGCCCCGCCTGAAAAGGCACACCGACCCACGTGCCTATAGCCATGGTATAGCCTGCCAGGCCGACAAAGGCGTGCGGGCACAGCATTATCAATCCGGTGTAGCCGGCAAGCAAGTTCCACATAGTCGCCAGAGCGAGGTATATGAAGAAGGAAAAGAGGTAATTAAGCCAATTCAGAGGGATTCCTATCAACGGGAATAATGCCAGCAACACCAGGATTACTACTGGTACCAATGTTGTCAATCGGGGAATCTTCATCTTATCTCTAACGGCCAAATATGCCCTGCGGTCTCACGGATAGTATTACAAACACCAGCAAATATGGGGCAATCGATTGAACCAGCAGAGAACCTCCCGAGAAATAAGCGCCGAGGGTCTGGGTTAAGCCAAAGACCATGCCTCCGATAAATGTCCCCGCCATACTGCCTAAACCCCCTAATATTATCACGCCAAAGGAGATGATCAAGAAAGGGGAGCCTGATGTCGGGCTGAAGGAAAAGGTCAAGCCCTGGAGCACACCGGCAACAGCGGCGCAGGCCATAGCGATGGCAAAGGCGAAGGAATAAACGCGATTCGGATTTATCCCCATACGCTCAGCTACCGGCTCGTTCTGTGAAGCGGCACTGATTGCCCTGCCCAGATAAGTCCTCCTCAGGAATCCACGAACTGCAAGCATCACCGCTAAACCGCCAATGAAATCGAGTAGATATCTAAGCTGTATAGTAAGCGGTCCCACGGCAAAAGTCAGCAGTCGGTAATCCGTCAGCAAGCTCCTGTTGAACGGAGTCCAGATGGCCTGGCAAAGGTTTTGAACTATTATGGAAATCCCAAAACAAGCGATTAGTGCAGCGTCCAAAGATATCCTGAAAGTCCGGTTGATGATGAATTTTTGCACAAAGAAACCGAGGACAAAAAACAGGGGCACTCCCGCAACTAAGCTGAGAAAAGGGTCTATCCCCAACCAGCCCATGACTGCCCAAGCGAAGTAACTGCCAAGTATGACCAGGTCTCCGTGAGCTACGTTTATCAGCTTCATCACCCCGAAAACCAGCGAAAGACCCAAAGCAATCACAACGTATAGCCCCCCGAGGAGAATACCCTTTATGAGAGGAGGAGCTAATCCAACCAGGAAATCTTCCATCTATGCCCCAAAACCTAGCCCATTATTATAGAGGGGAGACCGATACGGTAACAAGTACCGTATCGGTCTCCCAGCACTCAGACCTTAGCCTGTAGGCTAGTCATACACGGCACATTAAGGCCACCAATCAGGAAGCGGGAATATCGGGGAGTCTTCCTCAGGTATTTCGGATAAGGCCGAGGCGACTATATACTGTGTAAACGGCTCATCCTCGTTCTCACTGTCATAAAACCACTGGCCAAAGGCGAGCGGTACAGCGCTGAAGTGTGTCACCGGGTCAAAATTCACCCAGCCGCTGATGGTGTCCAGGTCAGTGTCCGCCAGGGCGGCGTTAATCGCGGCCCCGTCAAGACTGCCTGCCTCGTGGATGGCATTGAGCATGACCTGGGTTTCCATATAGCCGCTTCCGATACCCCGGTTCAAAGGGGGGTTGCCCGCCGATGCAGCCCAGTCTGCAGCCAGCGAGGCTGCCGTTCTGTTGCCAATGCCGACGAAGCCATCCGACACCTGATAAGCTGGCGACCACCATACCTCGCACCCCACACCGTAGCCTAATGGTGGGGTTGTCCCCCAGCTCTCTACATCGAGCGGGAAAAGGGCTGCCCTTGCCGCCAAACATATCTTCGGTTCGAAGTCTTGCGCATAGCATTCGGCAATCAGATCGCCGAAATGAGCGCCGGGACAATTGCCCCAGAGTACTTCCACGTTAGCATCCTTCCAAGCGGTTACTATACTGCTGTAGTCCGTAGTCGTCAGGGGAAAGAACCCTAGAGTCTCATTGACACCTACAACAGTCAAGCCATAATCCTCCATGAGTGCGGGGAATGACTGATACCAGCCTGTACCGTCTGAGTCAGACGAGGCGAAGACCCCCGCTATTCCGTTAGTATTGCTCAGGGCACCGACCGCATCCATAAACATAAACCATGTATCGACCATGGTATATCCCGGAACATTGCGCGGAGCGCCAGACGGAAAACTTATGGCAAAGCCGGCAAACCAGGTGTAAGGCGGGGTTACCTCCCCCTGCGAACCGAAATACCAGGGCTCAAAGGGACCGCCACCGATAATCGATGGCACCTCATTGTCAGTAGCTACCGCAGTCGTAGGGTCGTGCAGGTCACAGGGTGCATTAGGCGAGAGAAGGGCGTCTACTTTGTTCGTTACAACCAGGTCTGTGCTCTGAGGTCCCACCTGATTGGGGTCGCTCTGGTTGTCCTTGATTATCAACTCCACCGGCACCGTAACGTCCCACTCTGAGAGATACATTCCGCCATATGTATCATTCCAGTCGTCGACAGCCTTTTGCATGCCCCATCCCTGCTCACCAAAACCAGCAAAGATTCCGGTTACGGGAAGAGTGGCTCCCAACACAACTTTTGTCGGGGCTACCGGCTCCCCGGTACAACCGACGATGGACATAGCAAGTACTAGCACCATAGCTAGCGTAATCGCCAAAAATTTCTTCACAACCATTTCCTCCTTTCTTTAAGATTTTCTGCGTTATCGTGGACTCTAATGATTTGCGCCGCTATTCACCTCCTTTTGGGATCGAGGCTGCCAAGTTTTTGCTTAGGCATTTCGCAACCCTTCCACCCCCGATTCTTGCAGTTACCTGGCCAACTACTTCTCTTTCCCGCCGCAGCAACTCTGGGGCAAAGGGAGACAAAAAATCAGCGGAAACCCCCAACGCTGTAGCGATCGGAAATAGCAATTCGACTTCTCCAACACTCTTCCCCCTTGTCATCCCATAATAATGATAACACCTGAATGTTAGAATGTTGTTAAGGCTTCGGTGCGGTGCAAAGAGCTTGCATTTCTCTCGGATTTCCCCACAGGCAACGACCCTCAAATCGTATTATAACTTATTCTTGAAGGCCTTTCAATATTGTGTAGGCTCCACGAGATATTCCGTTGAAGCAACTCACCTCCGGGTAATACAGGTTTACTATGGCAACGGTCGCGAAAAGTCGTCAGGACGATTCACCAGCATCGTGTATTGGTGGAAGCTCAGAATATGCCGTTGAGTAGGGGAGCCAAACCGCGGGTCATCTCACAGGCTTTGGGACACTCCGGCGTTGCCTTTACAATGAGTGTTTGCTCTCATATAATTGAAGATATGCAGCAAGGCGCCATGACTTTGGTGAGTGGGCTTTTGCCCAAAGCCAGGAAATGGCCGTCAGGGAATAAATAACGCCAAATCAACTCCTCTGTTAAACGTAAGGTTAACTGAGGCCTGGAATCTAGCTCTTGCGCCTATAGCTCAGCGGACAAGAGCACCGGTCTTCGGAACCGGGGGTCGTGGGTTCGAATCCCTCTAGGCGCGCTGTCATAGCCCAAGTCCGCCCCGTACTTCCAGGCAGAACTCATGTCGCTCTCTTGCGCCCTGCAAAGATCCTCGATTTGTCTGGTGGTCCCAAAAGACACGAGGAGCTGCCATGAAACAGGTAGAGCGTCCCAGAAGACCCAGCTACATATGTGAAGGGTATTGATAATCTGAAAACGACGCTGTAAGATGGATGACAGAGAAACCGGAGAGGAGGGAGCAAAAATGTTAAAAGACTTCAAAGCATTCATAATGAAAGGCAACGTGATTGACATGGCCGTGGGCATTATCGTCGGCATCGCCTTTGGTTTGGTTGTAAACTCACTTGTTAAAGACGTCATCATGCCACCCATAGGGCTCGCCCTGGGCAATGTTGACTTCACCAACCTCTTTGCTGTCCTTAAAGAGGGTCTAACTCCCGGGCCGTATGCTTCTCTGGCTGCCGCCCAAGCGGCCGGGGCTGTTACCATCAACTATGGGGTGTTCATAAATGCGATTGTTAACTTGCTGATAATCGCGGCAGCCGTGTTCTTCTTAATCGTGCGTCCAATTGCCAGGATGCAGGCTCGCACGAAGAAGGCGGAAGCACCGACAACGAAGGAATGCCCTTACTGTGTTACCGCTATCCCTATTAAGGCTACTCGCTGTCCGAACTGCACTTCGGAACTGAAAACCGCATAAATCAGCAGTAATCCCCTTTGGCGGGTAACGGCCACAGCATATCTAATGCTTATGGCAGTTCTGCACGGCGTTTAAGGAACCATGACGTAGGAGAGCTGTCTGTGAGAAAGCGCGATTTCCCAGGGAGCGGAGAGAGACGGGGGCAGCCTAGAAATCATCAAGCGCGGGTTCCGGCAACTCTCTAAGATGGGAAGTGTCGTTATGTCTGGCCAGGACAAAATGCCCGTCTAGATAATTGAAAACTGTGATTCCGCATACGTCCTGGCTGATATTCCAGAAGTGTGAGTTATCGAGTCCCAGTAAAGAGCATATCAAGACTTTGAGCACAACTCTATGCGACACCAGTAGCACCCTGCTCTGATATTTGGAAAGGACATCATCGACTAACTCGACAACTCTCCCTCTTACATCTTCCAGACTCTCGCCTCCGGGCATTCTCACCTTGTGAGGGTTACTGTGCCACTCGTTGAGGAGGGCCGGATATAGCCTCTTCACTTCTTGCTCGGGCAGAGATTGCCATTTCCCGTAATCCAAATCTATCAGGCCCCCGGCAGTGTGTACGCCAACTTTGTGGTAGCGGGCGACGATAGTAGCGGTGTCCAGTGCCCTTTTTAACGGGCTGGAATAAACGGCCTCTAATTCGCAATTGCTTAAATATTTGCCCAATAGCTCTGCCTGTTTGACGCCTACTTCATCCAGATTCACATCCGCTCTACCCCGGAATATCTTGCCTACATTCCATTCAGTCTGCCCGTGTCTGGCCAGGATAAGTTCTGTCATGACTCCCTCACGGTAATTATCTAACGGCTGATAATTTATGGCAATATGGAAAGAGGCTCGGTCTTTCGCACCTGGCGGCGACAGGGCGAAGTTGCTGCGAATGGCGGTTTGGTGTATCCTGATAATCCATGAGCACAAATGCGCTCTTGGTAGTATTGATCATAATCGTGGCTATTCTAGGGTTTTTCGTGCTGCCGCGAATGCGCATAGGTCGAGCTGTCAGACAGGTAGTCGCCATTTTTGAGCGCCACAATGCCCTTGATGTCAGGTCTGCCAAGACAATTGACGAACTTGGGCTGAGACCTCCGACCTTCCTGGAAGGGCTACTACGCATGCGGGATTTCAAGCCATATGCTCTGCAGATACTGATGAACGCTGATGTTGTCTGCCGGACTGATGGTGGCAGGCTTTATCTATTGAAGGATAAGCTCCCTGCTAGCGACTCTAACATGAGCTGACCAATCCACAGACGCAAACTGGTAGCCGCCGTTCTATTGGCAGCCAGTATTTGATTGGCCAATGTCTAAGGATTCACGGCAATATGGAAAGATACTCGATTCTTGGCCTTAGGTAGTTGACTGCTGCTAATTGATTACTTGGGAGCTCTCGGTGTAAAATGGAGACTGCAAAGGAGGCATAGCACATGGTAGAGATGACTATTGACAGCATCCGGGTTAGCTTGATGAACTACCAACGGGTGGTGATTTTGAAGGAGAAGGGGACTAATCGTTATCTACCCATCTGGATTGGTCCTGCTGAAGCTGATGCTATCGCCGTGAAACTGCAAAACGTCGAATTGTCCCGCCCTTTGACACATGATTTGCTGCAATCTGTGATTTCTACCCTGGGGGCTTCAGTCGACTATATCGTGGTAAACGGCCTCAAAGAAGATACTTTCTACGCCAGGCTTGCTCTCACCGTTGACGGTGTAAAACTGGATATTGATTCTCGACCTAGCGATGCATTAGCGTTGGCTGTAAGAGTGGGGGCACCGATATATGTCGAGGAAGCGGTATTGGAAAAGGCGGGCATCGTACTTGAAGAGGAGACAGCCAAATCTACTTCTGAAGGCAAGGTAGATGAACAGGAGCTGAAGGGGCTGTCCGCATATAAGGATTTCATCAACACGCTTGATTTGGAAGATTTCAAGAAGCGCCAATCCTGAGAGTGTCAAGAATTGTGGCCTTTTTCCCACTTCCAGATGAAGTCTCGTGCCTCGCCGGAAATTCTATTGTTGCTGACGAGGTGATTGGGCAGACGAGTGGGGCTTGAAATCCTAGCGTAACGGCTCGGCTTTCAGTTTGCCAGCCAAGGTTTGCAGGGCAGTAATATATCCCCTCCAGCCTAAGCCAATTATCTGTTTTTCAGCTATTGGGGCAATTACAGACCTGGCGCGCCATTCCTCACGGTGGTAAATATCGGATAAATGGACCTCGATTACAGGTAACTTACTGTCAGACAGCGCGTCGAGCAGAGAAAGTCCGTAGTGGGTGAGTGCACCGGGGTTAATTATGATGCCCTGAGCGGAATCCGATTGCTCTTGGATAAAATCTATGAGCGAGCCTTCATGATTAGACTGGTATGTCACCACCTCGACATCTAAGGCCTGGGCTTCTTTCTTCAGCAGGGCATCAATTTCGGGCAGGGTCTTTTCTCCGTAGATCGACTTATCTCTTTTGCCCAGCATATTCAAATTTGGTCCGTGGATAACCAGAATCTTCATAAGGCTGCTTCCTCTTTCTGTTTCTCCGTCTCCGACGATTTCACTTTACGTTTACAGGCCACGCATTGAGCCCAATCCCCTCTATATTGCACCAGAAGATTCCCGCAGTCAGGGCAAGGCTGAGCCATCGGTTTCCGATTTACGGTGAATTGGCATTTCGGATACTTGCTGCACCCATAGAATACCTTCTTCTTCTTGCTGATTCTTTTCACGAGATCGCCGCCACACAAGGGACAAGAGACCCCAGTCTTAACCATATAGGGCAGGGTTGTTTTACAGTCAGGATAGCCGCTGCAGGCCAGAAATCGACCGAAACGCCCGACCTTTATGACCATGGGGCGACCGCATTTGGGACATGTCTCCTCACTGGCCTGAGTCATGTTGACCTTTTCTAAGTTTGTCCACGCTTTATCCAACATATCGCGGAAGGGGGGATAGAATTCCTGCAACGCAGCTATCCATTCATACTTACCCTGGGCTATTTCATCCAGTTGTTCTTCCATCTGAGCCGTGAAACCAGGGTCAACGATTCTGGGGAAATGTGCGGTCAGGATTCTGGTGACGGTTATCCCTAGTTCTGTGGGGCGGAATTTGCCGTCGACTTTGTTAACGTAGTCTCTCCCCTGAATTGTGGACAGAATAGGGGCATAGGTACTGGGTCGCCCGATTCCTTTCTGTTCCAGTGCCTTTATCAATGTGGCTTCAGTGTAGCGAGGGGGCGGCTGGGTAAAACATTGCTCGCCAGAGATGCCCAGGTAAGTCAATTTGTCTCCAGTCCTCAGCTTGGGCAGGGAAACGCCGATGGAATCGGAGTTCTCCCTGCGGTCATCTTCATCCCTGCTTTCGCTGTAGACAACCATGAAGCCGGGAAACTTAACCACAGAGCTACTGGCCCTGAGTAGATATCCTTGAGTTTGATTCTTGGTATTGCTTGCCTCTATCTCCACGTTGGTCACATTATATTGAGCTGCTGACATCTGACTGGCGACCATGCGCTTCCAGATAAGCTCGTACAGCCTCAGCTGAGCTGAATCAAGAAATGCTTTCAGTTGGTCTGGTTGACGATAAATTTGGGTGGGTCGAATTGCCTCGTGAGCTTCCTGGGCCCACTTTGACTTCCTGGCAAAACTGCGTGGCTTTGGTGGAAGATATTTGGCTCCGTATTTATCGGCGATAAACTCCCTCGCCTCGCTTATAGCCGAGGCCGCCACATGGGTAGAATCGGTGCGCATATAAGTGATAAGCCCCACCGAGCCTTCCTTACCCAGGGGCAAACCTTCGTAAAGTTGCTGAGCAATAGCCATAGTTCGCCCGGCAGTAAAGTGCAACTTTTGCCAGGCCTCTTGTTGCAGGGTACTTGTGATGAAGGGCGGGGCCGGCTGACGGGCTACCTGTTTAGTTACCACTGTCTTGACTGCATATTCAGCCTTTTCTAGGCCAGCGGCAACTCTGTCTGCTTCATCCTTACTGCCAACATCCAGCTTGGTGCCGTCGGCCAGGGCGAACAACCTGGCTTTAAAACTCGCCTCTTCTTCGAACGGGGCCAGCTCAACTTCCATAACCCAGTACTCTTGGGGAACAAAATCTTGAATGTCCCGCTCGCGATCAACAATCATTCTGACAGCCACCGATTGGACCCTGCCTGCGGAAAGTCCCCTCTGCACCTTTCGCCACAAGAGGGGGCTCAGCTTATAGCCCACAAGTCTATCCAGGATACGCCGGGCTTGCTGGGCATTCACCAGGTTCATGTCAATAGAGCGGGGATTTCGGAAGGCCTCCTGGACAGCATCGTTGGTTATTTCGTGGAAGACTACGCGCCGAACGAGCCTGTCGTTCTTGTCCAGCCCGGTTGCCTGTGTGAGGTGCCAGGAAATTGCCTCTCCCTCGCGGTCGGGGTCAGTAGCCAAGTATATGGAACTAGCCTTACTGGCCGCCTTCTTGAGTTCGCCCACTAGCTTCTTCTTCTCCGGGGGAATGACATACTTGGGGATGAAGCTCTTGTCCACATCTACGCCGAGGTCGCCTCTGGGCAGATCACGCACATGCCCCAGAGAAGCCTTGACACTATAGCTGCGCCCCAGAATCCTGTTTAGGGTCCTGGCCTTGGCCGGGGATTCGACAATAACTAGTTTGCCAGCCATGATTTGTTCTGCCTTAGTTCAGCCGCAAAAAGTCACGGAGGTTCATTCGGAACCTCGACGGATTTGCTCTGAATTTAACTAGGTCCCCAGGAAAATCGCAAGATTCTCTTGGGATGCCCTAATTCCTTCGAGCCAGCACATAATTCATGCTTCCCACTTGCCTGGCAATCCCCTTCAACTCCAACATCGCCAGGGTGCTGCTCACTTCCGGCATCGACAAGCCGCTGCAGCGGCATATTTCATCTATGTGGTTAGGCTCGGAGCTCAATTGTCTTAGTATAGCAGATTCGATTTCGTCCGCCGGCGAAAACTCCTTGATTTCTGCTTGCTGTACTACGATGGTCAGGTTTAGTTCCTGGAGAACATCGGTGTAATTGCGAACCAGCTTGGCTCCTTCTTGAATAAGACGATTGGCCCCCTGGCTGGCCGGGGAGAGAATGCTGCCCGGGACAGCGAAGACTTCTCGATTCTGTTCCGCTGCCTGATGAGCTGTAATCAAAGCCCCACTCCTTTCTCCGGCTTCCACCACCAGCACTCCCAGGCTCAAGCCACTCATAATTCGGTTCCTGAGTGGGAAATTCTCTGCCTTAGGCTTGATGCCCAAAGGATGTTCGCTGACCAGAGCGCCGTGTTCCATAATGGCTTGAGCCAATTTGGCATTCTCTCCGGGATAAACGATATCCAGGCCCGAGCCGAACACGGCTACAGTTTTGCCCCCGGCATCCAGAACGGCCCGGTGAGCTACGGAGTCAATCCCTCGGGCCAATCCGCTGACAATGATGATTCCGCTTCGGGCTAGGTCGGCTACAATCTCTTCAGTCACCTGTCTCCCGTATATAGTGGGACGGCGGGTACCGACTATGGCCAAACAAGGCTCATCGTCGGCCGGGAGATTACCTCTAACATAGAGCACCGGCGGATAATCATAAATTTCCCTTAATCTGGGAGGATAAAGAGGGTCCTCGCAGGTAAACGCCTTTACCTTGTGGCGCTCCAGTTTTTCCATCTCGGCGTCCAGGGAGATTCTCGGGCGTAAGGTTACCAGAGCATCTATACTTCGTGCATCTAGTCCCGCTTGCCTCAGCTTGCCTTCGGGAGCCTTCCAGGCAGCCTGCAAATCGCCAAAGTACTCTTTTAGCTGGGAAATCCGCACGCGACCAATCCCGGGTACCCCGGAAAAAGCTACCCAATATTTCAATTCCTCAGCGCTTGCCATATGAACCCTTTCGGGATTTTAGCATAACTACCCCCACAATAGAGAAATATTGACACCATGCAGTAGCTATGTTACGCTAGAACAAATTGGCACTTGCCTGACGGGGGGCCATTTGATTGTCTCCCTGAAAGAAGATTATTAAACGAACTTGATGGGAAAAGGAGGCGAAAATGGACACAGCTAACCCCTTACCGGCCCAGATAGTTGATATAAACCTGGCTACATTAGTGTTAATCTTAGGGATTTTCTTCGTCGTCGTGGGCATAATAGTAGCCGGTGTAGTCTATCGGGAGTCGCGTGAGTGGAGGAAAATGGTGTTGCCCATGTTTGACAGGAGTTTATCAGAGACGGCATCGGAATCCCCTAATGAATCCGCGGGCTTAACGCCCCGAACGGCGGCCTATGGCAAGGAGATATTTGGCCGCGTTTTTAGTCATATGGACGTCGCTGGCTTGCTGGGCGGTGCTGGCATGGTCATTTTCGGCATACTTGTTATCCTGATAGGGCTTAGTATCGGAAGCTAGATTAATGCTCGAATGGCGGCCTCTGGCAAGAAGATATTAAGTTGCGTTCTTGCTCATTTCGACGTGGGTGGTTTGCTGGACGGTGCCGTTACCGTCATGCTAAGCGTACTTGTAATCCTGATAGGACTTGCTCTCAGTATTTAGCCCTTTGTCTAATGTTCCCTTGACGCCTGTGATTGGCCACCAGGAGACGAACCAATAGATTACCGTACTGATGGGGCGGGCCATCAGTCTGAGCATGAAAACCCCGAACTCTACAACCCAGCGTATCGGGGGGTTGTACACCAGCCAGGCTATGACCCGGCCGACCAATCGAGTAATGAGAAGCAGGGCAACACCGATGCTCCTCAACGGGGGATTATACAGAAGCCACGCTGCTGCGGCTGCCAGACCCCTGAGGTAGAACAGGAGGGCTGCTATTAACCAGCGTAGAGGAGGGTGGTAGAGGAACCAGGCTATACCCAGAGGAATTCCCAGTAGTATTTTCCAGAACAGGGCAACAAGCCGAAAACCAATATCCCAGAAGGAATTCCTCGCCAGAGGCCAGCCACGACGCCATAATCTCACCAGCCATACCACAAGGCCTAGTAGGAGCAGGAACAGGAAAAGCAGTCCAAACACTAAGACTGTGGCTGGTACCTCCCATTCCACTAGTGGTATTGTGATAGTCGGAACATCTGGAATAACATAACCTATGCCTATACCTATGGCCGTCAATATAAACGCGAGGAAGACGAGGTTTCTGAGCTGAGCTGACCATCTCCCCATCCGCACCAGCCAGGGGTAGATAATGCGCCATATGAAGAGAAGAGCTAAAGGTATAAGTACCAAACATAATATGGCCAGCGGCACCATCCCGGCAGCCAGGAAAAAGGCTATCAAGGCACCGAAGTAAACGATGACCGCGGTCAGCACCATGATTGCTAGGCAACTCATATCGTCCTATTCTCCTTAGCACCCCGGTGGATTCGCACCCGGCCCTTCTTCGTTGCGCCCCGTATATACCTTAACATAGACTCATCCGAATATCCACATAAAGAAAGCTGTAAGATAAGCGAGCAAACCGCCCACATATATACCCAGGGCACCCATATACATGCCCATGAATGTGGCCAGCGCTGCCCAGTAAGCTGCCAAACCAGCCATGTACACGCCCAGGGCCGCAAAAACCGCTCCGCCTGCCATGGCAACGAGACCCGTCAGACAACCTATCATGTCATACCTGTCCCCGGGGAAAAACTCACCTTGCTCTTTTCGAAGGACTTCATTTGAGGTTATGGGGTTACCGGCTTAGCTTCCCCCGACCTTGACGATTCTCCTCTCTGCAAGTGTTGCAGCGTCAGGAAAAATCGGTGGCCGGAACCTATTCCGTCACCTTGAATTTCGTCTCTCGATAAGCCACTACCAGTAGCGCGACAAGTACAACCAGTCCCACCACTACCCATACCCAGGTCGGAATCGGGGATACCGTGAACATGACAGAGTCGGACCAGGCGCTTTCGTTGCCATAATCATCGACTATCTTAACTCGCCAGTAGTAAGTCCCCTTTGGTAATGCCTCTTCCTTGGTTAAGGTGTAGCTGTCTTCCACAACACCCGACCTGGACCACAGGGTTCCAGAACCGGCGGTTCTGCTTATCTCCACGGTGTAAGTGTACCCGGCCCCACCGTTTATGCCTTGCCAGTCCAAAGTCACCATCCCCGACCTAAGTGTGTTGTCCTGGGGTGAGACGGGCAACGGAGTTGTTGATAGAGTTTTCTCTGTTACTGTGAAGTCAACCGAGGCGCTGGCTCCACCTGCGTCGGTCACCACCAGCGTCCGCTGGCCCTCGGTGCTTCCCTTTGGCACCCGGAAGCTAATGACGACGTTGCCGTTGGACTGGGTGCGCAGATCCCCTGATGCAGTGACCCCGCCGACGGTGACCGTTAATTGCTGACTGCCGTGAAAGCCGTTGCCGGTGAGGCTAATGGAGTCGCCTGGCGCTCCTTCGGCGGGGCTGACGTCCAGTAATTCGGCCTTCGTAGAGAGGGAGGTTGTCACGGCAGGCTGGGTTGTCTCGCCGGAAGCCGTAACTGTATGGCTGCCGTAGGTGCTGGTGGGTAGCTCAAAAGAAGATTCCCAGTAGCCATCTGCGTTAGCAGTAATGATAGAGGAAGTGACAGCCACCCCCTCGAAATAGACTCGGATGCCACTTTCCCCGGGTGCAAAACCACCGCCCTTGATGATAATCGTATCACCTATATAGGCCGAAATCGGGTCGACCGATATCCCGGGGACCACGGTGAAGGTAACGTCAGGTACATTGCGGGCCCTGGTCGTTTCTCCCAAGGCGTCAATGACAAACCGGCCTGCTCGGACAGGGGGCACAGAGATGGTAGTGCTCCAGGAGCCATCTCCGACGGCATAGATGCCTGACTTCACCACCTCTCCATCAAATGTAACCTCAATGCCTTCCTCTTCACTGCCGAAGCCTGTACCATTTATTCCGATTTTCTGCCCCACCGTTCCGGAAATCGGTGCGACACTGATTTTCGGGGTTACCTCGAAATACTTGCTCACCCAATTTACCCATACCGTACCTTCTTTGGCTTCGACGTTAAGGGTATAGCCGCCAGCGGGCGTGCGCGGGATGGTATAAGTTGTCGTCCAGCTACCCACGCTATTGGTCGTACCCGTCTTGGCATCCCCCTTCTGCACAGCGCCCTGGAACAGAGTAACGCGTATATCTCGGGAAGCGGCAAAACCATAGACATTGAGAGTCACGGATGTGTCTGCGGGTCCCTGCACTGGGTTGATCTTTGCGGAGGGGAGGACTTCGTAGGTAGCGGTCGCTTTTGAGGCATAAGCATTGTCAGTCAGGTGGACCGTATGAAGGCCCTTGGCAGCCTCGGGCATAAAGAACGTAACGGTATGAATTCCAGCCGCAATTGTTGTGAATGTCGCCTTAACATTCGCAGCGGCGGCGGAATCCCAGCAGATGTGATAGGTGCCTGCCGCTGGCACGGCCGCGGTCGCTGCAATCACCTCGCCGCAGACTCCTACCTCGACTAAGTCGCCGCACACCCCGCAAGCAGGCTCAAGGGTGATGGAATATGTTGCTGGCGCGAGTGTTGTGAAAGAGTAGTATTCGCCGCCATTGTCGTCAGTGAAAGGTCCGGAGATATCGGTAGATTCGACTTCGAAGTAGTATTTTGTGCCCTGTGTCAAGCCCGTAAGGACCACGTTATGGGTGGTGCCTTCGCTGCTATTATACAGAGTCTGGCCCAATGATGTGGTGGTCCCGTAGTTGACCCGACTATCACTGGTGGTATTGGTAGTCCAGCTGATTTCAGCGCTTGTCTCAGCGATATCCGTTACAGAAACATTGGTTATCTCCGGTCCGGCGGCCACAACCAGCTGGGGCATTATCAGCACGAATAACAACAGGCAGGCTATGACGGGAGCCCATAATCTCTTCATGCCTACTCTCAAGTCTCGTAGCAAATCGATTTTCCCTGGGGAAGTCTTGTTGGACAAACCTATGTGACGCGGCGAACTCTGCGCCCGTCCTGCAAAAAAATCGAACCGCTATCTCCTCTCTTTTATTCTAGAAGAGGCTATTTAAGTCTTGTTCAGATTTGAGGATTTTGTAATTGCCAGACTTATCAAGTCACCTTGCGCAATAAATTCTTCTGCCGGGAACGGGTAAGCAAGAAGAAGCGGGCAACTACATCATTAAACAACCTCAACCAGAACATAATATCGTTATATTGATAAGTTTGTCAAGAGATGCCCACGGGAACCATTCTGTAACCTCTGCGCGATAATCTCTTGGGGGGCTTGACAAGCCGTTCCTCGTGCAATATACTTTATTAACAAGATCTTAACATTTGCTCGTTGTTTCATTTTACGTATCCTAGTTAAGCGCGGTCAAGTGCGATGGGCTAGGTGCCCGGAAAGGAGGTGTGCAGGGGTAGTCCAAGACAAATTATGTGTCATCCCGAGCCCGGGAACTTGGGATGGTGTTCCAGTGTCGAAATATCAAAAACAAAAGGAGGTTTAGGTGAAAAAATTAATCAGTATTGGCGTTGCTCTGGCGTTACTGGCCCTGGCGGTAGTGCCTGGCGCAGTGGCGGCATATGAGCTGCCGGACACGTATTCTAAGGTGCCCTTTGCAATCGTCCAGAGTATCTTTGACCTGGTAGGAACTCTTCTGGACGCTATGGGAGGGGAATTGGGTCTCCCCGAGTGGTTGGATTCGGCGCTCATGAGCGAAATCGGTGGCTGGGCAGGCGGACCCCTTTCTTGGACAGTTGACATGCTAGCTTGGGGTCTGTCCTTGACAGGAGATGTGATTGGGGCCCTTGACGCCATCATAGCTCCAATTGCAGAACTGCCGTTCCCACTCGCCGACGTATCAGCAATCTTCGACACGATAGCCTGTGGGCTCATGACCTGCTTCGCCGTGACGGAATGCACCGGCAACTTTACTCCTTGCGGGTAAAAAGTATAGCGACTTTAACAACTGTATAGAGTTCTCGTTTGGTTGCTGTGAGAGAGCAATCTCGATGAGGTTGCAGGCTGAATTCCCGGGTTCAGCAACAGTCCAAAAGTCGCCTCACGTGGCAATCAAGGGAGAAGATAGACAGTCAAAAGAGGGGGCAGTTCTAAGTTGCCCCCTCTTTTCCACAAAAAGGGGTCAACTCTATTTTTCTTGCTGCCATTGCAGGCGCCTGGGAACTGCTTCGGCTGACGGAGTCAGCCTCGCAAAGACAAAGGGGAGTGTCATTGCGAGCGAAGCGTGGCAATCCCCGCAGCCAAACTCAAAATCCCAAAGACAATACGCTCGAAATCCTGAATTCCTGGCAAATCCAAATTTCAAAACCCAAATGACGATTGACCCCCAAATGCTTAAATGCCAAAACTATTCCATTCTGTAATTTGTGCTTTGTCATTTGATATTGATCAGGGCTCGGGATTTAGAAATTGGGTGGCTGAATCAAGCTGCTATGCTGTATCTTCGCTCTGCAGCTGCTGGAAAAAACATGTCTGATTGCCGGTGTGACATACTGGGCCTGTGGGCTCAGCCTTTATGAGAAGGGTATCGTTATCGCAGTCCTTGGTCATAGACTTCAACCTGAGGAAGTTGCCCGATGTTTCTCCCTTGTGCCACAGTTTCTGCCGGTTGCGGCTGTAGAACCAGACATCTCCGCTGGCCAGTGTGCGCTTCAGCGACTCTTTGTTCATATAACCCAGCATCAGGACCTCGCCATTCCTGGCATCCTGAACAATAGCTGGAATCAAGCTTTTTTCATCGAACTTCAGCATGTTCCTCCTAAGTTCCGAAGCTGATTATAGCTTCCCCCAAATCGATATCCCCGGTATAGAGAGCTTTGCCTATAATTGCTCCTTCCACACCGAGCTCCTTAAGTCGCTGCAAATGCTCCAATTTGGAAATCCCTCCGGCCACAATGACGGGGATATTTGTTTCACCAAGCAATCTACCTATCATGTCGAAGTCAGGCTCGGTAAGGGTGCCATCCCTTCTTATATCAGTATAAATGAAGCGCCTCACCCCGGCATCAGCCATCTCCCGGCTTAGCCGGAGGGCCTCGACAACCGTGTTCTTTTGCCAGCCGTGGATGGCTATCTTGCCATCTCGGGCATCAA
>MGMS01000026.1 GCA_001796515.1 Chloroflexi bacterium RBG_13_51_36
TCTGGCGCCAAGAAAATCAAGCCCGACGACCACCCGCGCCTGTACAATGTGGTTGAAGAAATGAAGATTGCCTCCGGGCTGGAGAAGATGCCCGATATATACATCATTGACGACCCTGCGCTGAATGCCTTCGCCACCGGTCGTGACCCCAACCGGGCATCCGTAGCTATTACCTCGGGACTGCTCCAAAAACTAAACCGTGATGAACTGCAGGGAGTTATTGGCCATGAGATATCCCACGTCAAAAACCGGGACGTGCTGCTCATGGCGATGTGCAGTGTCGTGCTCGGTACCATCGTGCTCCTGGCCTGGTATGGCTCACGTTTCCTGATTTTTGGCGGGGCCGGGTCAAGAAGAAGCTCCTCATCCAGAGGAGGAGGGCAGGCCCAGATAATAATTCTGATTGTGGCGCTCGTATTCATGATACTGGCGCCGATTTTCGCGCAGCTCATTTACTTTGCCATCTCGCGGAAGAGAGAGTACCTGGCAGATGCCTCGTCAGCTCTCTACACCAGATACCCCGAAGGATTGGCCTCAGCACTGGAAAAGCTGGGCGCTGCAACCGGGCAATTAAAATCAGCCAATAAGGCCACAGCCCCCATGTATATCGTTAATCCATTCCGTCAGAAAGGCATGAAGGCTAGTGACCTCTCCAGCACCCACCCCCCTATATCAGAGAGGATACGCATACTGCGTGCCATGTCTGGCGCTTCGTTTAATGATTATGACCAGGCCTACCGGCAGCTTCACGGAGGAGATAAGGGCGTTGTACCTGCTGCCAGCCTTGCCGCTGCAACGGTCCCAATAACAACTGTAAAGCTGGAGGGTGAGGCCGGCGAACTAAACGAGACACAGCGGGCTCGTGAGACCTCCGATGTGATGTGGCGGCTCAGTAACTACAACACCATAACATGTGATTGTGGCACCAAGCTGCGAGTGCCGCCGAACTTCAAAGAGCCGCAAATCAGGTGCCCGCATTGTGGCAGGACACACCGGGTCTGAAAAGATAGCTTACCGTCACCCAAATCTACTTTGGCCCTAGCGGTGACTTCGGCATAGATAGTGACGACAGTCGGGACTCTTACAACCTAGCTTCTTTTCTTAGTATCTTAGCCTTGTCCGTTCTCTCCCAGGGCAGGTCTAGGTCTTCCCTGCCGAAGTGTCCGTAGGCAGCAGTTTGACGGTAGATGGGGCGGCGCAGGTCCAGAGTCCTTATGATGGCCTCAGGGCGAAAGTCGAAATGTTTGTCGACGAGACCTGCTATGACCTCGTCAGACACTTTCCCCGTGCTGAACGTTTCAATCGACAGCGATAGAGGGTGAGCCTTTCCGATAGTATAGGCAATCTGAAGTTCCATGTAATCGGCAAGTCCGGCAGCTACTATATTCTTGGCAACATATCTGGCCATATAGGCGGCGGATCGGTCCACCTTGGTAGGGTCCTTGCCCGAGAAGCATCCGCCACCATGCCCGCAGGCACTGCCGTAAGTATCGGCAATGATTTTACGCCCGGTAAAACCGGTATCACTCACAGGACCGCCTATGACGAACTTACCGGCGCTGTTAACGTAGCATTCAGTCTTCTTATCCAGCAACTTGGCAGGAATGGTCTTTTTGATCACCTGTTCTATAAGGTCGTGCTCAATGACTTCGCGTCTCACTCTGGGGTCATGATGGGCAGCCAGGACAACGGAAACTGCTCTCTTCGGTATTCCATGACTATACTCTATGGTTACTTGAGACTTACCATCAGGTCTCAAATAAGGTATGGTCCTGTCCTTCCTCACCTGAGCCAGCCTCCGGCATAGCTTGTGTGCCAGCACAATAGGCAAAGGCATGAGCTCAGGGGTCTCTTTACAGGCAAAGCCAACCATCATTCCCTGGTCGCCAGCACCGGTTTTATCCAGAACCGCATCGGTGGCTGATTTCCTTCGCGCCTCTAAAGATTGGCCAACCCCGGCAGCGATGTCTCTTGACTGCTCTTTGATGGAGGTGATGACCCCACAAGTCCGGTAATTGAAGCCATACTCAGGTTTGGTGTAGCCTACTTCTTTGATCACCCGGCGCACAATTTCAGGAATCTCCACATAGCAATTACAGGTGATCTCACCGAGGACTATCACCATGCCCATGGCCACAGACACCTCGCAGGCTACCCGGGCGAAGGGGTCCTGCTTCAGCATGGCATCCAGGATGGCGTCTGAAATCTGGTCGCATAGTTTATCAGGATGCCCCTCGGTGACCGACTCCGCGGTGGCTAAATAAGAATTCGATTGATCAAAGCTATTCGACATTTTTGCTCCTTTTTATGTTCCTTCTTCCCAGCTTTCGAGGTATTTCTTCTGTTTCTTGGTCAAAGAATCAATATTGATATTCATGGAGGCCAGCTTCAGTCTGCCTACCTCCCGGTCAATCTCTTCTGGCACAGGATAGACTGCGGGCTTAAGCCTTCCCTTCGTTTTGGTGAGGTATTCAAGACATAAGGCCTGGTTGGCAAAACTCATGTCCATGACGCTAGCCGGATGTCCTTCGGCAGCAGCCAGGTTAATTAGCCTGCCCTCGCCCAACAAATAAATACGGCGCCCATCGCTTAAAGTGTATTCATCGATGGAAGAACGTATTCGTCTCTTTGATTTGGCCAGTCTTTCCAAAGCTGGAATGTTTATTTCTACGTTGAAGTGTCCGCTATTAGCTACGATAGCCCCGTCCCTCATCTTCAGTATATGTGCCTTATCAATAACGCTGGTATCGCCCGTAGCGGTGATAAATACTTCTCCAATTTCGCAGGCCTTAATCAAAGGCATCACCTGATAGCCATCCATAGCAGCTTCCAGAGCGGGTATAGGCTGCACCTCGGTAATGACAACCTGTGCACCGAGCCCTTGAGCCCGCTTCGCTATCCCTTTCCCACACCAGCCATAGCCAGAAACGACTACTTTCCTCCCCGCCCAGAGTATATTGGTGGCCCGGGTGATGCCATCAATTGTGCTCTGCCCTGTTCCATATCTGTTGTCAAAGAAATGCTTGGTTTGAGCATCGTTTACGGCAATAATGGGGTAAATCAGTTTACCGGCCCTGGCCATGTTCCTCAGTCTGATGACACCGGTGGTTGTTTCCTCGGTGCCACCGATGACATTAGCGGTCAGTTTTACGTAGTCCCTATGAAGGGTGGAAACCAGGTCCGCGCCATCGTCCATGGTAATCTGAGGCTTATGCTTCAGGGCGGTGACGATATGTTTGTAGTAAGTCTTATTATCCTCTCCTTTGATGGCGTTGACAGGAATGCCATAGTCCACCAGGGCAGCAGCCACATCGTCCTGCGTACTCAAAGGATTGGAGGCGCATAAGACCACTTCAGCACCACCTGCCTTCAAAGCCAGGGCTAGATTGCCCGTTTCCGTAGTGACATGGAGGCAAGCAGAAATACGCACTCCCTCCAGAGGCTTTTCCCTGCTGAATCTTTCCTTTATCAGCTTAACCACCGGCATTTCCTTGCCGGCCCACTCGATGCGAAGTTTGCCCTCTCGGGCCAGGGAAAGGTCTTTGACATCATAATTCTTCATCTCTTTAGCTCCCTGAAAATAGCATTAACTTGAATTGCCCGGCAACCCAATCAGGTATATCCAATGTGCCCATAAGAACCGGTTTCTGATGGCAATCGCTACCGCCCGTCACGAACATATTGTGCTTTCTAGCAAACTCAATATAATGCGCTGTGGTTTTCTGGTCATGGTCCGTGTGCCAGCACTCAACACCATCGATGTATTGTAGCATATATTTCTCTATGACCCTCGTTTGTCTTTCCACATCATCCGTTATGCCTACCAGGGATGTTCCCTTAGGGTCGCCGGGGTGAGCATGGACCAGTATGCCCCCGGCGTTCCTGATCAATTCCGATGCCTCAGCCAGAGAAAGGGGATATTTGGGGACATCACACCTGACCAGATATTTATCGAAAGCTTCTTGCTTATCCTTGACAATCCCCTTTTCCACCAGGTAGTTTGCTATATGTGGTCGCCCGAACACGCCGTCCACACTATCCTCTATTCTTTTGAGGTCTGTCTCGGTGAATCTTGCCATGCCCTCTTTATCGAACTCCATATTCAGGTTCTTGAGAATCTGACGCGCTCTTCTTTTTCTATATTCTTTTATCAATTGAAGCTTACTCTTAAGCTCTTGATTGCCGATGTCATACCCATACCCCAGAAAATCGAGGGAGACATCTTTGTTGCCCTCGGGATAATGGAAAGTCACGTTTAATTCTATCCCCGTGATGTAAGACGTGCCGTGCTTTTTCGCTAAGGCCACAGCCCTTTTCTGGCAGCCCACAGAATCGTGGTCGGTGATCGAGATTAAATCAATATCTCTTTTCTTGGCCTCTTGGAAAACCTCCTCGACAGTGAGATTGCCGTCGGAGCAGGTCTTGGTATGGATGTGCAGATCTATCTTCACTTCTATCTCTTTTCCATTCCAATGACATACCACTCTTCGGGCGGATCATATTGGGTATCAACCGTCAGGTGGATGATTTCAAGCGTTGGGTATAACCGCTTCAAGTCATCCACATCCACTTCTTCGAATTTCCTTTTGTTGTTGAGGTAAGCTTGCTCGGTGAGAGCATTCGATTGATAATCCTCTTGAGTGCGTCTGACTATCCGGGCGATGGCCACCTCCTGAGGACAATGGGTCTCAAGGATGATGAACGTCTTATCATGTTTCGCAGCTATCTCAGCAGCCCGTCTTCTCAGCGATTGGGTGACGAAGGTGGCATCTATTATTATGCTATCGCCTTTCTTCAGCACCTCGTCTGCCCGTCGGAACGTCTCATCATAGACCATTGTCCGCTTGCTCATATCCGAGGCGACCTTCTCATCGAATATATCTTCGTTCTTAAGCACCTCCAACCTGATCAGGTCGGACCGCAGGATGGGGTAGCCCTTAATCCGGGAAATCTCCTCGCTAGTCTCTGTTTTCCAGGTGCCCGGCAAGCCACAGGTAATGAGCAACACACCAGAACCTAGCTTGCTTCTTACGAATCTGGCAAATGGTTCTCTCAATCTAGAACTCCCCTATGGTTCGACATCGCCGCCTTAGATTATAACCGCTCCAGTTCTCCTTGTCATTGCCGGTGGCAAAGCCCCCTCCAATTTGACCCTCCCCTCTAGCCAATGCTAAACTATTTTTTTCGGCAGCGTAGCTCAGACGGCAGAGCAGAGGACTCATAAGCCTTTGGTCAGTGGTTCGAATCCACTCGCTGCCACTTATCTGTTTGCCGTATTATCTTTCCGAACACAACCCGTTAAACAAAAAAAAGAGATATGTTCTCACTCCTATGAACGAGAAACATGCCAATGATGTTGCCAATTGGCACTATGATGATGTCTATTCGTTTTATGACATGGCAGCAGATGAAGATGACCTGAGCATATTGATGGATACTAAGAATTGGAAGAACATCATTAGGGCTGTATTGAATGAAAATGATGAATTGGCAGGATGGGCAGCTCTTTACACTGAAAACGACGAGTTCTGGCTATCATTAGGCATGAGACCTGACTTAACCGGCCGGGGACTGGGCCAGGAATTTGTATCGGAGTGTGTAGACTATGCAGTATCACGCTATAGATCGATTAAACGCACCATCAAGCTTCATGTTGCTCTTTTCAACCAACGTGCTATCAAGGTTTATCAAAGAGTAGGCTTTGTAGAGACTAAAAAGACAATCAGGGATACCCATATCGGGAAGGTAGACTTTATTGAAATGGAAAAACACATCGCCCGTTAACTGGTTCAAACCCGGCCGCTGCCATCTATTGTCACCCACGGACTTCCGTCAACAGGCTGCAAGCATCAAGTGAGTTGTGTTATCATCTGGACCGGTGTTGTTACGGAGTGTGAATGAAGGCAACCAGAATCATCGCGTATTTCGTCCTCAGCGTTGCGCTTATCATCCTGGCATGCCTGTTGGGCCGATACAGCATCAATCCGCTATTGCCAATAACGTTGCTGGCAATCGGCATCGCACTCGCAACTGTTGGTATTACGGCTATTCTCTCGCGTAAATGAACCTTCTTCGTGACCGATCACCTATCCCGTTCGGCTCAAGTCCAGCTACTGCCGCCAATAGACATAAATCGTCTCGAACTGATCTGTCATCAGAGACTCAGTGCACTTGACAACCTGAGAGATGAAACGTAGTATGCTGGGAAGGCAATGATTGGAGGTATTAAAGATGGCCAACATTATACAGATTTCGATTATTGTTATTGCTGTCGCATTGGTGGTGGTAGCATTATTAGTTTGGAGGAGGCAAAAAGAGGAGAAGCCGGAGAGAATAAGCAGTGAACAGAAGAGAGCATTCTTCGCACAGTGGATAATAGGGATTGTTTTGGCGTTGGCAGCTGCTATTTTTATGTTTGATGGCGATATCCTGGGAGAAAATACGACAGGTATTTCCACAGTCCTGGGGATTATTGGAATTTGCCTGATAGCAACTTCCAATGTCAACCTGCTATCTCTCAAGCGCAAATAGAGCAGATTAGCAACAAAACAAGAAATCACCTAACCGCATCTAAGCAACTGTTTAATAGACCGTTGCCCAGTAGCGGGTGTGCCTAACTGGGTTGTGATTGGCGCCCGGTCACATCACTGAAGTCTTCATTTCTCCCTGAGAGTAGATGCACCTGACACATTGATGGTGCCCATCACAGGGTCGCCAATGTACAGCAGTGTCGATGCACCGCTGACGTTGGCATCCAGTCTGCCGTCCAGGTTTATGATGCCCGTGCTGGCGCCACTAACATTGACGACGGCATTATTGACTGTGAAATCGTCAAGATTGAAAGTGCTGGCGCCGCTTACAACGGCGACCATATCGTCGGCAGAGCCTTCCAACTGAACAATGCTCGCCCCGCTTACATCAAATCCGATATCACCCGCTGTGATGTCACCTTCAACTATTATGCTGGCTCCAGACACCGTGATGTTCAAGCCCTCGGTGGAACTGAAGCCGGAAACAGTGCCGACCGATGCCCCCGAGACAGTCACGCCACTAAGTTCCGGCATAGCCACCGATGCTCTCAGAGTCACGCGACGAAGGAATGGGACAGTTCGAAGCCTTATCTTCAGAGTCTGACCTTCCTGGGTAACCTGGACATAATCCATCACGTTATCGTCCACGGTAACATTTATGCCGTAGGAGTCGGAATACCCGATTTCAAATACAAAAGCGCTGCTGATTTCAACTCTGGTGAAATTGCCAAAAGCATACTGCTCAGTTTCGAGATTTCCAGACCCAACCAGAACTCCCGGCCACACCTTTAGAATTAGCACCGTACAAATTGCCGCTACCGCTACCACTATAGCGATTATTATTACTGCTTTCTTCATATCACACCTCCTTATTCCTCTCTGTTTCGTAGCATAGCAGTCTTGAATCTGCTGTCCAGCTTTGTCAACTCTTGTCTGGCTGTCAGGACAAAACAGCGGCCGACAGATTGTGAGTATTGAGTCAGGTGTGTTATCATCCGGAATAGTATTGTCGAGGAGGGCGAATGAAACTAGCTAGAATCGCTGCACCATTCGGTCTTAGCGCGGTGCTTTTTATCCTGGCATATCTATCCAGCAAAGACACCGCCAGTGGCTATTTCCCAGTAATGCTAATGGGAATCGGGATAGTACTGGCCATCGTCGGTATTGCAGCTATATTCTCGACTAAATGAGTCTTCTTCGAGACTGACCACCTATCCCCTGTGGTTCAAGTCCCACTCCTGCCACTTCAAGTACTCTATTATTTCTTCTTGGCAGGCGCCTTCTTCTTTGCCGTCTTGGCTGCAGGTTTAGCGGCGGCTTTCCCCGGGTTGTGAGCCTTGCACGTGCTACACATGTTCGTCACCTCCTTGCTTGTCCTATGTCAAGAATTATATCAACCAGTCTGTTCTTTTGACAATATGTAGGCCGAGGAATGCACGGTGGTTAATGTCCAGTTCCTACCATATTCTGCATCAACACAATTTGTGCTCACTGCCCGCCGGTCAACTTGGCTTGTACTTCTGCGATCAGGTCCTGGACAGCGATACGTAGCACAGTCTGGCCTTGCTTCAACGTGTCCACGAGAACATCGTAGTCCTCGTAGAAATAGACTGTCTTCCCGTCCGTGAGCACTACAAATGAAGACAGAGTCCTGGATTGGCCTCGTATGAAGCGGAAACTCGACCGTATTCGCTGCAGAGACAGCGAGCTATCCAGCAGTTTCATCAGTATCTTAAGTTCGAAAATGTCTTCCACGGAATAGCGACGGCGCGAACCCCTGCCCGAAGCTGCTTTCACACTCGGGCTCACCAGGCCGGTCTTGTCCCAATACACAAGCTGGTTCTTGGTAGCACCGACCACGTGCGACACCTCTGAAATACGGAAGGATATGGGTTTCTTTCTACGCGGCATTGCCAATTCCAGCCAATATGCTATCAGTCATATAATTATATCACTTGGGCTTAAGCACAGGTGCAGGGCCAATCCACCAACCGCTGGTTACTGTTTCACTCATAGTGATTCCGGTGATCTGAGCGCCACAAACCCAAGCCAAATATCCTCTTTTGCTGTCAGCATTGGCTGGATGGACATTACTGCCTGTTCTCTACCGCCCATTTTCTCATCGTAAGAACCTCAAACACTCTAGATAGGTTTACAAAACCACTGATATTTGCTATAAACTCTTCCTATCAACGATGTTGGCCACCCGATTGCAAATATTGATGAGGAGGAAAATGATGAAGAAAAAAGTCGCCAGCATAATCATAATTATCATATGTTTCTCCCTATTACCCCTTTTTGCCTGTAATGGCGAGATCAAGAACCCTGGGACCTTTGTCATAGCGTGTCCTTTCGATATTGGCAGTCTGGATCCCGCCTATGCCTATGATGTCGAAAGTGCCGGGCAAATACTCAACATTTATGACACACTGATCGAATTTGATGGCAATAGTACGAGCAAGTTTGTCCCATCGCTGGCCACAGAGTGGACGATCTCTGAAGATGGAAAGACCTATAGATTCAAAATCCGTGATGGGGTGACTTTTCATAATGGGAATCCATTGACCCCGGAAGATGTGGAGTACTCATCTGAAAGGGGGATGGTTCAAGATTACGTCCTGGGACCGCAGTGGATGTTTTTTGAGCCCCTCTTTGGTTTGGGAACTTATACCTCTCGAACCGAGGACGGTCTCGTCCCGCTTGAGGAAATCACGAGCAAAGTAGAAGTCGATGGCCAATGGGTACAATTCAATCTGGCTACCCCATATGAACCGTTCTTACAGATTCTTGCCTCCTCCTGGGGTTCTGTCGTTGACAAGGATTGGTGCATACAAAACGGTGATTGGAATGGAACCGAGGAATCATATGAAGCTTTGAATGATCCTGCTCCTGGCGGCTCGCCGATCCATTCGATAGCTAATGGTAGCGGCCCATTCCAGCTAGAGCTCTGGGAACCTGGAGTTCAAATCACGTTGACAAGAAATGATGACTACTGGGGTGAACCAGCCAGCTTTGAAAGAGTTGTTACCCAGATAGTTGACGAATGGGGAACGAGAAAATTGATGCTACAGCTGGGTGACGCTGACTGTGTTCTGGTGCCATTTGAGCAAATCCAGGAAACAAAGGAAATGCCAGGAATCCTGGTTTATGAAAATGAACCTGCCCTACTGAATCAAGCGCTTTTCTTCCAATTTGACATTGATCCTACCAGCACTTTGATCGGCACTGGTCAGTTGGATGGCAACGGCATACCCACCGATTTCTTCACTGATATTGATGTACGAAAGGGTTTTGCCTATGCCTTCGACTGGGAGGCTTATATCGAGGATGCAATGACGGGTTATGGCGAGCAAATATCTTCGCCGATGGTCAACGGCATACCTTACTATAGACCCGACTGGCCAAGCTATGAACTGGATCTGGCACAAGCAGAGGCCCACTTGCGGGCGGCTTGGGATGGACTGCTATGGGAAAATGGTTTTGAGATTACGCTTGTACATGCGTCAGGAGACATCACGGGAAAGATTGCCTGTGAAATATTGCAGAATAATCTATTTGAGATCAATCCACTATTTAAGATAAATATCCAGTTAATGGGGTGGCCAACCATACTTAGTGAGATGACGATAGGACGTTTGCCTATGTATTCCAACGGCTGGACCGCTGACTATGCCGACCCTCACAATTTCGTCTTTCCTTACATGCATAGCCAGGGGACATTCGCGCAAGCGCAGCGATACAGTAATGAAGCAGTAGATGATCTCATTGAACAGGCAATCTCCTCAAATAACCATACAGAAAGACAGGCACTTTACGACCAGCTGGCAGAACTGTATTATGAGGAAGTCCCCAGCATTATGATAGATCAGGTATTGGGTGTCTATCTCTTTCGAGACTGGATAAACGGTTTTGTTTACAACCCCATGAGACCAGTATATGCAATGTATGCATATTACCTAAGTAAAGGATAATGGCAATTCAGTAGTGGTATAAAGGAGATTGGTCGGTAACCTGATACTCTCCGAATCCGCGAATGCACAATGGGTCAAATCCAGCCGTTGTCATTTGCCTTTAGCTCCATGAGGGTGAAGCAGTAGAAGCCCGGTGCTTACTTAGCAATGTAAAATCGCCAGGCACAAAACCAGGTCTTGGGATGTTCGTCGGGAGGGCAGCTAATACAATCGACCCTGATCTTGGGATCCATTGTTCTGGCAAATGTCTCAAATTCCACCAATCCCGCCGATTTGCATGGGTAATCGGGCAACCTCTGGCTTCCTCTTGTCCTCTGGACCAGGCATTTCACCATACGAAGGACGAGCTCGTCGCCTGACCTTTCGATGGTCTGCTCATTGATGTTGGCGTAGAGCCGAAACTTCAAAGCCTGTTCCAGGCCGTCCAAACCGCTTTGCTCGGGAAGATGTAGAAATGACTTTATCATACTTGCTTCCACAGGCGAATATCTGGTCCAACAGGTATCGTTACATCTTTTACTGGTATACATGTCATGGTTATCCTCAACAGCCCGGAACCACACCCCGTCATTTGTCAGCCAGTTAGCGGACATGGCATTTATCAGACTGATCAGTTTTTCCTTTTCCATGTCGATTAGCCAGAGCGGCAGGCCGTCATCAGTTTGAAAACCGAGAGTCCTGGACAGGCGGTTTATGGCTATGGGGAAGAAGGAGCCAGACACCTGTTCCTCGAGCCGAATAGCTTCTTCCAGGCCCAGTTGGTGAGTGACCTCGCCAAACCATATGCCGTAATGCAGTACTATCCTTCTAAACACATCGACGGCATAACGGGCCAGCTGAATTTGACTGAGTTGCTCCAGAGAGTCTGTGCCCATGTTTCTTTCTCCCTGAGTTCAGTTCCGCAGTATCTCAGGAAACAAATGTTCCTTGCTAGAAGGTTGAACACGCGATGGCCGCAGAGCGTCGAAGTGCAAAATCAGAGTGCGCTCTCTTAACCGCCCACTACGCGGCCCAGATAGTACGGCCACACTACTATGGCCAGTATGATCTGCCACCAGACCAGATTGGCATAGCCAATCGTAAATAGCCAGCCGATGAACCATATGGGGCCAATCAAGGTCGGCGCGCCGCGGCGGCGGTACCAGCGTTGCTTCTTTTCCTCTGCCATGTTTCACTCCTTCTGCAACATAACGTATTCTTGATTTGATGGTTTCCCCAGCAATACACTAATGATACCCTTTACTCAATGGCAAAATCCAGTCTCGATGATGCAGGCACGTCTGCAGTACCTCGAGAGCGATTCTACATTGAGCCCACATTTCACCAAGCGCTATCCGACAATGCCATAGCCACCGGTGACCGGGTCTCTGAAGAGCGGAAATTGTGGTGGATAGAAGGTGAACACCACGAAGAGAATAGCCAGGACGGCCAAAGCAATTGGGGCGAAGCGGTTGAGCCTGTCAGGCAATGGAGAGGCACTCAGTAATTTGTAGCTCACCAGTTGCCCGACCACGACAGCTACAACAAAAATCGCGATGTCAACTGGCAGGAGCCCATGCCCCAGCATAGCTGTGTACGCATAGAAAAGAACCACAATAGCGATTGGCATTAGATAAATGCCCAGAGTTTTGGCAAAGGGAAAGTTTGCCGCCGAACTCCCGAAGCGGCCATATTCCAGGGCCGCATATACCAATGCCGGCCAAAAGCCCAGCTTCAGATGCTCCCATACACTCTCATTCACGGCAGCAATCGGAGCGATGGGGACCGCGCGCCCGGACCACTCGAAAACAAAGTGCAGCACTGTTCCCAGAACAACTATGAAGACTATTCCCCCTAGCTCCCAGCGCAAAATACTTCGTTTCACCGTTATTACCTCACGGAGCTGATATCCCAGGTCCAGGTCCAGGTTCAGGCTCAGGCTCAAGCTCAGCCGCAGCCGTCCCTTTTCTCCAGCGGAGCCACAAAGCCCAGGCCGTTACCAGCACCGCCAGCACGGCAATATAGATTTCCGCATGAATGTCGGTAAAGAGTCCAGCCGCCCGGAAAACCAGGCTGTAGTTCAGTAGGCCGTGAAGGAAAGAGGTTATGAGGTAAAACTGCCATCCCCAACCCTTGGCCAGGCCATACCCGGCCAGGGCGGAAAAGGCGATGTGAGCCGCTACGGTGAAGAACCTCTCCCAGAATGCAAGTAATGCCGTGAAGCCGTAGGTTTGTACCAAATCCAACGTCCACCCTGAGAGTACCCCCTGCGCTTCGAAGATGGCAAATCCGGCTCCAGCCACGGCGCCGATGACAAGGCCAAGCTTGGGGTCAAGACTCTTCCCGCTACGCCACCAGTAAACAACAACCGGCACCAGCTTCGACCCTTCCTGGACCAGCCCGGTGAGGAGTATTTGCGGTATTGCCGCCAGCAGAATCCAGCGCGCAAGGACCTCCTGGCTCCAGAAATGATTCAGCGCTTGTCCGGCCCAAACCTGAAGAGGATATTGAATGAAGCAAACAGCAGCCAACGTCAGGAAGGCACTGCTTGCGAGCACCGCCCACAGCCAGGGTCTCTTAAACAGCGACGGCCAGTAGCAGGCCAGCCAGACCGCACCGAAGACTATAGCCAGACCAAGCCCCAGAGCAGCGGGGGTTTCAAAGAATGATTTGAAATAGCCGAGCATCTGATCTATCATGAATTCCTCCTACAATTTAAACCAGTTCTTATCCAATTCATTGTACATGCAATCTTCGTGACTATTCTATCCTCAATATCGATCTAAGAGAGCTCCACAGTATCTTTGTATTGGGGGACATTCACGGTCCAGCCAGTCTTTTCTTTAACGAGCGCCGCGAAGCTGGTGGCTGCTTCTTCTTCCCCGTGGGTGATGAATACACAGCGCGGCGGGACGCGAATGTCAGCCAGCCAGGCCAGCAATCCATCACGGTCCGCGTGGGCAGAAAAACCATCTATTTTTTCAATGTGTGCTCTGACCGGATGCATCTGCCCCAGTAGGCGGATTTCCTGGGCGCCATCCAGCAACATCCTGCCCGGCGTTCCTTGCGCCTGATAGCCGACAAATAGTATCGTGCTTTCCGGCCTTCCGATGTTATTGACGATATGGTGCTTTATACGGCCGCCGGTTACCATGCCGCTGCCGGCTATGATGATGCTGCTTCCCCTTATGTTGTTAATGGCCTTAGACTCTTCCGTACTCTGTACTATTTTGAGCCTTTCAAAATTAAAAAAGGAATTACCCTGGCGCAGACGTTTCATCATCTCTTTGTCGAAGAGTTCAGCGTGATGTTTAAATACTTCGGTAATCCGTATTGCCATAGGGCTATCCAGAAAGACCGTTACAGGTGGAATTTCTTTGCGTAAGAACAATTCGTTCAGGTGATACAGCATCTCCTGGGACCGTTCCAGAGCGAAACTGGGGACAATGATATTGCCCCCGGCTTCTACCGTCCTGTTGATGCAATCGCGCAGTTGCTTCTGAATATCGGTGTTCTCGTGCTCTTCGTGAGTACGGTCGCCGTAGGTCGACTCTACGACTATATATTCAGCTTCGTGGAAAAGAGTCGGGTCATTTATTATCGGGCGATCAGGCTCGCCGATATCACCGGAAAAAATCAATCTGTGGTTCTTGCCGTCCTGCTTGATATTTATATTTATAGCTGCCGCCCCCAGCACGTGGCCCGCTTCATAATAGCAGCCTTCGATATCGCTGCTGATGTCAACACAGCTCAGGTATTCTACGGCGGAAAAATGCGCCTCGACTGCCTCGGCATCCTCCACAGTGTAGAGGGGCATTTCCGGATAGGGACCGCGGCGTCCTTCCTTCTTATGGCGTTCCCGCTTGAATGCGGCGTCCTCTGCCTGCAAGTGTGCGGCATCGAGAAGGATGATCTGGGCTATCTCAGCCGTCGCCTGCGTGCAATATATCTTGCCCCGATATCCATCGCGTACCAGCTTAGGCAGAAGTCCACAATGGTCGAGATGGGCATGAGTGAGAAAAACGGCATCGAGCGACTCAGGATCAAATGGAAATGGCTGCCAGTTTCTCTCCTGGTACTTCCGCTCCTGGTACATGCCGCAGTCTATGAGCACTCGGGTATTCTGGCTCTCCAAAAGATAACAAGAACCCGTGACATTCTTAGCTGCCCCCAGAAATGTCAGTTTACCCAGCACAGACGGTGCGACTCCCTGGTGATTTACCTGACGGCGAAATTTCGCACGGCATATTCCTGCCATTATAGCTTACGCATCATAAGTCCGGTCAAATCCCGCCACTTCCACCTGGTTTCACTTTCGAATATCTTCCACTTTTCTTTTCCTGATCAGGGCGATATGCGTCGTAACCCCGATGGCAACGCAGATTAGCACTATCCTGATAACTATGTTCTGCACGGCAAAAGCTATAGTGAGTCCGATAGTCAGCCAGAGCAGGAACATGGTAAACACTTTTATCCTCATAGGCATCCCTCTGCCTTCGATGTAGTTCCTGACATAGGCCCCAAATATTCTGTTGTTTATAAGCCATTGATAGAACCGTTCGGAACTCCGCATATAGCAGGCCGCGGCGAGTAACAGGAAGGGGGTCGTCGGCAGAATCGGCACAAAAATACCGATAATCCCCAGTCCCGTGGATAGAGTCCCTGCTCCGATTAGAAGCCTTCTCTTTGCTGTTGCCCGCATCTGTATTTATAATACAGCTTCTTTTGATTTCATGAAATCCTCGGGCATTCATCCTGGTTGTAAGATATGTGTCGCAACTAGATAATTGGACCAAGGTTGGAGGGAAGTTGCATCGTTGAATGAATAGAGGCTAGCTTGAAAACTTCTTTATAGCCTCTTTAGCCCTGGCTATGATTTCCTCACCGGACATTTTGTACGACGTTATGGCGAAAGAGCCTGCCACCTTGCCCCGGCTTTTCTCGATTTTAGCCGTTATATTGGCCAGAGCCTTCTCGGCATTGTCGCCACCCATAGTGAAGAATGGAACGATATCCGGACCGTCAAAATCTGTCTGGTATATGAATGAATTAACAGCTGGTGCTGGTCTGGAAGCCCAGATTGGAGAGCCGACAAATATCCTGTCATACTGCTTTATGTCAACTTCCATGGGACATATATTGCGCCCCCTGTTCGTGAAAGCCGCAAAGCCGCCACTGATATAGACGAACGGCACGGGTATGGGCCTTGTCTCCTGAATCTCCACCAGCGGCGCATTCAAGGTTTCGGCGATTGCCTGAGCTGCCAGCCTCGTCTTACCTGTCAGAGAATAATAAACTACCAGCGATGTCATGCTCTCTCCAGCGATTGTTTCCTAGATTATAGCTATGATTCCGCACTTGCCTGACCTAGATTCTCTGACATCTTGCACAATAATAAATGCTCCCACCCAAATATGCCTCTTTCTTGATTAGTGTACCGCATATTGGACAGGGTTGCCCGACAGTGTTCTTGCTCAGCCTGGTCTTATACGCTCCCGGTTTACCCAGAATGTCATTCTCGGTATCCCGGCCGCCTTTTGCAGTCATTTCCGAAAAAGTGTTCTTAATAGAGTCAAAAAGAACCTTCTGATCAGTAGCGGAGAGTGTACCTGCCCTCTTCTTCGGGTGCATTTTGGCGTTGAACAGGATGTCCTGCAAAACCCCGTTGCCGAGCCCGGGTATCCTTTGTTCCGTCGCCAGAAATGCCTTCAGCGACAATTTTGCGGTGCCCTGGTCAAACAAAGACCTGAAGTAGTCTTCGTCGAAGTCACCGGACAATGGAGAAGGCTTCTCTTGGGCTATAAGGTAGTATTTATTATCGTTCTTCCCTCCCGGGAAAGCCGATAGGCCGCCGTACATCTGCACCCAGCCGACCAGATGCGAACCGTCATCGAATTCGAGCAGCAACTGGTGCTTGTCCGGTAGCTTTTCACCACTATTGTAATAGCGCAAATTCACGCCGTCACTGAATAGCAGCTTCGCCATGCCAGCCGATATTTCCACCTGCCCTCCGTAGCTCGTGACCCCGCTGATTACCTTGCCAGTTAGCAGGCTTTTGTATTCCTGCGGGTCGCCGAAGTACCAGGCCAACTTATGCGGGGTTTGGGCGGCAATGACATTCTTGATTCTCTTGCCGACCACAGTCTTACTAATCTGTTCGGCCAAAACGGCGGCTTCGGGCAGTTCTATCACTTTGATTCCTTAAGCAGCCCAGATGATACCACATAGTTAAGTGCATGGCGACGAAGCTCAGAATACTAGTGCAGCAATCAGGGCCAAAGAATAACAAGCTATCAGTGATTTCATGCTCTTTCCCGAATATCTGTGTCCTTGATTATACCTGGCCAGCGCCTTATTCTAGAACTCTGCCTGTATCAGAAGCTCGAAAATGTTACCATCGACCTTAATTTACCATGCTATACTTACAAAAAGCTGCAACTGTGGAGGTGCGTATGTCGCCACGCAAGCTCAAGACTGATCCTGCAATCCTTGACATGCCGTCCCAGAAGATGGCCGTTGTCCGGGGGAAAGGCTCTCCGGACAAGGTCTTCGCCAGGATATTCCCCGCTCTATTCGGCTCGGTTTACACGCTGAAGTTTGACCTGAAAAAGAGGGGACTGGAGTCCTTCAAGGTAAGCTGCCCTCGTGCTCGCTTTCCTAACGCCCATCTTTATCCCAAGGGAGAATGGCTCGTAATTGCCGGTATCCCCGTACCAGAGAACACTACCTCCTTGCCTCAGAAAGAGCCGGGTACTGAGGTAAAGCTTGAGACCTGGGAATACGGCACGGTAGCTCAGATTCTCCACCTCGGCCCTTATGACCAGGAAACGGAGACCATCGAGTGCCTGCAGCAATTCATCGCAGACAATGGCTACGAAATAGCCGGCCCGCACGAGGAAGAATATCAGTCAAGGCCGGATGCTAAGGTAATCAAGACGTTAATTCGATATCAGGTGAAAAAGAAGAGCTAGCAGCCTGACAAATGTAGGAGGTTTTGATATGAGATATATTGATCCGCATCTTCATACTGTTCTGCTGGATGACGGCGTAATGATGAAAATCGCCTTGACCGGCATGGAGGCTTGCGTTATACCCATGTTCCATTGTCTGAATGGGATTTTCGAAGCCGACGCTGTCCTTACCCTCTGGGACAGGTCTGTAGATTTTGAGCTGAAACGGGGAGGCACCATAGGATATGAAGCCTTTGTCTCCCTCGGTGTGCCCTTTTATGGACTTACCGAAAAAGGCGCCGAGGAGTGTTTAAAACGGCTCCCGGATTATCTCAAAAATGACAGAGTAGTAGCCCTGGGAGAAATCGGCTTGGATGTGGGTACGGACTTTGAAAAACGGTTGTTCCGCGCGCAGCTCCAAATCGCCAAATCGCATAACCTGCCTGTAATTTGCCATACGCCTATCCGGTTAGCGCCCCAGGCACCTGAAATCATCAAACAGGTCATTAACGTCATCAAGGAAGAAAAGTTTCCTATGGACAGAGTGATACTGGATCACACGGGTGAACGCACCTTTGATCCCGTAATGGCTTCCGGAGCGAAGGTAGGGCTGAGCTGTTGCTTCGACAAGGTGCCACCGGAATCTGTGGCTAATCTGATTCTGAATAACCGGGGCAAGCTGGATAAATTCATCGTCAATAGTGAGTTAGCTTCAGGCGACGGATACTTCACTGTCCCGATGGTAGCCCTGGCTTTGAGAAGAGCCAAACTACCCTATAACGATATATATAAGGTCGTCTATGAAAACCCCAAGGCCTTTTTCAACTTGCCCATAGATTGAAGATAAGTAGAATATAAGGCCTTGACTCTAAGGGGTAAGCCTACACACATTGGTAGAGCGGGCCGACAGTCAGATTGTTTGATATCCATATGCCAGCCACCCTCCATCAACCGGCAAGGTTATTCCGGTTATAAAGCTGGCATCGTCAGATGCTAGAAAAAGGATGGCCTTCGCTACATCTTCAGGTTCTGCCGGGCGTCCCATAGGACATCGCTTCTGAATCTCTGCCAGACTGACCACACCCTTCTCAATCGCCTTTTCGAGACGGCGAGTCCTGGTCCAGCAGGGTGCTACGCAGTTGACGTTTATCTTGTATTTCGCCCATTCCACAGCCAGAGAGCGGGTCATGTTGATAACAGCCGCCTTGGACGGTCCATAAGCATTGACGTAGGGAATTCCCGCGATTCCTGTTTGTGAAGCCACATTGACGATCTTTCCCCCACCGTGAGCCGCCATCCATTGCCCCACTCGCTGACTACAGAGAAAAGTCGCAGTAACGTTTATTTCAAATACTTTGTTCCAGGCTTATATATATTTCCCCTTTATCTCAAAGGCATTAGGTACAGGCACCGCAGGTAGACCGGCATTGTTCACTAGAATATTAACACCCCCAAACTCATTAATCGCCCTGTCCACCATGGCATATATTTCATCGGGTCTTGAAATGTCCGCAGCTATAGCAAAAGCCTTTCTGCCTGTTTCTCCTATAGCCTCAGCCGTCTCCTCAGCCTCCGGCAACTCAAGATTGGCGGCAGCTACATCGGCACCCTCTTCTGCAAAGAGTATGGCCGTAGCTCGACCGATACCCGTACCTGCCCCGGTAATCAATGCTACCTTACCTTCTAATCTCAACTCTCCCTCCTTCAGGGTAAATCATTAATTTTGGTTCTTCGAATTATCAGACGACTGGTAGGAAGCCTTTTTCCCGTTACAGTTGACCCGGAGTCATCTTTAGCAATGGCTCTATTATACACATCAAAATCAATGTTTTTGGGTCTTTTCGAAAAGGTTGAACTTTCGACATACGCAGGGAAAGGCAGACATCCCTCTGTTCCTTTGATGGTGACAACATAGCGTTTTGTCACCCGACCGAACATCTGCTTGTTTTGTCACGTCATTGCACAAAATCGCGTTTCGTGACTGCTTAACTGCACAGCATGTCTTGGGTCACAGCTCCTTATTGTAGGAGGCTTGCCCTGAATGGGCTTTCGAGCTACTTCTGACCTGCATTCTTTTCCGAAGGAACTTGAGATTGTCACAGATTTGTAATTTTTTCCGTAGAAGTTTTATGGCTTCTCCAGCATTTATTTGATAAAATAAACAAGTATTACAGAGGAGGTGACGCATGAACGCGCTTAGTTTGACGAAATGGCATTCTGCGGCAGCAACCAGCGTCTTTCTGATCATGTTGACTATGGTAGCCCTGATGGTCGGGATGGCAGGCTGTGGTAATACCCCTTCTTCCGGTGTGCAAATCCGGGATTGGCATGATTTGGATGCCATCAGGGATAACTTGGACGGCGAAATCCTTCTAATGAACCACCTCGATTCCACTACCGCCGGTTATACGGAGTTGGCGAGCCCGACAGCCAATGAGGGAAAGGGTTGGCAACCAATTGGGATCTGGCCCGACCCGTTTACCGGTAGTTTCGACGGTCAGGGGTTTGAGATAAGGGACCTGTTTATCGACCGGCCGGGCGATACTAATGTGGGACTTTTCAGTTTTATTAACACGGGAGCGATCATCGTGGGTGTCGCAGTGATGGGCGCCGATGTTAATGGCGACTTGTATGTTGGTAGTCTGGCGGGACATAGTCGCGGCAGTCTGAGTAATTGTCACTCCACCGGTAACGTGGCTGGCGATACGCATGTTGGCGGTCTGGTCGGAGAGAACGGTGGCATTGTGACCAACTCCTCTTCCGCCGCCAGCGTGAGTGGTAGTTACGAGGTTGGCGGCCTGATAGGACAAAATCATGGCACCGTCAGTAAGTCCTGTTCTACCGGTACAGCGACTGGTAATTCGTACGTCGGCGGTCTGGTGGGATGGAATCGTGAGGGCACTGTAAGCAACTCCTATTCCAGCGCCAGGGTGAATGGCGAGTCGCTTGTCGGTGGTCTGGCGGGAAGTAATCGGGCCAGTCTGAGTAATTGTTATTCCACCGGTAACGTGACTGGCTTAGAGGAGGTTGGCGGTCTGGTGGGACGGACTTATGAGGGCACTGTAAGCAACTCCTTCTGGGACATTGAGACCAGCGGACAAGCTACTTCGTCTGGTGGAACAGGCAAGACCACCGCAGAGATGAAGAACGTCGCCACCTTTTCAGATGCAGGATGGAACATAGTCGCAGTCGCCAATCTTGACACGCGCAACGCAGCCTACATCTGGAACATCGTTGACGACGAGACCTATCCCTTGCTCAGCTGGCAATAATTCGTTCTTTAGTGCAATCGAAATTCGGCCAGGTAGGACAAAACATAGTATTTGCCGAGAGCGAGATTGCACAATCGCCTGTTCTATTACCCAACTCTTCTTGGGGATATTGCAGAGTAAGTCAGACGTGCTGCACGAAAAGTTCAATTTATCATCGCAGGCAAACGTAGGCATGGACAGGCAAGAATCCCTATGTTCGTCCGCAGGTATTGACAAGGCCCTGATGTGAACATATAGTTACCACACAGTCCCGTCCGGGTTCTGGCTGGAGAACAAATGGACACGGAAGCGAATGGTTCGGCTGCTGCACCAGCAGCCGAAATCCTATGGCAACTGAATGCACACATGCACCAAGTTGCGATCTTACGGGCGGCTCTGGAACTGGAGGTTTGGGCTAAAGTGGCGGCAGGCGAAGATTCCGTCGAGCAACTTTCTGCAACAGAGCATTGGGACCCTCTTGGCACGCGTATGTTACTGGATGACCTTTGTTCATTGAAATTGCTAGCCAGGGAGGGTGACGAATATCGACTAGTTCCCGAGGCCGAGCACTACCTGTTGCCCGACAAGCCTACCTACATGGGTAAATTCCTTCTGTCGGATTCCTCTTGGGAAGGTAATAATCATTTGGCAGAGGCAATCCGAACAGGCAACCACCCTATCGGCTACAGCGCCACGGCAACGGAGGCGATCGATATTTGGATTGGTATGTATTCCCGCAACTGGGCTGCCCCCGAAACGTATCTGAAGAAGTGTGATGCCATGTGGCACGCTTTGGGCATTCATGGGCGCGATGGGTTGCGAATCTTGGATCTGGCGTGCGGTCCTGCACCTAAGTCGCTGGCTCTCGCCCTCGCTAATGCTGGCGTACGGGTTACTTTGATCGATTGGGAACGCATTCTGCAGGTGGCACGCAAGGTCACCGTTGACCTGGGAGTCGACAACCAGATGACGTCTCTTTCGGGTGACTTGGCCAGTGTAGCCTATGGTCGCAGCCAGTATGACGTCGCATTCTTGGGAGACGTCACGCATTTCCTCAGCCCAGAGCAGAACATCCGCATCTTCCGCAAGGCGTACGATGCTCTAGTTGATGGCGGAACATTGGTCGTCAATGCAGTTCGAGGCGAATACCTTGATCCAACGGAGCACGGGCTGTGGTTCTATGCTATCTCCGCGGGGGCAGCTTACAACTTTCAAGAGTACAAAGATATGCTCGAGCGCGCTCGTTTCACGGATATTGTTGATACGAACATTACGGACCTGAGGATACAGCCTATCAAAGCAACTAAACGCTCGCAGCATACACGTGGGCAGCAGTGATGACTCGCGGCTTCAACGAAACGACGAGGCCTATCGTGATTATGTGAGTAGAACTCGAGGACGAATAGCACCACCGAAATCAGGGGCGAACCAGATTAAGAAGAACTGAGGCATATGAACATGAGGAAAGAAAAACGCACAACTGGCAGTGAATGCCGGCAAAAGGATCAAAGGAAGTTGAAGTGGCCAGACTGGTTGTTCCTGAGGAGACCGCCAGCGTTTCTGGACCCAATCAGGAGGTTATTTGAATCACCCAAGAAACTTGTTGAGCCCTACGTTAAAGATGGTCAGATGGTTGCTGACCTTGGTTGTGGCTCAGGTTATTATACATTCGCTCTGGCCGAACTCGTCGGGCCGAAAGGAAAAGTCTATGCAGTTGATTTAGGCAAAAGCTGTATCCCAGTTTTAGAAAAGAAGGCAAGGAAAAGTGGGTATCGTAACATTGAAGCTCATACTTCGTCTGCTTCCGATGTGAGTTTTATAGAGGACAGGTCAGTCGATTTCGTTCTTGCCAACGGTTTATTGTGTTCGATGGCCGAACATAGAAAAGAAGCGGTGAACGAAATTAGACGCATCCTCAAGGGGGAAGGGCAGGCGTATCTAAGCTTGGGCGCCGGCCCTCCTTTTGGTTATGTAGATCAAGCAGAGTGGGACAATATTCTGCAAGGATTCAAAGTAGAACGAGGAGGTAGTTACAAGGAAAAGTGGGCTCTGGTGTCTCCAAAGCAGGAGTAGTTTGAGATCTTTATGCCCCTTACCGGCATATCTAATATGTCTGGGGTACTCTCAGACTTAATCAACAGCGGGAGGTGCACTTATGGCAAATGAGAAATCTAAAGAAGAAGCCTATGAGATAGAAAGCAAGAAGTTTACACGATATCATAGCATCCTCGAATGGCCGGCATTGGCATTATTAGTTGTCGGCATCGTCACTGCAGCCTTAGATGTGACGCTTGCTGGCTTCACGCCCATAGTATGGCTCGTCTTATCTTTTGGATTGATCCTTGTCATAACATGTATGGAAGTATCAATGATACGAGCCTTCTTGGAGAGCAGGAAACAGAAATAGATTTCAGGGCGGCAATTCAAGATAACTACGTCGTCCGTTATTGAAGAATCACAGGCATCACTGCTTTCCTAACCAGTGACTTTTGTCGATAGGCTTCCTGTGTGAGTCTTCTCTTACTATGAATTAAGATAAATCCCGATGTTTTTCCCTGGCAATAATCTATCTTCTCTTTGCCCTCAGTGCTATACTTTTCGAAAGTAGCCAGTACTTCTAAAAGGAGGTATTCATGGAACCAGTATGGATAGCCATTTCAATCGTTGCCCTGGCTGTTATTGTGGTGCTTCTGCTTATAGCCAGGCGAAGGCAATATCAACAACCATCAAACCTCGCTATAGTTGGTATCTCCTTAGTGGTTCTGGGGATTATTTTCGGTGATTCTCGTGCGATAGGTTACTCTCTCATAGGTGTCGGAGTTCTTCTTTCAGTAATTGAAGCTATTAGAAACAGAAGATAGCAATCTGAGGTAGGCCTTCTGTCAACATGGCTATGAAATAGCTGACCCGCACGAGGAAGAATACCAGTCAAAGCCCGATGCTAAGGTAATGAAGACACTAATTCGGTATCAGGTGAAAAAGAAGAGCTAATAGCCTCATAAATGTGCGTGCTTGTGTGGGATGGTATGGTGTGATAGAAAGTCACAGACTTTATGCGCCGCTGAACAGACCACGTGGCTGATGCGTTCATCAATACTAAGAGGAATAGTTCCTCTGTCGGCCAGCCCGCCTATGCTATAATACAATTTGTAGAACCATCGGAGAGTATATCTCTTGAAGGAGTCGGGCAGGAAGAACGGAACAGTAAGGCCGATCGTCAAATGGGCCGGGGGCAAGGGGCAACTCCTGCCAACGTTGAGGCAGTTCTACCCAACGAATTTCCGCAGGTATATCGAGCCCTTCGCAGGTGGGGCTGTCATCTACCTGACGCTAAAGCCAAGCTTGGCCATACTCGGGGATTCTAACAGAGACCTAATCGAGTGCTACACCATGGTGAGGGATAAGATTGACGAGCTCATCAAGGCGCTCAAAACCTACGCCCCTCATGTAGCGGACAAGGAATTTTATTACGAGGTGCGTGATCGCAATGCGACCGACCTCACCCTTGTCGAGCGAGCAGCGCGTTTCATATTCCTTAACAAGACCTGCTACAACGGACTTTACCGTGTAAATCGAGACGGAAAGTTCAATGTGCCCTTTGGAAAACATGAGAGACCTCCGCGGCTTTACGACGAAGTAAACCTTAGAGGTGTGTCACTCCTTCTGCGGAACGCCGAATTAGTAGCAGGCGACTTTGAGGAGACAGTACAGTGCGCATCTGAAGGAGATTTCTTGTATCTCGATCCGCCCTACCATCGCTCTGGGAACTCACACTTCACTGCATACTCAGTAGATGGTTTTACTGAGAATGATCATATGCGTCTTGCTAGAACCTTTAGGACTCTGCACGCACGGGGGTGCAAGCTACTTCTCTGCAATTCCGACACTAATCTTGTACGGGAACTCTACCGTGATTTCATGGTCATCCCTGTCATAACGAATAGGGCGATTAACTGCATTAGCGAAAAGCGCAGCGGTTTTCCTGAGGTGTTGATCTTGAACCATGGCGAGGGGCATCTTTAACCCTGATTTCACCCTGGCTAACCTCATGCAATGTTACGCAGGATGTGGATGCTTTCTGCTACCAGAAGAGATACAATGCGAGACGAAGGATGGATATAGCATTGTAATTAATCGGCCTTCTTCATGTGGAAAGTAAATATTGATAGGCGGAGCAAAATGAGCGATATTCTCCAAACTCTAGCTTTGAAAGTTACTCCGAAGGAAGGCCAGCCTCATAACTCTTTCTACATCCTAACGATGCGCGCTTCAATCTTAGCATCAATGAAACTCATACCTGTTCGATATCCTGCTCTACGAAAAGGAATTCAGCGTCTGACAGATGAGAAACGTGTCAAAGAAATAGCAAATTACATAATCAACAAAGAAGCAAGTTTTCCGAATGCTATAATCGTTAGCTTTACGGGAGACGTGAAAGTTCGCGAAGTTGATAGCTTGCAGGATCTTTTTCGCTTAGAAATACCTGTAGTTCCAGAAACCGCAATCATTATTGACGGACAGCATAGGTTGTTAGGCATTGAGTATTCCGGAATTGATATGAATATCCTGGTAACTGCTTTTCTAAAGATACCTGAAGAGAAACAGGCTGCCATATTTAGAGATATTAATTTCTACCAGCGCAAAGTTAACAAAAGCCTGATGTACGACCTTTTTCATATCGCAAAAGACGCTGGTTATCCGTTAATGAGAGCTATAGACATTGCAGAAAGACTAAACGAAGAGGGCCCATTACAGGGCCTAATTAAGCTAACTGGTGTCGGTCCCGGTATAGTAACACAAACCATATTTGTCGAGACTCTCCAGCAGTTTCTTAGGCCGGGTGATATCTTTACACAACCCCAGTACGAAGAGGCAGGAAGCTTAGAGATACAGTTACGGGTCATCAATTCATACTACGACTCCCTTCACGGCCACTATCGTAATATTTGGGAAGACCCGAATTCATATGTCTTGTTGAAGACACAAGGTATATACGCTTCATTAATGGTTCTGCGTGACTTGCTCACACATTTTCACGACAAAAGAAAAGGACACATACCTACTGCGCGCGATTTCGAGCGATTCACATCGTTGCTTGCCCAAAAGGTAACGTTTCGGCGCGAAGACTATGGTGATGCCTATCTTGGTGCGGGGGGACAACGCCGTCTCCATCAATTATTGTTGGAAACCATATCCCCCATGTTGGTCGAGTAAGGAATATCTCAAACGGTGGGTAATATAGCTAAGTCTAGCCGTCGCCAGACTATCGAAAATGCATTTAAGCAGTATGAATATATCGACAATATCTCCGATGCTATCATCGATTCTTTCTCTCACGAGACTGAGATTAGACCGATGGCTTTGAGAGATTATATATCCAGCCGCAAAGTACTATCGGGCACGAATTATCGTGTCGTAAGGGATCCAGAAATAACAAAGCTTCTTTTTCTAGAGGCCGATGAGTATCTAGCAAAGGCTTTAAATAATCTGTGCTCAGGTTGCGTCTGCCACCACAAAGGCTATCTGTCATGGGGCGAAGTGACAATATACTACTCCAGCTTTTTTGCCATCCACGGACTATTGAGATTGCAGGGCAAATCACTAGGAACAAGTTATGTTTTGTTTCCTTATTCGATACGAAGTCCGGCTTCAATTGTTAATCATGAATATGTCATCACTTCACCGATCCCTGTCAATGGTATCCACGAGGACCTTTGGCGTAAGTTTTTTGACACCTACTCCCAGAATATTGAAATAGATCAAATGGAATATACGGACGCGATATTTTTCTCAGATACACAAGACATAGTACTTGAAGTCGAGCGACGCAATAGATTCAACTACCAGATGTTTGAATCTTATCAAGAGGTTTTTAACTCTGTTGAATTGAATCGTCGTCTCCTTTTCAACTTAAAATCAATAGATCCGTTATTCTTTTCGAAACTGACTTACTACGTAAGAGATGCCGACAGGAAATACATAGCGAAGGCAGCCCTTAGAATACAGCTACTGCATTCTCTCCTATATTCAATTGTCGAAGGAACTAGCCTTGAAACCTATTTTAATGACCGTCATGGTAATCGTTTGAATTATCTCGATTCAGTTTTGACTGATTCTAGCCCAATTGACCGATCATGTATTGAACAAGGTTGCCTGCTTTGCCCTCATTCCAATATCCCTTGACTCATTCTGCTTCTGAAATTGACTGCCAACATCTTTGCCAACGGACTTTTCACCACAATGAAAAACCTGGAAGGGCGGATTTCCCCGGAGAAGCAGCTTCAGAGTACTGATGTTCGTAGATGAACCACAGGCTTAGTGAGCCGTTCATCGTGCCATCGCTGATAACGTCATGCCGAGATGTCATCAAAAATTCGTTCTACAGTCGCTTTATGGTACGGATATTTCGTAACCAACAACGCTTTAAATTCATCAAGTTTTGCTGTCGTTAATAGCTCATCAATCTCATATGCTCTCTTATTCAACTGTCTACAATATTTATCGAGTACCGCTTGTGTGCTGATTCTTCGAATATCCGCAACTTTGTGGGTAGCTTCAACTCTACTGCATCCCTCCTTTTTCACAAGAATTATCATTTCGAGTGTTTCCGCTAAAGCGTGTGGTACGCTAGCAGGGAATTCTGGAAGCACATTTGGTTTATCAGCTTTGTTTGTTTTAGAGTTGTTCAATAACAAACGCCTTAATACACTATTAGGATCGATGTCAACAAATGGTTCTGCCTTTTCCTTTAAGAGGTTATATACCTCTTCATCAATCTCAATTTTATACATTTTCACTGCATTTCCTCCTAAATCCTTAGAAAAAGTAATAGTACTAATAGTGATAATAGCATTAATAGTTTCGTTTGTCAAGTCCCTAATAGAGAAAATGGACGATATACACCTTTACCAAGCCAACATTTGCTTAGCACAAGAGATTAGGAAGCCCTTGGGCGCTGATGCAGATCAAGCCGCGGCTAGTTTTCATATCAGAGGCCTGTGGCCGAGAGGTTGGCATCCGGGGCAGAAGCAGGTGCCGCGGTTCTTCGTCTATGTAGCAGAATATTCTTGACTGGCATAGATTAGTTCTAGTAAAGTTCTTGAACCACCGAGCAGGAGCGGAGAAATGATGAATTATCTACTACAGCCCAAAAAATATAAAAGCCTCATGGCCGACGAGGGATCAAGAGCCATCATGAACAAGACTATTGCCTTCTTCGAAAAGATGGGCAAGGCCAGGATTCTCGATGATTACAGCAAGAAGGTCTGGTACAGTGAGTTTGTCGAATTCATCGGCAAGGAGCAGATCTTTGCCAGGCTGCTGACGCCCAAGGAATATGCCGGCGGAGATCCCGACTGTCGCTGGGACACGGCCCGCAACAGTGAATATGCCGAACTCCTGTCCTTCTACGGCCTCGGCTACTGGTACTGCTTCCAGGTGACCATCCTGGGCCTGGGCCCAATCTGGATGAGTCAGAATGAAAAGGCGAAAAAGAGAGCAGCCAGGCTCCTCAAGGAAGGGGCGATTTTTGCGTTCGGCCTTTCCGAGAGGGACCACGGCGCGGACATTTATTCCACGGAAACCTCACTGACACCAATGCCCGACGGTACATGGGTGGCGAACGGGGAAAAATATTACATCGGCAACGGCAATGAAGCGGAAATGGTGTCCACTCTGGGGAAAATCAAGGACGGCACGGACGACTACACCTTCTTCGTCACCAACTACCGCCACAAGGCCTACGAGCTCAAGAAGAATGTGGTCTCCCACCAGGAATACGTGTCCAACTTCGCTCTGCACGACTATCCCATCACAAACGACGACATCCTCTCCCGGGGCTCCCATGCCTGGGACTGTGCGCTCAACACCGTGAACATCGGCAAATTCAACATCGGTCCCGGGTCCATCGGGGTCGCCGAACACTGCTTCTACGAGGCCATCACCCATGCATCCAACCGCATCCTCTACGGCATACGAGTCACGGACATGCCCCACGTGCGCAAGAACTTCATGGACGCCTGGCTGCGCCTGGTGGGCATGAAGCTCTACCAGCGCCGCGCCACTGACTATTTCAGGAATTCCAGCCAGAACGACCGCCGCTATCTGCTCTACAACCCCACGAGCAAGATGAAGGTGACCCTGCAGGCCGAAGAGGTGGTCAGCCTGCTCTGGGAAGTGATTGCAGCCAAGGGATTTGAAAGGGACACCTACTTTCACATGGCAGCCGCCGATATCATGGGCCCGTCCAAGCTCGAGGGAACGGTCCACGTGAACATCCAGCTCATCCGCAAGTTCATGCAAAACTACTTCTTCAACCCCGCCGAGTACCCACCAGTAGCTCCGGACCTTTCAGAAAAAGACGACCTGTTCCTCTTCAATCAGGGCCCAACCAGGGGACTGGGGAAAATACAGTTCCACGATTATAAACCTGTCTTCGAGGCCAATAAGGGCCTGCCCAACGTGGCTACCTTCATGAAGCAAATCGCTGTTTTCAGGGAGATGCTGGAAGGGGCGGGCCCGGACGAGGCCCAGGATATGGACCCCTCGTGGTCTCTGCCTTTGGGCGAGATGTTCTCCATTGTTGTGTACGGCCAGCTCATCCTCGAGCAGGCAGGTATCAGCGGAATCGAGCCAGACATTCTGAACCAGATGTTTGATTTCATGGTGCGTGACTTTGCTCAATTTGCCATGCAAATCTACGGCAATCATAGTTCCAGGGATGCACAGCGAGATTATTGTGTCAAGATTATGCTTATTAAGGCAGTGCCGAATTCCGAGCAATATAACCGGGTATGGCAGCAGTATGTTTCCCTTTTGAACGGCGAGTACGCCATGAATGAGTAGGCTGGCGATAGGCGCGAAAGTGTGGAAACATAATCTGTCGGGACTCCTCTTGAGATGTCCTTCAAGACGAAGGAATAACGGCTGAAGAGGCCGCTATTCCCTGCAATTTCGAAGACACAACGCTCCGGACGCCTGTCATCGCAGCGCGAATTCAAAGACGCCATGTAATTCCGCCGCCGAGCCTGGCTATCATAAGCCATCGGTCGCTGGCGCAAAGCTCGCCGCCGTCAGCTTTTATATCAGATTGCCGTGACTTACAGGCTGGCACCCGGCGCAGAGGTAGGTGCCGTGGTTCTGCACCGGGGTCTGCTCGATAGTGCGGCCGCAAACGGCGCAGGCTTCTTCTCCCGCCAAAGGCCTTAGCCTCTTCTTGATATTCAGATACCTGTTATGACCCATTTGAATTGAAAGGTCTGTCAGGTTCAGTTTTGACGAACTGTCCAAGTTTCGGTGTGCACCTCAAGGGCGAAAGGCCTGTTGGGCTGAGACTAGTTAGAGCTCGAAAGCACCGACTCCCTCATCGGTTGACACGTAGAGAATACCATCAACTATTGAGAAGTCGTTCACACCCTGTTCTTCGAAAGTCATCATCCACAAGATGTCACTTGATTGCCGGTCAAGAGCCTGAAGTGCAGCGCACTCTGCTCCTACGCCCCCATAGACGGCGCAGGCGCTCCTGTAAATGACTCCTTGATACTCATAAGTCAGCTCGGAAAGGGGCGGTTTATCTGCCAGGAAAGTAAGACCGGGTTCACCCATGTCAGCTATCTCTTCCTTCACACTTTGTCCCAATATGCAGCAGTCCACAAAATCAGACTGGGACCAGTCGTCGAGAAGGCAGCCGTCTTGCTCCAGACAATTGACGCCCTCAGAGAGGAAAGAATACCAGCCGATCTGACCAGATGTTTTGTTTAAGGCGGTTATATCAGATGCAAACCAATACCAGGGGTAATCAGGCTCAGACATCGGAACAATCTGTGCCAGATGCCAGGCGTACACGTAGAGGGAGTCAATTCCCACCAGGATGGACCCTGTTTCGTCACTTTCCCACAGCATCTCTCCTGTTTTAATGTCGATAGCTGTAATCTTGGGGGAGAGGCGTTCAGCAGCGTCGTCACATGTCCCTGGACCAAGGGAGAGCACTTCATCTTCAACCAAGATTCGTTTGCTGCGAGTATCAATTTGGCCATTCCACCATAAGGGTACAATAGGCAGGGATACGACACTACAACCTGTCAATCTAATGTCAGTTTGCCCGAAGCTAGCCAGGACGCCCGTGTAAGTGACCAGGTCGCCCTCCTTAAGATTCAGCAGGCTCGACCTCTGACTTTCGTCAAAAGAGGCCGCCACCTCTGTTCGCGCCCAGTCCGTTGGATTAAGAAAATAGACTACTAGCCCTTCTTCTGTTGACATATATTTGAGTTCATTTGTCCACTTGACCTGTTTTCCTGCATAGTCTTGCCAGACGTCCCATCTCTGCAAGCTTGTCAATTCAGGGGCGAAAAGCCCTTTGGCAAGCTCATAGGCAGAGACCGCAACCTGCTCAATCTCGGCTACGTCTCCTGAAGGCTCCTTTGGTAAGTGTGTAGTTATGATAACCACCGCACTGATAGCTATGACACAGGCAACTATGATTCCTATTAGCTTCTTCCTGCTCTTTCCTCCAGTGGGCTCCCCTGTCATCAGCCGACGCAGACACTTGGGACAAAACCCGGTGTCTCCGCGCACCTCAGTTCCACAGATAGGACAGGTTGGCATAGCTTCACCTCCTGGACATTCTCAATGTCTATCCCTAAATACCCTGGCCGGGCCAACAATCAACCACATCATCCATCCCGGTCATATTATATCACCTCACCGGTCAGTGAAGTTCCGAATAGTGTTGAGATCCACTGGAGAATTGGCAAGGCCATTCACGATGTAAAGATACGGCGAGATGTACCAAGGAGTCGGGAAGCCTTCGGCCACTTGTTTGGGTTCAGTCGCTACCACCTTTCTGTCATTACTGAACAACGAGGAAGTCAATCACTGACCGATTGAATAGCATGCTGTTTTCCATGTTAGGAAGATGGGCGGCATCAGGTATCAATAACCTCTTGGCTCCATGTATCCTGTCAGCAACTAACTGTGAGATTGCCTGCATATCCGGCAGATCACTATCTCCAACTATAACCAGGGTAGGGACACGTATTTCGGCCAAGCGCGACATAACATCAAATTCCGGGGGTGCTTCCGGAAATTTGTCAGTCACCGAGGGGTAGTTATCCAGTATCATCTCCCGAACCAGCGCTCTTGCGGCTGAATCTACTGTTTCCCTGTCTCTCTTTAGTCCAACCACCCAGATATTCACCAGCATATCAGCGACTTCTTCACGTCTTCCGCTGGCGATTAGCCGTTCGAGAATCGCGTCTTTCGCTAAGGTTTCCTCGTCTCGATATTCATAGCCAGGCATCCCCGGTGCGATGAGGACTAAGCGGCTAACCATCCCAGGATAGGCAATTGCCGTCTCAATTGCCGCCTTCCCACCGAGTGAGCACCCTGCGATACTCACTGACGTCAACCCCAGGTGCTCGATAAGTCCATGAATGTCTTCATAGTGCGAAAGGATTCCCCTGGAGCAGGCGACTTTCCATAGCCGCGGAAGTCAGGCATGATAACCTGAAAACGACTTGAAAACTCACTGCACTGTACTGCCCACATCCGGTGGTCAGCTATGCCGGAATGAAGCAATAGCAGCGGTTTTCCCTCTCCCGACACTTCGAAATACATCTTGGCGTTCCGGATTGTAGCAAAGCCGGTCTTCACCTTCACTCTGATAAAACCCTCATTGTCGATATATGAGCCCGATATTATTCCATGGCAATATCGCCGGTTCAAATCCAGCCGCTGCCAGATTTCATATCGAAGGCACGCGGCCTGAAGGCTGGCATCTGGGACAGAAGTAGGTGCCGCGGTTCTGGACGGCGATTCGCTCGATGGGATTGCCGCAGACGGGGCAGGGTTCGCCTCCCTTATGAGCAACCTTGAAATTGAAGTGGGCCGTGCCCAGCTCGCCCTCCGGGCGGACGTAGGTATCCACGCTGGCACCCTTGCTGCAAATGGCTGCCCGTAGAATTCTGCGAATATCGTTATGTAAAGTCCGCACTTCGGCGGGCGACAGCTCATCCGCTTTTCTCAGAGGGTGAATGCGGGCGGCAAACAGGGCTTCATCGGCATACATATTGCCGATTCCGGCGACAATACACTGGTCGAGAAGCGCCGCTTTTATGGGGATGTGGTGCCGGCTTAATCTCTCTCGCAGAACGCTTGCCGTGTGTCTTTTGTCGAGGGGCTCGGGACCCAGCTTGCAGACCACAGTCTCGGCATCGTCAACCAGCCACATTTTTCCCAGGCGGCGCCGGTCATTGAAAACAAAGCGGTGCCCATTAGAGAGGTGAAAAACAGCCCTGGCATAGCGAGTGTCCTCGTCGGGATCTAACAGCAAGCTGCCGGTCATCCTGAGATGTATAATCAGCGACCTGCCATTCGACAGGCGAAAGATGAGATACTTTCCCCGGCGTTCCAGGCTTTCTACCTTCTGCCTGATTAACCCGCGATGGACTTCCTCGGCGGAACAACCGCATACAAGTTTGGCGTCAAGAATACTGACCTTAGTGAAGCTTTGCCCCACGACCCAGGGCGCAAGCTCATTTCTTATGGTTTCTACTTCAGGCAGTTCCGGCATCTCAAATTAGTGTAGCAATACGGCATCGGAGATTCAATGCGCTGTCCCGTTAGCCAGGTTTGGAACCAAGACCGAACTCTCGGCAATCCACTTCTATTCACGCCGGAGACTCGGCCCGGGAGATAAGCGGGCGGCTTATCGCCTTGAGGGTTTCCTCCCTCATTACACCGTCTTTGATCAACTCGTAACCCGCTTTTCGCACTGCATCCAGGACGGCTCTGCCGTCCTGCGTCAATTCTCCGTCCCGCTTCATTACGCTCGCATGGGGTCTGAGCACAGCCCCGGCGAAGTTCACACTGGCATCTTGAGCAAACTCCTTGACGATACGCAATACGGTTCCGAAGTTCTGTTTTTCCCACCAGCCACCGGTGGACACGAGCACGATTGACCGGATCCGGACATCCTTGCGAAATCTTGCCCGCGTGCGTCCCTTGCGAAACTCGAGCACCGGTTCTAGCAAAGGACAAAGCCTGTTGATGACGTTTTGCATGTCCCCGGGCAGCGGGATGTAAACGGGCGTGGCCAGGACAAGAATATCTGCGTGCCTCAGCCTGGGATGGAGCAGCTGCATCTTGTCCTTGATGCAACATTCCCCCGGCGCCTCATTCCAGCAGTACAGCTCTCCGCAAGCGCACGGCTTGACTTTGAGGCGGCTGGCGTAGAACACCTCGACATGGGATCCGGCGTCCATCATGCCCTCAACGAAAGGTTCAACGACCACGGCTGTATACCCTCGTTCCATGCGAGGGCTGCCATTTATGACCACTGCTTTGTTCATCGTGTCCTCCTTCCTGTCAACGCATCTTGAACTTCGCCCAGTATCAGGCCCGGAATTTCTTTCTTATGCCCTCGAGAGTCTCTTTCGCTCCGGTGATATTGAAGGATTTCCAGAAGCCGGTAAGCTTGTCACAAGGAAACTCCCCACAATAAGCACAGTTCGCGACACCCTTCTCATATCCGCAGCGCCGCACCTCACAGACCCTACAGAATTTGAACAGTCTCTTGCCGGTCGCCAAACACCCGTCGCAGTTGATATCCTCCGGCTTGAGAGTCTCTTTCTCTGTGGACCACGCTTTGGCGACTTCTTTCTTCAGTTCTCTGTCATTTGTCTTTGTGGCAATAAGCGCGCGACAATCGTCACACACGATTCCACAAAAAGCAACCATCTTCTCCCTCACTCTTTACCTCCTTTTTCTCTCCTGCAGCTCACGATTATTATTGCCCCACCGAGTCCGAGCCTATCGCATCTCAGCCCAGTTTTTGCCCAGCTTGATATCTACCTTCACAGGGACACTGAGCTCGAAAGCCCGTGGCATGAGATCACCCACCAGGGACTTCATTTCATCCATCTCTGCTTCGGACACCTCAAAAAGCAGTTCATCGTGTATCTGCAGCAGCATCTTGCTCTTGAGATTCCGCTTCTCCATTTCCCGATATAGGTTTATCATGGCGATTTTAATGATGTCGGCAGAGCTGCCCTGCACCGGGGCGTTTATAGCCATGCGCTCAGCAGCCTCCCTGACCATCCGGTTGGCAGAGTTGATTTCGGGCAGGAACCGCCGCCTCCCCAGCACCGTCTGCACATAGCCCAACTTGCGGGCCTGATCCTTAGTGGCTTCCAGATATTCTTTCACCTTAGGATATCTCTCAAAATACAGGGCGATGAATTGAGCGGCTTCCTCCCGGCTGAGACTGGTGGCTTGCTCCAGGCCATAATCGCTCATGCCGTAAACAACTCCGAAATTGACCGTCTTGGCGTTCCGGCGCATCTCGGAATTCACCTCACCAACGGGGATGCCAAAAAGTCTAGCGGCGGTCGTGGCGTGGATATCCTCGTCCTGGGCAAAGGCGGCGATGAGGCCGGGGTCTTGAGAGAGGTGGGCCAGGACCCTGAGGTCAATCTGGGAATAATCGCCGCTTAGAAGATATGCCCCGGGCGGAGCTATGATGGCTTTCCGTATCCTATTCCCCAGCTCAGTCCTTATAGGTATATTCTGGAGGTTGGGGTCGCTGGACGAGAGCCGGCCGGTAGTCGTACCAGTCTGGTTGAAGGTAGTATGTACCCTCCCGGTCTTGCGGTTGATCAGCGCGGGCAGGGCGTCAACATATGTTGACTTGAGCTTGCTGAGCTGGCGGTATTGCAGTATAAGCTCAATTACGGGATGAACGCCCCTCAGCGCCTCCATGACCGAGGCATCGGTGGAATAACCGGTCTTCGTCCTGCGGGACTGAGGCAGCTTGAGGTCTTCAAAAAGCACCCTCCCCAATTGCTGGGGCGAGTTGATGTTGAACTGGTGTCCGACGCTGCCGTAGATTTCCTTCTCCAACCTGAGCAGCTCCTTACCCAGTTCCAGAGACATCTCACGGAGCAGGTTTGTATCCAGAAGAATGCCGTTTGTCTCCATAGCTACCAGGACCGGAATCAGAGCCATCTCCACTTCGGTAAAGAGCTGCCACAGTCCTTGCTTTTGCAGTTCGGTTTCCAGCTTTTCCTTCAGATTCCACACGATGTCCACGCTGGCGCAGGCATGGCCGGCAACCCGGCTTGCCTCCAGCAGGGACAGAGAGCTTTGTTTCTTCCCCGCGCCGGTTAATTCAGCGGGGGTCGTTATCTCAACGCCCGCCTTATTAAAGGCCAAAGCTCTAAGTCCCAGATTCTTTTCGCCGAGGAGATAGCCCGCGAGCATGGGGTCGAAATTCAGATTCTCAAGCTGCATCCCACAGCCGGCCAATACCGCCATAACGTGTTTGCCGTCATGGGCAATCTTGCCCACATTGGCGTTCTCCAAGATTGGCTTGAGCCGGGCTGTGACCTGTGTAAGCGGCAACTGTGGCGGCTGGTCCAAGCCCTGGTGCCCCAGAGGTATATAAAACGCTTCCCCCCGTCCCGGCGATATGGCTATGCCCACCAAATCGGCCGTCACAGCCTTCTCACCCGTAGTTTCGACTTCAATAGCGATGTCCTGTGCTTTTTCCAGCTCGCCTGTAAGCTGTTCCAAAGCTGTCTCGCTGTTTACCATGTGGCTCTTGACTTTCGAGGGCCCAGAACTCTCGGTCTTCATCCCCGCCTGCCAAAGTTGTACGGCGGGCAGGTGGGGCAGCCTGGGAAGCAGGTTAATGAACTCGAGTTCCTGGAAAAGCTTCACCACCTCGTCCCGGTCGTAGTGGCTTACCTGGCAGATTTTCAGGTCCAGCTTGATAGGAACATCTTTGACTATTGTGGTCAACTGCTTGTTCTGAAAAGCTTTATCGCGATATTCGCGCAGCGAGTTCTGCAACCTAGGCGGCGTTACATTCTCAATATGGTCATAGATTCCCTGGAGGCTGCCATACTGCTTAAGTAATCTAGCGGCTATTATCTCACCAATTCCTGGCACGCCAAGTATATTGTCCGAGACATCGCCAGCCAGTGCTTTGAGGTCAGCGAGTTGTTTCGGTTTGATGCCGTATTTCTGCTCTACTGCCTGTTCGTCGTAAAGGATGGTGTCTGTGAAGGTCCGCCTGGGAGCAAGAGTTTTCACTCTGGGCAAGACAGCCTGCAACATGTCATTGTCCCCGGTGACAATGATGGTCTCAATGCCCTGTTCATCAGCTTGTTTGCTCAAGGTGCCCAGGACATCGTCAGCTTCGAAGCCGTCCATTTCAAAAATAGGAATATGGAAAGCCTCCACCAGGCGGTGGACCTTTTTTATCTGGCCTTTCAATTCCTCGGGCGTGGCCGGGCGCTGCGCCTTGTATTCCTCGAACATTTCGTGCCTGAAGGTCGGTGTGGGACGGTCAAAGGCGATAGCCCAATGAGTGGGCTTGAAATCGGCAACTACTTTGAGCAGGGTGCTGGCAAAGCCGTACACGGCATTGACCAGCTCTCCCGTCCTGGATTGAGTCAGGGGAGGCAGGGCATGAAAGGCACGGTGCACCAGGGCGTTGCCGTCAAAAAGCAACAGCAGTGGTTTCTCTTCCTTGGCCACAGCTTTATTATACTATGGCGCCACCCTACGTTGCCTGCTGTTCGCCTCCCCCCGATTTTGGCAATCCTAACCACCTCGGCGTCCTGTTCATATACTCACGGTAGGCTGTGCCATAATGTCCAAGGCACTGGGCTTCTTCAACCTTTACGGAATATGGACGAGTTACTCCAACTCCGAATATGATGGTAAACAACAAGAAAACCCATGATGCCGAAAGTATACTCACACCCAAAAAATGAAAAAATCCCGTCACATACATAGGATGTCTCGAATAACGATAAATTCCTCTGGTAACTGGTTCACCCGCTGGAGTTTTGGCCCAGTCCACCAAAATTATTGTGATCCCAACTAATCCAAGTAACGCAACTGGAAGACCTATGCAGAACCATGTCGATCCTAATTTTAGCGGCAGAAAAACAGAGTATATAACGGCTGGAAGATAAATAATCTTGGAAAGACTAGCAACTAACAGCGTAGTCTTAGACTTACATGCGCGCTGGACCTTGCGCACTGAACCACCAGGTACATCTTTCTTCATCATCAAGAGCATACAGAGAAGCGCTACCAATAGAAAGGGAACCATAAAAAGCCAGGCGTTCCAGACACCTATTTCAAAAGCTGGTATAAGCGACATCTTTCTGTCCCTATGGTTTGGGTATTCCCAGATATTTGGGGGTCTTATTCATATATTCACGGTAGGCATCGCCGTACTTCTCAAGGCAACTCCGTTCTTCAATGGGAGCAAAATAAAACGAAGCGGCTATCAGCAAAATGGTGAACACCAGAAATACCCAGGAGGCCGTGGCTATACTCACCCCCAGGAAAAACACAAAAGAGGTTACATACATGGGGTGCCTTGAGTAACGGTAAAGCCCGTTGGTTACGGGCTCGCCGAACGGGCTGGCTGCCCAGTTCAATATGACTATAACGCCGGTAATAAAACCTATTAAAGTGATAGGAATGCCCACATAGAGCCACACCGTGCCCAGTTTCAGGGGCAGGAATATAGAATATATGAAGGCCGGAATATATATTATCTTGGAAGAATAGAGGGTTATTCTTGCAGTCCTGGACAGGGCAGCAACCTGACTTTTGCCTTCAACTTCTGGAGCCCGTCCCGTAGCGATTCGGGTGAATAAGGGAAAGGTTAATAACTCAAGAAGCATGAAAATCCAGGCGTTCCACAAACCTATCTCAAAAGCTGGCATAAGCGACATGATTCACCTCCGCTAATTCGGTTGGCCTTCTTTGGCCTTCGACTGCCGGGCGTATCGCTTGTTGATCAAATTGCAGCCACGATGACCTTCTTGGTTGCTCAAGCACATCTTGTCAGGGTTCCCTTTGGCAAAGCTCGTGCAGCCCCAGCATTGCAGGTGAGCAAATCTGTATCACCGACCACGATTCTCTTCGCGGATTTCAGCACACAGTTGCAGAGCTACCGCCCTAGGTATAGCATCCATGTAATAAGCTCCATTTTCAGGCTATTCTTGACCTGCATAATTGTCAATACTCCTTGGCCACAGCCCTATTATACTATGACTACATCGGAATCCTAGAGACGCCGGTGCCCGATACAATAATGACCGAAACATGATAAAATCGTGCCCGAAAGACTGACAGATGGCAAGCA
>MGMS01000027.1 GCA_001796515.1 Chloroflexi bacterium RBG_13_51_36
GGTGCTAGCCGGGCTGAGAAGATAAACAAGATCAAGGCTGTGTTTCTTGACTGATTTCTCCAGTCCTTTTCCTTCCTCGGGTGGGAGGTCGGGTATAATCAAGCCATCAATCCCTACCTCGGCACACTTTGAGCAGAATTTCTCCAGCCCGAACTTAAGCACAGGGTTGTAGTAAGTCATAAATATCAGAGGGATTTGCACCTGCCGTCTTAACTCCTGAGCCACTTCAAAACAGACACTGGTGGTGACTCCTTGCCTGAGAGCTTCATAGCTTGCCTGCTGGATAGTAGCACCGTCGGCTAATGGGTCGGAAAACGGGATGCCGAGTTCGATGATGTCGCACCCGATGCCCGTGAAAAGAGGCACCACCTTTAAAGTCGTTTCAATAGTGGGATAACCTACCGTGATGTAGGGAATGAGGGCAGTATGCTTTGCCCGGATAAAGACCGAAGCGATGCGGCTCAAAGACTCACCCCCAATACTTCACTTACAATATCCATATCCTTATCGCCGTGTCCACTCAGGTTGACGATAATGATTCGCTTATCGTCCAGAGGACTTGCCATTCTAGCCGCGTAGGATATGGCGTGGGCCGGTTCGAGCGCGGGAATAATGCCCTCGGTCTGGCAGAGAAGCTGAAAGGCCTTCAGCGCCTCTTTATCATTTACGGCCACATAGGTGGCGCGTCCGATAGTCTTGTAGTAGCTGTGCTCGGGTCCTACTCCGGGGTAATCCAGGCCGGCGGCGATGCTGTGAGTTCCCAGAATCTGCCCAGCATCATCCTGAAGAACGTAAGATTTTGCCCCGTGCAAAACCCCGACCGTGCCGGCAGCCAGGGTGGCGGAATGTCTTCCTGTCCTGATTCCTTTTCCTGCTGCTTCTACCCCGATTAACTTGACCTTTTTATCGTTCACGAAGGGGTGGAAAATACCGATGGAGTTGCTGCCTCCGCCCACACAGGCGATGATGTAGTCGGGCAAACGACCGCGCTGGGCCAAAATCTGCTCTCTCGCTTCTTTGCCTATGACTGATTGAAAATCGCGCACCATCACGGGATACGGGTGAGGACCTACCACTGAGCCCAGAAGATAGTAGGTATCTCTTACGTTGGTTACCCAGTCTCTGATTGCCTCATTGATGGCGTCCTTCAATGTCTTCGTTCCCGAGGAAACAGGGCGCAGCTCGGCACCCAGGAGCTTCATACGGAAGACATTGAGAGCCTGGCGCTGAATATCCTCCTCACCCATATAGACGACGCAGTCCAGCCCCAATTTGGCACATATGGTAGCAGCGGCCACGCCGTGCTGCCCAGCGCCAGTCTCAGCGATAATCCTTTGTTTTTTCATCCTCCTGGCGAGGAGGCCTTGCCCCAGAGCATTGTTTATCTTATGGGCCCCGGTGTGAAGGAGGTCTTCCCTTTTGATGAAAATTTGTGCCCCGCCGCAGTGTCTGGTCAGGCGTTCAGCGTAGTAAAGTGGCGTTGGCCTGCCCGAATAGTCGTGAGACAAAGAATCGAATGCAGCCCAGAAGGATGGATCACGCTTTGCCTCTGCGTAGGCTGTTTCCAGTTCGTCCAAAGCCGGCATAAGAGTCTCGGGCACAAACCGGCCGCCGAACTGGCCGAAATAACCATGGGAATTGGGCAGCTGCTTATCTGCTCTCATCGGCTTTCCTCACTGCTTCAATGAATGCTCTTATTTTGGCCATATCCTTGACTCCTTGTGTTTCCACTCCGGAAGACACATCGACTCCCCAGGGTGCCACTTTCTCGATTAATTTGGCTACATTAGTCGCGTCGAGCCCGCCGGCAATAATAACCGGGAAACTTTTGGCTATCTCTTGAGCCAGGTTCCAATCGAAGCTTTCTCCTGTTCCACCATATTTGCCCTTAACCTGGGAATCGAGAAGGGTGACAAACCGTTGTCTAGAAAGTAATTTGGTTGCAGCGGATAGTTCGGCGTAGAGCTCGTCCGGAGATTGCTGGCCTATTCGAATGGCTTTGATGACCGGGCTCACAATCTTGCGGCAATACTCCCAGGATTCATTGCCGCTTAGCTGGACTACATCTAAAGCACAGAAATCGGCAATTTCGTTTACCTGAAAGATTGGTGCATTGACAAAGACACCGACCACTTTCGCGGTGTGGCTGCTTTCCTTGACTGCACCGGCTATTTCACGGGCCTGGGCAGGACTTACATGTCGCTGGCTGCGAGCGAAGACTAACCCGATAAAATCGGCACCAGCCTCAACCGCTGCCAGGGCGTGGGTCTTATCTCTAATCCCGCAAATCTTGATACGAGTCATGACAACAAATCCTTCATCCTGGCCCGGACGTCACCGGCGGTAACCAGAGCCTCGCCGATGAGTACAGCATCAACTCCCCATTCTGCGAGCTTTTGCATATCGCTCCGGCTTTTGATGCCGCTCTCGCTCACTACGATTTTTCCTTTTGGGACAAGGGGTCGTAAACGGCGGGTGGTGTTGATATCTACGGCAAATGTATTGAGGTCTCGATTGTTGATTCCGATGATTTCCGCTTCACTGAGAACTGCTCTTTCCACTTCTCCTTCGTTGTGCGCTTCAACGAGGCATCTCAAGCCAAGACTGTGACTCAACGACACGAGGTCGTTGAGCTGTTTCTCGCTTAGCACAGCCGCGATTAGCAGCAAGGCGTCAGCGCCATAGGCACGAGACTCATACATCTGGTAGGGGTCGAATATGAAATCCTTTCTTAATAATGGAAGTCCGACCAATTCTTTGATTGCTGCCAGGTGCTCATTACTGCCCATGAAGTAGTTTGCCTCGGTGAGCACTGAAATAGCGGCAGCACCGCCTTCGGCATAGGTGCGAGACAACTCGATGGGGTCGAAGTTGCGACTTAGCACTCCCCTTGAGGGAGAAGCTTGCTTCACTTCGGCAATCAATCGCATGCGGCCGCCCTTGAGAGCCAACGCGAGGTCGAGCACCGGCCTTTGCCGGGCAATGCGCTCTAGTAGATAAGTCATGGGCGCTGCTCTCTTTCTTCGTTCAACCTCTTCCCTCTTTTGGGCGACAATTTTGTCCAACATTTTTCTAGCTTCCGTCTGTCGGTTGTCAACCAGGTGCTGACTGCTCCTTATTCAATCTCTGACTGAGTTTTATTAGCTCGTCGAGTTTGGCCAGAGCCTTTCCACTGTCTAGCGTCTTCTCAGCGATACAAACACCCTCTTTGAGGTCCGATGCGTGGTTCCCAGCTACTAGTGCTGCACCAGCGTTCATGATGACTATGTTCCGCCTGACTCCTACTTCTCCGCTTAATATGCCGCGAAGTATCCTGGCGTTTTGGCGGGCTGTTCCTCCTCTAATTTGGGTTGCACTGGCCTTCATAAAACCCAAGTCCTCGGGAAGAACTTCGTAAGGTGGTGATACTCTATGTCGATTAATATCCCAGACCAGAGATTTTCCACTGATTGAGATTTCATCCATGCCGTCCATGCCGTGTACCACCAGAGAATGCTCCGTGCCCAGGCGGTGGAGAACAGAGGCAATCTTCTCTCCCAGTTCCTTGGACGGAACCCCGATGACCTGGAACCTGGCCCTGGCGGGATTAGTAAGGGGGCCGAGAATGTTGAACACGGTACGAATTCCGATTTCGCGTCGTGGGGTAGTGGCGTATTTCATCGCCGGGTGAAAGTTGGGAGCGAACATAAAGCCGATGCCTATTGTCTCCAGACATTGAGCGACAGCTTCAGCGCTGAGCTCAATCCTCACTCCCAGTGCTTCCAGGACATCGGCGCTGCCGCAGTGGCTGGACATTGCCCGGTTGCCGTGCTTGGCTACTTTGAGTCCTGCGCCGGCCACAATAAAGGCGGCGGTTGTGGAGATATTAAAGCTGGAAGAGCCATCGCCCCCTGTCCCGCAGGTATCTACAACCGGCGTGGTGACTTGGACCGGGGTTGCCTTGGCCTGCATGACGGTGGCTAAGCCGGCAATCTCGTCAACTGTCTCTCCTTTGATGCGAAGGGCGGTGACAAAAGCGGCAACCTGGGCTGGAGTAGCTTCGCCAATCATTATCTCCTCCATCACAGATGCCGCCTGCTCAAAGGTCAGCGAGCGACCATTGACCGCGGTCTCAATGGCTTCCTTGATCATTGCTGCGCTCCTTGCTTCAGAAAATTCTTCAACAGGTCCTTCCTAAATTTACTCTTGATTATTCATGGAGGAATCGAACGTGTAAAAGCATACTGGTCAACCCCTGCCTGGTCAATAGCCGCAAGCAATGCCTGAGCTTTGTTCAAGCTTTCCTGGTATTCCCGCTCGGGGACACTATCGGCGACGATGCCGGCGCCCGCCTGGATATAGGCGATGTTGTTCTTGACAACAATAGTGCGTATGGCAATAGCGGTGTCCAGATTGCCTGAGAAGTCGAAATAGCCCACGGCGCCAGCATAGGGGCCTCGTTGCTCTCTTTCGAGTTCGGCAATGATTTCCATAGCCCGAATTTTGGGAGCTCCGGAAACAGTGCCGGCGGGAAAGCAGGAGCGGAGGGCGTCGAACTGGGAAAGTCCGGCCCTGAGCCTACCCTGGACATGTGATACCAAATGCATAACGTGAGAATAGCGTTCCACATCCATAAGCTGAGTTACCTCGACTGTGCCTGGCTCGCTAATTCTCCCTATGTCATTACGCCCCAGGTCGACGAGCATGATATGCTCAGCGCGTTCCTTCTCATCGTTCTTGAGCTCCTCTTCAAGAGCCAGGTCCTCGGTGGCATTTTTGCCCCTGCGCCTGGTGCCGGCAATAGGGTGGGTGGATACCATGCCATCCTCAACGCGCACCAGAAGCTCCGGGGAGGCTCCGGCAATATAGAAATCCCCTAAGTGGAGGTAGTACATGTAAGGAGAAGGATTAATGGAGCGCAATGCCCGATATATAGCGAAGGGATCGGCGTTAGTACGTCTTGACAGCCGTTGTGATAAGACAGCCTGAATTACATCGCCGGCATAGATATACTCCTTGGCTTGGGATACTATGGCTTCGAATTCTGCGCGAGAGAAATTTGATGACACTTCAGATTTGTCCGGTGCTGCATTCTTGCGGGCTACAGAATGCATCGGCTGCTCCAGTCTGTTCACTAGGTCGTCAATCTTGCAGGTTGTCTCCCGGTACGCCGTGTCCACATCCCCGTCCAGATGAGCGTGGGAGACGACCTGGATTTTGTGGGAAATATGGTCGAAAACAAGCAAGGTATCTGCCAGCATTAGCACAGACTCGGGGAGTTCTTGAGGGTCCTGGACAGGACAGGGCAGTTCCTCGAAGTGGCGGGCAACTTCATAGCTCAAGTAGCCGACCATGCCGCCGTGGAATCTGGGAAGGCCGGCAATGGACACAGGATGAAGTCGAGCCAACTCCTTCTCCACCTGATTCAATGGGTCAACAACGTTCTCATTTCCTGTTTTCAGGACAAGAAGGGGGTCGGTGCCTATGAAGCTATAGCGGGCCAGTCGCTCACCGCCCTCAACGCTTTCCAGGAGAAATGAGTAACTGCCGCGGGCTATCTTGAGGTAAGCGGATACTGGCGTTTCCAGGTCGGCCTGAATGTCCCGGCAAACTGGTACTAGATTGCCGTCCTTCTTCAATTTGCGAACCTCTTCCAGTGTCGGATAATACATATCGCCTCGCAACAAAAAAACCTCTCGCCAAGGGGCGAGAGGTTTAACCTTCGCGGTGCCACCCTCTTTTGGCCTTTTCGGCCATCTCTTTTCAGGTACAGCCCAACCTGGCGATACCCTGGACTCTGATAACGCTGCCCCTGCGGCAAAGCCTACTCGGAATTGACCTTTCGGTTTGCGGCTCCCAGGTCCATTCCCGCCTTGCGCAAGTGTCGGCTCACACCTTCCCCGACTCTCTGAACTCCGCCTCAGGCTGTACTAGTCCTGTTCTCAGCCTTTCCCCGTATTTAGTTATTTAAAATATAAACCTCGTCCTGTAGTTTGTCAATAGAGTGGCTAAAATGGAGCCCAATTTGCCAAATTTGGCAAGTAAAAAGTGGGCCTTGGTGGACAGTTCCCGAACTACTTTTTGAGAAGAAGCAACTAATACCAGCATTGCAGCAGTTGCTTGTCTCTTATTCGAGCCCAATAGCGTAACTTTGATTCAAGGTTTTATGCGAGTGACCGAACTTCCCACATGGTAAACGTAGTCGATGTTACAATGGTCATCGAAACTAAGCATGTGGAAGGTATTTTTAATAACGTCTGGAGGAGCGGCAAGATGGTACAATAAATCCAATGTAATGAGAAACGTATCCGATATACTGCTAGATTTGGCTTTGTATAATTGCTCGTTTGCCTTTTGTACCAGAGCCTTGAATTTGTCAAACTGATTACCTTCTAGAACAACTGAAGGGGCATCTCCACCAGTCTGCAATTCTATAACTAAGCGAGATTCACCGCTTGGAATCCTTTGTAGTGAGGCCTCGAAATCATTGCTTACTACATCCGGTAGATATTCTCTTATCTTTTCTGACAGGTCAACCGCCTCCCTAACCCCAGTGTTCGCCGAATCCTCGACCACCTTCAGAAGTGTTTTTTTCAGTTTCTTTATCTTTTCCGATTTTTCCTTTTTATCACCATTCAAATCCAGTGGCTGGTCCCAGATGGTCAGCAATAGACGATACAAACCCGGAATTCTACCGGATAGCTGTTCTTCGAGACTGTCGCTAATCTGTCTAAGTACGTTCTCAGCTTCATGCTTATACTCATCCGTAAGACGCTTGACTTCTATTGCGCCTCTACTACCTGAGGTGGTACTACAGGCCCAGTCCCACCCTCCTTGCAATCCGGGGAAGAATTGTTCACACCTGCCTGCTATCGCAAAGTCGGTGTCGTATGACCTATTATGATAGTCCAATGCCTTTTTTATGTGTGGTATTTGCCAGTTTTCGTTATTCATGATTTATAACCGCTCATGCGCTCTGCGTCTTATGATTCGTTAATCCAAGATAACGCTGAATACGATTCACTATCGTATCTTCTATAAGCATCCGTGGTCGCCGTTCAATTTCCCGGAGTCGACTCTCAATACCCTCTTTGCCAATTCGGTCACAAAGAAACCGTAATACCTCGTCACTCTTTTCCCGTACACCAACCAACTCACAAAGTCCTATTGCCATAATAAGCCCATGCCAGTCCTCCGCTTGTCGGGCTCCATGAACAGTTGTATTTAGTAGACCACCAAAGAACTTTCCCTGCTCGGTCATGAGTTTCTCTTCTTTTGGGTTCGAAGTTAGCTTCAGGTATTCGCTCAATTGTAGCAATGGAAAGAGCCATCCCATCCAGCCAATAACCTCTCGAAAGTCATCATTGTGAAAGGCTTTCTGGATTCGCTCCATGATTTCTATGTCAGCAATAGCTATTTTACCTTCATATTTCAAAGAATCGAGTAATTTTTCTCGTCGGAATAAGCGGTCTTCTGGAGCTTGCTCTTTATCTGCTCTTCTTTGCATAACCTCAGGTAGAATCTTAAGGAAATGCCAGGTTTCAGGTGATAATGTCTCCTCTAATGTCTCTTGTAGCCAAGGATTCTTAGTCTCTGGCTTTCCTTCCCAGGGCGTCATGAGTTTCCATAGGGAAAAGCCAAGAGCAGAAGTACTAATATGAGGTTCAGACGAAATTGAATCCAATTTCCATGTCACTACTTTAGCTACAAGCACAGCATACTTACGCGAGTCGTCAGAGTCTACTGCATTTGTCTTCCAGATGGAACCTATCAGAAACACTACTATTATGGAGTCCAATATTACTTCTAATTGGGCTTTGCTAAATCCACTAAAACTGAGGTTTCTTTCCGTTGGTGGCGACTCTTCAATCAACTCAATATGCGAACTCTGATTGAATGCATTGAGAAACGTGAGAAACGAGGTAAACAGTTCTCCCAATTGTTGCGGTGTTATATCCTGTTCTACCTCCCTTAATTTGCTCCAGTACTTGTCTAGGAACTCTGCAAAATCCATAAACTCGGGGCTTTGCTTTGCGGTATTCTTTAATTGTTCGACAAGCGAGTCAAGTCTCTGTAAACGGCTCCTTAAGTCTACCCGCTCGTTCTTCAGTCGTAATGAAGAACCACTTAAAACAATATCCCTGGTTTTCGCAAAGCTAGTCGGTGATATTGTATCAGCAGCTAGACTATCTCTGTAAGAATCCAACAATGACAAGGCAGTAGACTCGGACATAGATTCTTTCTGCATGATTTCTTGGATTACTTTCCTCCACAGTTGTTCGCCTATTTTCGCATTCTTTGATATAGGGTAGTTCCTGTATGGTAGACTATGCCAAAAGTGAATAACTGCTGCAGCTCTAGACAGCAGAGACTCATGCTGAGCCGACTCTGCCTGCTCTGACATTTGGTTGGCTAAGTTCATCAATGCGTTGGATAAAAGAATGTAGGCATCGCCCATTCGCTCGTCACACTCTGTCGCTAGCTGACAACACCGGATGACTTCAACCAAAGAGTCGTCTGCACGCTTCTGTTTCCCCTCAAGTACATATTGCTTAGCCTCACGCCAGTATTCATTGGCTTGATTAAAATACCTGCCGGCATCATGAGCTCGTTTGAACCTCTTCAAGAACAATTTAACTGCTCCTCAAGTAATTATCATTCCTTCAGGTTTATACTGTCAAGGAGAGGACTTGAAATCCCGATGGATACTGCTGAGAAGTAATATAATTACAAACCTTGATGCCTAAAGTAGGGTGACTTCAGAGGCTGAAGTGATCAATTTGAAGCTAAATTAAGGTAATTATATTACCTATGGTGGGCCATTGTGGATTCGAACCACAGACCCGGTCTTGTTAGAACCGAGAAGAGCCTGTTGGTACTACAACGTTGGCAGTTCAGGAAGAGTGAAAAAGTTAGCTGGGGAATTCTGGCAATAGAGGAAACTAGTCCCTCATTGAAGCCCAAACACCCGCTTGGCATTGTCACAGAGGAACAGCTTCTTCACGTCGTCGCCGAGTTCGAGGGCATCAAGGTCTTTTAAGCACCTCACTGAATCTCAACATTTGATGGGCCCTATTGTTAGGTTTATACTATCACTGGAGTTCCAGATGACTGCAAAAATCCTGGTTGTTGAAGATGACCGCAACCTGTTGGATACGCTCAAATATAATCTTCGTAAAGAGGGATACAATGTGGTCGCTGCGGTTGATGGCGTAGAGGCGCTGGATGTCGCCCGCCGGGGAAAGCCCGACCTCATCATACTCGATATAATGTTGCCCAAGCTGAGCGGCTTTGAGGTCTGTCGCATCCTAAGGAAAGAGATGACCGTCCCTATCATGATGCTTACCGCCAAGCACGAAGAGGTTGACAAGATAGTCGGGCTTGAAATTGGAGCCGATGATTATATGACAAAGCCGTTCAGTATGAGAGAGCTGCTGGCTCGCCTGGGGGCTATGCTTCGCCGGGCTAAGATGACTGAAGCGCAGCCCGGATCAGGAGAAGCATTGCTAAAAGTCGGCGATATTGAGGTGGATATAGCCCGTCATAAAGCTTCAAGAGGAGTGACGGGGCTGGAGCTAACGCCAAAAGAGTTTGATTTGCTGGCGTTTCTAGCCAGAAATAAAGGCTTCGTATTCAGCCGAGACCAGCTTTTGGAGAGAGTATGGGGCTATGATTTCGCCGGTGATACTAGAACCGTCGATGTGCATATTAGATGGCTAAGACAAAAAATAGAGACCGACCCCAACAATCCTGAACATCTGATAACCGTCAGGGGAACAGGTTACAAACTGGAAGGATAGAATTGTTTCGTAGCGTTCAGTGGCGCATAACCGTTTCCTTTGTCTTAGTGGTACTCATCATTACGGGTATTCTCGGAGTTTACTTGGTTAATTCCACCCGTAGTTCCGAGCTTGATAACCTGCGCTCTCAACTGGAAAACGAGGCCAGAATTACTTCCGAAGCCAGCCTGCCCAATTTTCTGAGCATAGAGGGGCTGAGCAACCTCGATGCCCTGGCTAAGAAACTGGGGGCAGAAATTGAAACCAGGGTTACCATCGTCGCCCTCAATGGCACCGTGTTAGGCGATTCGGAAGAAGACCCTTCAGCTATGGAAAATCATGCCGACCGCCCCGAAATCGTGGACGCCCTGACAACAGGGGTTGGAGAGAGCACCCGCTACAGTACCACCCTGGGGCAAAAGATGATGTATGTGGCTGTGCGCATTTCGTACCAAGACGAAATTCTGGGCGTAGCCCGCGTCTCGCTGCCGCTGACAGCCGTGGAAAGCCTGGTGCACCGGATCACAGTGAGCATTATCACAGCCACGGCAGTTGCTGCGTTATTGGTCATTCTGGCGGCATGGGTTATTGCCCGCCTAACTACCCGGCCGATACGAAAACTTACTGTTGCTTCTAAGAGAATTGCCTCAGGGGAGCTGGGACAGAAGATAACTGTAGAAGCCAAGGATGAGGTGGGGGAGCTGACCCACGCTTTCAATGAAATGTCGGCGAAGACTAAAGAACTGGTGGATGCAATTTCAGAAGACAGGACCAGGCTGGCAACCATCCTCGATAACATGACTGACGGCGTCATCATGACCGATACCGAAGGTGACATATCACTGGGTAACAGAGCCGCGGAAAAGCTATTCAACATTAAGGAGGCCAGGAGTAAGCCGCTCATCGAGGCGGTGAGAGACCACGAAGTCGATGAGTTATTGAAACTGTGCTTGAGAACAGCTAAGGCGCAAGCTACCCAGTATGAATCCAGCATATCAAAACGTTATCTCCGGGCCATCGCCATCCCTATTGTTCATAGTGGCGTCTTGTTCCTGTTTCAGGACCTCACTGAACTGAGGAACCTACAAACAACGAGGCGCGAACTTATCGGCAATATTTCCCATGAATTCCGCACGCCCCTTGCCGGAATCAAAGCGATGGTAGAAACCCTGGCCGATGGTGCTATTGATGACAAAAATGCAGCCCGAGATTTCCTCACCAGGATTGATAGCGAGGTGGACCGTTTGGCCCAGCTGGTAGCGGAGTTGATCGAGCTTTCTCGCATTGAAACAGGCAAAGCCGAGCTGAAAAAAGAGCCGGCAAACCTCAATCAGTTAGTGGGGGAAGTTATCGCCCAACTCAGTCCTCAGGTGGAGAGACAAAACCTTTCTATTTCCCAAGATTGCGCCGCCGGTTTGCCCTCTGTTCCTGCTGACAAAGACAGAGTCCGGCAGGTAATCGCCAATCTGGTTCACAATGCCATCAAATTCACCCGTCCTGGCGGGAAAATAACGATTACTACCAAGACGCTTGAGGAATCAGTCGTTGTCGATATAGCTGATACCGGGCTAGGCATCCCCAGGGAAGACCTGGCTCGTGTCTTTGAGCGTTTCTACAAGGGAGACAAAGCCCGGGCCGGAGAAGGCACCGGCATGGGATTGGCTATTGCCAAGCATGTCGTTGAGGCTCACGGAGGCAGTATTTGGGTTCGGAGTGAAGAAGGTAAAGGCTCGACTTTCAGCTTCAGTCTTCCTCTCAAAGCAACCCTCAATGTAGGCAATCCGTAAAATTTAACAAGACTTTAACAAAACCTTAAACCGCCTTTAAAGTTCACCTACTATACTAATGCTGGATGAACAAGGGATCAGTTTAAGGCTTTTCGTTTATGTACACCGAGATTAAAAGAGTTTTGTTTGTGTGTGTGCACAATGCCGGTCGTAGCCAGATGGCTGAAGCTTTCTTTAATCAAATAGCCAAAGGTAAGGCGGTGGCTACTTCGGCAGGAACCCAGCCCAGCCAGCTAATGAAGTCGGTCCTGTGGTGGTTGAGGCAATGCGCGAAGTGGGTATAGATATTAGCCGTCAAAAGCCCAAGATGTTGACTTTTGAGATGCTGGAAAATGTTGACCGTGTGATAACCATGGGCTGCAGCGTTGAAAAAGCTTGCCCTGCTAGCCTTGTTCCGACCGAGGACTGGAAGCTTGATGACCCTGAGGGAAAACCGATAGAAAGGGTGAGACAGATAAGGGACAAGATTAAGACTAAAGTTGACGAGTTGGTTAGAACACTTCTGTGATTCAAAAATTTTACACAGTTTTAACAGCGCCTTAAACTGGCCTTAAAGTCTGTCCTGTATTCTATCAATACATGGACAGAAGCGCTTCGAAACCATTGAAATAAGATGTATAGGAGGAAAACAATTTGAAAATGTCTATCAAGAAATGGCTCATACCCATCGTAGCGGTGCTGATCTTGGTTCTTGTCCTCGTCCTAGTCTTTGCTGGCGATAACAGCCCCTCAGCTTCCTTCAAAATTATCGGCTCAAACACGGTAACTCCTCTGAGTTCGGTATGGGCGGAGGAATTCATGAAGGATAATCCACAGGTCAGCATAGCGGTCAGCGGTCCTGGCTCTGGAGCTGGTATCGCGGCGCTCATCGATAGCACCACTGATATCTGCCAGGCTTCAAGAGCGATAAAGCAAAGTGAAATTGACCAGGCGGAAGCCAGGGGTGTCCATCCCTATGAAATACAGGTCGCCAGCGATGGGCTCTCCGTTGTCGTACATCCGTCGAATCCGGTGTCCGAGTTGACAATAGCTCAGATCTCGGCAATTTACACCAACCAGATAACCAACTGGCAAGAAGTGGGGGGAAACGATGCTCCCATAGTAGTGTTGTCGCGAGATACGAACTCTGGAACCCATGTCTTCTTCAAGGAACATGTTGTGCAGATGCTGGGCTTACCAACTCAGGATACAACGCTGGAATATGGCTCATCGGTGCTGTTTCTGCCATCTACCGAGCAGGGAGTGTCGGAGGTAGCCGGGAATCCCAATGCCATCTTCTATCCTGGCCTGGGTTATGTTACCGATGCTGTAGAGCTCCTGGCGATAAAGAAGACAGCCAGTGACCCGGGTGTATTGCCCAGCGTGGCAACAGTCCTGGATGGTACTTACCCGATTTCCCGCCCGCTCCTTTTCTACACCAACGGTGCCCCCACTGGCATAATCAAGGATTTCATTGACTATTGCTTATCGCCAGAGGGACAGAGTAAGGTGACCGAGGCAGGTTACATACCGTTAGCAGAACAATAGTCGGGAGACGGCCATTTCTGAGGGAAGAATGAGGTCAAGGAAAAAATGTTGAAGCCAGGGTCTTCAACCGCAGTCGCCACCTCCAGTATCGGGAAAAGCCTGAAGCGGCGGCTACGGTTGGGTGAGAGAATTATCGAAGGCTGGGTTTTCCTGGCTGGGCTGTTTGCCATCATCGTTCTGTTAGGGATCATCGCCATTCTCATCAAAGAGGGGCTGCCGATATTTGCCTACTCTTCGCCGTGGCGGTTTCTGTTTGGCACCAAGTGGTATCCTGTTTCCGAGCCGCCGACCTTTGGTATTCTGCCTTTCTTCGTGTCCACTCTTATGGTTACTTTGATAGCTACGGCTGTTGCGGTGCCCATCGGGGTCGGCTGCGCTGCCTATTTGTCAGAGGTAGCGCCTCCCAGAATCAGGGAGACTGTAAAGCCTATTATTGAGCTACTGGCGGGAATCCCATCGGTGATGATGGGATTTATCGGGTTGATGCTCCTCTCGCCGCTTGTTCAGAGTGTCTTTAACCTGAATACAGGTCTATGTGGCCTTACGGCTGCCATAATGCTGTCTCTAATGAGCCTGCCCGTCATTGTCAGCGTCTCTGAAGACGCCCTACACGCTGTTCCCAAAGAGTTTAAGGAAGCATCCTACGCCCTGGGTGCTACTAAATGGGAAACAATACGGCATGTATGTGTTCCGGCAGCTCTCTCGGGGGTTGGCGCCGCCATTATGCTGGGAGTAGGACGCGCTATTGGCGAGACTATGACTGTACTCATGGTGGCTGGCGGAGCTTTGGCTGTTCCATTGTCACCAACCGACCCAA
>MGMS01000028.1 GCA_001796515.1 Chloroflexi bacterium RBG_13_51_36
GACGGCTTGATTCCGTTCTGCCGCTCCGTTGTATATCGAGCAAGCCGGCATTTCTCCTGGCCTGGACCACAACGCCGTGGACGCTGCCGGGCAATACGGCTTTGGCGGTTGCTCCAGATGCCGAATATAGCGTGATGGAAGGTGATCAAGATTATCTTGTTCTGGCCAGGGAACTTACCGGGAGGGTTGGGTTAGAGAGGTACACTGAGGCAGGAGTTGTTTTGGGCGAGGACCTTGTGCAGCTTGAATATGACCCTTTATTCAATCCTCATGCCTTTGGCGTACAGCGTCTGGCCTTGCCGACACTGTGCGTGGAGGAAGCAAGAAAAGACTTGACATATTCTGTGATCGGCGCTGATTTCGTGTCCTTGGATGAAGGGACCGGCATGGTTCATGTTGCTCCGGCCTTTGGGGAGATTGATTTTGGTGTTGGGATAAGTAATGGGCTTGGTTTTGTCCAACCTGTGGATTTGGAGGGCAAGATCACCGGTACCTATTCCTTTGCTGCCAAGTTTGTTAAAGATGCTGACCCCTTTATCGTAGATGACCTGAAATCGCGCGGTCTGCTGTATCGTAGCGAAAAGGTCGTTCATACCTACCCTTTTTGCTGGAGGTGTGACGCCCCCCTTCTCTACTATGCCAAGCCAGCCTGGTATATCAGGACGGCAGCGGTGAAAGAACAACTTATCTTGGGCAATAGCCAGATAAACTGGTATCCTGATTATATTAAACACGGTCGCTTCGGTGATTGGTTGGAGAACAACGTTGACTGGGCTTTTTCCAGGGAAAGATACTGGGGTACTCCTCTGAATGTCTGGCACTGTTCCTCCTGCGGTAATGATGAGTGCGTCGGTGGTGTGGAGGAGCTAAGGGCAAGGCCGGGTCTCGATGGCTTAACCATGCCCTTGGATTTGCATCGCCCTTATGTAGACGAAATAACATTTGCCTGCTCTAAATGTGATGGTAGGATGCAGCGTGTTCCCGAGGTAATTGATTGCTGGTTTGATTCCGGAGCTATGCCTGTGGCTCAGTGGCATTATCCCTTTGAAAATGAAGATAAATTCAGGCAGAATTTTCCCGCCGACTTTATCTGCGAGGCCATTGACCAGACCAGGGGCTGGTTTTACAGCTTGCACGCCATATCTACTCTGCTTTTCGATCGCCCTTGCTTCAAGAACGTCATCTGTCTGGGACACGTTGTGGATGCTCAGGGTGACAAAATGAGCAAGTCTAAGGGCAATGTAGTCGAACCTTGGGCTGTGATCAACAATTATGGTAGCGATGCTCTCAGGTGGTATATGCTGGTTTCTACCCCGGGAGAAGATACCCATCGTTTCTCGACCAAGATGCTGGAAGAGACCATACGCAGATTTCTGCTCACTCTGTGGAATACGTATTCCTTTTTTACGCTTTATGCGAATATCGATTGCTTTGTTCCTCAGCCGTTGACGGTTGACAGGGATCAGCCAAGGCCCTTCAGAGAGCTGGATAATTGGATTACTTCAGAACTGAATCGGCTTGTAAGTGAGGTCACCAAACTGATGGATAACTATAATCCCACTTCTGCGGCGCGTAGAATTGAGGGATTTGTAGATAATCTGTCTAACTGGTATGTGAGGAGAAACCGCCGCCGATTCTGGAAAAGCGAGAATGATGCCGACAAATTGGTCGCGTACACCACTCTATACCAGTGTCTTGTGACTCTATCTCAGTTGCTGGCTCCCTTTGCACCGTTTATTGCTGAAGAGCTTTATGGAAATTTGTGTCGTTCCCTCAATCCTCAAGCTAAGGAAAGCGTTCATATGACTGATTTTCCCGTGGCAGATGAGGCCAAAATCAATGACAAGCTAAGTAGGGATGTTGAGCTAGCTATGAAAATATCGAGCTTGGGCAGGGCGGCACGAGCTAAGGCGAGGATCAAAGTGCGCCAGCCGGTGGCCAAGGCGTTGGTCATAATAGGGACCCAGGAAGAGAAGGAAGCTTTGGAGAAATTGGCTACTGAGGTGATGGAGGAGGTAAATGCCAAGGAGCTCGTTGTATTACATGAGGCAAAGGAACGAGAGAAGTTTTCTTCGGGCATGCCTGGTTACAGCGTGGCGGGAGAGGATAGACATTGGGTGGCCATAAGCACTGAACTAAGTCCGGAACTAATCGCGGAGGGAATAAGCAGAGAGCTTGTGCGATATCTCCAGAATATGCGTCGTAACGCCAAGCTTAGCATCATAGACCATATCACAACTTATTATAGGACCGAGGAACCACTCATCAAGCAGGTGGTAAGTGATTTCGCCGACTACATTAAACAAGAGACCTTGTCTCACGAGCTTGTTGACGGTGTTCCTCCGGATGGCGCTTATATCGAGAGACATCGCATCTCGAACGGTGACGTCTCTCTGGCGATAAAGAAGACAAACTGTAAGCAGTAAACAAGAGACACTGAATGGTGCCAAAATCCAAACACCAAATGGCCGACGGTCTCCAGTTTTGTGGCATTTGAAATTTGAGCTTGCCGGGGATTTGTGGCCCAGGATTGCTGGTTCTAAGAGGTCGGTCGTTCTATCAGTCGCGCTGAGGTTGTTCTGGTATCTTCACCTCTGACGAAAACTATCTCTACCTCATCGCCAACTTCACTGTCTCGGATGGCCCGGACCAGATCGGCAACATTGCCTATTTCCTTGTCGGCGAACCGGATGATGACATCGTTCACCTGTAATCCTGCATCATCTGCAGGGCTGCCGGCGATTACTTCTGCAACAAGTGCTCCCTTGTCGACTGAAAGATTGTTTGACGCGGCAAGTGAAGAATCCACGGTGTATAATGCCACTCCAAGCCAGGGATAGGTCACGTGACCGTGGCGAATTAAGTCTTCAATGATAGGCGCGGCCTCATCGCTGCTTATGGCAAATCCCATACCTTCTACGCCCGATGCAACTATCTTAACACTGGTAATGCCTATGACTTCGCCGGACATGTTCACCAGTGGGCCACCGCTGTTGCCAGGATTGATGGCCGCAGTGGTCTGGATCAAACCATAGAGCGTATTTCCGTCAACGTTCACAGATACATTCAGACGGCTGACTATGCCCTGGGTCACTATTATTCCTTCCCCCAGAGCATTTCCAATAGCTAGTACCCACTCTCCAAGAGATAATGAGCCTGAGTTGCCCCAATAAGCATAAGGCAAATCGTCGGCACTTATCCTTATCACGGCTAAGTCAGACAACGGGTCGGTGCCCACCGTGTTGGCGGAGAAAGTTCTACCATCGACGAACTCCACATAGATGCTCTGGGCACCTTCAACTACATGATTGTTGGTGGCGATATATCCTTTGTCATCTATAAGTATCCCGGACCCAGCAACATACTCGGTATGCTCACCGAAAAAACCAGAGACGACTATCTCTGTGGTTATGGACACCACCGCGGGCATTACCTCGGTGACTACCGGGCGGAAATCGGGCAAAGGAGTAGCCGGCTCACCGATTAACGGGAACTCCCAATTGGGTTCAGTATGCTGGGTCGAGTTATCAGATTGAGTTGGACTGGGCATTGGGGAAAGCGATAGAGCCCAAATACCAACACTTAGAATCAACGCTATTGATAGTGCGACAGCCACGACGTATTTCTTAGACATTTTTCGCCATGTTTATTATAGCATTCACACCTTTCCCTCCAAAAATCTGTGCCTGAACTCAAAGCCAAGCATGTCGAATCATTCGAACAAAGAAGACTTGACAATCTAGAATCTCACTCTTTATAATGAAAAGAAACCCAGATTTGCTCCGCCTTTTTGGATCGATCTACAAGATTTTGGCTTCCTCTGTGCTCTTGTTATAGGCAGTGGCTAAGTATATTTTCATTACCGGCGGCGTGGTCAGTTCTGTAGGCAAGGGAATTTCGGTAGCTTCTATCGGTAGGATATTGAAAAGTCGGGGAATATCTGTCTCTGTGCAGAAGCTTGATCCTTACTTGAATGTTGATCCTGGTACAATGTCCCCTTATCAACACGGTGAAGTGTTTGTCACTCAAGATGGCGCCGAGACTGATCTGGATTTGGGACACTATGAGAGATTCATTGGAGTGGAGCTGACTCAGGCCTCTAACGTCACTTCCGGTCAGGTTTATTCCTCGGTCATTGCTCAAGAGAGGCGGGGAGATTTTCTGGGAGGCACAATTCAAGTGGTTCCTCACGTAACCAATGAAACAAAGAGAAGGATAAAGAAAGTAGCCGAGATATCTCAGGCTGAGATAATCATTGTTGAAGTTGGCGGCACCGTGGGGGATATTGAGGGCCAACCTTTTCTGGAAGCTATTAGGCAAATGAGGAAAGACGAAGGCAGAGATAATGTGTTATATATTCATGTCACCTTTTTACCGCATATCGCTGCCACTGATGAAATTAAGACCAAGCCCACTCAACACAGCGTGAACGAGCTAAGGAGAATCGGAATTCAACCGGATGCTATACTATGCCGTAGCGATAAGGAAATATCTTCTGGGATAAAGGACAAGATATCGCTATTCTGCGATGTAGATAAAGAGGCGGTTATCTCCCTTGTCACCAGCGAGACCATCTATGAAGTGCCCTTGCTGCTTGAGGACGCGGGACTGGGAGAATTCATAGTTCACCGATTGGGATTGAGGGCTGAAAAGAGCGACTTGGGGGAATGGCGGGACATGGTGGCTAGGCTGAAAGCTTCAAAGGAGCCTGTGATTATTGGACTGGTAGGCAAATACGTTGGGCTCCGCGATGCTTACTACTCCGTGCGCGAGGCGTTATGCCATGCAGCATTAGCTCACAACCGCGATGTGAGAATTGAGTGGTTGGATTCAGAACAATTGGATGGCATGGCCGATGACAAGCTAAGGCAAGTTCAGGGCATAATCGTTCCTGGTGGCTTTGGCTATCGAGGGATTGAAGGTATGATAAAAGCTGCTAAGTTCGCTCGAGAAAGACGAATTCCCTACTTGGGTTTGTGCTTGGGGATGCAAGTTATGGTCATCGAACTCGGTCGTGACGCTTTTCATACCGACAAGGTAAATTCCACTGAGTTCGATGCCAGTAGTAGTTATCCTGTTATCGACCTTCTGCCGGAACAGAATGGCGTGAAAGAGAAGGGAGGTACTATGAGGTTAGGGACTTATCCTTGCCATCTAGTAGAAGGAACAATGGCGGCCCGTGCCTATGGCTCTGAAGTTGTCTATGAGAGGCATCGCCACCGTTATGAGTTCAACAATGATTTCCGCCAGCCATTGCAGGAAGCCGGTCTTGTGGCCTCCGGGCTGTCCCCGGATGGGAGATTAGTGGAAATTGCTGAAGTACGGGATCATCCCTGGATGGTAGCCTGTCAATTTCACCCCGAGTTCAAGTCTCGTCCCGATTCTCCCCACCCATTATTCGTAGGGTTTATTGGGGCGGCTAAGGAAACGCTTGTTGAAGGTGCTCAAACCAGCCTGCCTCTAAACTAAGAAAATGAAGATATTTCTGGATACCGCTAACATAGAACATATTCGTCATGGAGTCGGATTGGGGGTGGTAACTGGGGTTACTACCAACCCCAGCCTCGTATCGAGAGAAGGCAAAGTTGACTATCGGAAGTTGGTACAGGAAATCTGTGCCATTGTTCCTGGTCCAGTATCAACTGAAGTATTGGGCCAAGACGTCAAAACGATGGTGACTCAGGCCAGAGAAATAGCGAAATGGGCAGACAATGTGGTGGTCAAGATACCAGCGAGCCTTGAAGGAGTGGAGGCTACGGCGGTGCTAGCCAAGGAAAACATAAAGGTGAATTTCACTTTGTGCTTCACTTTGAACCAGGTTGTGTTGGGGGCGGCAGCAGGTGCCACTTTTGTGAGTCCCTTTGTGGGTAGATTAGATGATATCGGTGAGGATGGCATGGGTGTGGTGAGTGATATCGTGGAATACCTCGATTACTATAAGCTGCCTACCCAGGTTATAGCCGCCAGCATCAGACATCCTCAGCATTGTTTGATGGCAGCGAAGATGGGCGCTCATATTGCAACAGTGCCTTACGAAGTGTTACTACAAATGATACGACACCCTTTAACAGATAGAGGCATCGAGCGTTTTAGAGATGACTGGAAGAACGTGATGGCGAGAGAGGAGTTATTATAGAAGCCCCCCGCAGTACCATTGATACATAAAGAAAAGACACTTAGAAAGAGGTCAGTATGTCAACTATAACGCAACTGGAAAGCAAAAACCGGGATGAACTGGAAGCGATGGCTAAAGAATGTGGCATTGTTGGGTACACCAATTTAAAGAAATCCGAGCTTGTCTATCGAATACTGCAGGCGGAGGCAGAACAACAGGGAAATATCTTCATAACAGGCGTTCTTGAAACCATCAGCGAAGGCTATGGCTTCTTGAGGCAAGATACCTTCAGGCGTGGTGCCAATGATGTCTACGTATCAAACTCACAGATTCGGCGTTTCAACTTGAGGGACGGCGATGCTGTTTGTGGCCAAGCTAGACCTCCCAAGGAAGGCGAAAAATATTACAGTTTGCTCCGAGTAGACGCCATCAACGGGCTTGACCCTGAATTAGGGAGGACGCGCCGCAATTTCGGTTCGTTGACGCCCACTTTTGCAGATAAGCTCATTGATCTAGAGACAACATCAGATGAGTTATCCACTCGTCTGATCAATCTGGTGGCACCTATAGGCCGGGGGCAGAGAGGTCTTATCGTATCGCCGCCTAAGGCAGGCAAGACTGTGCTTCTTCAAAAGATTGCCAACGCGGCAGCCGCTAAGTACGAGGATATTCACCTTATGGTTTGCCTTATCGGGGAAAGACCCGAAGAAGTCACTGATATGAAGAGGTCAGTTAAGGCCGAGGTCATTGCTGCCACTTTCGACGAACCGGTAGAAAGCCAGACTAGGGTGGCGGAGTTGGCGTTGGAGAGAGCCAAAAGGTTAGTGGAAATGGGCAAAGATGTGGTCATACTCCTTGACGGGATCACCAGGCTGACGAGAGCTTACAATTTGGCCTTGCCACCTAGTGGGCGTACCTTATCGGGTGGCATTGATTCAACAGCGTTGCATCCTCCCAAGCGATTTTTTGGTACTGCTCGCAACCTTGAGGAGGGAGGGAGTCTGACCATTATTGCCACTTGCCTGGTGGATACCGGCAGTCGCATGGATGACCTCATCTATGAAGAGTTTAAAGGAACAGGCAATATGGAACTCCACCTCGACAGGAAGTTGGCCGAGCGAAGGATCTTTCCGTCAATAGATATTATGCCGAGCGGCACGAGGCGAGAGGAGCTTCTGCTGGACGAAAATACCTTGAAGCAAGTGTGGCTGCTCAGGCGTGTGATCAGTATGATAGATAGCGACTCACCTAATCACGGCGAAGCTACGCAGAGAATCTTGGAACGGTTGGGCAAAACGAAGAATAACGCCGAATTTTTGGCGACTCTGTCTAAAGATATCTAGTGAATCTTATGGCGCTCGTCGCCACTCCCGCCGAAGTGAACAAACGAAGCAATCCCACCTGGCTGAGCAAGCTCAAACTGAAGCTTAGAAGGAGCCTGGGCATGAATATAGTCCTCTGTGAAAGCTGTCAATGGAACTGGAGGACTGCTTGTCACCGCCCGGAACGCCCGAATGCTATCTGGTGCCCTGACTACAGCAAGAAGGGCAAGTAGCCAGGTTCCCCCTTACCGGAGCTGGTCTCTAGAGTAGTCGAGAACCCTTCTGGCCACGATGAGCATATTAATCTGACCCGTTCCTTCAAAGATGTCATTTATTTTGGCATCCCGCATCCACTTCTCCAACAGGTATTTTCGAGAATAGCCCAACGGTCCCATGATCTCGACTGCTTTCTGAGTGATTTTGGTAACGGCAAGGCCAGCTTTTGCCTTAGCCATCGATGCCTCCAGATTATTGGGTTGAAGCTGGCTCATCATCCAGAGAGCTCGTAGCGTAAGCAGCTTGGCTGCTTTGAAATTTGCTTCCATTTCTATTATATCCCGTTCTAGCGCAGTGAGCTTCTGCTTGGGTACGCCATAGCGTATCGTGACGCCTTCCTTCTCCACTGTTTCCTCAACGAAATCGAGGGCGGCGCGTCCGACACCAATGGCCATAGCAGCCACGATAGGCCGTGTGGCATCGAATGTTGCCATTGCGCCTTTGAAGCCTTTGGTTTCGCTCCTGGCTACCTTTTTAACCTCCGGGCTGCCCAGTATGTTTTCAAAGGGAATACGACAATTGTCGAAAATGAGAGTAGCTGTATCACTGGCCCTGATCCCGAGCTTCTTCTCGAGCTTCTCCACTCTCATTCCCGGAGTTCCAGCTGGCACCACGAAGGATTTCATTCCGGCTCGTCCTGCCGATTTGTCCACAGTCGCCCAGACTACCACTAGGCCGCCAGGATTCTCTGCGGCGCGCTTCCCCCAGGTGACAAAGATCTTCTCGCCATTGAGCACCCACTCGGGACCGTCACGGACAGCGGTGGTACTGATGGCAGAAGTGTCTGAGCCGCAACCGGGCTCTGTCATCGCCATGGCTCCCCATTTCGGTTCTCCTTCATTGAAATTGCCCAGAAAACGCTGCAGTTGCTCTTTTGTGCCCGAGGCAAAGATAGCAGCACCCCCAAGTCCCGGACCGGGAACGCACAAGAAAAGACCCGCGTCTCCCCAACACAGCTCTTCGATTCTGAGAGATGCTGTAACATCCAGACCAAGGGCTAATGTACCTTTGTTTCTTTCCCCCCAGGTCTTGTCAATGAGTTCCTGAGGGCTTTCGTGTTCATGTTCATCGTAATGACGGCTTATAGGCCGAAATAACTCTTCGGCAAACTGGTGAGCTACCTTCACCGCTTCTTTTTGCTCGGGAGTCAGTTCAAAATCTATCATTATCCAGTACCTCCTTCTATACTATAGCCATGCCGTCAAAGGTGACAAAACCGCGCCCATTCCTCAACCAAAGCTCCACAGGGTGCTCGCGGACATAACCATGTCCACCCAGAATCTGCACGGCACGATCAGTCGCCATCATAACCATATCGTCGGCGTACGCCTTTACCAGGGATGCTTCTTTGGTCGCATCTTCGTTTCGATCCAACTTCCAGGCGGCCTCCCAGGTCATTAGTCTGGTGGCATCGATTTCAATTGCCATCTCTGCCAGCATGAAGGCAATTCCTTGACGGGAAGCGATTGGCTCTCCAAAGGCAACACGCTCTTTGGCATAGTCTCTTGAATATTCCAAGGCAGCTTTGGCTACCCCTACAGCCATTGCCGAGAGTGCCACGCGCGACCGATTCAGGATACGGTTATAATCGCATCCCTTTTCACCGCCCAACCGGTTCTCCTTAGGAATGCGGCAGTCTTTCAAGCCAATCTCGTACGTGGCCAGAGCTCTTATGCCCATATTCTTCTCCCGCTCACCGACTTCAAGGCCGGTTGCACCTTTTTCAACGACGAAAGCCTGAGTGTTGCCATTTTCTGCTGCGTAGATAAGGAACAAGTCAGCTGCAGCAGCCATTGGCACGTAGCACTTCCCGCCATTAAGAACATATTCGTCGCCGTCAGGTCGGACAACGGTTGACAGAGAGTGAGGGTCGAAACCGAATCGTGGCTCGATGAGTGCAGCAGTAGCTGTCTTGTACCTCTCACCACCGAAAAGGGGCAAGTATTTCTCTCTCTGCCTCTCAGTACCCATCTCGAGGATGGGATAGGCAAACAGAGCCGGACACAGAATGTGCAGTGCCATTGAAAGATCGCCCCAGGCGAGCTCCTCTGCTATCAACGAACCTGTGATGGCTGAATGCTCCCCACCGGGTCCACCGTAGTCCTCAGGTATGCCGCTGGAAACAAATCCCATGTTCCAAGCGGTATCTATAACAGTGTCGGGAATCTCGCCACTCTCGTCGCATTGCCGGTAGATTTTGCGCATCTCATCATTGGCAAACTGTTTTGCCATGCTCACGATCATTTGCTGTTCTTCCGTTGGGCTAAACGAAATCATATTACGCTCCTTTCAACGCGGGTCGTGGCTTGAATGCTTGCAGTTGGCAGCATGTCTTTGATCAGCAATTGGCCGGGACGCTGTATTATATATGATGCGGCGAAAACTTCCAAAGGGTATATGATGCCCTGATTGACATTAAAGCTAACAACTTCTAAAATCAAGAAAGCGGGTAAGTCATCCCATGAGAATTCTGCAGTTTTCGTGGGGACCTGCTCTGGTCCAAACTGAGTTTGCTGAAGGTCCCAGAAGGTCGCAGGACACATTGGAGTTGATTTAGTAAGTGACTGGTGACGAACTTAGGCAAGCGTTTCTGAGTTTCTTTCAGAACAGAGGACACAAGATCATACCTAGCTCTTCCTTGGTGCCTCATAAAGACCCCACTTTACTATTGACTAGCGCAGGCATGGTACAAATCAAGCCATATTACCTGGGATTGGAGACCCCACCTGGCCCACGATTAGCTTCCTGCCAGAAGTGTTTCCGCACCACTGATATAGATTCGGTCGGCGATAGCAAGCATCTTACCTTCTTCGAAATGCTGGGCAATTTCAGTGTCGGTGATTATTTCAAGAAGGAAACTATTGCCTGGGCCTGGGAGTTCGTCAGCAGATATTTGAAACTGCCCGAGGAGCGGCTATGGATAACCATCTACCTCGACGATGACGATGCCTTCGCTTACTGGCGAGAAATTGGCATTCCTGCCGGTAAGATATTGCGATTCGGTGCAGAGGATAATTTCTGGGGGCCCGTAGGCGATTCCGGCCCGTGCGGACCGTGCAGCGAAATTCACTATGACCTGGGTGAGGAATTTGGCTGCGGTAAGGCTGAATGTGGGCCCAATTGTGGGTGCGGCCGCTTCTCGGAAATATGGAATCTGGTATTTACTCAATATAATCAGGGGAAGGACGGACAGCGCACTCGTTTGCCAAAGCCTAACATTGATACAGGCATGGGACTCGAGAGGACTCTGGCTGTTATCCAGGGCAAGTCAACGCCTTATGAAACAAACCTGTTCTCACCTTTGATAGACCACATCTGCAGCTTATCTGACAAAGCGTATGGTCGCGATGAGAATGCCGACCGGGCAATCAGGATTGTGGCCGAGCATTCACGCGGCATTGCATTTCTTATCGCCGACGGCGTGATGCCTTCCAACGAGGGTAGAGGATATGTATTGCGACGAATACTGAGGCGCGCTGCGCTCTTCGGCAGGAAACTGGGATTGGACGGCCCTTTTCTTAATGCGATGGCTGAAGTTGTCGTTGGTACGATGAGCCACATATATCCTGAGCTTACCGCTAACCAGAGCTTGATTGACGAGGTAATTAGAGTTGAGGAAGGCAAGTTCATTGCCACGCTGGATTCTGGACTTAACCTGGTGGAAAAGGTGATTGGCGAAGCTTCAGCGCAGGGGAGAAACGAACTGACAAGCGACGAAATATTCAGGCTCTATGATACCTACGGCTTTCCCGCGGAGCTAACCGCTGAGATTGCCCGAGAAAGAGGCCTGACTATAGACTGGGAAGGCTTTCAGGCTGAGATGGAGAAGCAGCGAAAAAGGGCTAGAGCAGCGCGGAAAGCAGGTGTAACGGTGGGCCTAAAGGTCGAGGCTTCTGCTGTGTACACTCGTGGTGGTCCCGAGTTTGTTGGTGATAGAACTCTTAAGCATCGTTCTACCGTTGCGGCCTTACTTCTTGAGGGCAAATCGCTGGAAGATCAAGTGAACTCTGCGTGTCAAGGTCAGAACGTGCGGGTGGTATTGCGTGCGACACCCTTCTATGGCGAGATGGGTGGGCAGGTAGGCGATATTGGGGAAATCCGTGGCGAAAGGGGAAAGATCGTGGTTTCTGATACTGTGAGGTATGCAGTCAAGGGCAAGGAACGCATAGTCCATCTAGGGAAGGTTGTCGAAGGGCAGATATCAGTGAAGGACTCTGTGGAAGCCGAAGTCGAGCAAGAACGCCGACTGGATATTGCTTGCAACCATACGGCCACTCATCTTCTCCAAGCTGCTCTGAGGCAGATTCTGGGCAGCCGTGTTTATCAGAAAGGATCTCTAGTAGGGCCGGACAGGTTTAGATTCGACTTCTCTCATATGGCTTCAATAACCAACGAAGAACTCAAGGGAATTCAGAGACAGGTTAATGAATGGATACGCCAGAACCTGAAAGTGAAGTCAAGAAGACTATCCTACACACAGGCCGTTGCTGAGGGTGCTATCGCTTTGTTCGAGGAGAAGTACGGAGATGAAGTTCGGATGCTGGAAATCGGTGAGCCGCCGATAAGCAAAGAACTCTGTGGTGGTACTCATGTGAGTTCGACGGGACAAATCGGCATGTTTATGATAACCAATGAAAGCAGCATCGGCACGGGATTGCACCGTATCGAGGCGCTAACAGGCAGGAAAGCCGAATCTCTGATCGAGTCTCGCCTAACTGCCTTGGAAGATGTGGCCAAGCAGATAGAAAGTTCGCTGGACGAGGTTTCCGGCAAGGTGAAGGTCATCATTGATGAACTGGAGGTGGAGCGCAAGAGAGCGCTGGCGCTGGAAAGGGAGCTATCGCGCAGAATAGCCGAGGATTTGCTTGGCCAGGCACAGGAGGTCAGCGGTGTGAAAGTTTTGGTTGCCAGAGTACAATCGTTGACTGTGCCTACTCTGAGGGAAATGGGCGATATGTTACGGGAAAGGCTAAAGAGCGCCGTGATTGTCCTGGCCACGGTCTATAATGGTAAGCCTAACTTCTTGGCCATGGTAACTCCTGACCTGATAGCCAAGGGGTTTCATGCCGGCGACATTATTAATCAAGTAGCTAAGGTTACTGGTGGGGGTGGTGGTGGCAAGGCTGGTATGGCTCAAGCTGGCGGTAGAGATACCGCCAAAACTGACGAAGCGTTGAAATTAGTCCATAAACTGATTCAAAAGGTTTGATATGCGTAGCCTGGGACTAGATGTGGGAGATAGAAGGACCGGGGTGGCGATAAGCGACCCTCAGGGCATCTTAGCTACTCCCTTGTCCGTGCTTGTCAGCAAAGATGATGGTGCCCTGATAGATGAAGTTCTGGGGCTTGTGAAGCAGCACAAAGCCGAGCGCCTTGTAATTGGTCTGCCCCGCCACCTGACCGGGGAATTGGGTAAACAGGCTGGCAAGGTGGCGAGTCTTGTGGACAGATTGTCGTGCGCGGCGAGGGAACGGGGTCTCAATCAGCTTGATATTCAGCTATGGGACGAACGACTCTCTACTAAAGCCGCGGAGCGGCTAAAGAGAGGCGGTGATGGAGCGACGAAACTGCGGACCAGGGCGAAACGGGGAACCAGAGGCCACAGTTCTTTTGTTAAGGCCGGAGTGGATGCCATAGCGGCGGCCCTTATCCTCCAGGGTTTTCTCGATAGACACCGCCAGAATGACAGCGGAGCACCTTAAACGATGTCGAAATACATCGGTCTAATTGGTTATCCCCTTAAGCATTCTATCTCTCCTTATTTCCAGCAGGCGGCTCTTGATTACTATCATCTTGATATCTGCTATGAGGCCTGGGAGAGAGAGCCGGCCCAGCTTGGAAATGTAGTGAATGATTTGAGAGGGCCTCAAAATGTTGGCGCCAACGTAACTGTGCCGCATAAGGAAACGGTTTTGCTTCTGTTAGACGAAATCGATGACCTGGCAAGCTCCATCGGGGCTGTCAACACTATAGTCAAAAAGGATGACAGGCTTGTCGGCTCTAATACCGACGCGTATGGTTTTGCCGAGGCGCTAGAGAAAGAAGGGCACTTTGTCCCGGCAGGAAAACGGGTGGTCCTATTGGGCGCTGGTGGAGTCGCTAGAGCAGTCGGGTTTATTCTGGCACAGAGGAAAGCTGCCTCACTATCCATTACAGATGGTGTCTTTGAGCGCGCCACGGCATTGGCCGAGAATCTGGCGAGGTATGTTGAGCGGACTGTACCGGGTCACAAGTACCGGGAGCCGGATATCAGCGCTTTTCGGTGGCAGAGCTTGGAATCCGGCAAGGCCCTTGAAGATTGCCATTTAATAGTCCATTGCACTACCTTAGGAATGAAGGACGGTCCTCAAGAGGGACAATCGCCTTTGAATTTCGAAGTGATTCCTAAGAATGTCCTGGTTTATGACGTTGTATACAATCCCCGGATGACGCCATTGCTGGAGTTGGCACAGAAGGCTGGAGCGAATATACTTGGCGGCTTGGCTATGTTAGTATATCAGGGAGCGGCTTCGTTCAAGCTGTGGACAGGAAGGGAACCTCCGGTGGACATAATGTTTACCAAAGCTAAAGAAGCGTTGGCAGGGGGAAAGGCGTGAAGAAAAAGGCAATCATCATCAGTGTATGCATATTGGCATTGCTTGCGGCAATACTGACTCCAATTATCCTACTTTGCAGGCCGGCGGCAGATAAGGTGGTTGTAATTCCTCTGACTGGAACTATCACCACCGGGGATTATTCATCGCTCTCTAGCTCGACCATTACCCCGGGGTTGATGAGATACTATTTGTCGAAAGTGAAGAAAGACAAATCCGTCAAAGCGATTGTTTTACGTGTAGAAAGCCCCGGCGGTGAGATAGAGCCCTGCCAGGAGATCCTGCTGGAGATAGAGAGAATCAAGGAAACGATGCCTATCGTGGTGAGCATGGGAGGGACGGCTGCCTCAGGCGGGTACTATATTTCAACCCAGGCTGATAAGATTGTCGCCCTTCCCACCACACAGACGGGGAGCATTGGGGTCATCTCCGCAATAATAAACATCGAAGAGCTTCTGGAGAAATTGGGTATCCGGATAGAAGTATTCAAGGGCGGCAAGTATAAGGACATGTATCGGGGATTCACGGAAATGACGCCGGAGGAGCAGGAAATCATGCAGGGAATGATTGACGAGTATTACGAGCAGTTTGTCGATGTCGTGTCTGAGGGCAGAGGGCTGAGCAAGGAAGAAGTCAGAAATCTGGCCACGGGGCAGCTTTATAGCGGTACCGAAGCCAAAGAGTTGGGTTTGGTTGATGAACTGGGAGATTTGCAGACAGCCATAGATTTGGCTACCGAACTGGCCGGCTTGGAAAGTGGGACAGTGGAGTACTACCAGCCACCCAGGCTCACACTATGGTCGCTGCTGGGGCTTGTCGATGCCATAAAGGCGAGGATATCGGGGTTGAGTGCCCAGGATGTAGTTTTGCTGGAAATCTTAAACCACAACTATCAACAACCTCTATTTCTGTATCAAGGCTGATGGGGCAATTTCGCTTTCTTACCGGTGGAGAATCCCACGGAAAGGGGTTGGTAGCCATAGTGGAAGGGATGGTGGCTGACCTTCCTTTGGAGGAAGGATATATCAACAAGGAGCTCAAGCGCCGCCAGCAGGGCTACGGGCGTGGGCCCCGCATGAAGATTGAAGAGGATAGGGCGGAGATTGTGGCCGGCGTTCGGTATGGGCGCACTATGGGTAGCCCGATCGCTCTATTCATCACGAATCGGGATTGGCAAAACTGGCGGGAAGAGTTGAGCGTTGCGCCTGTCGAGAAAGAGGTTGAGCCTGTAACCTGTCCCCGCCCGGGACATGCCGACCTGGCCGGAGTGACCAAATATGGGCTCAAAGATATCAGGGTGATTATAGAAAGGGCCAGTGCCCGGGAGACAGCCGCCAGAGTAGCTGTGGGAGGCATAGCCCGAAGATTTCTGGAGGAGTTGGGCACTACCATTCACAGCCACACTGTGGCGATTGGCCCGCATCACTGGAAGCAGAGCAGAGTGAGCCCCATAAACTGGCAGCAGGTAGAAACCTCGCCAGTCCGTTGTACTAATGCCAAACTGGGAAGGGTGATGATGGCAGCCATTGATGAGGCCAAAGCTGATGGAGACACGTTGGGGGGTGTTTTCGAGGTGATAGCTACTGGTATTCCCGTCGGTCTGGGCAGCCATGTTAATTGGGACCGTCGTCTCGACGGCAGGATTGCCCGGGCGATGATGAGCATCAATGCCGTAAAAGGAGTGGAAATCGGAGCGGGATTCGCTCTGGCCGGGCTCAAAGGCTCGCAGGCACACGACGTTATCGAGCCCAATCTGCGTAGAAAAACAGAGGAGCTGCCGTGGCGACATATCACCAACCGTGCCGGTGGTATCGAAGGTGGTATAAGCAACGGCGAAGATATAACAGTGAGGGGAGCAGTCAAACCTATTGCCACGTTGGCTACGCCTTTACGTTCTATAGACCTTGGCAGCGGTAAGGCAGCCAAGGCTCACTATGAGCGCAGCGACATCTGTGTTGTGCCGGCCGCCGGGGTAATCGCCGAAGCCATGTTAGCCATTGTCCTGGCCGATGCTTGCCTGGAAAAATTCGGCGGAGATAACTTGAAGGAGACTCTGACGAATTACCGTAACTATCTAGGCGACCTCTCTTGATTGAGCGACTAGTATCCCGGAGCGGACTCCGTGGCGACATACGAAAGAGGTGATGTATAGGGCCTCCAATGTCGATAATCACTGGAGGAAGGGATTTCCCCGGCGTTCGTCGCCAATAGTTGTGGACGGTCCGTGGCCGGGGTAGACGACGGTTTCATCAGGCAGAACCATAAGTTTTTCACGAATGCTCTTCATCAGACGTTCGTGGCTCATTCCGGGAAAGTCGGTCCTGCCCACGCCAAGATTGAACAAGGTGTCGCCGCTGAAGACCACTCCGTGCCCGGAAAGACAGATCCCGCCGGCGCTATGCCCCGGGGTATAGAGGACTTCAAAGGACAAATCGCCTACGTCTATGCGGTCACCGTCTTTGAGTAGTCTGTCCGGCCGGGGCGGTGATTTGACGGGAGAGATACCAAGCGAAGTCAGCATACGTATGGGCGCGGAGAACGCTAACCCTTTTTCTGCCTCGTGAATGGCAAACTGGGCACCGGTGTTTTGTTGAACTTCGCGAAGGGCGCCGACGTGGTCTATATGGGCATGGGTTATCACGATTATGGCTATGGATAGTCCCGTTTGTCGCACCGTTTTCAAAATAGTGTCAGCTTCAGCACCGGGGTCGATAATCATACCCTGTTTGGTTGTGGATGAACCGACGATATAGCAGTTGGCTGCGAAAGAACCGACCACCAGCATCTTTATAATCATGGCTCTTTTCACCGGCGAGTTCGCAGCCGAATCCGCTAAGTATAACATGGATTCGCGTCAGGTGAACAAACGAATCCGGAAGAGGGTTACCAGTCTACAGAGGGTGAAAGCACGCGACGTAGTGGTCGCTGCTGACAGGCCTGAGCTCCGGCGCAAGTTCGCGGCACTCGTCGCTTGCCCGGGAACATCTGGGGTGAAAAGCGCAGCCGGGTGGTGGGTTGGCTGGACTGGGTACTTCACCTGGCAGGACAATGCGGCCGACCCTTCTGCTGGGGTCAGGGACTGGCGTCGCCGCTATCAAGGACTGGGAGTATGGGTGACGTGGCGAGTGAAATATCTCCTCCGGCCTGCCCATCTCTACCACCTTGCCCAGGTACATCACGGCGATATAATCGCAGACGCTCTCCGCGATTAAGAGCTCATGGGTGATGTAGAGGTAGGTAAGACCGAACTCTTTCTTGAGGTCCTTCAGAAGGTTGAGAATCTGGGCCTGGACAGAGACGTCCAGAGCAGAAGTCGGTTCGTCAAAGGCGATAAACTCCGGTTTGGTAGCCAGGGCACGAGCGATGGCGATACGCTGGCGCTGGCCGCCGCTGAATTGGTGGGGATAACGCTCCAGTTGTCCGGCGCTCAAGCCAACCCTCTCCAGCAGCTCCTTGACGGCACTCCGTGCTGCCTCTCCAGATAGGACATGATGTATCCTCAGCGGCTCACCGACCGTGCTCTTTATCTTCATGCGCGGGTCCAGAGAGGTAAACGGGTCCTGATGGACAAGCTGGGCACGGCGGCGCAATGAGCGCAGCCTGTTGCCGGAAAAGGTCGCCAGGTCATTTTCATTGAGAAGGTAGTTGAGCTTGCTGCCGTTCTTGCCCTGCGACTCTAACTCCTCTATTAACGCCTTCGTCTCATCGGGGACATCGAAGTAAATATGGCCGCTGGTTGGTTTCCAGAGGCGGATAACTGTTTTGGCCAGTGTCGTCTTGCCACAGCCTGATTCGCCGACCAGTCCCAGCCATTGCCCTCTCCTGATCGCCAGACTGACGCCATCAAGGGCTTTGACCATTCCCACCGGTCTCCTGAAGACGCCCCCCAATATTGGAAAGTGTTTCTTCAGCTTCTTGATATCAACTAAAGTATCCATAATTAGTACAGATGACAGGCCACCATGTGGTCCTTGGAGACCTCTTTCAGTTTGGCTCTCTCTTGCCCGCAAATCGGCATGGCGCTCGGGCACCGCGGGTGAAAGCGACAGCCCGGCGGGGGATTCAAGGCGTCGGCCAGAACGCCCGGGATAGTCTCCAGTTTCTTGCCGGGCATGGGCACAGCATTCAGCAAAGCCTTGGTGTAAGGATGCAAGGGGTGGACGAACATTTCCCCGACTGGAGCTACTTCGCAAAGCCTTCCGGCGTACATAACCGCCACCCGGTCGCAAACTTCGGAAGCCACCCCCAGGTTATGAGTAATGAAAAGAATGGAAGCTCCCTTATCCACCTTGATGCGCCGGAAGAGTTCCAGCATCTGTGCCTGAATGGTGACATCAAGCGAGGTAGTGGGTTCATCGGCGATGAGAAGCTCCGGAGAACAGGCCAGCGCCATGGCAATCACCGCCCGCTGTTTCATTCCGCCGGAGAGCTGATGAGGGTACTGAACAGCCACCCGAGCGGCGTCGGGGATTTCCACATCCTTCAACATATCAACCGTGAGCAACTTGGCCTCGTATCCCATCCGCCAGAGAAGGCGCCTGAACAGCGGAAGGCGGCCCAACAGGCGGGGCTCAAAAGCATGAGACTCCTTGGCTATCTTGTCGTAAATCCTTCTCTGCCACCCCCAGAAAGGTCTCTTCACACCGGCGGCCAGGCCGTTTCCATCGCTGAGCAAACTGTCCAGCCGCTGTTTGGCCCGCTGGGCCAGCTCCCGGCGGCGGTGAAGCAGAAAGACTTCCGAAATCTGGTCACCGATGGTATAGACCGGGTTCAAGGCAGCACCGGGCTCCTGAAAGACCATGGATATCCTGTTGCCGCGGATGGACCTCATCCTGTCATCCCTCAATTTCAGCAATTCGAGTTCCTGGTCGATGCTTTTGTCGAAGAAGAGAATGCTCCCCGATTCTATCTTGCCGGGATAGGGGATGAGGCGGAGGATAGCCAGGGCGGTCATTGTCTTTCCCGAACCGGTCTCACCCACTATTCCCAACGTTTCTCCCTGCCTTATTTCCAGGTCCAGGTCGTCAATGGCGTAGACTATCCCTTCATACGTATAGAACCTGACTGCGAGGTCTCTTATCTTGATAAGGTCTTTCATCTTAGCGTCTGGCCAACCTCGGATCAAAGATATCCCTGAATGCATCGCCCAGAAGGTTCCAGCCCAGCACAAAGAACAGGATGAACACGCCGGGCGTGATTACCGCGTACCAGTATTTCAAGGGGTCATTCTGCGGTCCTACGATCCAGTTGCGGGCAAACTCGGTCATCTGCCCCCAGTCGGCATATCCTTCGGGAGCGCCCAGGCCCAGAAAGCTCAGTGCCGCCGCTGAGAGGACCACCGCCCCTATGTCAAGCGAAGCCATGATAAGCGTGGGGTAGATGGCGTTGGGCAGGACGTGCCGCAGTATGACTCTGGCGCTTGAAGCACCGAGGCCCCGAGAAGCCTCGACATAGTCCTCTTCGCGCAGCGCGAGTATGTCGCCACGGATAAGACGCGCGTAGGAGGGCCACCACACAACGCAAAGAGCGATAATAACGGTGTTGATGCTGGGCCCTATGGAAGCGACGATTGCCATGGCCAGAATGAGGGCCGGAAAAGCCAGGAAAACGTCGGTGATGCGCATGATGACTTCATCAATCTTCCCCCCGAAGTAGCCTGACAGGCTCCCCAAGACGAGGCCGATGAGAATCGTGATGGCCATGACTAAGAAGGCTACCCGGAACGCAGTGCGGGCGCCCCAGATACAGCCGTAAAAGATATCGTACTGCCCCTGGGTGGTGCCGAAGATGTGCTCCTCACTGGGAGGCTGTGGCGTAATCGAGTAACCGTCGTGGGGTATCAGATAGGGATCTCGATGACCCTCAGGCACCGGAGCGATAAGAGGAGCGAAGATGGCGAGTGTGATAAAGATGAAGATTATTATGACGCCGGCCAGAGAGAGCGGGTTCCTGACAATCTGGCGCAGCATGAGCTTCCAGCTGCTCACTGCACTCCTCCTCCTAGCCTGACCCGCGGGTCGACGCGGGTGTAGAGGATATCCACCACCAGGTTGACCAGGACAAACATGACGGCCATGAACAGGGCGAAGCCCAGCACCGATGATATGTCCAGGCGGAGCGCCGACTGCGAGGCCCACCAGCCCATGCCTTTGAAGCTGAAAATGGTCTCGGTAATGACAGCGCCGCCGGCCAGGGCGGCAAATAGATAGCCCGATACGGTTATCACCGGGATGAGGGCATTACGGCGGGCATGCTTACTGATAACCAGTTTCTCCTGAACACCCTTGGCCCTGGCGGTGAGAATGTAGCCCTTGCCCAGAGACTCCAGCATGCTGGAGCGCATCAGCCTCATAATGAAGGCCACGTTGACCGTGGAAATGGTGATTACCGGCAGAATAAGATGCCTCAAGGCATCCAGGAGGACCGGCCCGTTCAGATTGAGGATGGCGTCGAGGGTGTTGATGCGGGTGTAGCGGATGAAGTCCCCCGAAGTGACCATGATTTCCATCGCGCTGCTTAGTCGGCCCGGCGGCAACAAGCCGCGGAAATAACCGTAGAAAATCATCATCAGTAGCAGCCCCAGCCAGAAGGTGGGCAGCGACCATCCCAGGATGGCGACTACCCGTGTGGCATGGTCAACGGGCTTGTCCTTGTGGGCGGCGGCCCTACTGCCGAAGAAGATGCCGGTTAGAATGATAATCGGCGTGGCGAATATGGCCAGCTCCAGCGTAGCGGGCAGATAATGAAAGATGGCCCGCCCGACGGGCATCGAAACCACGTTTGACCAGCCCAGATTACCGTGAAATACCTGATTGAGCCAGGTGCCGTACTGTACGAAGAATGGCCTGTCGAGGCCGTACTGCTCTATGATAGACGGCAGGTCCCGCATCCCCTGCGGACTGGTGACGTAGAGAGTCGCCCGCTCTGTTGGGGAGAAGAACATGGTGATGGCGAAGATGAACACGGTTACCCCGAACAGCACGGGGATAAGGAGAAGCAACCGGCGGGCGATGTAAGCTCTGAGTTCCACGGCACACCTTTATACCATAGAGAGACCCCCGCCTGCAAGCGGGGGTCTCTCGGCTTATCTCACTGTGCACACAAGGCGCACTTCAACATTGTCCCTGCTTATGATTCCGACTTGCTCATCTCGTACAGGGGGCCCGGAGTGCCGGGAATTGTCGGGTTGAAGTAGAAGCCTGATATGTACTTGGTGAAGAACCGCCTGCCCAGCGGCTGGGCCAGCATGATTCCACCTGGGTCGTCGTGGTAAGCGTTGTGGATGTCCGCGTACGCCGCATCCCTGGCAGGCCCATTGGCCATAAATCTGGCCGCCTCGATCATTGCGTCGACTGTAGGCGAGCCATAGTCCTGGAAGTAGGCGAAGTCACCCTCGCTGAACATGAAAGGAGTGATGAAGTTGTCCGCGTCGGGGTAGTCGGCTATCCACCCTATCTGGAACAGGGGCAGAGGTCCCTTGGAGGTCTCTGTCTCGGTGAAGATGTTGTCCAGAATGGTCGGCCATGCCATGGGCAGGATGCTGACCTGGTACAGGGGGTTGATGCTGTACAGGGCCTCGGCCAGGATCTCACAGGCGGTCTTGCGCGGTATATTGCCGCTGTTGTAGACCATGGTGAACTTGAAGCCCAAGCTTGTGAGGTTGCCGCCCCAGGCCAGGTCTAGTTCTGCCGCAGCTTCGACTAGGTCCTGCTCGTACTTGGGGAGATCAGGGTCGTAGCCCGCAAGACCGTTGACGAGCGGCGAACCGAGCATGGTACCCTCGCCCAGCAGGGCATCGGCAAGGTACGTGTCGTAGTCGAAGGCCAGGGAGAAGCCCTTGCGGACGTGTATGTCGGTGAAGAAGTCCGACGGGATGCCCTCGCCGTCAAGCATGCCACTGCCAATCAGGTCGCTCTCGGGGTCGATGTTCATGTTGAAGAACAGGCAGTCATTGGAAAGCTCGGGTAGGGCGGAGATTTTGAGAAGGTCGTCAATATCGAGCAACTCACCGATGTACGCTCTCGGCACGTAGACATGGTCGGCGTCGCCGTTCAGGAGCGTCAGCTTTCGGGAACTCCATTCATCTACCCACTGGGTGATGACCGTGTCGAAGGGCGGGGCGCCGCGCCAGTAGTCGTCATTGGCTATGAGCCTGATGTACTCGCCAGCTTCCCACAGGTCGAGTTTCCAGGGCCCGGTGCCGTTGGCATGGTTGTAGAGGTAACTGTCCTGTTTGTCCGGGTTGTTGTAGGCTTTCCATCCCTCTCCCGACAGGTCGCCGTCCCACTCTCCGTTAGCCACGCACCATTCCTTGTCGAGGATGGAGCCCCAGGACTGGACCAGGATCTGCTTCCACTGGATCGCCGGGAACTCGAACGCGAAGTTGAACTGCACCCAGTCGGTGTCAACAATTTCCACGGCTGCGTCGATCTCTGCACCAGTGACCGTGATGTTTCCAGCACTGCGGGTGCGGAATTTGCCCAACAGCGGGTAGTTGAACATCCAGGTAGGCCCACCGGCCCTGTCCTGAACCAGCGCCCGCTCGAAGGTGTATTCGACATCTTCGGCCGTCAGGTTGCCACCCTCGTGGAAGGTGATGCCTGAGGCGATATGGAACTTCATCGCCGTGGTACTCACTTCTGTCCAATTGGTAGCCAGACCCGTTATGAAGTCGGTTGTGCTTTCTTGGTCGTAGGAGAGGAGTGTGTCATAAATATAATCCGTCTGCTCGCCGCTGGCCGTGTCATAGCCCCAGGCAGGATCGAGGGAGTCGACTTCTCCGATGGTCTGCTGGATAAACTGGCCGTCGTGCAAGTATGGAATCGGCTCGCTACCGCCGCCGTCACCTGTACAGGCTGGAAATACAACAAGAGAAAGGCAGAGGACTGCCACGATTATCCAGCCCATTTTTGAAAACATCTTACTCATTCAAACCTCCTTAACTGAATTCTTTCGACCTATAGTTTGGTTCTCCGTACTCTCACTCGATAGGCATCACCTCCCTTTTTTTATGTTGTTTTATCTTTAAGAATACACTAAGAGTATTAAAATCCTGTTAAGTAAACCTGCAACAAAAAATTGTTCAGAGCTTTCTTTACAATTTGCCGGCATTCGCAGGGAAGCCGGCCGGGCTCAGGGACAGATGCCGGTCACGGCTCCGATACCGATTTCCAGAACCAGCGTCACGAATATGAACATCACTCTCTCTCGGACAGACAAAGGGATTGCGCTTTCGCGCAGCTAGTCTGAACTTATATGGTAACCCGCCCTCGAGAATTTGTCAACTAGTGTTACCAGTTCATATCATCGGGGGGACTTTTTTGGAGATTGTGAGGGCAAGATTCCTCTGTCACGCTTCGGAAACATGGTGCAGAAGCCCGGGTGCACTATAGAGAAACCGAAGGCGACGAAGCAGCGGTGGCAGGTCGGGAGATTGCCCGCTCCCGCCTGCCAAGGCCTGACGGGCAGGTCGCTCGCAATGACAAAATGAACAAAGGGCTGGCAGCAGCATTCGGTAATTGATAATCGCGGCCTGCAAATGCGGTTCTTGCTCTATTTCACGTTTTTCAATATACTGACATCTATAACCGGACGTGGACAGGCGAATAGACAACCTCGTTATTACAGGTTTCTCAGGCACCGGTAAATCTCTGGTAGCCAAAGAGGCAGCCCGGAGGTTGAACTGGGATTATCTGGATACCGACGAAGAGATAGCCAGACGGACAGCCAAACCTGTCGCCGAGATTTTTCGCCAGGATGGGGAGGGCAGGTTCAGGGAATTGGAACGCGAGGCGATTAGAAGGGCCTGTCAGAAGAGACAGACAGTTATAGCTATTGGCGGTGGTGCCATAGTTGACCCCCAAAATTATGAATTGCTTGCCAGGACAGGCTTAATCTTTTGCCTGGAGGCCAAACCTGAGACAATCTATGAACGCCTATTCCGTGCGGCCGCCCGAAGTCCTAAGACGGAGGTTCGCCCTCTTCTGGCGGTCGATGATCCGCTGGAGCGCATCAGGCAGCTTAAAGCCTCCCGACAACCCCACTATGCCAAGGCTGATTGGACTATTCACACCGACGACTTAAGTATCGATGAAGTAGCAGAGGAGGTAGTAAGGGCCTGGAGATTGCTTAGTGGCACTCACCCTCACCCTAATCCTCTCCCGTCAAGGGAGAGGAAATCAGGCTCGCGGCTAAAGGCTAATGATGACGTTGCCTGCGTGGTGCAGACTAAGACGCAAAGTTATCCTGTCTTTGTTGGCTACGGGTTATTGAACAAGCTTGGTGAAAAGATGAAGCAAGCTGGTTTATCCGGCACAGCCACCATAATTAGCGACGAGAACGTCTTTTCTATCTACGGCGACACGGTTGAGAGAATCCTGAAAGAGGCCGGCTTTGCGGTCAATTCTTCTGTAATGCCGCCCGGTGAAGAAACGAAGAGCATGGATCATGCTGTCAAGATATACGACTTCCTGGTCGAGCATCGAGCGGAGAGAGATGATATTATCGTCGCCTTAGGTGGCGGAATGGTAGGCGACCTGGCGGGTTTTGTGGCGGCGACCTTCTTAAGGGGCATGCCCTGGGTGCAGGCGCCGACCAGTTTGGTGGCTATGGTTGATGCCAGCATCGGGGGCAAGGTTGGAATTAATCATGCGAAGGGGAAAAATCTCGTTGGTGCCTTCTATCAGCCTAATCTGGTTTTGGCTGACCCCGAGACTCTGAACACCCTCCCTGAGCGTGAGTTGACTTCAGGCTGGGCTGAAATCGTCAAACACGGCTTGATTCTAGACGAGGAGTTTTTTGAGTTTCTGGAGAGCAACGTTAGTAAACTGGCAAAGCTAGAGCCGAAGTTGCTTGCCCGAGCTATTGCCCGCAGTGCTGCTATTAAGGCTCAGGTCGTCAGCCAGGACGAAAAAGAAAGGGAAGGCAAGCGCACCATCTTAAATTATGGGCATACCGTAGCTCACGGCCTGGAGGCGGCTACCCGGTATAAGCGGTTTCTTCACGGGGAAGCGGTGGCCATTGGCATGGTGGGGGCCGCTAAACTCAGTCAACGATTGGGGTTTTTGCCTGCAGCGGCAGTGGAGCGCCAGCAAGCCCTACTGCAAAAATTCGGCCTACCCACGTCATTACGAGCCGAAGCTGCGAGCCAAAGGCGTGGCAGACAGCGAAGCAATCTCAAGTTGAGCCTTGCCGAGGTAACCAGTGCCATGGAACTCGACAAGAAGATGAAAGGGAAGGAGATTCGCTGGGTGCTGTTGCAGGATATCGGGCAAGCAGTAATTCGTAGTGACCTGCCCAAGAAAGAGGTGCTGGCCGTCCTTCGGGAACTGGCAGGGCGGTAGCTTCTTTATTCAATTGAAAGGCCCTCTTTTATAGGCTATAATTGCCAATCCCGAAAAGGAGACTATCTTTGCTCAAAAACCATAACTGCGGCCAATTAAGGGAAAAGGATACCGGACAGAAGGTAACCCTGGCGGGCTGGGTGCACCGGCGTCGCGACCATGGCGGGAAGGTATTCATTGACCTGCGTGACCGGGATGGTGTGGTCCAGGTAGTATTCAATGCCCAGGTATCACAAGAGGCATACGAGGTAGCTGGTTCGCTCCGGAGTGAGTATGTAATTCAGGTTACCGGTGAAGTTGCTCTCCGCCCCAAGGGGACGGAAAATCCCAAACTGGCTACTGGAAACATCGAAGTGACCGCCACCGGGACTGTCATCCTTAATCCATCGAAAACGCCGCCTTTCTACATAAATGAGGACACAGAGGTGGAGGAAACGTTGTGTCTCAAGAACCGCTACCTCTATCTGAGAAGGCCCAGGATGACGGACAATCTCATCCTGCGCCACAGAGTGATAAAGTTCATCCGTGATTTTCTGGATGTTAAGGGCTTTGCGGAAATCGAGACACCTTGTTTGATTAAGAGCACACCAGAGGGAGCTCGTGACTACCTCGTGCCCAGCCGTATCAATCCCGGCAAGTTTTATGCTTTGCCTCAATCCCCACAGCAGCTCAAGCAAATCCTGATGGTAGCCGGGTTTGATAAGTACTTTCAGATAGCTCGTTGTTTCAGGGATGAAGACCTAAGAGCGGATCGCCAGCCCGAGTTCACCCAGCTTGACCTGGAGATGAGCTTTGTTGAGGCGGTAGATATACTGCGGCTAATGGAGGAACTTTTCACATCCCTTGTGAAGGCGGTGAAGCCCGGTATGCGATTACCGGAGCCCTTTCCGCGCCTCTCCTACAAGGAAGCTATGGAAAGATACGGCACAGATAAACCGGACATCAGGTTCGGCTTGGAGATCAAGGATATGTCTGATATCGCTGCCAGCACAGAGTTTCAGGTTTTTCGTTCGGCCCTCGAGGACAACGGCAAGGTGAAAGGAATATGTGTCCCGGGTTGTGGTCATTATACCCGGCATCAACTCGATGAACTGATTGGGTTTGCCAAGGATTGTGGTGCCCGGGGTTTAATGACGATGGCCTTTACGGGTGAATCAATAAGCCTCAATGAGGTGAAATCAGCGGCCGCCAAATATGTGACTCCTGGCCAGCTGGAGGAAATAGCCGGTAGATTCGGGGCGAAACCTGGCGACCTTCTGCTCATCGTGGCTGATAGGCCAGGTGTAGTCAATAAGACACTTGATGAATTGAGGCGCGAGATGGCGCACCGGCTCAGCTTGGCTGATGCCAACCTGCTGGGTTTTGCTTTCGTGGTCGATTTTCCGTTTCTGGAGTGGAACGAAGGTGAGCATCGATGGGAACCGATGCACCATCCGTTTACTGCCCCTCGCTGGGAAGACACGGCGCTTCTGGGTAGGGAACCGGCCAAAGTCCGCGGTCAACACTATGATGTGGTCTGCAACGGTTCTGAACTCGGTAGTGGCAGCATCAGGATTCACAATCGTCAGTTCCAGGAAGAAATATTTGGACTCCTCGGTTATAGCAAGGAGGAGACGGAAAGCCGATTTGGAGGTTTCCTGGAGGCACTGGAATATGGCGCGCCGCCTCACGGAGGCATCGCCATAGGATTGGACCGCCTGGTGATGTTGTTGGCGAGAGAGCGGAGTATCAGGGAGGTCATTGCTTTTCCTAAGAATCAGAATGCCGTTGATGTGATGCTGGATAGCCCCTCTTACGTTGACAAGCGACAGCTCGATGAATTGAACATCAAGCTAAAACACGAAGTTCTTCATCACAATGATAAGGAATGAGATATGAAGGTAAGCACGGAAAGTCTGGAGAATTGCCGGATAGCTCTTAATATAGAGGCTGAAGCTGGTGAGTTGGATAAATCACTGGATGAGGCTTATCGTCATCTGGTGAATGAGGTGTCTGTACCCGGTTTCCGCAAAGGCAAGGCGCCACGGGCTATTCTGGAACAACATGTAGGGAAGAGATATCTGCTGGAGGAAGCACTGGAGCATCTGATACCGCAGCTTTACGGACAGGCGGTCGAATCTCAAAAACTCGAGCCCATTGCCAGACCGGAAATAAAGATTAGTCAAACTGAGCCTGTAATCTTCAAAGCCGTGGTGTCTCTGAAACCTGAGATTAAGCTTGGCGATTACCATGACTTGAAACTGGAGGCTACTCCACCGGCAGAAATCAGCGAAAAGGAAGTTACTGCTGCCTTGAATGAATTCCAGGAAAGACAGGGAGCATGGGTGCCTGTAGACCGCGCTGCTCAGCTCGGCGACCTGGTTGCTATAGATATCCAGGCCAGCGTTGATGGCAAACCGTGGTTGAATCATAAAAACATATTGTATGAGATGAACAAAGATTCACGTTCACCTGTGCCAGGATTTGCCTCTCAGTTACAGGACACTGAGAGGAATAAAGAAAAGAGCTTCAGCTTGACCGTTCCCGTTGATTACCCGATTGAGGAAATGCGTGGCAAGGAGGGCACTTTTCAGGTCACTGTTGCCGAGGTAAAGGAGAAACAGTTGCCGGAGCTCAATGATGAGTTAGCTAAGGGTGCCGGATATGACAATCTGGAGGATATGAAAAGGAAGGTAAATGACGACTTAAAAGCTAAGGCTGGGGCGAGGAATCGGCTGGAGTTGAGCCAGAAGGCGCTTGACGGGCTGGTGGAGATCAGTGAAGTGAAGTACCCGCCTGTGCTGGAGGACGAGGAAATTAACGAACTTCTCAGAAACCAGGCACAGCGCCTGGGTTTTAGAGAACTGAACGATTACCTCAAGAAAACCAATAGGAAGGAGGAGGAAATTAGACAGGAACTGCGTCCTATAGCAAAGAGACGGCTTACTGAGAGTCTTGTCCTGGGGAAATTGGCCGAAGAAGAAAAGATTGAAATTAGTTCTTCAGAGGTAGATAATAGGATAGGCGAGATCGCCAATGATTCTGAAGACAAGGAAAAAGCGAGGGAGTTCTTCTCGCTGCCCCAAATCCGGCAGTCGATTGAACAATCGCTGCGTACTCAGAAGACCATGGACCGGTTATTACAGATAGCAGTTGGCAAGAGTGAAAATATGACAAAGGGGGAATGATGGAAACAAAATCTCAAGTGATAATTCCTACGGTAACCGAGACCAGTGCCCGGGGCGAACGTATTTTTGACATATATTCTCTATTGCTCAGGGAAAGAATCGTTTTTTTGGGCACGCCGATCAATGATCAGATAGCTAATCTTATTATTGCTCAGCTCCTCTATCTGGAGAGAGAAGACCCGGAAAAAGACATAAACCTTTATGTCCATTGTCCCGGTGGCATCATCAGCGCTGGCCTGGCTATTTATGACACCATGCAGATCCTTCGCTGCCCCGTGTCCACCATCTGTGTTGGTATGGCAGCCAGCATGGGTACCGTGCTTTTGTGCGCTGGGAGCAAAGGCAAGAGGTACGCTTTACCGAACTCGACCATACATTTGCACCAGGCCGTCGGTGGCGCTCAAGGGCAGGCGGCGGACATTGAAATTGCCGCCAGAGAAATCATGAGGATGCAGGAAATGCTACGTAACATCATAGCCAAGCACACCGGGCAGTCGGTGGAGAAGATTGCCCACGACACCGACAGAGATTTTTATCTGAACGCCGAACAAGCAATAGAATATGGCATTATAGACGAAATACTTAGCAAGCCCGCGAAGAAATGAAATGATGGGGGGGGTGCCGGGCTGGATTGGGGTAAGTGTTCAAGCTTATACCGCGGCGGAAGCATTCGGCAGACTGGGCAGGGGAGGGTTAATTGCCATCGTCGTTGTCTCCATAGTTGCTATTGCTGCCTTCGTGTGGATTTTCCGTGAGACCGGAAGGCGAGATTAGGTAATCTGAGACAACCGTAAGAATCTTACCGCGTTTTCAGGCCCGGGATGAATACGATTCCGAGTTAATGAGTGGTTCGGATTAGCCCAGTTTTGCAGCTTCTTCTCTAACCAGGCGACGTATTCTTCTACGGATTTCCAAGGCCGGTCTGACATGCTTAGCTCCGTCGAACCAGTGCAAGCACTCTCTATCTTCGCCTCTTCCGCCCTTCCTCCTGTGCGTGAGCAGTGTTCGAACAGCTTGACACTCACTTTTTCTCCCGGTGCCCAGAACTGTCCACCGATGAAGTAATCTAATGGATACCAGGCTCATGGCGAAGTCCGTGTGGAATCACCAAGTGTCCGTTTTCTTATCTTGGCCCACGTGCTGGCAAAATGAGCTAAATAACTGGATCTCTGCCCGAATATTTTGCCTTGAGCCAGGGAGTTCAGAAAGTCGGTGGGGCCATCGAATTCGGGCATTTCCACATATGCTCGGCCAATTTCGCCCGGAGTATGGGCGTCGCTGCCGACGCTGGCAACTTTCCCGTGCTCTCTGGCTAATCTCCCTGCTCTGGCGATACTACCAGAAAATGGCGTGCGAGAATTGAAAGTCTCAACGATATCGACCTGGGACAAGATGTCTACCGACGTTAATGGGCGAGCATTCCAGGGCAGCGACCTGCCAAATGGATGAGGAATAGCCACCAGACCGCCCTGGCTCCGGATTCTGGATATTGTTTCCTGAGGAGATAATCCTTGGGAAATTCTTTCGGTAAGAAAGAGCCCCATTATTTCGCCCGCGGGCGTTAGTATTTCTTCAGCAATGATTACCTTGAACGGCGCAATTTCCCTCAACCTCAGAGCGCCGGCAATAGTGTTATGGTCAGCGACAGCAATACAATTTATGGCCAACTCGAGGCACCGCTCGATTATCTTATCCAAAGGTGTAAGAGAGTCTATGGAATAGCAGGTATGGATATGTAAATCAGCTCTTATCAACTAGCCTACCTGAGTCTTAGCTAACTTTCTCCTGGTATGCCCCGGTTCGCGTATTGACTTTGATGAGATCGCCGGTATTGATGAAAAGAGGGACCTGAATAGTCACTCCCGTTTCCAGTTTGGCTGCTTTGGTGCCCGCTGTGGCCCTATCTCCCTTGAAGCCAGGCTCTGTCTCCGTAACCCGAAGTTCCACAGAAGCGGGCAGCTCTACGGCTATTGTCTCTCCCTTACAGGTCACGATTTCCAACGCCAGGCCTTCTTTCAGATATTTTGTATCATCTCCTACCTGAGCGGTAGTCAACACGATTTGCTCGTAGGTTTCGTTGTCCATGAAGTAGTAAAGGTGGCCGTCCTTATAAAGGTACTGAACCGGTCGATGTTCCAGAAATACCGTTACAATCTTGTCCCCTGACTGGAAATTCCTTTCGACAAAACTACCGCTACGAACACCACGAAGTTTCAACTTAACCACTGGTTGCCTCTGTTGCATCTTGACATGCTGGTATTCTAGGACCTGGTATATGTCGCCCCCTAGTTCTATAACGACTCCCTTTCTCAATTCGCCGGCATCAATCATCTGGGAACCTCCCGGTTATGCGTTCTGCCCTCAGCACCAGTCTTGTTGTTGGTCACAGAGACTTCCGGCTGAAGACTATTTTTCTGCCTTGCTGAGCACCCTAAGTCTCCCGTTTTCCAGAACTGCCATGTCCTCTATTCTAACACCACCTTGTCCTGCAAGGTAAATTCCCGGTTCCAGGGTAAACACCATGCCATCGGCAAGTGAATCAGAGGAACTGAGACCAAGCCTGGGAAATTCATGTACGGCTAGCCCGACGCCGTGTCCCAGACCATGCCCGAAGGCATCTCCATAGCCGGCTTGGTCAATAACTGTTCGGGCCAATCGGTCTGCCTGAGAAGCAGTCATTTCTGATGTAGTCCCTTCTATAGCGCTGGCCTGTGCCTTGAGCACTACATCGTAGATTTCCTGAAAGGTTTTGTTTGCTCTGCCTAGGAATAACGTGCGACTAAGGTCGCTGCAATAACCATCGATTCTGGCCCCCATGTCGATCAACACCGGCTCACCGGAGCGAATTGCCTTCTCTGTAGGTCGAGCATGAGGCAGAGCTGCATTGGGGCCTGAAGCTACGATGATTTCAAAAGGTACTCCTTCACTGCCTTTTTGGCGTAGGATTGTTTCTATCTCCCAGGCTATCTCCTTCTCGGTCACGCCAGGGCGAATCATCTTGTTTGCCTGTTCGAAAGCGGCGTCGGCTAGCCGTGCTGCTTTTGTGATTAACACCAGCTCTTCGGGCCCTTTTATGGAACGAAGCTGTTCTACTATGCCGGCGGCAGGAACAAGCTCAAGATTAATTTGTCTGGCTGTTATTGCCGCGCTGAGCCTATTATGACTATCATAAGAAACGAGATTTGCCTCGAAGCCCAGTTTGTGCCATCCCAGATCAGAGACCAAACCGGGAAGCCAGCCGTGTAACTCCTGCTTGATCCGTATAATCTCAAAGCCTGGCGACTCTATCTTGGCTTGCTCTTCGTAGAGGAAGTCAACGGCCAGAATAGTATTCTGTTTCGAAATGAGCAGCCAACCGGAGCCTGTAAACCCAGAAAGATAGCGAAGGTTCTCCGGTTGGGAGATCAAGAGGGCGTCTAATTCCTTTTCGGCGATGGACTTTCGCAGCTTACGCAGTCGCTCCATGCTGGAGCTTCTATTCTGGCCTTCGGCAATTTCATTCGTCACTTCGAATCTCCTCTACCCATAAGGTATGCATCTTGCCCTGCGGGGCTCACTACAGTGGTTCGGGTGAGAGCCTGCCCGAAAATCTTTGCTCATGTTGCAGGGAAACAAAAACCCCACGTCCACGGGACGCGAGGTACACATGTCCCAATTCAGGACCTGTGCTGAAACGGGCGCCACCGCTGAGATAAAGGAACAATACACCGCCCTTTGTGGGTAGTGGCTGGCGGTGATTCCATTTTCGTGTCGTATGTCCCGTTCCCGAAAGGATTATAGTGCGCCAATATTGATGATGTCAATCATGGAATGCTGCGGTTAACAGCATCATGAAAGAAATTGTTCATATCAATTTCTTAACATTTTTGGTATAAAATAATAGGGCTGGAAGAAATCCTCAGGAGGCTAGGGATGGCAGGTAAAAAAGTTCTGGTAGTTGATGACGACATGAAGACTGTGGAACTGGTCAGGCTGTATTTGGACCGGGACGGGTATCAGGTTCTAACTGCCTATGACGGGGTAGAAGCTCTACGTCAGGCTCGTGAAAACTACCCCGATTTAATTGTTCTTGACCTCATGCTGCCGGACATCGATGGATTGGAGGTGTGCCGCTCGTTAAGACGTGAATCCGACGTGCCAATTATTATGCTTACGGCCAGGACTACTGACCGGGACAAGCTGGCAGGTTTGGACCTAGGAGCCGATGACTACGTTACCAAGCCTTTTAGCCCGAAGGAACTGGCAGCTCGCGTGCGGGCGGTGCTGAGACGTCTCCCGGGAGAACGCGGTCCTGAAGAGATTAAGAGTGGTGAACTCACCATGAACTTCACGACACATGAAGCGTGGCTTGCAGATAGACCGCTGGGCTTGACCAGCGTTGAATTTAAGCTACTGGGAGTTCTCGCTAAAGAGCCAGGCAGGGTCTTCAGTCGCGCAAATCTCATTGAAGAGGCTCTGGGCTATGATTTTGAAGGATTCGACCGCACCATCGATGTTCACATACTCAACCTACGCCGGAAAGTGGAGCCAGACCCCGGCCGTCCTAAGTATATAAAGACGGTATACGGAGTTGGCTATAAGTTTGCGGGAGGGGAACAGTGACACACCGGTTGTGGTTCCGGCTGTCATTGACTTTCGCGGTCATAATCCTGGTGACCGTCGTCACCATATATTTCTTCGTTAGCGAGCGCATCGCTGATGAAATGGAATACTACAAGACAATAAGTGCGCAATATCGTTCCGATCAAATACTATCCAGGCTATATCTCTTCTATTGGAAGGGGCGAAGCTGGGAGAGTGTCCAAACTGTGGTTGAAGACACAGCGCGCGTCTCAGGGACACGTATCATATTGGTGGCTGCCAATGGGACGGTGGTGGGCGATTCAAAAACAGAACTCTTGGGGACAAACTACACTGATTCATCAGAGAGTCCTGTCGAGATGTTTCTGGGAGCGCAGTTCTTGGGAGATGTCTATATCATAGCTGACCCGCAGGCAGAGCCGTATGTTGCTCCCTTCCTGAGGCTGTCTGCGTCAATCAATCGCTCTCTTCTCTTGGGAGGCTCGGTGGCAATCGCTATCGCTTTGATACTGACTTTTGTTTTGTCGCGTAGAATAACATCGCCGATCGGCGCCCTTTCCAAGGCTGCCAGACGATTAGGGCATGGAGAGTTGTCCCAGAGGGTGCGCGTACGAGGCGAGGGCGAAGTTGCAGCGCTGGCTCAAGCGTTTAATTCCATGGCAGGTGACCTGGAGTACGCTGAACAGCTGCGACGAAATATGGTTGCTGATGTTGCTCATGAACTGAGGACGCCCCTCTCGAATATTCAGGGCTATTTAGAGGCTATTCGTGATGGAGTGGTAGAGCCAGACGCCGCAGCCATTCGCTCGCTGAATGAAGAGGCATCTCTACTTTCGCGACTGGTCAATGAACTCCAGGAGCTAAGTCTCGCTGAAGCTGGCGAACTTAAGCTGGTTTTTCAGGCGGAAGATATCACCAAACTGGTGAGGCAGGCAGTACCTCCCTGGCAGCCGCAGCTGGCGGGAAAGGAGATATCGCTGTTCCTCGATTTGCCCGACGATCTGCCGCTGGTTAATATTGACTGGCAACGAATCAACCAGGTACTGCATAACCTTCTGGAAAATGCGGTGGCTCATACTCTGAGGGGAGGGGCTATTAACGTGGCTGCTGGCGTGGCCACTAGCGGAGGAGGTAGATGGGTAGAGGTCAGTGTGTCCGATACTGGCGAAGGCATTCCTGCTGAGGATTTACCTCACATTTTCGAGCGCTTCTATAGAGTGGACAAATCTCGTGCCAGAGCCACTGGAGGTAGTGGCCTGGGACTTACCATCGCCAGGCGGCTCGTGGAAGCCCATGGCGGAAGAATCACAGTCCAGAGCAAGCCGGGAAGAGGAAGCCGTTTTTCGTTCACTCTCCCTGTGGCGGAGTAGCATCCGCGATTGCTCACATGTTGTGCACCGCCATTGAGTATGGCGTCAGTCCTTTCTTTTTGCCTGGCGTTCTAGTATCATACGGGCCAACTGTCAAAATGTGATTACATTCTTATGAATAAGAAGCTGATGATCGGTTTGTTGGCTCTAGGTGTGGCAATGATAGTAGCGGGGTTAGTGATAGTGTTTGTGGGCTTGCCCTAGCTTAGTCGATTATGCAATCTATTGGTTTCTTGACGCCTCGAAAATCCTCGTCAAGTACTGAACAAGTTACCACTGGACGAACATAGGCATGACCACATGAACATAGTTGTCTACGCCTATGGGGCGGATAGTGCCCGGGCTCGAGGGAGTGGTGACTTCCAGAGCGACCTGCGCTTGAGGAAGGACAGATAGAACATCTGATAGGTATTTGACGTTGAAAGCGATTTTTGCCTCTTCTCCGTCGGTGAGGGCATCGACCTCGCCGACGTTGTCTCCGACTTCTTCAGCCTGAGCGGAAAGAGTAATCTTGCCGGGAGTAAGCTCGGAACCCGGGGTAATCACCAGACGAACTATACCACTGGCGTCGCGAGCAAATATGGAGGACATCTTAGTAACCCGCAGAAATTCATTGACGTCCACGACGGCTCGCGTGGTATAGCTTTGAGGGATAACCTGAGAGTAATTGGGGAAGGATCCTTGGATAAGCTGGGAGACTATTTCGGCATCCTTGAGGCGGAACAGGATCTGGCTCTTTTTCTCGTTTACAGTGATTTCTACAGGCTCCTCTTGCTCGCCAAGAAGACGACTGAGCTCACTGAGAGTCCTGGCCGGGATGATAACCGTGGTTTTTCCCTTGACTGGAGAGCTGAGAGTTGTCTTGTGAACGGCTAATCTGAAGCCGTCGGCGGCCACCAGGTTGAGCTGGTCACCGTCGAACTCAGTATTGATTCCGGTTAATACGGGGCGGGATTCCTCAGTGGCAGCAGCAAAGACGACCTGCCCGATCCCTTCTCTGAGGCTGGGTACTCCAATGGTGGTAGTTAGGCCATCGTTTATCTGAGGGATAGGTGGAAAATCCGCAGCATCTATGCCGTGAATGTGGGCTTGAAAATGGCCGCTCTTGAGCTCCAGGATGCGACCATTGGCGGGAAGATTGATTTCAATCAAGTCGTTGGGCAGAGAATTGACGAAGTCGCTGAGCAGGCGAGCAGGTACAGTTATCTCTCCCTTCTGTTTCACTTTGGCGCCAATCCAGCACGTGATAGCCATTTCCAGATTGGTGGCTGCCAGCTTGAGACGCGATTGTTCAGCGGACACAAGGATATTCTGGGTGACAGGCAGAGTTGACCTGGTGGCGACAGCTCTCCCAACCGTGCTTAGTCCCTTGTTTAGGTTCTCCTGAAGACAAGATAATTTCATGACGTGCCTCCCCCTCTGTGAATAATGACAGTATACTATCAAGAGGTGTAATAATCAATGATTGTATTTGACATAATACTAGATTTGCCAGACCACATTATCGCCGGCTGTTATGACCAGGCCGGGTTGCTTCTAGCGCCCGGCCAGTGTCTGCAAGCTCCAAATCTTCTGCTGCAAAGCCATCAGGTTGTTGTTACCGTCCGGAGAGTGCAGTTAGTTTCTTCAGCCTGCTTTTGACTTCTTCAGTCAGCATATCGCGTGTGAGTCGCCAACACCAGTTTCCCTGGGCTTTGCCCGGGGTGTTCATCCTGGCTTCGCTGCCCAGTCCCAGAATGTCTTGCATAGGGATAACCGCGGTATCGGCGGCAGACGTCAGGGCCAAACGGATGAAATCCCAATTTATCTCGCGGCCATTTGTGCCCAGGTATGTCAGGGCTGCTTGTTTTTCCCTGTCCCTTTCTTCTTTGCTCTGAGTGCTGTCTTCAACGTCATCGCCTGTGAACCAGCCAACAGTGGTATTGTTGTCATGTGTGCCAGTGTACACGACGCAATTTCGCGGATAGTTGTACGGCCTATACTCATTGGCTTTCGGGCCACTGCCAAAGGAGAAGTGGAGAACTCTCATGCCGGGAAGGCCGAATTGATCCCGCAAGGCCTCAACTGCGGGTGTAATCATTCCCAGGTCTTCAGCAATTATGGGCGGAGAGCCTAACGCATCCTGCACTGCTTGAAACAGTTTGGCTCCCGGTCCGGGAACCCATCTGCCATTTGCGGCAGTAGTATCCGTTGCCGGGACTTCCCAGTACTCTTCATAGCCGCGAAAGTGGTCCAACCTGATGATGTCCGCGAGGCGGCTCGCTGCCCGGAAGCGGTCAATCCACCAGGCATAAGCATCCCTGGCCATCACATGCCAGCGGTAGAGAGGATTTCCCCATAACTGTCCTGTTTCACTGAAGTAGTCCGGCGGCACCCCAGCGACCACAGTCGGTTTGCCGCCGTCGTCCAGATAGAACATGTCGGGATGTGACCAGACTTCGGCGCTATCGAGGGCAACAAATATAGGCATATCACCAATGAACTTGATTTCGTGCTTGTTGCAGTACTTCTTGAGCTCCGACCATTGTTTGAAGAACTGGTATTGCTGATACTTGTGGTAACGGATCTCTCGACTCAACTTCTTGCTCCAGTGTTTCAGAGATTTCGGCTGGCGATTCCTGATATCTTGTTCCCAAGTATTCCAGGCGGCGAGGCCATGGGCCTCCTTTAGTGCCATAAACAACGAGTAGGTGTCGAGCCACTTGGCGTTTTGGCGACAGAAAGTCTTGAATTGTTTCTGCTCACGCCGGGCAGCTTTTCCTTCGAAGGTCTCAAAGGACTTCTTCAATAAAGGCATCTTGAACTTGATGACTGAGCCATAGTCGACTGTCTTTTCAGGGAAGGGAGGCGTATTTTCCAGGTCAGCAGATTCCAGAAAACCGTCTTCGACCAGTCTCTCCAGGTTTACAAGCAACGGATTGCCAGCGAAGACCGAAAGGCACTGGTACGGTGAATTGGCATAGCCTGTGGGGCCCAGTGGCAAAGTCTGCCAAAGATGCTGCCCGGTGCTGACCAGAAGGTCTACGAATTCGCGAGCTTCACTTCCCAGGTCACCTATTCCAAAGCGGCCCGGGAGTGAGGTCGGGTGCAGTAGTATACCACTTGCTCTGGGAAAGTTCATGCTCGGTTATCCATTGTGTGGGTCATGCAAGCCGGAAATCTGTGAGTTGGTGATTTCCCTGTCCTTCCGATCGTCCACGACGAATCAACATCTTGGAATCTTTGTTTACACCAGTATACAATAGAGTATAGCAGCAAACAATGCTTGTTGGTGTTGCTAGGGCGGACTGCAAGTGGAAAGGGGATTAGGTTTGCTGACGGGAGAACAGAAATGTCAGAAGACTTGGAACTACTGACTCTAGGCATTGACCTTGGAGGCAGTAAGATACTAACGGCAGTAGTTGACACTCGAGGTGAAATGTTTTCGAATGATGAGAGTGCAACGCCTGCCACAAAGGAGCGAGAGGCACTGATACAATCGATTCTGGACTCGGCGGATCGGGCCTTGAAACAGGCGAACGTCGCAATGTCGCGGATCTGTGCCATAGGAGTTGGGGCCGCCGGCATCTCTAATCCTGAGGCAGGCATCTTGTTCACCTCACCGAATCTGCCGGCGTTGCGGAATGTTCTACTGAGAGACATAATGCAGGAGAGGCTAGGTAAGAAGACCTTTCTCATCAATGATGCCGACGCCGCTGCCCTGGGGGAATTCTACTTCGGTGCGGCTCGGGGCGTCGGTAATTTCATTTACATTACTCTTAGCACGGGTATCGGTGGGGGCGTTGTCATCGACGGCAAGATTTATACAGGAGCCATTGGCGCTGCTGGAGAGGTGGGGCACATGACCATTGATGTGAATGGCCCTGTCTGTAACTGTGGAAACAGAGGTTGTTGGGAAACGCTAGCCTCAGGGACAGCGCTGGCCAGGGAGGCAAAGAATCGGATTAAGGAGGGAGGTAAGACATCGATTCTGGAATATGCTGACGGAGACATAGAAAAGGTGACGGCACAAAGCGTTCATAGTGCCGCCGAGCAAGGTGACAGATTGGCTAAAGAACTGATTGTTCGGATTGGTGGCTACGTAGGTGTAGGACTAGCCAATTTAATAAACATATTCAACCCTGAGTTAATAGTCATTGGCGGCGGTCTATCAACCATCGGTGATATGCTGCTCAAGCCGGCCTTTAAGGTGGCTGGAGAGAGAGCCTTTAAGGAGGCCTTTCAGGCTGTACGCTTTGCTTCTGCCGGGCTGGGTCGAAATTCCGGAGTGCTGGGTGCCGCCGCCTATGCCTTTCAGGAGATGAAGAAGCTTTCCACCAAATAATACAAAGGGAGTGTAGGTTTAGGTGATTTGATGAACATGTCCATCGGAAAACTAAGAGGACTCCAGCAGTTGGCTGATTCCAAGGGCATGATGACAATGTGTGCCATTGACCACAGAGGGGCCCTCAAGCGAGCCCTGAACGAAAGAAGCCCCGTCGCGGTGAGTTATCAGGATATGGTTGATTTCAAGCTGGACCTGTGTCAGGCGGTAGCACGTTTTGCCAGTGCCATACTGCTTGACCCGGAGTACGGCGCGGCTCAGGCTATAGCTGGGGGCGTCTTACCCGGGTCAAATGGGCTTCTGGTCAGCATGGAAGAGACCGGCTATACTGGAGATAGCGCGGCTAGAATCACTGAGCTGCTGCATGGCTGGAGCGTGAAAAAGGCGAAAAAAATGGGCGCTTCGGCAGTCAAGCTTCTAATCTACTTCCGGCCTGACCTAAAAGATGTCGCCTCAAAACAACTCGACTTGGTGGCAGGGCTGGCCGACGAGTGCATTGAAGAAGACATAGCCTTTCTGGTTGAGCCGGTAAGCTATTCTATCGAGGAAGGTGAGACATCTGCAAAGAGATTTGCCAAGCTAAAACCTAGTCTGGTAGTCGAAACAGCCCGTCAGGTCACTGCCTTGCCCATCGATGTGTCGAAAGCGGAATTCCCAGCGGATATTAGGTTTGAACAAGATGAGGAAAGACTGTTCGGATTTTGCCGCGAATTGAATCAGGCATCCCGGCTGCCGTGGGTTCTGCTCAGCGCTGGTGTGGACTTTGAGTCGTTTAGGAAACAGGTGCAAATGGCCTGCAAGGCGGGAGCCTCAGGTTTTTTGGCTGGGCGTGCTCTATGGCAGGAGGGCGCCCAAATTCGCTCGAGGGAAGAAAGGTTTGACTTCTTCCAAAATACAGCTGCTGTGAGATTGAGGGAATTAGCTGAAATAGCTGATAAATAAGGCAAGCCTTGGTATTCGAGGCTGGTGGCTGAAAATGGTAGATTCGCCTCGGTGGCAGAGGGCTGGTATAGGAGCTATTGATCTCAGTTCCGTCTCGAAGATGGAACGAAGATAAGGGTACATTTCATGGTGAAGCGGGATATGAAACGATCGGGCTTTTGTGAACGGCGGACCAAGATAGTGTGCACTATCGGTCCGGCTACTCGTTCAGCCGCTGTGATTGAGCAACTGATAAAGGCAGGCATGAATGTCGCCAGATTCAACCTATCCCACGGCACCTTCGAGGAACATCGCCGTTATATCCATACCGTGAGGAACCTATCACGCCGTCTGGCAGTGCCTGTTGCCGTGCTTATAGATTTGCCCGGACCAAAGTATCGCACGGGCAAGCTGCAAGAGGGCCAAGTCAGACTCAAGAAGGGTGCGCGGGTTACGCTCACCACAAGGCAATTGAAGGGTGATGACGAGTTGATACCAGTTAATCTTTCTACGCTTCCTCAAGACATAGAAGTGGGAGATACCGTGTTGATCGATGATGGTGCCATGCAACTGAAGGTGATTGAGAAGCAAAGCACGGAGATTGAATGTAAGGTGATGGTCGGGGGCATACTCACCGAGGAGCGAGGGTTAGTGGTGCCTGGGATGCGGATTTCCAGTCCTTTTGTTACGGATATCCTGCGAGAATGCATTCTCTTCGCTGTGGAACAACGACCTGATTACCTGGCTCTGTCTTTCGTCAGCGAAGCCAACGATGTGAACAGTGCAAGAGCCATATTACGTGAGAACGATGTGGATATACCGATCATCGCCAAGATTGAAAGGGGCGTGGCGGTTGACAGATTTGACAGTATACTTCTTGCCAGCGATGGCGTTATGGTAGCGAGAGGAGACCTCGGTGTGGATATCCCCTTAGAGAGGGTACCGCTGGTGCAGAAAGAGACTATCAGGAAATGTAATCAGGCAGGCAAGCCGGTAATTACCGCCACGCAGATGATGGAGTCAATGGTGAATGCCCCGCGGCCAACTCGTGCCGAGGTCACTGACGTCGCTAACGCCATATTTGATGGCACCGATGCAATCATGCTATCGGCGGAGACGTCTATCGGAAAATACCCTGTCCAAGCAGTTAGAATGATGGCGAGAATTGCTCAAGAAGCAGAAAACAAACTACCCTATGGCAAGATGCTAGTAGAAAGAGGAGAGTGGTTGAAACCGAAGACGGACGAGCTAATAAGCTACAGTGCCTGTTATACGGCTCAGAGTCTCGGCGCAGTGGCGCTCGTGGCTTTTACGCAGTCTGGCAGCACAGCGGCGCGCGTGTCAAAATACCGTCCCAGAGTACCCATTGTGGCCATAACGCCCGATGCTGAAGTCGCGGGGAGATTAATGCTGCAGTGGGGTGTCTACCCTTTTCAGATAGCGCGAGCTTCATCGGTGGACGAGTTATTTGCGGCAGCGTCTAAGCTTTCCAGGGAACTGGGACTGGCCAAGTCGGGTGACTTGATAGTCATTACCGGTGGCATTCCTATTGGGGTAGCTGGTTCCACGAATCTGCTCAAGGTGGAGAGAGTTTAGTCGCCGTGCTAAGGCAAACTCTTTCTATTCTGCATACAGAAGTTTTGCGGCCTACCATCGGAACAGCTATGTCATCTTACTCTGAGGACTTCAAAAACACAGCGGCTAGAGGTGGTAGGGTAATGGTCAAGGTATAGGGACGGCCGTGGCAGGGCTTTGGCGCTGCTTTCACCCCACCTAAATTGCCTTGACCGCTCCCTCTGTACTCCTTGGCGTCGCTGTTTAGTATCTCTCTCCAGAGTCCCGGCTGAGGCACTCCGATTCTGTAGTTGAAATGGGTCACGGGGGTAAAATTACACACCACAGCGATGACGTCAGCTCGAGATTGCCCCTTGCGGATGAGACTGATGACGCTGTTCTCTATATCATTACAATCAATCCATTCGAAACCAGTCGAATCGAAGTCAACCTGGTAAAGAGCAGGCTGACTCCGATATACACGGTTTAAGTCACTGACCCATTGCCGAAGGCCGGAGTGGGGTGAGTACTGGAGGAGGTCCCATTCGAGGCTCTCATCATGTGCCCATTCCCGCCACTGGCCAAATTCACTTCCCATAAACAAGAGTTTCTTCCCGGGCTGGGCATACATATATCCCAGTAGGAGCCTCAGGTTAGCGAATTTCTGCCAGTCGTCTCCCGGCATCTTTCCCAAAAGTGATCCTTTGGCATGTGTTACCTCGTCGTGGGAGAGCGGCAGGACAAAATTCTCAAAAAAGGCGTATAGCAGGCGAAATGTCAGGTTATTATGATGATACTTTCGATATACAGGGTCATTGGTTATGTACTCGAGAGTATCATGCATCCAGCCCATGTCCCACTTCAGGCCGAATCCGAGGCCTCCCAAATAAGTTGGGCGAGATACCATGGGCCAGGCAGTTGACTCCTCGGCAATGGTTTGCACGCCAGGGCTTTCTCGATAGATCACCTCATTGAGGCGACGCAAGAAGGCGATGGCTTCCAGGTTCTCCCGCCCTCCATACTCATTGGGTATCCATTCGCCTTCTTTACGGCCGTAATCCAGATAGAGCATGGAGGCCACTGCATCTACACGCAAAGCATCAACGTGATATTTGTCGAGCCAGAACAGTGCACTGCTAAGAAGGAAACTCTTTACTTCGTGGCGGCCATAATTGAAGATAAAACTGTTCCAATCCGGATGAATGCCCTGTCTGGGATCACCGTGTTCATAGAGATGGGTTCCATCGAAATACCCCAGCCCGTGTTCATCATTGGGGAAGTGAGAAGGCACCCAGTCGAGGATGACACCTATGTCATACTGGTGGAGATAATCTACGAGGTACATAAAATCCTCCGGAGTGCCATAGCGGCTCGTGGGGGCGAAGTATCCTGTGGTCTGATAACCCCACGAACCATAGAAGGGGTGCTCCGTCACCGGTAGAAACTCAACATGGGTGAAGCCCGTTTGCTTCACATACTCGGCCAGCTTGGGAGCCAGTTCCCGGTAGCTAAGGTAGCGATTCCCTTCGTCGGGCACTCGTTGCCACGAGCCCAGATGCACTTCGTAAATAGAGATGGGAGCATTGAGGGCATTGTGAGCGTGTCGTGTCTCCATCCATCTCTGATCTCGCCAGTCATAATTCAAACCCCAGACAACAGAGGCTGTTTTGGGAGGCGTTTCATCATAGAAGGCGAATGGGTCAGCTTTCTCCGCACAATAGCCTCGATGGTGGGAGACAACATAATATTTGTAGATTGTGCCCTTAGCCACCCCAGGGACGAATCCTTCCCAGATGCCGGACTGTCCTTTTGACCGAAGCAGGTGACTTGACTTATCCCAATAGTTAAAGTCACCTACGACAGACACTTGCCTGGCACTGGGTGCCCAGACGGCAAAATAGGTTCCCTCCACTCCATCCACCGTCATGGGATGACTTCCAAGCTTCTCGTAAAGGCGATGATGGGATCCCTCATTGAACAGGAAGAGATCATCGCTGCTTAACAAGCTTACATCGTAGCGCACGGATTGAGCATTCGGCTTAGCCCTTGGAGATACCTCTTTTCCTTTAGTCTTCTCCTTCATCGTCTTTCCTCTAGTAACTGCTCCAGCCAATGATACAGTTGCTCGGGGGAGTCCAGGTAATAGTCTGCGGTGCTTGAGGGTGCAGCCTCGCCAATAAGGATGGAAATACCGCCAATCCGGCGCAAAACCTGGAAACCATCTTCATCGGTGACGTCATCACCTGCAAAAATAGGCAGGTCTCCTGGGGTTCCATAGATTTCCATAAGCCACTCGACAGCCTTGCCTTTGTTCCAATCAACAAGTGGTTTCACTTCGAACACTTTCTTGCCTTCGGTCACCTGCAGTTTGTTTTTTATTTCTCCGTCTTCAATAGCTTCAAGGAGAAGTTTTTCTATTGTCGTTGGTGCGGTTCGTTTCGCCAGACGATAATGGAGGCTCAGAGTGAGCCCTTTGTTTTCGATCAGAAGGCCATCAATCCCCACCAGTCTTTCTTTGAGTTTTTGTTCCAGCCTTTTCATGTCAGGCTTGAACTGCCTAGCTATTGGATGGATGAATGTGGTTGTTTCAGGACTCCGCTCTTGACAATAGTAAGGAGGACATTCAATCTCCAAACCATGGTTGCCAGCGTATGTTATGTTTTCGAGTCCTATCAACATTTTGATGTCATCCAGGCTCCGGCCGCTGACTATTACTAACCTGAACATGTTGTTGTGACTTATTTCTTCCAGCACCTCTCTTGATTCAGATGACAGGACGGCCATTTCGGGGCTAGCTGCTATCGGCGTCAGGGTACCGTCATAGTCCAGGAAAAGCAATATCCGCGTTGCTTTTTTGACCCGCTCGGCCAAGTCATGCCAGCACTGAAACAAATGGCGCAATTCTGGTGCCTCACGGGAATTCTGCAATTCTTTTGGTGCTCCCGTCAACTCGGCATTAGAGTTCACCGAGTAGGACCAAGGAGGTTCGGAGTTTCTTGGGGACGAATTAGCTCACGGGCAGCCGAAATTTAGCTATTTCACAGATAATATTCCCGGCCCAAGAATAGATATCGTTTTCCTGCACAATTCCTCGCATTAACGACATCCGCTTCTGTCGTTCTTCTTCAGGCATATTAACCGCGACATCGATAGCCTGAGCTATATCGTCCACAGAATAGGGGTTGATCAGCAAAGCGTCAGTAAACTCCCGAGCGGCGCCGGCGAATCGGCTCAAGATGAGCACGCCGTCCCCATCAATTCGAGATGAGACGAACTCTTTGGCTACCAGATTCATACCGTCATGGAGTGGACTAACAATGCAGAAGTTAGCCAGCCTTTCTAAAGCAATTAGAGTGACGGGAGAAAGATGCTCCTTAATGTAGAGTATGGGCTTCCAGCGACTTCTCCAGCGGCGCCAATTTATCTCTTCGACCAGTTCATCAACTTCTTCGTTTATTTTCTTGTATTCCTCCACATGGACTCTGCTTGGTTCAGCAGCCTGCACAAAGGTGAAGCGCCCTTCGTACTGGGGGTTCCTGCTCAGAAACAGGTCGATTGCTTTGAGCCTTTCAGGGATGCCCTTTGTGTAATCCACGCGATCAATGCCGACACCGATGAATTCTTGCCTCAAATTATACTCGTGTCTCAGCCTGGCCATTTCTCCAGCCACTTCCTCCCTGCTGGCCCGATCCGATATTCCGGCAAAATCAACGCTTATAGGGAAGGCACGCACCGAGGTGCCATGCCCACCTCTAACGATGGCATACTTTTCGCGTTCTATCCTGCATTCCAGAACGCGGTCGACAGTCTCCAGAAAGTTGTTGCAGTGGTAGAGGGTATGGAACCCTATGAGGTCGTTGGCCAGAAGTCCTTCCAGAATCTCCTCCTTCCAGGGACAGATCCTGAACGCCTCGTAGTTAGGCCATGGTATGTGCCAAAACTGGGCAGTAATTACGTTGAGGCACCGCTCTTTAATCATTCTCGAGAGCAGAGCAAGGTGATAATCCTGGATAAAGACAAAGGCAGCTTTATCACCTATCTCGGCGTGTACGGCATCGGCAAATCGCCGGTTGACTTCTTTATAGGTATCCCAATCCTTCTGACGGAATATCGGTTTGACATAGACAATGTGACATAGAGGCCAGAGGGCCTGATTAGAGAAACCATCGTAATAACCTGCTTCTTCATCTTTCGATAGCCAGAGGCGCCGTAGAGTATATCGGGGGGCTTCAACAGGTACCTGGATCTTGCCCTCTTTGTCGACCACATCGGGGTCGGCATCTCCGCTGCCATGGGCGATCCACGTGCCCCCACAAACTTGCATCACCGGGTCCAGAGCCATGGTGAGCCCGCTAGCCGGACGTAGACATTTTATTTCTTCGCCAACCCAGCTATGGATATAAGGTTCCCTATTGGAGACTACCACAAACGGGTAATCCTTGAGCTTGTTACGGACCAACCCTTGCAGTTCTTCTTTAATCATAATCAACTCTAGACACTGGGAGTGGTACTGTATCTTCCTCGCCCATCCGGCGCAATGTGAAGAATGAGGTACCTCCAATGATTTGTCTAATTCTAACAAGCCCTGGAGACTATCTCAAAGATAAATAATGTCTTCTCTACGGCCCAGTGTAAGAAATATCAACATGTAGTCCCGAATTTCTCGAGTAATGAGGAAATGTTGACGGACATGCTCCTTGCCATTACGCCCCAGCCAGTGACCATAATCAGGGTTAGCTAGAATCTGCCTTAGGGCATAAGCGGCTCCTTCTATACTGTGACATAGAAGCCCAGTAAGCTTGTCTTTCACTTGCAGGGGTATGCCACCGACGGCACTTGCTACTACTGGCTTTGCCTTCCACAGAGCCTCGGTTATGGTGAGGGCGAAGCCTTCTCTCAGGGATTTCTGCATAATTACGGTGGCTGCTCTCTGTAATGCATTGATGTCAACATCACTCCCGGGTGGTATATCCAATATATGGATGTCAGAGTTGTCTCCAGCCCGTTCTTTTACCTCTTTCAAGACTTCCTCAGACTCCGGGTCATCGGTGGCGGTGCCACCAGCCAGGACTAGCTGGCAGGCAAAATTCCTCCTTACCAGCTGAAACGCTCGGATCACTCCTAAGGGGTCTTTTAACCGGTCGAAGCGCGAGACCTGAAGAATCAATGGTTTGTCCGCGTCCAAACCATATTTGGTCAGTACAGTCTCCAGGGCCTCAGGGGGCAATTCCTTATTCTTTTCGCTCAGAGGATCGATGGATGGCGGAGCGAAAAATTGAGGTATCGGCAATTCTTGAGCAAAATTCGGGGAAGAGAAAATTCCCGCATCGTAATTGACTACAAACTGTTTCAGGAAGTTCCATACTCTGTTGTCCGGTTGAGAAATATCAATATGACATCGCCACACCCAGTCTTTACCAATATCGCTTTTCTTAGTTATCAGAGCTGCCGGCTGGGGGTCATGGATGAACAAGATATCTCCGGAGAAATCAATCTGGCTTGCATTCTTTGCCGTCGTTTCCAGAAAAACAGAGAAATCGTCATCCGAGATAGACTCGACTTTACCATGAAGGGCATTATGAAATTTTTTCGTCACCTTAAAAAACTGTGCCTCACCCGGGATGACCTGCCATCTGACATCGACTCCCAGTTGGTTGAGCAGTGGCACAAGGCGAGATAGTATTTCTGCCACGCCTCCGCCCACAAAGGTGGAATTAATGTTCAGGATAGTCTTGCCTGACAATCTATTTGCCAGCATTCTTAGCTCTTCAATGTAGTTTTTGCCTACGACGGATTCATAATCCTTAATGTTTATTTTGGGATTCATAGCCTTTTCTCACAAAGCTTAATGATGATTTCTCTGAGATTTTCCATGGTGTAATTGTAAGGGTCAAGTCGGGTAATTTGCTCCGCCAATTCTTTTTCTTCCAGGCAGTCCTCAAGCCAGAGGGAAAAATCGTTTGTGCCCCGCTGCAGTCTTAATTTGGCCTCGAAAATATGGAAGTAGAGTGAGCCTATGCTGATTCTCTTTAGTATGCCAACAAATTCCCGCAGGTTATGAGCGACGTATGGAGTAGGCAGGACAATGCTTATGGACTTGATGAAATGAAATTCGTTGCCCGGTGGTGCCTCACGTTCGTGGGTTATCTGAGCCAAAGAATCTCGAATGACCCCGACAATCATTTGCCTCAGTGCCCCGATAGTGGGAAATTCAAAGGTATCAATACTTGCTAGCCTTTCAGCTAAGATATCGTAACCCAGGGCATCTTGTACCCATAAAGCAAAATCATTGGTTGGCTCAGGAGTAAGAAATTGGTATTCCTCAACAAAATTATGGGTGTGGTAATAGACCACTGCATCAGGAACCTCATTTAATCTGCTGACCAACTGGGACAAATTGCGGGCGTTCAGGCCAGTCAATTCCTTCAGATGAAGTCTGGTGGAAAATTGAAACGGCTCCTTGGCCACTTTGGGTTGTTTTCCATAATTGACGATAGTAGTCTGCATTAATCTGGTATTAGGGATGATGATTATACTGCCATCCAGGGTTTTTATCTGGGTATTTCTCCAGGTTATCTCCTCCACGCGACCTTCCTCCCCAGATTCCAGTCTAATACAATCACCGGCCTTGATTTGCTTCTGTTGTGTTAATTGAAGCCCGGAAACCAAGCTGGGGAAAATGTCACGAAGGGCTAGAATGGCAATTACTATGACCGCAATTGCAGCGATAAGGATGGGTGTCGTAGGCAATCTCCAAAGTTCCAAAAGGATCAGGATACCGATCACTATAATCGCTACCTGAATAATGCTCGTAGTGACCGTGATTGCCCTTTGAGGGACTTTTGCCTTATTCAGATAAAGCTGGACGAGATCCCTGCCCAGGCGGATCAAAATCCAGCCAAGGTGAGCGATGAAAATGCTGGCCAGGATTTTGCCACCGTCGCTCTTCCATCGTGGCGTGAGGACTGAAACCTGAATAGCAATGTAAGCGCCTAGTATTAAGAGCCAGTGGAGAAATGGTCCTCTGGTGACTGAAATGATGATTTTGCCAACTTCACTCTTTCTTTCCTTCAGCCAGCGCTCGAGGGCATTATAGGCGATCCGTCTGAGCCACAAGGAAACAAACAAGACGCCGAGAAAAACCAACACCGGCACCGCTATGTTTGCTCTTACCCAGTCCATAACGTCCATAGCCCTCTATAATGTCTCCCCCAGTCTGTCAGTCACTGCAGCTGCTGAACCCTGGACATCGTCCGCGCTCGTAGATAGATTTCTTGGTATTTCCTGGCCGAAGTTCTCCAGGAGAAATCTAGCTTCATGTTATGTCTCATCAAGTTTTTCCAGTCCATCTGGTGGTAGAAGCTTTCCTCGGCTCTTTTTATCGCCTCCTGCATTTCGGAGGCGGTGAAATCTTGAAACACAAAGCCGTTTCCGTTTCCGTCAGTCAAATCCTTCACTGTGTCAGCCAGCCCTCCGGTATGTCGTACCACAGGAATGGCACCGTAGCGCATGGCGATTAACTGACCCAATCCGCAAGGTTCAAAGCGCGAGGGCATCAGGAATATGTCGCATCCGCCGTATATGAGGCGAGCTAATCGTTCATCCCTGGCAACGAACACCGAGATACGGTCGCGGTATTTTAGTGCTGCCTCGCCAAGCAATCTATGGTAGTGCTCCCTTCCCTCACCAAGAATAACCAATTGGGCTCTTGTTTGTGCAATAAGTCGGTCAATGGACTGAAGTATTAGGTCAATCCCCTTCTGCTCTTCGAGACGAGACACCATGCCAATCAGAGGGATGTCAGGGTTCTGTGGCAGCCCAGCTTTTTTTTGCAGGGCAAGTTTGTTCCCAACTCTTCTTTCTACTGTAGAGGAATCGTAGTTTCTTTCCAGGTAGAGGTCGGTAGCTGGGTTGTACTCATCACTGTCAATGCCATTGATTATGCCGAAAAGTTCCTTGCTACGATAGTCTAATAGGTGCTCCAGGCCCACACCATATTGCGGCGTCAGTATCTCTGAGGCGTAAGTAGGACTGACTGTGGTCAGTATGTCAGCAAGAAGAATTCCCTGGCTCATGAAGTTTAGGGATGGTTCGGGAGAACTAGGCGAGATAGATTTCTGCCACACGGAAGAGAGTCCAGACTCTAGGAAAAACTGCTGGTCAAAGGAGCCCTGATAAGCCAGGTTGTGAATGGTAAATATGGAAGGCACCTTCATCTTTGCTTTCTTGAGCCACAAAGGGATCAGTGCAGTATGCCAATCATGGCAGTGAATAATATCTGGATGAAGGCCGGCCTGGGAGATGAGGGCCGGGACGGTCAGTGAAAAAAAGAGAAAACGTTCTAAGTCGTCACGTGTATAGATCTCCTTGGTTCCAAAGTAATGGTCGTTTTCCACCAGATATACAGGTATCCTCTTTTTTAAGCTGGTTACTTTCAGGGAAACTGGTTCGTAGTTTCCCATGAAATTGACAGTAATATTCCCCTTCGGAACGTTCTGGGCAGGCACTGTAATGTCACTGTACCTGGGCAACATCAAGTGAAGCTCATGTCCTAAATCATGGAGAGCTATGGCAAGAGAGCTTGTGACATCTGCGAGTCCACCTACCTTAGCTAAAGGGAAGGCCTCAGCGGCAACGAACAGGACCTTCATCGTTGGGGTCAGGCTCTGAGAACCTCTTTGCCTCCTACGGAACTACCACTGGGAATGGAGAGTGTAGAGAAATCACTCTCCTTTACCCCAGGGTCAATCTTGCAGTTTCGCCCGACTCTCAATCCCTGGGGTAGCCTTGCTGCGATGCCAATTACGGTGATGCCGGAATTTAAATAATCGGGTTCGTCCTTGTTGGGAGTATAGTCCTCGCCGCAGCCAATCCAACATCCGGAGCCAATGTAGCATTCTTTATCAATGATTGAGCGCTGCACAACGGCGCCTTGAGCGATAGTAGTATCATGAAAAATTATAGAGTCAATCACATGGGCTCCCTCCTCCACGTATACATGAGGGGAAAGGACGGAACTAACCACGCTGCCGTTTATGATACAGCCATTACTGACGAGGCTTCTGTTAATCTGAGCCCTAGGTCCCACTTTTACAGGGGGCATATCTACGGAAAGCGTTTTCACCCCGCTCTCAGGATCATAGAGATTAAACGGCGGCAAATCGACAACCAGGTCCATATTGGCTTGCCAGTATGCTTCAACTGTGCCGACATCGCGCCAGTAGCCTTCATACTTATAGCCATAAATCTGGTATCTGTCTATTGCATCCGGTATGACCTCGCTGCCAAAATCCTGCAAGCCGCGCTGATGGGCTTCTTCCAGAACGTTGAAGAGGATATCCTTGTTGAAAACGTAAATGCCCATAGAAGCCAGGTTGCTTTTTGGCTGTGATGGTTTCTCTTCAAAGGCAACTACCTTCTTATTGCCATCGAGAAGCATAATGCCAAACCGATTTGTTTCGTACCAGGGCACTTCAGTTACCCCAATAGTAATAGCGGCTCCCTGTTGGCGGTGAAACTTAATCATCTCTTCGTAGTGCATGGTATAGACATGGTCTCCCGAGAGGACGAGAACTTCATCAACGCGGCTATCTGTTATGAATTGCAGGTTGTGATAAACAGCGTTGGCGGTGCCTTTGTACCAGTGCATCTCCCCATTGGTGCTTACGAAGGGGTAGAGCAGAGTGATTCCTCCCGCTACACGATCGAGGTCCCATGGTTTGCCGACGCCGATATGGCGTGCTAATGAGCGAGGGTTATATTGGGGTATGACAGCTACTGTGTTGATCCCGGAGTTAATACAATTGCTCAAAACAAAGTCAATTATTCGGTATTTGCCGCCGAAGGGGACAGCTGGCTTAGCGCGGTCGTGGGCCAACACACTCAGTCTTTTCCCTTCTCCGCCGGCAAGGACTACCGCCAATACCTTTTTCATTTACGTTTTGCCTGACCCAGCCAAATCGTAACAGCCTCGTAATTATTGTAGCGGTTCGGAGTTGGTATGTCTAATTCTACTCGAAATGGTCTCAGGTCGTGGCCAATTCTACTTACGGGCTGCCGGTATATACATTTGCTCGACATATTCCTTCAACATGCGCCGTGTGCAGAAGCGCGGCACAATCGAGTTAATTGCCTCTTTCACCATATGTACCCAACCGTGGGGTAGCCCATTTCTGTCTCGTTGGTAGTAGAGAGGCACAATTTGCTCTTCCAGAAGACGGTAGAGCGCCTCGGCATCCGATTTATCTTCCAGCATCGGGTCATATGCATCGACCTCATCTCCGATGGCCCAGCCATTAAGGCCATTATAGCCTTCGTACCACCAGCCATCTCGAACGCTGAGATGGAGGACACCATTCACCGTGGCTTTCATTCCGCTGGTGCCGCAAGCTTCATAAAGGCGGCGAGGCGTATTTAACCACACGTCTACCCCCTGAACTAGGTAGTGAGCCATATGTATATCGTAGTCTTCAACGAACGCTATTCGCCCCTGGAATTCACGGTTCGTGGCTAGACCGTATACATCGCGCAACAGTTGCTTTGAAGGAAGATCCGCCGGGTGAGACTTGCCGGCGAAGATTATCTGGACTGGATGCCATCTATCTGTGACAATACGTTTGAGATGTTCTATGTCATGGAAGATTAGCTCTGGCCGCTTATATGCTGCAAAACGGCGGCCAAAGCCAATGGTCAGAGTATCTTGATCAAGCAAAGAGCCCATGACCAGCACCTGCCTGGCTTTGCATTCACGTTCAGTGGAACATTGGCGAGCTCGCTCTACCATGGCGCCGATGAGTTTACGCTTGAGAATTTGATGCACCGCCCAGAGTTCCTCGTCGGGGATATTTAGCACAAGCTCTCGGAGGCCGATGTCATCATATCTTTCTGAGACATCTTGGCCCAGGTGTTTCTCGTAAAGGCGGCCCATCTCGCGCGCAACCCAGGTGGGTACATGAATTCCATTGGTGATGTAAGAGATCGGCACTTCGTCTTCTTTAACTTCTGGCCAGAGCGCATGCCACATCCTGTGAGTAACTTTTTCGTGAAGCTGGCTGACGGCATTGCGATGGTCAGCCAGCCTTAAGGCGAGCACCGTCATATTGAAGTTCTGATCGGATGGCCCATCCTGTCGTCCCAGCTCCAGGAATGTTTCCCGATTGATTCCCAGGGACTCCCAATAACTGTAGAGGTATTTATCTACAAGTGATAGGGGGAAGACTTCATGCCCTGCAGCGACTTTAGTATGGGTGGTGAAAACTGTAGCTGTCTGCACTTTTCGGAGGGCTTCGGGGAAGGTGGAACCTTTCTCTACCTCTTCCCGGACACGTTCCAGCATCATAAAGGCGCAATGTCCTTCGTTAGCATGCCATACGGAGGGTTTGATGCCCAGAGCTCGCAAGGCACGGACCCCACCAACTCCCAGCACGATTTCTTGCTGGATACGTTGCTCTTGGTCAGCGGTATAGAGACGAGCACAGAGTTGTCGCTCCTGAGGCATATTGCCTTCAACATCAGAACATAGCAGATAAAGGTTGTCCCGACCCAAGCGCACCTGCCATACCCCGATATAGAATGGCGTGTCACTCAGGTTAAGCTGAATCAGCGGGCCGCACCACTTAGAACGAGGGACTGGATTGATTGGGGTGATTGGCGCTTCATCAAAATCCAATTGTCCATAGACCTCTTCCTGCGAGCCCTCAGCGGAGATACGCTGATGGAAATACCCCTGCGGGTACATGAAGCCGACCCCGACGAGCGGCAGTCCCAGGTCACTGGCCTCCTTACAGATGTCGCCGGCTAGAACTCCCAACCCTCCGGCATATATGGGAAGGGAATTATGTATGGCAAACTCCATGGAAAAGTAGGCAACAGGGCCGTCTAAAACGTTGGGATGCTTGGTAGAAAACCAGCTGTGTTTGTCTGACATGTCGGCATCGAAGGCTGATATTACGGAATCATATAGATTGAGAAAAACAGGGTCAGTGGCAGCAGCCTCGAACTTATCAGTGCTGATTTCCCGTAATTGTTTGACCGGGTTGTGTCCACTCAGCCTCCATAGTGGATAGTCCAGGACACGGAACAGCTCACGCGCCTTGGGATGCCAGCTCCACCATAGATTATTGGCTAGCTCTTCCAGTCGGCCTATTCGTTCCGGTAACTTCAATTCTGATAACATGTTCTCTAAGATATGTTGTTTAGACGCTCGCTTGGTATCCGTCACCAACCGTGAGGCAGGTTTTGCCAATTGTTTCCAGTTGGTCGGCTATTATAACAGAACACTGGCTGGGTCATCATGCGGGCAGACAACCTTGTTCCTGTGAGCTAGGAGACGGATTATCCCACATGTCCGACTGTCTACAGTCGTGTCCGATCCTGACTCAGCCGTGGTTATGATATAATGCAAACAAGTATCAACTGGGAGGTGTGTGAACATGGTCAGGATTATCAAGATTAGCCACGAGGAGGCAAAGAGACGTTTAGAAGATGTGCCGGATGGTAAACGCTTCTGGTGTCATGATGGTAAGGTTATTAGAAATCTCAAAGAGCTCAGTAAGGCTTTGAATGATATGAGTGACGAAACCTTCCATTATCATTTGAGCGGGGCGAGAAACGATTTCAGCAAGTGGATTAGAGAAGTGGTGGGAGATGATAAACTGGCAGAGGACTTCAGTAAAACCAAATCTCGTACGCAGGCCAGCCAGGTAGTGGCAACGAGCATTTCCTTCCTTCAGCGTAAGATGTAGGGGAGTCGTGAGGCTTCCTCAGAGATGCACCGTATCGGGGACCTAAACTAGGCTGGGAATTATCACACTTCGCTCTCTGAGTGTTTGGTATCACTGTCCAGGGTAGGGAGAATTGTTCTTCTACCACTACTGTGCAAATAGTCTATCTTCGAGTTTGCTTCTGATTTCCCTGGCAGCAACGGCGCGGCGATAATAGTCCCGTTTCGTCTCTTCGTGGGCCCCACTCTTATTTATGGCCCGGTAGGCATTGACCACAGTTCGACATTGGTCAAGCAAGCCCATGTGGATGAGGTTAATGTCCCACATGGGGCGATTGCTGGCCCACCACATCTGGCAACTGTGCTCAGCCCGGTCCAGAAGTCCCCGGGCAATAGTGGCGGAGCGCCGACTTTCCTCATTATCGGCGCACTCCAGCGCTTTGTTCGTCAAATCAATGCATATGCCCAGGTGTTCCCACTGAAGCCTGTGCACCTCATTATTCTTGTCTTGCCAAAGAGGGTAATAGTTGGCGACTTTTATGTCATCGGCTGTCGTGCTCCATGAGGATGGCTTAGGTTCTACCGCTGGCGCTGAGGGAAAGAGATCAAGAAGTTGGCTGACCGTGACCATCTGGATTTTGCCGGCAGTTTCGCCATTCGCCAACAAAGCGGTATGTTGTCCAGCCAGGACATTAGCTTGCTTAACCTCTTCAAGGGGTTCTGCAGCCGATTCTAGCTCCTCGTAAACCTTAGCCAAGAATATCCTCTCCCACCCCTGGATGTGGTGGCCGTAAGTTTCAGCATCCATAGCCGTGACCACATAAATATTCTCTCTGTTACCCTGCCACTGTTCCAGGTGGGCAATGAACTCCTTGGCTCCCAGGGCTTGGAAGCTTATCCTATTGCTGAGCACATCATCGCGGAAGAACACCGCTATGTCCTGCCCATGACACTCTGCTCTGTAAATGATATCCATAGGCCACTGTGAGGGGCAGGCGATGCCGCTCACGACAATCCAGCGATAACCTGACTTGGTGACGGGCTGGAGGATGTCCTTGCTGTAGCACATCTCTGGGGGGAAAAATCCTTGAGGAGCGTAGGACCTACCGAAGAAGCGGCCATTGGTTTGCGCGTTTAAGTTTATCTGTCTTTCTACTTCCTCTCTGGGTATCAAGGGCAGAATAGGGTGGTACTTGCCGGTTCCGGTGAATTCAAGCTGACCACTCTCGGCGAGGCTTCTCAAGCCATCGATTACATCTCTGTGGCCACAGTCTATCAGCATGTCTGTCAGGACCCCATTGAAGTTTATGGTTAACCTGGCGTTCGGATACTCTTCAAAAACGTGGATCAAGGGACGATAAGATTCGTTGCATATCTTCCGTAGCACCGATGGTACTTGGGTCGGTGGCTGATAGAAATGCAGCAACTGAGCCCAATAGATCATGTATACCTCCCGGCAAAAATATTGTCTGTGTGTTTCAAGGAAGGTGAAAAATCCTGGTTATTCTAGCATATGTAGTCGACCACATAAATGTCATTCGAATCTTAACCGCCGTTGTGAGAGATGGGAGTTGCCAAGCAGTACGAGTGGCATGTTGTGGCTGAATATTGACAGGCCCCGATGAGTCGGGGCCTGTAATGACAATGTACCCTTACCCCCGTCTCTGATGGCGGAGGTATGAGAGAAAACTCAATTCAGATTCCACTCATTCACACTGCACTGCCCGTCGGTGTTGAATCCTGTGGCGACGACAGCCGCGTCAGATTCGAGCCCTACCGTGTGATAATAGCCTGCGGTAACCTGGACAATGTCTGCCCACGCGTCGACATTGCACTGTCCGCTGTTGTTGAGTCCCACAGCGACCACGGTGCCATCGGACTTGAGTCCTACGGTGTGATAGTAGCCTGCGGAGACTTGCGTGATGTTTTCCCAGCTACCGACACTGCATTGTCCGAAGTCATTCCATCCGACGGCGACCACGGTGCCGTCAGTCTTAAGCCCCAAGGTATGATATCCGCCTGCGGCAACCTGCGTGATGTTTTCCCAGCCGTCGACGCTGCACTGCCCGAAGTAGTCATCACCCATGGCGACCACTGTCCCGTCGGACTTGAGCCCCAGGGTATGTCTATAGCCTGCCGCGACCTGGACGATGTCATACCATTCATCTACATCACACTGTCCGTAGCCATTGTCTCCCACGGCAACTACCCTACCGTCAGACTTGAGCCCTACGGTATGCCTATAGCCTGCAGTGACTTGAACGATGTCCGTCCAGTTACCGACATTGCACTGTCCGTAGTTGTTGAGTCCAACGGCGACCACCGTGCCATCGGTCTTAAGCCCGACGCTATGATATCCGCCTGCAGCGACGTTGATAGTGTTCTCCCAGCCATCGACATCGCACTGTCCGCTGGTGTTGAGTCCAGTAGCCACCACCGTGCCATCAAACTTGAGTCCCACAGTGTGATACCCGCCTGTGGCAACCATCGGGTCGACTTCGAAGTTGGCCGTGACGGTCACAGCTTGACCGGGCATGGTGAATGTAGTCTCCACTGCATTCGCATCACTGAATATGCCTGCTGGTGCCGTCCAGTTGACGAAATGATAGCCTTGGCTGGCTTCCGCTTGAATATTGACTACAGTTCCTTCCGCATAAGGTGACCCATCGGTCATGTCGATCGCTGTGCCGCTACCCATGGGAGATACTGCCATGGTAAGTTCGTAGGTCGGTATCAGTTCGAAATTGGCGGTGACAGTTACAGCTTGACCGGGCATGGTGAAAGTAGTCTGTGTTTCATCTGTATTGCCGAACACACCGGCTGGCGCTGTCCAATTAACAAATCCGTAACCTAAGTTGGCTACGGCTTCTATACTGATCAAAACTCCTTCCTGGTAAGGGCCGGCATTCGTTTCATCGGTTGCCGTTCCGCTGTCGAGGGGAGACAGAGCCATGGTCAATTCGTAAGTTGGCACCGGCGTCAATTCCTGAAAGATGGCAGAGATTTCGTAATCGTCTTGCATGTCGATGACAGTCACGGGACTCATGACACCCGCTACGGGTTCACCCAGCCACTGAACAAACTCGAACTCCTCACTCGGGCTGGCCGCGAGGTTGACATCTGTACCCGCAGCAATATCGAATATGATCTCCATCTCACCCGGACCGATCGCCGTCTCTTCTCCATTGACTGTGACGGTAACTGAACCTCCAGCAGTGCTGGAGATACTGAGGGCGTATGGAACAGGTTCCTCAGGTGCGGGAGTAGATCCACAGCCTATCACCCCGGCAATCAAGGCTGCCATAATCAAAAAGATACCAATTCTTTTCATACAATTCCTCCTCCGTTCTTGTTCATATTTCTTCTCCTTTGTTAAATTTCACAAGATCCAATCTCGACAATATTTGACTATATTAAATATAGCAGAGCTTCGTTTAGCGTCAATCGCCCATCAGTAATAGGAATCCAGTACCATTTGACCACACACTCCCGAACTCATTAAGGAATGATGTAGAACGACACGCTGCGACCCTCTTCTCTCGAACCAGAACAGGCAAATGCTCGTCGGTGCTGCCAGACGCGAGACCTACTGCGTGATAGTAACGTGCAGACACCTGAACGATGTCTGTCCAGCCAGTGACATTGCACTGACCGGAGTCATTCCACTCCACCGCACCTACGGTGCCGTCCAGCTAACAAGCCGGTAACCTGGGCTAGCTACTGCCTTAATGCTGACTAAGGCCCCTTGCGGGTAAGGGCCAGCGTTCATTTCATCGGTTGCCGTTCCTCAACCGGGGGATATGCAGCCATGGTAGGTTCGTAAGTCAGAGTGGTACTATCTCAAAATTGGCGGTGACGGTTACAGTTTGGCCGGGCATGATGAAGGTAGTCTCCGCTGCATCCGCATTACCGAATACACCGGCTGGCGCTGTCCAATTAACAAACCCGTAACCTAAGTTGGCTACGGCTTCTATACTGATCAAAACTCCTTCCTGGTAAGGGCCGGCATTCGTTTCATCGGTGGCCGTTCCACTGTTGAGAGGAGACACAGCCATGCTCAATTCGTAAGTCGGCACCGGTGTCAATTCCTGAAAGACAGCAAAGATTCTGTAATCATCCTGCATGTGGATGGTAGTCACCAGACTGTCGACATATTGTATCGGTTCACCTAGCCACTCGACAAACCCATACTCCTCACTGGGACTGGCCGCCAGCTCGACATCTGTACCTGCGGGAATATCAAGTATGGTCTCCGTCTCACCCGGACCAATCACCGTCTCTTTTTCATCAACCGTGACGGTAACCGAACCTCCAGCAGTGCTGGAGACGTCGAGGGCGTACACAAGGGGTGTAGCAGTATCAAGAGCGGACCCACAGGCCATCATCCCTACAACCAAGGCTACCATAATCAAAAACATGTTAAATCTTTTCATATCATTCTCCTCATTTCTCGTGCATGTTTCTTCTAACGTCGCAAATCCTTCGAGACCCAATCTCTAATGAATTTGGACTATATCAAGTATGGCACAGCCTTGCTTGGCGTCAATCACCCATCGGTAGGGCGTACTTCGGTTTTGTTTACGGCCCCTTCTTTGAGTCCGTTAAGTGACGATGTAATGCAACATTGCATATACCATCGCCTGTGGCGGAGAAGCGAATCTTCACCCACACGCTTAATGTCATTTCCAGCCCCGACAGGTGGCAAATCGACAGCCGCGTAGTCTTCCTGCCGACGTTGCTCCATCATTTTGATCTCAGCAGCGACAGAGAGAAAGCCAAACAAGCTGAATGACCGTATTGTTAAACAACAGCAGGCTCAAAACTATCGAACAACTTCCGGGTCTTTAGAAAAATCGAAACGCGAGAGTCAGGCTAACTTATCCTGCCAAACTCTTTCTCCAGTTGATGAGAACTCAAGTGAATCATGGTCGGTCTGCCATGAGGACAGGCGCGAGGTTGCTTCGTTTGTTCTAGCTGCTTCGTCAGCTCCCGCATCTCTTCATTGGTTAGCTGCTGTCCCGCCCTGACAGCGCCATGGCAAGCCAAGGATTCAGCTATCTTCTCTTCCCAGGGAGTGAGACTTTCCTTGCTGGCAAGGCTATCAAGAAGTGCAGTTATTATCTCAATAACATTGGCGCCAGCCATCAGCGCAGGTATGGCACGTACCAAATGGCTCCTATTTCCAAAAGGCTCGATAGCGAAGCCAAACTCAGCCAGAGACTCTTTACTAGTTCTCAGGGTCTCTTCTTCTCTGGGGCTAAACTCCATAGTTATGGGTTGGAGCAAGCCCTGGATTTCAACTGTCTTTTGTGACCACTGCGCCAAGATTCGATCGTAAAGTATGCGCTCATGAGCGGCATGCTGGTCAATGAGGTATAGTCCATCAGGTCCCTCGGCGATGATATAAGTGTTGGCTAGCTGACCCAGCACTCGCAAAAGCGGCAGTTCTATCGTCGGCAACTGGGAGACGGCAAAAACCGGCTCGTTATCCATTATCATGCGGGGACTCTGCCACTGCCCTGAACCGCCCGAGAAAGGCACCGTTTTTTGGGTAGCTATAGATGTTTTGCCTAATGCCTTGTCTATGGCTTCCCTTACCACAGTGAAGACGGGTTGGTCCTGGCAAAACTTTATCTGGGCTTTGGCAGGATGAATGTTGACATCAAGCTGTTGAGGCGGCACGGAGACATTGATTACAACGATGGGATGCTGGCCGTCCATGAGTAAACCATGATAGGCTTCCTCCGCGGCCCGCGTTAGCAAAGGAGTGTGCACCCATCTGCGGTTGACGAAGAAGGTAAGGTAGTTGCGATTCGATCTAGCCAAAGAAGGCGGGCTTGTCAGGCCACTCACTTTAGCCAGACCGTCCTTTTGTTCCACCTTTAGCATCCTTTGAGCTAGCTCGAGACCATGTATCTTGCTTACTACCTCGCGCAGGTCCGCATTGCCTGTAGTCTGCAGGCTAACGCGTTTGTCAAGGACCAGGCTAAATCTCACCTCGGGGAAAGCCAGAGCATACTGACTTACTAAATGGGCAATGTGACTATTCTCGGTATTTGCTGACTTGAGAAACTTAAGTCGCGCCGGGAAATAGCGGAATAGGCGATGGACGGTTACGGTAGTACCCTGCGATCTGGCGCGGCTCTCGTTGCGAACTACCTCGCCGTTTCTCAAACACATGTAGCTGCCCACAGTCTCCGAAGATGTTTGCGTGAAGATTTCCACTTCAGCGACAGCGGCTATGCTGGGCAATGCTTCGCCTCGAAAGCCAAGGCTGGAGATTTTCTCCAAATCGTTCAGGTTATTGATCTTGCTCGTGGCATATCGGTGAAAGGCAAGGTCTAACTCCGATGCTGGAATACCCACTCCGTTATCGCTCACCTTGATTAGCTCCACCCCACCGCCTTGGGCTTCTACTGCAATTTGGGTAGCTGCAGCGTCCAGGGAATTTTCTACGAGCTCCTTGACCACTGAGGCCGGCCTCTCGACCACCTCCCCCGCAGCAATCTTGGAGACTACGTCGGTTGCTAAAACCTTGATCGGCATCTACGTTTCAGTTTACACGGTTGCGGGTAGTGGGTCAATTTCATTTTCTATCTAATCATTCGGAAATGATAGAATTAAAACATGAAATTGGCCAGAATAATCTTCTATAAAGGAGTTAGGATTGCTAGTTTTATAGTGGGGGCATTCGGCTTTGCCTTTAACGCTGTTGGTGGGAATTGGCATAGTATATCGTCTAACAACTGGGGGAAGACAGGGGTAATCGCTTTTGGTGTGTTTGCTATCTTAACACTAGTGAAGGAAATTGATTTGATGTGGCAGCATAAACCTAATATCGTAGTAATACCAGAGATTCACGATGGTAGAGCCACGTTAGTGGTTAAAAACACTGGTGGCGTGGCGGGCGATTTTACTGCTAAGGCAAGGGTAACAGCGTGTAGACCAGAGGCAGCATTGTATTCCATGTGCTGGGAATCATTGTCCGATGCTAGTTGCCATACAGATGGCGATGGTGGCACAGCTTCGATTCTTGTTGCCGAAAAATCAAGAGCAAGGCAAAAGACCGATGACATTGACACCACTTTCTTCGAGGGAGACCTTGTGTTGTTTAGGATAGGGCAATCGGGGGTAGAGAGATTCCCCACCTTCTCGCAGAAATCTTGGAAAACCATAAAAGGCGAGAAAGAGATTATGACATACACCCTTACGGAAAGATGTATTCTAGACGTTACGATTACCGCAACGCCAACACTAAAGAACAAGTGGGAAGGGCAGAAATACCTCTGCGAGATAGAAAAGGGACGTTTGGCTTTATCTAAGACTAGATTATCAAGCCCTCATGTCAGTGGTCAGCCTGACGATTTCCCCGATATTCCAGATATGGTTGTCTAGGCCTGCTGCCATAGCGGGCGATTTGGGATATGGACTCGTGAGTGTCTTATGTGGTCTGGCAAAGTTATAATACATAAAGTGGAGAGCTACGGCATATTCTAGATTCTCCACCTTCTTCGAGAACGCATTGGTTAATCTTGTAAATCGCCTCATGCTCATTCGCATAGTCAGATTTTGCCGTTCTACATAGCTTGTTGAAACCTTTCTCATATCTGGAGAGCCATTGATAGGTTTTGTCTGTGTGCTAGTACACTTTGGCGGACTATAGTGTCCAAACTTATCCTGATCAATGCCATAGTATTTGACCAGCATAGCGTAATCTATATCATCGCCAAAGGTACGTCTTACCGCTTCATAGTACATTCTGTGTCCGTCGGTAGTAAGTTGCACACGATTTGAAAGGCGTTCCTTAATATCCCTGAAAAACTCGCAGGCACATTCGGGATTTCGTAGACCTACAAGCCAGCTTACAACTAGTTTTGTATCGGCATCAATCGCTACAAATGTCCAAACATCGCCATATCCAAATTGGTTCTGTTTGTCTTGAGGCACATTCTTTGCCTTCGCATAGCAGAATGACCAGATTTCGTCACATTCTATCCTTTGACAAGATAGATTCCTTAGAGTCTTATCCTGGTATTCAGCACAAACCTTACCAACATCACGCAATAGCCTGATGACTGTGCCTTTCGCTGTATTTGTTATCCTGCAAGTGGCACGTATTGAGTTCCCTTCGACAAGTGCTTTTATCACTTGGGTTTTACGCTCCAGACTTAACTTGTTCATTATCCTATCCCCTTTCTATTTGATTATATTATACATGACCGCTCAAGCATTGTCAAGGGGTTTGAGGATAATTAGGGAGGAATTATTTTGATATGTATGATATAATTAGAGAAGAAGAATCAAAGACCTTATGGGAGATAATTATGGATAATGCTGAATCTACCTCTAACGATTTGAGCACGAAACTGCGACAGCGAATTACTGAATATCTCACAAGTGAAGGTTGGAGAGTCGGTGGCGCAAGATACCCGCAAGGTACTCAATGGGTAATTGATGCTAACGATGGTAAGGGAAGGCCTATTACTATTTATCAAGAATCAACCCCATTGAGAATAGTAGAGCGGATACTGATTATAACTGCTCTAAAATTGGGTGATGAGCATCAAGAGAAATATGCAGACCTTGGCATTGAAGATAGGCGTGATTTGATTTATGACCTAAGGCAACATCTTATACTTTTAGGCATAGGATATGGAGGGCTTATAGACCCATTAACAGAAATGTTGTTTGAGGATATAATTTATCTAGATGAGTTGTCTAAGGGAGGATTCCTGAAGTCTGTCAGAAAAGTTCGGGACGCAAGTATTTTAGTTGCTACGATTATAGCTAGAAGATTTAACGAACCGCCTCCCGCCGAACCGCCAAGACCTGCGCTGGGCTTCCAATTGCCAGAGAAATAGCTATATTTCTTTACTCCACCTAGCCCTAGCTGCTTTACTTGCTATTTCCTTGCGTTGTTCATTAGTAAGACTTTTAGCTCTAGCCTTACCACCTTTTAAGCCACCAAGTCTGCCAAGTGTTACAGCAGCAGGGTTTTTGACAACCTGAGCCTCATCAATAACTTGCCCAACAACATTAGCAGCTATTACATTTATATCTTTACTTGACCGCTTAGGCATACTTTAATTGTAGCATATTATACTAAGCTGTCAAGGTTTTGGAATTTCAAATTGACCCACTACCCGGTTGCGTGTATCTTGTCAATAGGTTATGAGGAAAAATCCAAGTCTTTATCGATTCTCTCCAGTGGTGCCAGGCTGGCGAGGAGTTTCTTAACTCCAAACTCTTCAAAGACTACAGTCAATTCTTGGTCATCCCTGGTAGGACTGCAATTCATTACAATGCCTGGGCCAAATCTGACGTGGCGGACATGATCACCGACCTTCAGTGTCAAAGTGCTGGAATGTCGAAGTGAAGGCCCGAGGCTTTGGCTAAAATCGAGACTAGCTACAGGAGTCGGGCTGTCTTCCCATAAGCCTCTCGGGCTTATCAGGTGAGGTGAGATATCCCGGAGAAAACGGGATGGCGGGTTTGCTGTGCTGCCGCCGAATAAGTTCCGACGGTAAGTGCGCAAAAGGTAGAGATGCTTCCTAGCCCTGGTTATGCCCACGTAGCAAAGACGACGCTCTTCTTCCATTTGTTCCGGGTCGTCGAATGACTTTCTGTGTGGGAGCATCCCTTCCTCCATGCCAACAATAAAAACCGCGGCAAACTCCAGGCCTTTGGCTTGGTGTAAAGTTATCAAAGTCACCGCATCGGCCTTTTCATCCAGTTCATCTATATCTGATACCAGGCTTACTTTCTCCAGGAATGCCGTCAAAGCTTCTTCAGGGGCAAGCGCATCATATTCGCTGGCGACACTGCGCAGCTCCATTACGTTCTCCCATCGTTCCTCACCATCGTCTTTGCCCAGGATGAATGCCCTGTACCCCGTGCGCTCCAGTATTTCATCGAGTAGACCAGAAAAGCTTGACTCACAACTCTGGTTGGTGAGCTTAATCATAAGAGCATCAAATCCGGCCAGAGCCTGGACAATGCGCGCGGACAGGGATTGTTTCGCTTCGCCGGCAGTCACATTCCGGCCCATCTGTTTCAGGGCTTCGAAAAGGGATGTGTCGTGGTCTCTTGCCCAGGATCGAAGCAGGCTGATGGTTTTTTGCCCGATACCTCTGCCGGGCACATTTATGATTCGAGTCAAACTGATATTGTCCTGTGGATTATGGATGAGCCTGAGGTAGGCAACAATGTCTTTAATCTCTTGCCTCTGGTAGAATCGGGTGCCGCCAACAAGCTTATAGGGCACTCCATACCTCAGGAAGGTCTCTTCTAAAGCTCGTGATTGGGCATTAACCCGATACATAACAGCGCAATCCTTGAGGGATATTTGCTCCTGACCAATCAACTTCTCTATCTCGTTGGCCACGGATTGCGCTTCTTCTTCGGCACTGTAACTTTCGATAACCATTATCGGCGCTCCATCTTCGTTTTCCGTCCACAACTTTTTGGGCTTGCGCAGCACATTGGTCGAGATTACATCTGACGCTACCTCTAGTATTGTCCTGGTGGAGCGATAATTCTGTTCCAAAAACACAACTTTGGCTTCGGGATAATCTTTTTCGAAACTCAGGATATTGCGCAAATCAGCAAATCTCCAGGAATAGATGGATTGGTCAGGGTCGCCGACTACACACAGATTCCGGTATTTTCCTGCCAGTTGTTTCATGAGCTCATACTGGGCGATATTGGTGTCCTGAAACTCGTCGACAAGAATATGAACGTATTTTGACTGGTATCTGTGGAGGATTTTAGGATGGTCACGGAACAACTGGACCGTCCTCATCAGTAAGTCGTCGAAATCTACTGCCACACCCTGCCTAAGTAATTGTTCATAGCGTTGATAGACCCTCTGAACAATTTCTTCAAAATAACTACCGACCCACTGGCCATAGTTCTCAGGGCTAATGAGACGGCTCTTTGCAGAGCCGATGGCTGAACGTATCGCCTGAGGGGCATACTGCTTGGCATCGAGGTTCAATTCTTCCATGGTTTGTTTCATCAACCTTAACTGGTCGTCGTCATCATAGATGACGAAATTAGACTCAAGCCCAACAGCTCCACCTTCATGACGGAGAATCCGAGCGCAAATTGCATGAAATGTGCCCAAGGTCAAGGCGGCTGCCATCTGGCCCAGAAGTTGCTCCAATCTCTCTTTCATTTCTCTGGCGGCTTTGTTGGTAAAGGTGACCGCCATAATGTGGTGAGGGGCAACGCCGCAGACCTTAACCAGATAAGCAACTCTGTGGGTGATCACTCTGGTCTTGCCGCTGCCGGGTCCAGCCAGTATAAGTACAGGGCCTTCGATGGACTCCACAGCTTCTCTTTGGGCAAGATTAAGCGCGGCCAAGATATCCATGGGGATTACGAGTTATTATAGCATTGAAGGGAGAAAGCCCCCAACACCTATAAATCATGGAGTCCGGGAAGACATTGCAGAAGCCCCTCAGATGGAAACATACTAGTCGAGGTGGAGAGAGTGTCGCCGATGACAGAGATCTGTCAGCTCTTTGCTGAATGTGCGAAGTCCTCGGAGTCGATGATTGGCGTGACGCAATATGAAGGGATATAATCTCACTATGGGCTGCTACAATTGCCCGGTGGATGAAGGGCAATCACTGCATTGTCGGTACAGGACGAAGAAGGGAGGCCGGTGATGAATGGCTTCAGTGACTATGATAAATATGACGGCCTTGGTCTGGCCGAACTTGTACGGAAGCGGGAAATCAAACCGAGTGAATTGATTGACGAAGCAATAAGCCGCATCGAAAAACTCAACCCACAGCTCAACGCAGTAATCTGCAAAATGTATGAGCTGGCTAGAAAGGCCGGGGATGGAGACCTCCCGAATGGTCCCTTCAGAGGCGTTCCCTTCCTGATGAAAGATATCCTGATGGCTTATGCCGGAGTTCCCCTAACCAATGGCCGCCGGTTCTTCAAAGACTTCATACCTGACCATGATAGTGAACTGGTGAAACGGTTCAAGGCAGCCGGCATCATCGTTCTTGGCAAGACCAACACACCGGAGTTCGGGCTGGTGCCGATTACCGAGCCAGAATTATTTGGTCCCACCAGCAACCCCTGGGACCTGAGCCGGATACCAGCTTCCTGCTGCGGGGTATTCGGTCTGAAGCCGACGCGAGGTCGCACACCGATAAGCCCTGATTTTGGTGAGGCTTGGCGCGGCTTGACTTGTGATCATGTATTAACCCGCTCGGTCCGTGATAGTGCTGCCATGCTTGATGCCACCGCTGGCCCGGACATAGGGGCTCCCTACTATGCTGTATCACCAGCTCGGCCCTTCCTGGAAGAAGTCGACACTGACCCGGGAAAGCTGCGAATTGCCTTTACCTCAGAGCCTTTTCTTAGTGCCACTGTCTACAAGGATTGTGTGAAAGGATTAGAGGCGACAGCTAGGCTATGCCGAGACCTGGGTCATGAATTAGTGGAAGCAACACCCCAGATTGATGGCAAAGCCTTTGCCAAGGCCTTCTTGACGGTAGTCTGTGTCGAAACGAGAGCCACAATTGAGGAAGGCGAGGTACTGTTGAACCGGAAAGCTTCGTTGAAGGATTTTGAACCAAGTACATGGGCGCTTGGCTTGCTTGGCAAGCGATGCCGGGCCACCGAATTCTCCAGGTCTCTTAACCTAACCCAACTTGCGGCTCGACAAATTGGCCAATTCTTCACAAAGTACGATGTCTTGCTGACTCCCACGCTGGCCATGCCACCAGTGCCCACAGGTGAGCTTCAACCCGATAGGCTATGAACGGTGGCCATGAAATTATTAGGTAGCATTAATGCTGGTGGGTTGATTGACATGCTGAGTGGAATAGATGCTCTTTCTCAGCACGTCTTTGGGTTTATGCCTTACACCCCTCTGTTTAATGTGACAGGTCAGCCGGCCATGTCGGCCCCACTCTACTGGAACGATGAAGGGTTGCCTATAGGGATGCAGTTTGTCGGACGGTATGGGGACGAAGCCACGTTGTTCCGTTTGGCCGGGCAACTGGAAAAGGCAAGGCCGTGGTCTGGGCGCATTCCTCCAATCTGTGCGAGGGCCAACTAGTCGGCACATAGATCTTTGAAGCTTCAAAATGCTTTCCCACGCAGCACTGGAGACCTTAGCATCAAATACATCGAGTCTGGACACAACTATCTACCTGACGCCGTGAGAATTTGTAAGAGAAGGACAGGTTGAGCTAGCTAGGCTTTGTTGCTATACTTAATCGCGAGAATGATTGATTGGAACGGTTGCCAGAGGAGCCTGGGAATATCTTTCCGCCAGGAGTCTTTGCTGGAGCAGGCTTTCGTGCATTCATCTTATTGTAACGAGAATCCTGGGTGTCCATTGCCTAGCAACGAGCGCCTAGAATTTCTTGGCGATGCCGTACTCAACTTTGTCGTAACGGAGGGACTGTATAAAGAGTTCCCTAATTCACCTGAAGGAGAGTTGACTGAGATTCGGGCTTCTTTGATTTGTCGCGATACTCTGGCTAGCCTAGCTTCTTCACTCAATCTTGGCGATTGGCTGGTATTGGGACGAGGCGAGGAAGCAAGCGGAGGAAGAACAAAGGCCAGTAACTTGGCAAATGCTATGGAAGCGCTGATCGGTGCTTTCTATTTGGATCAGGGATTAGCTAGGACCAGACGATTCATCCTCAAACAACTGAAGCCGGAACTGGAGGAAATAAAGTCAGGTAAAATACCGAGGAATTACAAGGCATTAGTGCAAGAGTTCATCCAGGGAGAGAAGAGACCGACGCCGGTTTACCGTTTGGTGGAAGCCAGTGGTCCTGATCATCGCAAACGATTTACGTCTGAGATTTTGGTCGAAGGGGAGGTATTGGGCAAGGGGACAGGAAAGAGCAAGAAGATTGCGGAGAGTCAGGCAGCAAGAGCAGCTTGGGAAAGACTGAGGTGTAGCCATGGGTAGACGAGACTATCGACGACGAGAGCCAAAGAAACCCAAGAAGGGAACCCAGAAGGGCCGACCCATTTCGGAACTCGTGCCACAGGTGGAGGTAGAGGTAATTAAGAAGAAGAGGAAGCCTGTCGAGGAATCTGAGGAATAGGCATCTGGCGGCTTACCTGGAGCTTCACCGCAGCGGCAAGCTCAGGGAACGGGTGAGTACGTCTCTATCCTTGTTGGAGAGATGCTGTGTCTGCCTTCGCAGTTGCGGTGTGAACCGCGTGGCCGGCGATGTAGGCAAATGCCATACAGGTCGTGAGGCGTTGGTGTCCAGCTATGGGCCTCACTTCGATGAAGAAGTTCCGTTAGTGGGCAGGTATGGCTCGGGCATCATATTCTTTTCAAACTGCAACCTTACATGTCTATTCTGCCAGAATTATCCCATCAGCCAGCTAGGCGAAGGGCGAGAAGTGAGCAAGAGAGAGTTAGCGTACATAATGCTCTCCCTTCAAGCTAAAGGATGCCACAACATAAACCTGGTATCGCCAAGCCATGTAGTTCCGCAAATCTTGGAGGCACTGGAGCTACCGGTAGAATCGGGCCTACACCTCCGTCTGGTATATAACAGCGGTGGTTATGACTCGCTGGAGACCTTGAGCATACTTGAGGGCATTGTTGAAGTCTATATGCCGGACATGAAATACGATGATGAGAAGATTGCCGGAGAGCTGTCGGGCATTGCGAATTATCCTGAGGTAAGCAAAGCTGCAATCAAGGAAATGCATCGGCAGACAGGTGACCTCGAGATAAGCCGGGAGGGAGTGGCCCAACGAGGACTTCTGGTTTGCTATTTGGTCTTACCTGACTGTCTGGCAGGAACGGAAGGGATCGTAAATTTTCTCAATAGAGAAATCTCCAGGGACACCTATCTCAACATCATGGCTCAATACTATCTCTGTCACAAGGCTTTTCAAATTCCGAGTTTAGGGTGGCGAATATCTTCTGTAGAATTCCAGGAGGCGTTATCTCTAGCCCACAGGGCCGGTCTAAGGCGGCTGGACAAGATCCATGCCACCGAGGGTCTTCTGCTGTGCCTAAAGTGACGGGAGATATGTCGAGACAACGAGGGTATCTGTGAGCGAAGAGGGCGACTCGGTGTGGTGTAAGGAAATGACTGACACCGCACGCCTTTCGGCAACCGTTTATGGACGGGTGCAGGGTGTTTACTTCCGCTACTTCACTCGAACCGAGGCCAGAAAATTAGGTTTGACGGGCTATGTGTGCAACCTTGCCGGCGGCGATGCCATTGAGGTTCAAGCTGAAGGAAGGAAACCACAGTTGCACAGGCTACTGGAGCAACTCAAGACAGGCCCGCCGGGAGCATGGGTCAGGAAGGTGGAAGTGGATTGGTCAGACTATTCAGCGCAGTTCGAAGATTTCAGGATAAGATACTGAGAAGACTCGAAGATCAAATTCAGAACTCCCAATGCAGAAAATGAAGGAACGGAGTACTCAGTAGTCAATGGAGATAGGTGGCTACCGGCTACTGAATTTCGTCTGCTGGGTACGGGATTCAAGATCCAGGTTACTCCTGGACGGACTCAGTCCTCAAGTTGAGGCCTGCCTTCACTAATCAGCTTTAAGTGCTGGCACTCAATCCCGGCTATTTGAGAGGCCCTCAGGTCAATTTCGTGGGGTTCCCCAATCAAAATCTTCCCGTAATCCTCCGTCTGTCCTTTCGTAGGGTCATCACCGTAAAAGAATTTTTGATGGGCTTCGATAATGCCCAGATCGAAAGGCAGAGTGAAGTAGAGGTCAGCAAGGACTTTCTCAATGCCCAACTCACGCAGAGTTCCCCAGCCCCCTGACTTGCCCTTTTTGTACTTGCTCACTGGCAGCAGACTCAGAAGGTTTGCCACACTGAAGCGGCCAAAACGACCACTCACCTTGAAGGGGGTCACGCTGATCAAGAAGTCGCTGCGCAACACCACATTGGGCACCCAAAAACTTTCTACAGCATAGAATTCAGTCAAAGGGTTCTGCACCTCGATGAAGATGGAATCCCTGATATCGAGCATTAGGACGTGATGAAAGTTGTATCCTAGAGCTTGATACACCGGATAAATCGATTCACCGCTGGGAGTGCCATCCGCAATAAGAATATCGGCATTGCTAATTCTTCTAATACCTCTGATAACGGCATTGAGCAGCTTTGGGCTTGTTGTTACAGGGTACGGCAAGGGATAACCGGCGCAAGGTTTAATCAAAACCCGTCTTGCCCAGGCTAGCTGTGGAGGGGGAGCAAACACAAAATCCGAGTCTTTCGCAATCATTGACTTCACACGAGCTGCCAAATTTCAACATTCACAAAGCTGGCTGCAATAGCAGAATCTCACGGGCAGCCGGCAGATTTTCACGGTCGAACTCTGCTTCGCTGTCCACTATCCTTCTTACATTCTCCTTGCCTCTAAGGAACTCCTCGACAGTGGCTATCGGATAGGTACACTTGGGCGTCTTGAAATGCATAGGAATTGTTATTCTCGGCTTCAATTGGTCAGATACCTGAGAGGCTACAGAGGAATCAATAGTGAAGAAGCCACCCACAGGGGCGAATAGTATGTCGACGTCACCAATTTCAGTGACCTGTGCAGAACTGAGCACGTGCCCTAAATCACCGAGGTGACAAAGCTTCATGTGGTCTACGGTGAAACAAAAAACTGTGTTAAGTCCCCTTTCCTGGCCGTGAGAAGTATCGTGAGACGTAGCAATGCCCTTGAACTGAATGCCTTTGACAGTCTTCTTACCACTGCCCTTAATCACTTCCGGTTTCCCCTGTACTGCGGAGACGTTGTTATGGTCACCGTGGTCATGACTCACCAGGACAACATCAGCAGTTTCCCTGATGGGAGAATAGTTGATGCCTCCACCCACGGCATAAGGGTCTGTGATTACTCTTAAACCATGTCGGGAGGTAATCAAGAAACAGGCATGACCTAGCCACTTCACTTTCATATCGCCTCCTGATTCCTTGCCTCGCTCAAAGCTAATTCGACCAAGGTTCTAACTCCAAATCCAGTGGCTCCTTTCACGATATAACCGCCATCCTTGTGAGAGAGACGGGGGCCAGCTATGTCGAGATGAACCCAGGGGGTATTATCAACAAATTCAGCCAAGAAGAGGGCAGCCGTAATGGCGCCGCCATATCTGTTGCCGGTATTCTTAATATCGGCGATTTCGCCCTTGTTCTGCTCTTTATACTCCTCAGCCAAGGGCATTTGCCACATCTTCTCGCCTGCTCTTTGCGCAGCCCTAAGGACCTTGTCTATCCAGCCCTGGTCGTTGCCAAAAAGACCACCATAGGACAGGCCCAAGGCAACCCGACAAGCCCCGGTTAAGGTCGCTAAATCTACGAGAGGGGATAGTCCAAGTTTCCGCGCGTAACTCAGGGCGTCGGCCAGAATAAGCCTTCCTTCAGCATCTGTGCTTATCACCTCTATGGTCTTGCCGTTCATCGCCTTCAGTACATCTCCCGGCTTCAAGGCGGTGCCACTGGGTAGATTCTCGGTAGCCGGCATAATGGCGGTGACATTAATCTTCGGCTTCAATTGAGCGATAGCCGCAAGCGCTGCCATAACGGCGGCAGCACCGGCCATGTCATTCTTCATCTCGTCCATCCCTTCCGACGGCTTAATGGAGATGCCTCCGGAATCAAAAGTTATGCCCTTGCCCAGAAAACCCAGGGCTTCTTGGGAACGTTCAGCTCCTCTATAAGCAAGAGTTATTAGCTTGGGCGGCTGGTTGCTCCCTTTTGCTACCCCCAAGAACGCTTCCATCCCCATCGCCTCCATGTCTTCTCGGTCAAAGACCCTAAACTCCAAATTATGTTTGCTGGCTATTTCCTTGGCTATTTCTGCCATCTGACCAGGCGTCATGTAATTAGCTGGTTCATTACCCATATCTCGCGCCAAATTGGTGGCTTCAGCTACCAGCTTCCCTTTGCCAATGGCCGCCTCTAAAATTGGCACTTTGTCCCCTTCTTTTATGACTACCAATATTTCTTTTATATCTTCATATTCCGGCTTTTTGTATTTGGTGAAGCTATAAAGCCCAAGAAGGGCGCCCTCAGCTATTGCCTCGGCTGAAGCCTCAAGCTCAATACCACCTATGCCAGTGCCATGGAGTATTGTAGCTATCCTGTGGCAATTGAATTTACGCAATGCCCGACAAGATTCTCCGGTCGCCCCGCGAACCTTATCCAGATTGAAATCCTGTCGCTTGCCCAACCCGGCAATGGCAACTATTCCTGCTGGCAGCTTCCCAAGTGTATGGAGGGTGCTAACTTCACCGAACTTGCCCTTGATCTCGCCGCGGCCGATTAGAGAGCTAATAGCGCCGTTTAAAGCCTTGTCTACAGCAGAGGTAGCGCCGCCCGGTTGTTCGACACCCTCAAAAAGGTTTACCACGATAGCATCACTGTCGACTTGAGATATGTCTCCAACTCTAACCCTAATTTCCAAAATTCATCTCCATAGAATGCACGGATTTTAGAACATTTATTTTACTTTATTTAAATGAATAATTGAAGAGGTTAGTAGAGGAGATTTCCTCTTATCTCGTTATTGCGTGCACTATCTTATCGATCATGGCAGTAATATGCTGCCTGGTATCGATAACAAGGTGATTGCGAGAAATCTTTTCCCTCCACAGCTTCATCTTGTTGTGCACTTGCCATCTCGCGTCCGATCCATCATCAGGCGCAGGTGTTTCTTCCCGTGCCAGAAGGCGCTGCCGCACGACTTCGGCGGGAGCTTCAACCGAGACCGGAATGAACTTTGCGTAGGCCCTTTGTTCGGCGCGGCAGAAATACTCTCGATGACGCTCCAACAGGTTTGTGGCATCAAGAATCGCAGGAATTTCCTGCCTTGGCCGTCCCTCGACGAGTAGATGCCAAGCAGAGGAGAGGCGATTGTTTTCATTCTCTTCGTAATGCGGAGAGGCAAACAGAGTTTTTCGCAGGCTGTCGCTTGCCGAGATTAGGAAAATAGACCTTTAAGCCGGTTGGCGGCAGGGAAAGGGCTTTCCTGTGCCTGGCAGACCACTGACCAGTAAAAGCGCGGGCTCTGCCCGTCGCTGAGGTAGGCTATCAAGACTTCGCTCTACTTTCTGTAAGTCTTCGTCCAAGTTGCTTGGCGTACATCACGATTATCACCACGGATCAGTTTGCGCGTCAAAGCATTGCTTTTTCCGGGTTTCTTGTGGCGGAAACACAAAGCCGCTTCGCAGTCTGTGAGCCTATGTCTTTGCCAGTCCAACGGTGTTAAGGAAAGCAGCTACGATAAGCGGATCGAACTGAGTCCCAGCACAACGCTTTATTTCTTCTACAATATCAGTGATGGACATTGCCGATCGATACGGTCGGTCGGACATCATAGCGTCAAAGGCATCGGCTACAGCCAGGATTCTGGCTCCCAAAGGTATGGCATCGCCAATTATAACCTGATGAAGTCCGCCGCCGTCATAACGGGCGTGGTGGTGCTCAATCATCTCAGTTATCTTCCCGCTGACCAGGGGCCGCACAATCTCGACACCGACGTGAACATGAGTCATGATGTGCTCGTACTCTTCGGGTGTCAGCTTGCCGGGCTTATTCTGGATAGCGGCGTCGACCGCAATCTTCCCGATATCATGGAGCAAACTTCCCCAGCGCAAATCTTCTAAATCCTGCGCAGATAGAGAAAGCTCATTACCCAGAGCTAATGATATTTCGGTCACTCGGCGAGAATGTCCGCCCGTATACTTGTCTTTCGCTTCCAGAGCAGATACCAGCGCCTCAATGGCGCCCAGGAAAAGTTTTTTGATCTCTCCCGTCTGCTCTTCAATCCTTTCCTCTAGGTATTGCTGGTACTCCCTTATCTCAAGCTGTAGATGTCTTTTCTCGAGAGCTCTTTTGACGGATAGAGAAAGTTCTTCCAGGTTGAAGGGCTTACAGATGTAGTCGTCAGCCCCTTTCTTCAAGCACTCAATGGCAATAGTAATGTCGTTGACTGCCGTGGCCATAATAATCGCTGTGTCATGGTATTCTGCTTTTATCTCGGGCAGGAGTTCCATCCCCGATTTACCGGGCATCTTCACGTCCAGCATAACTAGGGCAATGGGGACGGTTGCCAGCATGTTCAGCGCCTGTTCTGCATCAGCCGCTTGCCCACATTGGTAACCCTCTCCTGTCAGTTTCGAGCAAAGGAGTCTCCTGATTCCAGGTTCGTCATCAACTATGAGCAGTGTATCTTGCTGGCTAGGCATACTTCAGTTCTTTCTGGTCAGAAGTACTCTCGGTCATTGCTACAGTTGTCTTTTATCTCTAACCGTTGAAATACTCTCCGCATTGATATAGTCTGTCTCACAGCAGTCCTGAATCTGGCCGCTGCCTCTTGATGGGTAGTTCGACCAAGACGATGGCTCCTTTCCCTAGCTCGCTCTTCACATATATTTGGCCGCCGTGCTCGGTCACTATTCCGTGGCAAATGCTCAAACCAAGCCCCGTGCCCTTGCCTGCTTCTTTGGTGGTGAAGAAGGGGTCAAATATCCGCTTAAGATTCTCCGGTGGAATACCCGGACCGTCATCGGCAATTGAAATAACCACAGCACCATTCCGTTTCTTGGTCGTAATGGTCAGGGTCCCTCCGTTATGCGCTTCATTCATGAAGTATTCAGCATTGATGATGATGTTGAGGAAGACCTGTTGCATCTGGAAATAGTCAACCATGAGTTCAGGCAAGTCTGGGGCAAGATGTTTCCTGACTTCAATACCGTTCATTTCGTGTACATAAGCTCGCAATTCCAGCACATCCTCAATAACACTATTTATCTGGTTGGGCTGCTTCACAGGCGCCTGTTTTCGGGCAAATGTAAGGAGGTCTTTTGTTACGCGGGCGGCGCGCTGAGCCTCGCTGTAAATAATCTTAACATCATCGCGAATATCGTCAGGGACTTTCTTTTCCATTAACAACTGAGAGAACCCCAGAATGCTTGTCAGCGGATTGTTGAGTTCGTGGGCAGTGCCGGCTGCCAGTTCGCCAAGGGAAGCCATCCGGTCAGTCATCATGAGTCGTTCTCGTTGCCGCATTTGCTCGGTAATGTCCGTAAAAGAAATTAGGGTCGCCACCCTGCCCTCATGAATAATCTTGGCAGCTGTCGTATTTATCCATATTTCTCGGCCGTCTCTGGTCAGAGCTTTGAACTGATACCCCCCGTGTGGGTTCTGCTCAAACGCGGCCGGGTTGGTAATCTCCATGTATCTCTCTTTATCGTCCGGAAGAATGAAGAAAGAAGGCTCTTCTTTAGAGACTTCCTCTGCAGAGGTGAACCCGAACATTTTCACAGCGGCTTGATTGACCATTACAATTCTCGCAGTCTCGGCATCCAAGACGACGGTGCCGATGACCGAGCTATTGAACAAGGTTCTGTAATTCTCCTCGCTTTGGCGCAGTTTCTTTTCCGTCTTCTTGCGCTCGGTGATATCGCGCCCAACGCCACGGAATCCGATGATTTCCCCTATGTTGTCCCGCAAAGGGGAGATCGATGTTTCGGCGAAGCCCTGGACACCGTCTTTGCGGATTGTCCTCCATGGGAAGCCCTTGTTTGGTACTCCGGTCTGATACACTTCATTAAAGATGCGAAATACGGACTCGATGTCATCTTCTACTGTAAACGCTTTGTAGCTCATTCCAATCAGCTCTTCCCTCGAGTATCCCAGGTCTCGGCACACCGAACGGTTGACAAAGGTGAGGTGTCCACCGAGGTCAACCTCGAAGTAGGCATCTTCCATCTCCTCCAGTATGGTCCGGTATCTCTCTTCAGATTCCCTCAGCGCTTCCTCTGCCTTCTTGCGCTCGGTGATGTCACGGGAGACGCAAAAGATTAGTTTCTGGCTGGCGCACGTGGCTCCGTTGATACTGATATCGACATCGATGACGGAGCCATCTTTTCGGGTGTGTTTTGTCTCTAGGCGGAAGCCCTTCTCGTCAGCATTTCGACCCATCTCAAGTATTTTTTCGGGTGGAAAGTTCTTGTCCCAGTCCCAAGTATGGAGCTTGTGAACTTCCTCCAGGGCATAGCCTAGCATCTCAGCAAAACGCTGATTGGCCTCCACTACGCAAGCGTCTACATCAAGGACGACTATCCCGTCGAGAGATTGGTCAATGAGCAGGCGGCGCCGGGTCAATTCATCGGCCAGAACCTGCTCCTGCCTCTTGTGCTTGGTGACGTCCCTGGCGATCTCAAGACAGGAAACAATTCTCCCCTCGGCATCTCTAATCGGACTGGCCGTATTCTCCCAGAAGGCAACCTCTCCGGCGAGTTCTGTCTTCCTCTCCGCAGTGTGCGATTTACCATCCTTGAATGCCCCTTCCACCGGGCACCCGTCACATATCTTGTCTCTGCCTTCATAAGCCCGATAGCATTTCTCCCCTAGGTGGTCACCACCAGAAGCTATCCTCGATGGCTCATTTTGATAGATAATGTTATATTCCGTATCCTGTATGGTGACGGTGTCTTCCAGGGAATCTATCAGTGATTGTAGCTTATTCCTCTCGGCTTGAAGTGCGTCCTCTGCCTGCTTATGCTTGGTAATGTCCCTGACCAAAACTGAGATGTTGCCATGGGAAGGATAGGCACTGATCTCAAAGACGTAGCGTCTACCGTCAATATCAAAATCGTTAACAAAAGTCTGGGGTTGTCGCGTCTTGAGCACATCACGGTACACTTTTTCCGCCCTTCTCAGTCCAGGCGTGTCCAGGAAGACTTCTGACAAGGATTTCCCAATAGCATCCTCCGTCCTGATCCCCGTGAGGATTTCCGATCCCTTGTTCCAATAGGTATATCGTAGATGTTCATCCATCGCGAAGAAGGCGTTGGTGATGCTGTTGGCAAGCTCTCTGTACTTCTCTTCGCTCTGCTTTATCGCTTCCTCTGTCTCCTTGCGCTCGGTGACTTCCATGTAACTGCCCAGAATTGCCTGTTTACCATGGTAGTCGATGGACCTCACAGTCGCCATAACCCAGACAATGCTGCCATCTCTGCAAATGACTCTGAATTGATATGGGGAAAGAAGCTCTCCTTTCAGCATTCTTCGAGTATTTTCGTTGACCATTCCCCTATCTTCGGGAACGACAATATCCAAAGAATCCTTGCCTATCAATTCATCTGCCGCGTAGCCGATGGCCATCGGAAAGTAGGGGTTGACATAGCAGAATCTCTTGTCCTGCATGATGCAGACTCCAACTGGCGCTTCTGCGGCCAGAGCCTTGAGCAGCGTCTCTTCATCCTTTCGTTTAACCGTCGGTGTCAGTGACTTCATCCGTTTACCTCTTTAGCCGCTCCTGCTTATCGCGAAAACGTGGTTGGTCTTCGTTCTGATAGTTTCTACTTGAGCTGCCGTGAATAGTCTCCAACCCCGCCAGTCTCGGTACTCGACATCGGAGAATATGCCTTCTTTCAACCACCTGAAGAGGGTATTCCTACTGATGCCGACTATCCGACAGACTTCGGATGTCCGGTAATAGGTCTTCCCATTGACAACAATAGCCATATATTTCTCTTATGAGAATACTCAACTATGCCAAACTATACTATTGACTAATATAGGCGTGTGTGTCCGTAAGCGTCAATCACCCATTCGTACCGATTGTGTATTACTTTAGTCCCAGTATGTTGTGCTACTTGTATCGGCCAAATACAGCCTGTGAAGTAGTAGCGCTTTTTGCCATTGTCTACTGATATTGAGCATCAACTGACCAGACTCGTCAGGTTTCTCATCGCGGAGTAGAGCAAGATGCAATGCGTCACTTCAGCGGGGAAAATGGATAGACAGGAATAGACTCAAGTGGATTCAAATCTTGGCGAACAATTGGCCGATTATCATTTGGTCAGAGGTGGAACGGGTTTCTCGTCTTTTCTCAATTCGATGATGCGGTCGCGAATCATGGCAGCTTTTTCAAACTCCAGGTTCTTGGCCGCCGCCTTCATCTGAGATTCCAGTTGTTTGATAAGTCGGGCCATTTCTTCCTGGGAGACAGGGGTGACCGCATAGGGAGTCCTTGTCTCGGCTACCGCTTGAACTCTTTCAGTAATGTCTTTGATTGCCTTCCTGATTCCCCGCGGGGTTATGCCGTGCTCTCCATTGTAGGCGTCTTGCACCCCTCGTCGTCTCTGAGTTTCTTCTATCGCCCTTTGCATTGATTTAGTGACGGTGTCAGCATACATTATGACGTGGGCATTTATGTGTCTGGCGGCACGACCCATGGTTTGAATGAGGGCCTCCTCTGATCTAAGGTAGCCTTCTTTGTCAGCATCAAGTATGGCTACTAGGCTCACCTCAGGCAAGTCCAATCCCTCGCGCAAGAGATTGATGCCCACCACCACATCATAGACGCCAAGGCGCAGGTCACGGAGGATCTCAACACGTTCCAAAGTCTCCACTTCTGAATGTAAGTAATGGGTTTTGATCTCCATCTCCTTCAAATAATCGCTCAACTCTTCTGCCATGCGCTTAGTCAAAGTGGTCACCAGACAGCGCTCTCCTTTAGCCACCCTGTTCTTTATCTGATGAATAAGGTCATCAATCTGTCCCTTAACTGGCTTAACTTCCACAGTAGGCTCCAGTAGACCGGTGGGGCGGACCAGTTGCTCCACTATTTGCTGGCTGCGCTCATATTCGTAGGGCTTGGGTGTGGCAGAGACATAGATAACCTGGTTGACGCGCCCGCTGAACTCCTCGAAATTCAGCGGGCGGTTATCCAGGGCTGAAGGGAGACGAAAACCGTAATCAACCAATGTCTGCTTTCGAGCAATGTCGCCGTGGTACATACCTCTTATCTGGGGCAGGGTCATATGTGATTCATCGATGAACAGGAGGAAATCGTCAGGGAAGTAATCCAGCAAAGTCCAGGGAGTGCTCCCTGGTGCCCGCCGCTGGAGATGCCGGGAGTAGTTCTCTACTCCGCTGCAGTACCCGACTTCTTGGAGCATTTCGATATCGTAATTGGTCCGCGTCTCAAGCCGCTGGGCTTCAAGTAGTTTGTCTTGGCTCTTCAGTTGTTCTATTCTTTCCTTCAGTTCAATTTTAATATCCTCAACGGCTGCCAGCAATTTCTCATGGGAGGTGACAAAGTGCTTTGCCGGGTAAATATCCACCTGATCGCAATGAGCCATCATTTCACCGGTCAAAGGGTCAACCTCTACAATACGCTCAATCTTGTCTCCCCAAAATTCTATTCTCAGGGCTGTTTCCTGATATGCGGGCTGAATCTCCAGGGTGTCACCCCGGATACGGAACTTGCCTCTGGTGAAGTCATAGTCGTTTCTCTCATACTGCATATCCACCAGATGGCGCACCAGTTTGTCCCGGGGGTAGTCTCTGTTTGTTCCGATAGTGAGGGCAAAGCCATGATATTCCTCAGGTGCGCCCAGACTATAAATACAGGAGACAGAAGCAACGATAACCACATCCCGGCGGGTGAAGAGGGACATGGTAGCGGCATGCCGCAGCCTGTCAATCTCCTCATTTATGTCGGTTTCCTTCTCAATATAGAGGTCAGTACTGGGGATATAGGCTTCCGGCTGGTAGTAATCATAGTAGCTAACAAAGTATTCCACAGCATTTTCGGGGAAGAATTCCTTGAACTCGGTTGCCAATTGGGCAGCCAGAGTCTTATTGTGGCAAATAACCAGGGTTGGCCTTCGTACCCTTTGGATGACATTGGCCATAGTGAAGGTCTTGCCGCTGCCTGTGACTCCCAGCAGTGTCTGCTCCCGGTAACCTTTGTTCAAACCATCGACCAGTCTGTCTACGGCCTGCGGCTGGTCACCGGTAGGGCGAAAATCGGAAACTATCTTAAACTGGGGCATCAATATCACTCATCATAATGGATGAAGACAACCCCTAATATATAGGAAACAAAGAAATTTTGCAGGACCGAATTAAGAAGCGGCACTATCCACGGATGTTGTGCTAAATCGAGGTCTTGTTTGAGACATCAAGCTATGTTAGAATTTGATATCCTGTACATATACGAAGAAAGGAAACCGATGACATGAAATCCTACGAGGAACTCGCTAAAGAGCAGGGGAGGAGGGAAAGTAGTTTCTTGTCTAGCTTGGGAGAGGCCGAGATAGGGGAATTGCCTGATTTTGAGGCTGACTTGGGCCAACGACGACAGGAAATTATGTTCAAGATAACTACCGAGATGGAGGATACTAAGAACGCCCTGAATCAGGTTGAGCAACTTGCTCAGCGACTCAAGAAATATCTGGACCGTCTAAAGAAGATACATCAAACACTCTCTCAGTAACGGCAAGTCACACGGAATACAGCGTAATGCAGTCTGAGTCGGGAACATCTGTCAGAGTTCGCTTCGCCCCCAGTCCTACAGGGTATCCACATTTAGGCAACATTAGGACTGCCCTGTTCAACTGGCTTTTTGCTCGTCATCATGACGGGAAGTTTATCTTACGAATTGAAGACACGGATATCACTCGTAAGGTAGAAGGGGCGGTGGAGGTAATCCTGGATAGCTTGCAGTGGCTGGGATTAGACTGGGATGAAGGACCTTACTTCCAATCGCAACGATTGGCGATTTATCGGGAAACTGTTCACAAACTACTTAAGGAAGGTCATGCATATCTGTGCTACTGCTCTCCAGAGCGGTTGGAGACGATGCGTCATGAACAGGCAAAACAGAAACAGCCGCCCAAATATGACCGCCATTGTCGAGATTTAGCGCAGGAGGAAAGAACTCGATTAGAGTCGTCAGGTGCTACTCCCGTCGTTCGCTTTAGAACGCCCCTCGAAGGCGAAACTACTTTCCATGACCTAGTTTATGGCCTGGTGACTTTTAGACACGATACGCTGGATGACTTCGTGCTGCTGAAATCCGACGGTTACCCCACATACCACCTGGCCAATGTAATAGATGACCATGTAATGACCATCTCCCATGTTCTCAGAGCGGAAGAGTGGCTGTCCAGCACTCCACGCCACGTTTTGCTTTACCAAGCTCTTAACTGGCAGGCTCCCCAGTTTGGCCACTTGCCCATGATTCTGGGACCCGACCGCGCGAAGCTTTCCAAGAGACACGGTTCCACCAATATAAACGAATATCAAAAAGAAGGATATCTACCGGATGCCATGGTGAATTTCTTAGCGCTTTTGGGGTGGTCGCTCGATGACCGAACCGAGGTGCTATCACGGGAGGAGTTGATAAAGCAGTTCAGTCTCGAAAGGGTAGGCAAAACAGCGGCCGTTTTTAACAAAGATAAGCTAGAATGGATGAATGGGTTTTATTTGCGCAAACTGAACCTGGGAGAATATGTCCAACAGGCCATGCCATTTTTGAATAGAGATCTGCCAGGATTTGTGAAGCGTCCGTTGGACGAAGCGTATGTCGGCGAGGTTCTGTCGCTGATCAAAGAGCGAGCCAAGACCCTCGCTGAGATTCCTCAGCTTGCCAGCTTCTTCTTCCTTGATGAGATACAATACGATCCAGGTTTGCTTTTAGGCAAGAAACTGGATGCCCAAGCAGCTGCCAAGGCCATTACGGTTGCCTCGCGACAGTTACAGGAGGTAGAGATCTGGGATGCTACCACGCTCGAGGGTAATGTTCGCCCTCTGGCCGGAGAGTTAAACTTGGGTACCGGGGAATTGTTCGGTTTGTTGAGGATAGTTGTTACAGGACGTACTGCCGCGCCGCCGCTATTTCAAACCATTGCAGTGCTGGGAAAGAAGAAATGTCTTGAACGGTTCGATGCGGCATTGCGGTTGCTACCTGCCTAGCTAGGTCGGATGCTGTATGTAGTTTTGCAGCAAGATTCCAAGTAGTCGCGCCTGTCGCTTAGGTTGCCAGAAGATCCACAATCTCTGCCTGGAAAATCCAAAGGGTATTGACAAAGCTTTGCTCTTATAGTAACAATATAGGTATAGCAAAACCGAAAAAGGAGGGCACAATGGCAACAGCTTATTGTATGAAGTGCAGGAAGAAGAGGGAAATAAGCAACCCAAGGCGGGTTATGCTCAAGAACCGCAGACCAGCCACCCAGGGTGTTTGCCCTGTGTGCGGCACAAAAGTATTCAGAATAGAGAAGCGCTAATTATCTAGGGCAGCACTCAGTTCTGAAAAAGGTCGTGCATCGGCGGTGATTTCGCCGACGCCTGTGTGAACTCCGGAGGCGAGATGGGAAAAGCTCTGTGGGGTATTTGTCTCTTGGTGAGCCGTGTGGGGTTCTGGGGAGCGGTCTGACGCAAAGGGTGCGGGCAGTTACTTCCCGAGCACCGTCGGAGGCTTGACAGGTTTCATATTTTCGATCGGAGCCGCTTTTAGACATCTGCTAGATTCCTTACCGCGAATATTCTTTTGCTGCTGATAATTCGGCGCTTATTGATGTATTGGCGCTGGAGAGCACGTGATCCAATCTGCGTGTTCTGAATCTTTTTCCAAGTCTATCTATTGCGGAGGTCATTGAAAAGATTTGCCTTCTGTACTCCCGCCGGCTGCGCCAACCTCTTTTTGCGTCTTTCTCATATCCCATGTTTCCCATCTATTTGTCGCAGTAAACGTGGACTTTTAATTCATGCTGAATTAGGTTAAACTTGAGCAAATATGACTCCAAAGTATCACCCTCAGGAAATTGAGAATAAGTGGCAACAGAAGTGGGCAGCCGACCACATCTACAAAGTAGAAGAGCACAGTAAGCGCCCCAAATTCTATGCCCTAACCATGTTTCCCTACACGTCGGGGGATCTTCACATCGGCCACTGGTACGCCATGGCGCCTGCAGATACATATGCCAGATTCAAAAGGATGCAGGGGTATAATGTGCTTCATCCCATGGGTTTTGATGCCTTTGGGTTACCTGCGGAAAATGCAGCCATCAGCCGTGGAATTCACCCTTACGACTGGACCATGAAAAACATAAAGAATATGCGTCGACAACTGAGGAGTATGGGGGCAATATACGACTGGAACCGCGAAGTAGTCACTTGCTTGCCAGGCTACTACAAATGGACGCAGTGGTTCTTCCTTAAATTTTATCACGCTGGCTTGGCCTATCGGGCTAAGGCACCGGTTAACTGGTGTCCCAGATGCCAGACAGTTCTGGCTAATGAACAAGTAGTGGGGGAAGGTTTTTGCGAAAGGTGTAGCGCGCCAGTCACCAAAAAGGACTTGCAGCAGTGGTTTTTCAGAATTACTAGATACGCCGAGGAACTGCTCGACCATAGTCGGTTGGATTGGCCAGAGCGCATAAAGATAATGCAGACGAATTGGGTGGGCAAGAGCGAGGGCGCAGAAATTTCGTTCCGTCTGAAGCACGCAGGGGTGGAGGAAAAAGAGATACGAGTGTTCACCACCCGACCCGATACCGTTTTTGGTGTGACCTTCTTCCTGCTGGCTCCCGAACATCCTTTGGTTTCTCGACTGACTACACTGGAACACAAAACAGAGGTAACTGAATATGTCGTTTGGTGTCGGCGCCAAACTGAGTACGAACGTGTGGCGGTGGGTAGGGAGAAGACGGGGGTCTTTCTGGGAAGCTACGTTGTCAATCCAATGAATGGAGAGAATGTGCCTATCTGGATTTCCGATTATGTGTTGCCAACTTACGGCACAGGAGCGGTCATGGCAGTACCAGCTCATGATGAACGAGACCTGGAATTTGCCAGAAAATTCAAGCTACCTGTGCGAACAGTGATTGCCCCTCCGGGTTGGACAGGGGAGGAGTTGACCGAAGCATATGGCGGGTCGGGCACGATGGTGAATTCTGGGGAGTTTAGCGGCTTGTCCAGTGAACAAGGATATGAGGCAATCTGTGATTCACTGGAAGAAAAGGGCTCGGGTAGGCGGACAGTCGTGTACCGCCTCCGGGATTGGCTTATCTCGAGGCAAAGGTATTGGGGGGCACCTATCCCCATAGTCTATTGTGATAGGTGTGGCATAGTTCCCGTGCCCGAGAAGGATTTGCCCGTTCTTCTTCCGTCCGATGCGGAATTTAGACCGACTGGGGAATCTCCGCTAAAGTACTGCGAGTCATTCGTAAATACCACTTGCCCTAGGTGCTCTGGGCCAGCACAAAGGGAAACCGACACCATGGATACTTTCATGTGTTCCTCTTGGTATTTCCTGCGCTACACCAGTCCGAAAACCAGGGTGGCTCCGTTCAACCACTCCAAAGTGAAACAATGGTTGCCGGTGGATTTGTATACAGGTGGCGCTGAGCACGCGGTTATGCATCTGTTCTACGCTCGCTTCTTCATTAAGGCACTAAAAGATATGGGACTGGTCGAGTTCGATGAGCCCTTCACGCGCCTATTTAATCAAGGGACCATAATCTATCGTGGTGATAAGATGAGCAAATCTAGAGGCAATGTAGTTGCCTCTGACGAATATGTGGCTAGCCTGGGAGCTGATGCCGTTCGTGGTTATGTCATGTTCATTGGTCCCTGGGAGTTGGGAGGGGAATGGAATGATAGAGGTATTGTAGGCATCAGCCGCTGGCTCAACCGGGTGTGGGGTTTAGTGACAACAGGCTATACCAGCCGCGTTGTTAATCCTGGGGCCGAGAGGGAATTCCTTCACCTAACTCATAAGACAATTAGAGAAGTGACTGCTGATCTGGAAAAATTCCGCTTCAATACTATGCTGTCCGGTCTTATGGAATTCAGTAACTACCTATCTAGGGTCAAAGAGAGCGGAGTGGTGTCAAGTTCTCTATGGCGGGAAGCTATTGCCTATTTTGTGCTTCTCCTCGCTCCTGCCGCTCCACACCTTGCCGAGGAGTTATGGAACAAGACCGGGCATCCCTACAGTATTCATAACCAACCATGGCCTGAGTATGACGAAGAGCTAACCAAGGAGGACGAGATTACGTTAATCATTCAGGTAAATGGCAAACTTCGCGATAAGGTGCTTGTACCCTCTTCTATAAGTGACATGGAGGCAAAGGGGCTAGCGCTGAGCCGAGACCGAGTGAAGGCTTATATTAATGGGAAGAAACTTGCCATGGTTATTTATGTTCCCAAGCGAGTAGTGAATGTTGTGCTAGGATAATGATGGAAAGAAGAAGAGACAAGGAAAAGAAGAAACTGAAAATAGCGTTTATTGGTGGTGGGGCTATGGGGGAAGCGATGATCAGATGTCTTTTAACAAAAAAGGTAGTTATGCCGCAGGATGTTACGGTCAGTGATGTCAGCCCAGTGCGGCGTAAGCTGTTGACCAGAGAATATGGAGTCAACGCTGTGGCTGACAATAAAGAGGCAGCGGCGAAGGCTGACTTCATTGTTCTAGCGGTGAAGCCGCAGAATCTACATCAGGTAATTGAGGACGTAAGAGGTTTAGTGTCCCAGAAGCTGGTACTATCTATAGTAGCCGGCGCCACTCTATGCGATTTATCTGCAGGCCTAGACTACCCATTGATTGTTCGAGCTATGCCTAATATGCCCGCGCAGATTGGCGAGGGAATGACTGTCTGGACGGCAACCGCCGAGGTTCAGCAGAAGCAAAGAGAATTGGCCCGGCTTGTACTGGCAGCTTTGGGCAAAGAGATTTATGTTGCCGATGAGAAATATCTAAATATGGCCACTGCGTTGAGTGCCAGTGGCCCGGCCTACGTCTTTCTTTTTATCGAGGCACTCATCGATGCCGGTGTCCACGTTGGCTTGCCCCGAGACATGGCTCGAGAGATGGTTGTACAGACTATACTTGGCTCTACTCACACGGTTGAGAAGATGGGCAGGCACCCTGCTGATTTGAGAAACACGGTCACTTCGCCAGGGGGAACGACCACAGAGGCTCTCCGTCAGCTAGAAAAAGGAGGATTCCGTTCTCTTTTGCTGGAGGCTGTGGCTGCTGCCTACGAAAAAGCTAAGCACCTTTGAGCATTGTGTTAGATGGACTCACTTTTTGAATACCGCAAGTGTCCCAATTGTGGACAAGACGATTTTGAAGTGCTCTTCGGATCTGATATGAAGACAGACGATTTCAATGTGCTCTTTGACTATATGATGGAAGGACGCGATTCTCAAGAAGGTGTGGAAGGTTACCTGGTGCCGGGAAAAGAGTGGGGTAGACACGTCAAGTGCAGGAATTGCCATCTTATATATATGAACCCAGTGGAGAAAGTAAGCAAGACCAATGAATATTACTTCAAGGCGAAGAATACTCATGCTCCTACCATACGAGAAAGCTATTTGAAGACTGCTGAATCTCAGCTACACCTAATTCAAAAATATGCGACCGGCAAGAACCTTCTGGACGTAGGTTGTGCACAGGGATTCTTTCTATATAATGCCTCCAGAGGGGGATATACTACCAAGGGCATTGAAATATCACAGGATGCGGCGGAATATGGGATTAGGGAATTTGACTTGGATATAGAAGCCAAGCCCTTTGAAGAATTACGATTTCCTGAAAATCATTTCGATGTTGTTACTCTATGGCAAGTTCTAGAGCACGTGCCATACCCACTCACGGTTCTCAAAGAAGTTCATAGGATACTCAAGCCTCAAGGGTTGCTGGCGGTATCGACGCCAAATATTGAAGGAATCCCGGCGAGAATCTTGAGAAGAAAGTGGTGGGATATAAAGAGGCTGCATATCAACCAATTCAGTACAAGAACTCTTGGAGACATCCTCCAGAATGCTGGGTTCAGAAATACATCGTCAGTCTCTTATAGAGGATTTGTGAGCCTGTCTATATTGCTCACAATGATGTTAAAATACCTGAATATATATGAGCCGCTGAAAGCATTGTTCAATGCTGACTCGATTATTGGCAAGGTACTGAACAAGATAATGTTAATATATCCATCGAGTCTTAATCATTGTGTCGTGCTCGGCTTCAAATAGTAGATCGGGGTTATTACTGGATAATGGCGCGTCTTTCTCTTTCACAAGGAACTAAGATTGCCGCAGGGGCAATACGTAACTACATAACTAAGCGCCCTGTAGTGGTCTCTTATGAAGTAACGCTCTCGTGTAACTGCAATTGCCGCCACTGCGACCTTGGGGGAGTAGTAAAGGATGAAAAGCAAATTGAACCACACGAGTACAGAGACATAACTCGGCGCTTGAAACCAGTCGCGGCGCAAATTTCCGGCGGTGAGCCGCTTTTGCGTAAGGACATAACAGCTATAGTGCAAGCTGTCAAACAGGGCGGTGCGCAATACGCGATACTTGTTACCAACGGGGTGTTGTTGAATGAGAGCAACTATTTGCGCCTACGCGAAGCAGGGGTAAATCAATTTTCGGTATCACTCGACTTCCCTGATGAACGGCATGACGAGTTTCGACGACGACCAGGTCTCTATAAACGTCTGGAACAGACTGTGCCACAACTGGCCAAGCTTGGCTTCCGTGACATTATCCTGAACACAGCTATAACCAAGGCCAACGTGAAGGAAATACTGCCTCTGACAAGAAAGGCCATTGAGTGGGGCGTAGACATATCGTACAGCGCATATACTGCACTGCGCACAGGAGATCGGGATTATTGCCTCAACAATCAAGACGATCTGGAAATTCTGCGCCAGGCTATCGACGAGCTGATAATACTACGAAAGAATGGCGTCCATCTAACCAACCCGGAACTGACACTCCGAGACACTTTGAAATTCTTTCAACAAGGACACATGCCAGACTGCAAGGCGGGCATGAGATTTCTTGTCGTAATGCCCGACGGCAGCTTGGTACCCTGTTCACTGCACCGCAGTAAATACGACACTCGCGAAGATATGATAGAGGGTTTTTCCAAGATTAACCGATGTGATAGTTGTTACGTAGCCATAAGATCCTACAGCGAGATGTCATTCTTTAGTCACGCGAAGAATCTTCCCACGTACTTGCGGCAAATGATTTTCCACTGACAGGCACTACTAGGTGCAACCTAACATTGGGTGACCATACGGTGATTCATCTTCTGATCGGGGAGTGATAAGTGGGAAATGTCTCTCTATTGCGGGCTATGAAGCTTGTCACAAGAGGGATACACAACTATACAACTAAGCGTCCCCTAGCGGTTGGCTATGAAGTGACTCTTTCCTGCAACCTGAATTGCCGCCACTGCGACCTTGGGGGTGTCATAAAGGATGAAAAGCAAATAAGACCAGAGGAGTATGGGAATTTAACTCGACGCCTGAAGCCAGTCGTAGCCCTATTCTCCGGTGGTGAGCCACTGCTGCGCAAAGATATAGCAGCCATAGTCAAGGCTGTTAAGCAATCTGACGGTACGCCATACCTGATACTCGTCAGCAACGGCTTGCTGCTAAACGAAAGCAATTATCTGCAACTGCATGAAGTGGGAGTGAATCAGTTTTCCGTATCGCTTGAATTTCCTGATGAGCGACAGGATGAGTTTCGAGGGCGGCCTGGTCTCTACAAGCATTTGGAGCAAACTCTTCCCGGGCTGGCCAAGCTCGGGTTTCGGGATATTCTGTTGAACACGGCTATAAATAAAGCCAATCTGAGGGAAATATTGCATTTGGCGAGAAGGGCAATTGAGTGGGGCGTAGATATATCGTATAGTGCATACACTCCGCTGCGAACAAGCAATGAGGACTATTGTCTCAGCAATGGAGAGGATTTGAGAATTCTACGCCAGGCCATTAACGAACTTGTAGTGTTAAGAAAACGAGACAATCATATAGCTAACGCTGAAGCTATACTTGTCGATACCCTGAAATTCTTTGAACAAGGTTATCTGCCAGACTGCAAGGCCGGCATAAGATCTCTTATCGTAATGCCCGACGGAAGCCTCGTTCCATGTTCAATGCGCCGCAGCAAGTATGATACCCAGAAAGAGATGGCAGCAGAATTCGCCCCAACTAATCAATGTAATAGCTGCTATTGCGGACTAAGGTCTTATAGCGAGCTATCGTTCCTGAATCACGTAAGGAGTATCCCTCACTACAGCGAACGACTTTTCGCCCGCGATATTTGATAAGGTCTATTCTAAGTAGTGGCTGGAGTCTTACCAGGGTGCAGCTTGCGCCACTTGTCCAGTAATTGCTCCTTTGTCTCCTTATGAGCCGGGTCAGGAACGCAGGCATCGACGGGGCAAACTTCAGCACATTTGGGTGATTCAAACCAGCCCATACATTCGGTGCATTTAGCAGGGTTAACAACATAGATCTCTTTCCCCTCAGTTATGGCCTCATTTTTGCATTCTGGTTCGCAGGCGCCACAACTAATGCACTCTTCAGTAATTTTGTATGCCATCTCTCTGTTACCTCCTTAGTTTCTTGGCCCCTAATTTTACATCCTTCCCTTGCCAGTAGCAAGCGTGATAGACACTGAAAACTTGTCTCTTAGAGCTAGGGCTACATGGTCAGGGACCATGCCTTCCAGGCATCCTCCTAACTTGGCTACCTCCTTGATCAATGAAGAGCTTAGAAACTGGTATTGAGAGCTAGTCATCAAGCATAGCAGCTCGATGTCCGGTGCCAGCTTTCTGTTCATCAAGGCCATCTCAAATTCCCGTTCGAAGTCGGAATTTGCCCTCAAGCCACGGATCATGACCTTTCCGCCTACCTGATGTATGAAATCCACAGTCAGGCCTTTGAAGGCCCTAACACGGACGTTGGACAGGCCGGTTGCTGCTACTTTCACCAGTTCTACCCTTTGTTCCAGAGGGAAAAGTGGCTGTTTAGAAGGATTCTCATAGATACCGACAATCAATTTGCCGAACAGGGCTGTGGCTCGCTCAATGATATCCATGTGCCCATAGGTAAGAGGGTCAAACGTACCCGGATAGACTGCCACGACCATAGTCAAACCTCCTTGTCGAATTTCTGGTACAAAGAAATAAAAGTGTCACCGTAGCGGCGTTCTCTAACAAGATGAAGTCCATCATAGTCGGAATTTAGGGAGAATCGGTTTGCGTGACAAAGCACAATTGTAGAACCCTCCACGAGCAATTTCGACTTAGCTAGATTCACAAGTAGATTATTGGCCGACGGGTCAGAGTAGGGCGGGTCCATGAAGATAATATCATAGCTACTATCGAGGAAGGAAAGGGCTCTGCTCACACTACAGCAGTAAACATGTGCCCGATGCAATTGCCCTATTCTCTCCAAGTTGGTTCTGATAATATCACAGCAGTTTCTTCTGCAGTCAACGAAATCGACCCATTCTGCCCTACGGCTCAAAGCTTCGATACCTAGAGCACCAGTGCCAGCGTATAAATCAAGAATCTTACGCCAATTGGCAGGGCTGTTCTCCAGAAGAGAGAAAATAGCTTGCTTTACGACGCTAGTTGTGGGTCTAATAGAGCGCCTTGGCAAAGTCTTCAGATGAGTCCCCTTTACTTTGCCACCAGTAACTCGCATTCTTGTTGACCTTGAATATTAATTCGCCGGTACTATAGTATAGTACCATTTTGTCGCTTACTTCAACTAAGCTGGTCTTATTGACTGAAAGGATAGTATGGTCTATACTTTAGGTTGAAATTGCGAACGGAACTGAAATGAGCACAGGATTTGAAAGATTTTCCGAAGGAGCCCGCAGAGTATTGACTCGGGCTCAGGGAGAGGCACAACGCCTAGGTCACAATTACATCGATACTGAGCACATATTATTGGGGATAGCCGGTGAGGAGTTGGGGGTTGCAGCCAAGGTGTTGACTAATTTTGGTATCTCCATGAGCAAGATCCAGGCGGCTGTGGAATTTGTGATTGGGAAAGGTGAGCGTCGAGCCACTAAAGGAGAGGTTGACCTCGCTCCTCGGGCAAAAAGAGCAATTGAGTTTGCTGTGGATGAGGCGCGTCGTCTTAATTCCAGCTATATAGGGGTAGAGCATCTTCTGTTGGGATTATTGCGCGAAAGCGAAGGGGTGGCTTTCAGTGTTTTGGAGAGTTTCGGTATTACTTTGGAGCGAACACGTGATGAAGTTAGTCGAGTAGTTAGGCAGGAAACCGTGCGGGCTCGCGCCACAGGTCGCGTTGCTACACGTACGCCGACCTTGGATCAACTCGGAACCGACTTAACTGCCCTGGCCCGGGCAGACAAGCTTGACCCTATCATAGGGCGTCAGAAGGAGATTGAACGAATAATCCAGATACTAAGTCGTCGCACTAAGAATAATCCCGCACTCATAGGTGAAGCCGGTGTCGGCAAAACAGCTATTGTTGAAGGCTTGGCCCAGCGCATAGTAGCCGGGGAGGTTCCTGAGGTCCTGCAGGGCAAGAGGATAATAGCCCTGGATATAGGCGCTCTAGTGGCAGGAACAAAATATCGTGGTGAATTTGAGGAGAGGTTAAAGAAGGTTATCGAAGAAGAGAAGGCTGCCGGAAATTGCATCTTGTTTATCGATGAAATGCAGACTATTGTGGGCGCCGGAGCCGCGGAAGGCGCCGTTGACGCCTCTAATCTCCTGAAACCTTCGTTGTCGCGCGGCGAGATTCAATGCATTGGCGCGACTACCTTGGACGACTACCGCAAATACGTGGAGAAAGATCCGGCTTTGGAACGGCGGTTCCAACCTATCTTGGTAGCGGAACCTACTATGGAAGAGACGCTGGAAATACTACGAGGCGTTAAACATAGATATGAAGAATTTCACCAACTGGATATAAGCGATGAAGCCCTGCAAACGGCCGCCACACTAGCTACGCGATATATAGCCGACCGCTTTTTGCCCGATAAGGCTATTGATTTGGTGGACGAAGCCGGTTCTAGAGTACGAATTAAACGGGGTAGCGCCCCCATTGGCTTGGGCGAAGCAAGGCGAGCTTTGGAAAGTGTCCGCAAGGAAAAGGACTCGGCTATCGCAGCTCAGCAGTATGAGTATTCAGGCGAGTTGCGTGCTCGTGAGCTTCAGCTAACAGAGAAGATCGAGACCATGGAAAAGGAGTGGCGAATTAAGCAGGAACAGGGCCGACCTGTAGTTACCTCAGAGGATATTGCCGAGGTAGCGAGTATGTGGACAGGCATACCTGTAGTGAAACTGACTATCGATGAAACCAGCCGCCTTTTGCAGATGGAGGAGACCCTACATAAGCGTATTATCGGCCAGGATGAGGCCATAAATACCATAGCCAAAGCAGTGAGAAGAGCTCGAGCCGGGTTAAAAGACCCCAGGCGTCCCATGGGCGTCTTTATCTTTTTAGGCCCCACCGGAGTAGGTAAAACTGAATTGGTAAGGACCCTGGCCGAGTTCATGTTCGGCAGCGAAGATGCTCTAGTCAGGCTCGACATGTCGGAGTTTATGGAGCGCCACACTGTAGCTCGCTTGGTTGGAGCACCACCGGGTTATATTGGTTATGAGGAAGGTGGTCAGTTAACTGAGGCAGTAAGGCGGAAGTCCTATTGCGCTATTCTTCTCGATGAAATTGAAAAGGCTCATGAAGAGGTATTCAATATCCTGCTCCAGATTTTCGACGATGGTCATTTAACAGATGCCAAAGGGCGAAGAGTTGATTTTCGTAACAGCATCATAGTCATGACCAGCAATATCGGTGCTGAGCTTATTAAGCGTGATATGACCCTCGGTTTTGCTGCCCATATCGAGGGCGAGGCAAAGCAGCAGATGGAGTATGGAAAAATGAAGAAACAAGTGCTCGACAAGATGAAGGAAAAATTTCGGCCCGAGTTCCTTAACCGCATTGATGACACGGTCGTATTCCATGCTTTAAGCAAAGAACATATTCGCCAGATTGTGGACCTGATGCTCAACCAGGTTATCGCCTCCCTTAGTGAGAGGAATGTCACTCTGGAAGTAACTGATGCAGCTAAAGATTTCATAGGTAACAAGGGTTATGACCCTGTTTTTGGAGCCCGCCCCTTGCGTCGCACTATTCAGAATTTGGTTGAGGATCCGCTCTCCGAGGCTTTGCTGCGTGGTGAATTCCTGCCAGGAGACACGGTGCATGTGGATTGTGTTGAGGAGAAAATTGTAATGAAACCATTAGTTAAGGAGACTGTATAAACATGCCTCGAGAAACAATCGAAGCGCCGCTGCCTGGAAGAATAGTACGTGTTGAAGTGACTGTGGGTAACACAGTCCAGGAGGGCGGCGTGATTTGCACGATAGAAGCTATGAAAATGGAGAATCCCATATTATCTCCGGTGAAGGCCTCGGTCGTGGAGGTGGCAGTTTCACCAGGACAAGTGGTTAAGACCGGGGAAAAGCTAGCCGTCATCGAGTATTAACTATCGTGGCCGACAGACTTGAAATCCAGTAGTCAGGGCAAATCTAAATTCAGAAATGTCTTTGTTTGTCAGCAATGTGGCAAGGAAAGTCCTAAGTGGTTGGGACACTGCCCTGATTGCCAGACCTGGAATAGCTTCGTAGAGACTAGAATCGCCACATCTCGTACGCCCAGCCGATCTTACACTACTGAGAACAGACCCCGGGAACTTTCCCAAGTTGAGAAAGGTGACTTTCTTCGCTTTCCCCTTGGCTTTGCCGAGGTGAATCGAGTTCTGGGAGGTGGTCTAGTTCCGGGTTCTCTAGTGCTTGTTGGTGGCGAGCCGGGAATAGGCAAGTCTACGCTTCTGCTCCAGATTTCGGCGATGATGGCCCGGAATGATAATGTTGTCGCCTATATTTCCGGTGAAGAGTCTATTAATCAGGTTAAACTTAGAAGCGAGCGACTCGGAATAGAGGGCAAGGGGATACACTTTCTCTCTGAGCCTGATTTGCTTTCCGTATTAGAGTGCCTGGAGGGACTCTCTCCCCAACTGGCAATTATCGATTCCATCCAGACTATGTATCTGGAAGATGTAGCCGGGACGCCGGGAAATATTTCCCAGGTCAGGGAGTGCACTTGGAGATTGGAGAGGTGGGCGAAACAAAGAAATGTGCCCCTGCTAATCACCGGGCACGTGACCAAGGAAGGGGCTATTGCGGGCCCGGGAACGCTAGAACATATCGTTGATGTGGTGCTTTACTTTGAGGGCGAGCCATTTAGCAATTACCGGGTGCTGCGCAGCGTGAAGAACCGTTTCGGTTCCACCAACGAGGTAGGGATATTTGAGATGAGCGATAGGGGACTAATGGAAGTGGATAATCCTTCTCAGGTCTTCTTGTCGGCACACAAGGATGAGACCATGGGCTCAGTGGTCGTTCCCACTCTTGAAGGGAACCGTCCTCTATTGGTAGAGATTCAGGCTTTGACTACTCCTAATAGTTTTGCTCCCCCAAGGCGCATCGCTAATGGAGTTGATTTCAATCGGTTACTGTTGATAATTGCCGTGCTTACTAAACGTGCTGGATTGAAGCTTTTCAATCAGGATATCATAGTCAATGTTACTGGTGGGTTAAGGGTCAATGAGCCAGCTGCTGATTTAGGAATTGCCTTGGCCATTGCCTCCAGTTTTCTTGATGCCAGGCCAATTTCAAGCTTAGTTGCTCTGGGAGAGGTGGGCTTGAACGGAGAGCTCAGAGGGGTATCGCAAATAGAGCGCAGAATTGCTGAAGCCACGAGGTTGGGTTTCAAATCCTGTCTTATGCCTAGACTCAAATCCAAGGCGTCGACTGATATGGCTTATATTCAATTGCTCGAGGCTGGGTCGGTGGCTGAAGCCCTGAGACTGGGACTTACAAGGGGAGGTGGCAAAGAAAGTGCCAAGGGCGAAAGTACAGAACAAGAGTAAAAGTAGTAAGTTAGGCGTGGTTATAGTTGCTGCCGGCAGTAGCCAGCGGATGGCCGGCATAAACAAGGTCTTTGCCCCTCTCGGAGGAAAACCTTTGCTGGCTTGGTCCGTCGATGTCTGTCAGGAATATGGATTGATTCAACAGATAGTCCTAGTATTGAATGACAAGGATTTGGCCCGAGGGCAGGAATTGAAGGAGGAGAGAAGCTGGTCCAAAGTCACTTTATGTCCCGGCGGTACGCGCCGGCAGGATTCGGTGAAGAAAGGACTGGGTCAAATAAAGGGTTGTGATTGGGTTATGATTCATGATGGAGCGCGGCCTTTCTTGACCCCAGAGATGATTGAGGAGGGGCTTAAGGCAGCTAAGAAGACTGAGGCTGCTGTAGCCGCGGTGCCAGTCAAAGATACTATCAAGGCTGCCGGTGATGGGAGACTGATTAGAGAAACATTCCCTCGTGATAAATTGTGGGCGGCGCAAACTCCACAGATGTTCAGCCTTGATATGATAACCATGGCCTATGAGAACCTCGCGGCAGAGGTCACCGATGATGCTGCTGCTGTGGAACTCCTGGGATATAAGGTAAGGCTTTATATGGGCGATTATAGAAATATAAAGGTAACCACGCGTGAGGATTTGGCGTTGGCACGTATCATCGCAAGAGAATGGAAGCAGAAGAATTAAGGGTTGGTATTGGGTGGGACAGCCATCCATTGGTCTCTGGACGAAGTCTGGTTTTGGGAGGCGTCGATGTCCCTTACCACAAAGGGCTATCGGGCTGGAGCGATGCTGATGTGGCAATCCATGCCATAATAGATGCTTTGTGCGGTGCCGCCGATCTCGGTGACATCGGCACTTTATTCCCTCCTGGTGAACCGGAATATAGGGGTGTTTCAAGCCTGGTCTTGTTGAAGAACACCAGCGAATTGCTTAGAGCCAAAGGACTCAGAGTAGCCAACATTGATGTTACCATCATAGCGCAAGAGCCGAAGCTTTCACCCTTCATCTCAGAGATGCGGAAACGCATAAGCCAGGCCCTCGGTATAGATTCGACACAGGTAATGGTCAAAGCTACCAGCACCAACGGTTTAGGGTTCATCGGTAGGGCAGAAGGAATGGCAGCTCAGGCTGTGGTTCTGATTCGGCAAAAATGGAGTGTCCGAAGGTTAGGAAAAACATGAAGAACCCGCTTCCTTCATACGGAACCTCAGGAAGTGAACTCTTTCACTCCTCACAGATGGCACACTTCGATTACCACCATTTCGTAGCTTGGCTCGGCCTCTTTCCAACAAATTACGAATTTAACCTTCTTTCCTTCTATTAGATGTTTCTCACTCTGGTTGCGCAGCTTCTTGAAGTCCGCTGACTCTAGGAAAGGTCTCAGAAGCTCGATCCTCTCCTCAAGTTTTCTATCTGTCTCCCCACCTCCCACATATTGGCTTACCGAATTCCAGAATTCTTTCCTGGTTGCACTCTCTATGCAAGGGGAGAGGTTTGGAAAAAGCTCAATGGCTTCCATAGGTTTAATGTGTATCATCAGCCGGTGGCTGCAGTGAAAATTTGACAATTTCGACAGAGTACATTATCATTATTATGGACGTATGTTCATAATTCTTAGCAAAAATAAGGTGACCTTTGATGGGTAGACCGGCGAAATTGCGATGCGTTACTCACTTGCCGACTGTGGGGCTTTTCAAGCCGGCGGGAATTCCGGCGAATGCTTTGCAGGCCGTTCGCCTCTCACTTGAGGAGGTTGAGTCTATCCGTCTCAAGGATTTGGACGGGCTGGAACAGGAAGATTGCGCTCAGCAAATGCGGATTTCCAGGCCTACTTTCCATCGGGTATTGGAATCGGCTCGAAAAAAGGTGGCTGATGCCTTGACTAATGGCAAGGCAATTCAAATTGAAGGAGGCAACTTTGAGCTTGCCCAGCGTCTCTTCAGATGCAGTGATGATGGCCATGAATGGAATGTGCCTTTTGAGGCGATGGCACAGAAACTCCCTTTGTCATGCCCGATCTGCTTTAGTGGGAATATCCAGGCGCAGCCTCTGCCCTCATTTGGTGCAGGTAGAGGCTGCGGCAGAAGATTTCGCGGTGGCGGGTGGTGGCGAAGAAATACATAGAAAGGAGGTGATAACGATGCCATTCGGAGATGGGACAGGACCGTGGGGCTTGGGTCCGATGACCGGAAGAGCGGCTGGTTACTGCGCTGGTTTTGGCAGGCGAGGCTTCACAAATCCAGCACCCGGTTACCGACGCCCTTATGGCTACGCTTATTCAACGCCGCTATGGTCTAGCTGGGGATATGGTCCGGGTCGTGGTTTTGGTCGTGGTTTTGGTCGTGGCTTGGGCCGAGGCTGGTATAGACGGGGATTATATGGATATCCTTGGTAGCAAGTCTTAGAATTTCTTAAGGAGGTGAAAGATGCCTAATGGATATGGTAGAGGATTCGGGAGGGGAGGGTGGGGGTTTGGCTTTCGAGGAAGCTCTCCGCCTTGGCCTTTTGTGGGCCTGGGAAGAGGAGGATTGCCTAGATGCGGTTATTTCTTTAGTGGAAATGCAGGAGTGCCTGTACCACCGGCTTATCCTTCCTATGGCAGCCCTTGGGCTATGCCTTATTATGGAGAAATGGATTATCCTGCAGCTATGCCATATGGATATGCCGGAGCGCCTATGGGAGTGGATTCCTATGCTCCGCAGATGACTAGGGAGCAGGAACTGGACTTCTTGAGAAGCCAGACTGAAGCGTTGGAGACCGAATTGGACGTAATTAGCAAGAGGCTAGAGGAGCTTCGTAAGTGAAAAAGAGAGCGGTGTTTACATAATAATACTTGAATTGAAAGGGAGGTAAATTATGCCAGGATTTGATGGAACGGGACCACATGGAAGGGGCCCAATGACAGGAGGTGGAAGAGGTTTTTGCAGCTCCTGGGGCATAGGACGCATGTATGGGTCTGACAGGGGATATGGGTTCGGGCGAAGATATGGGTCTGGAATGGGCATGCCTTACGCTCGGCCCGCATCATATGGTTATGCTGGAGCACCTATGTGGGCAGTACCGGGAGCCGATCCCTATGCTTCGCAGATGACCCGTGAGCAGGAATTGGATTTCCTGAAAGGTCAAGCTGATGCAATAAAGGGACAATTAGAGCAAATAGATGCTAGAACAAAGGAACTGGAGACAGAATAAACTGAAAAGAGGTGCATAGTGAAAATTGCAGTATCAGCAACAGCTCCCAGTTTGGATGCTGAGGTAGACCCGCGTTTTGGGAGGTGTCAGTACTTCATTATCGTTGACCCCCAGAGCATGAAATTTGAGGCCTTGGATAACGGTAATGCTATGGCTTCCGGCGGCGCAGGCATCAGTACAGCTCAGATGATTGCCGGCAAGGGGGCAGAGGTGGTACTCACGGGTAATTGTGGGCCCAACGCTTATCAGACGCTTTCAGCAGCGGGGATTCAGGTAATCACCGGTGTTTCGGGCAGGATAAGAGACGCTATTGAAGCCTACAAGGCAGGCAAACTCCAGCCCAACGCTCAACCCAGCGTAGGCAGCCATTATGGGATGGGTATGGGGTCTGGCATGGGTACGGGTCGGGGTATGGGCGGGGGAATGGGCATGGGCAGAGGAATGGGAATGGGGCCAGGAATAATGCCTCAAGCATCGCCTCCAGCAATGAGCCCAGAGCAGGAGATAGAGACGCTTAAGAGCCAAGCTAAGATGTTGGGACAACAGCTGAATGAAATTCAGCGTCGTCTTGAAGATCTGAAAAAAGGGAGGTAAGCTATGCCCATCTACGAGTATCAGTGCACACGGTGTGGAGAAAGGTTCGAAGTCCGCCAAACTATTGGCGAAGATGGTTCGAGTTTGAGTTGTCCTAAGTGCCACACTGAGAACCCGAAAAGACTCTTCTCCTCGTTTTTTAGGCCCGGCTCAAGTGCAACCGAGTCATCGGAAACGAATTGCCACACGTGTAGCTCTGGAGTTTGCGGATTGCCGCCGATGGGGTGAAGAAAAGTTAAATTGTGGTTAAACGGGGAGTTAGAAAGAGGGAGACTTCATACTCATCTTAACCCTGTCTGATTGAAGGAGAAGGATTTCACGCAGGGCTAAGAAGAGTAGCTTGTGAAAGCCGAATTAGATACTCTAACAAAAGAGAAGCAACAAGGAGGTGAATTATGCCTAGAGGAGATGGTACGGGCCCTTATGGGCAAGGTCCCGGAACTGGCAGGGGATTAGGACGCGGCGCAGGCAGAGGCAGAATGGGTGGAGACCGTCCTGGAGCGGGCCCCAGTGGGAATTGTATATGTCCTAGTTGTGGGGAAAAGGTTCCGCACCAGGCAGGTGTTCCCTGCTATGACCTGAGTTGCCCCAAGTGCGGGGCAAAGCTGACCCGGGAATAGAATGATAATCTCTGTTGCCAGTGGAAAAGGTGGCACAGGCAAGACGCTGGTGGCAACCAGCTTAGCTCTTTCCTTAAAGGATAATCATAAGGTTCAACTGTTAGATTGTGATGTAGAGGAGCCAAATGCTAATATTCTTCTGCGTCTGCCTATAAAACAGAGCCAGCCTGTGTATATTCCCATCCCCAGGGTACAGGAAGCGAAATGCACCTATTGCGGCAAGTGCGCTGAAGTCTGTGCCTACAACGCTATTGCGGTGATTAAGCAAAAAGTGCTCGTTTTCCCCGAACTATGTCACGGCTGCGGAGGATGTTCTTATCTATGCCCTGAGTCTGCTATTACTGAAGAGGGAAGAGGGGTGGGGATAGTCGAAAGAGGCAGTTCAGGGAATTTGGAATTAATTCAAGGGAAGCTTAACGTGGGCGAAGCGATGGCTCCCCCAGTAATCAGGGAAGTAAAGAGGTATACCAACCCCGCAAATATAGTAATTATTGATGTTCCACCAGGAACTTCGTGTCCTGTAATAGAAGCAGTAAAAGGGAGCGATTTTTGTCTCCTCGTGACCGAGCCCACTCCGTTTGGCCTTAATGACCTTTCCCTAGCGGTGGAAGTCGTGAGTGAGCTGGACATCCCCTGCGGGGTGATAATAAACCGCGTTGGTGTGGGCAGTAAGGAGGTGGAGCAGTATTGCTGTCGAGAGAGGATACCAATTTTGTTGACAATTCCGTTGGATAGAGAAATTGCCGCGCTCTATTCCCGGGGCATTCCCTTGATAGAAGGAATGCCTCGGTGGCGTGAGGAATTTCTTAGACTCTTTCAGGACATTAAGGGCATGGTTCCCGCCAGCCGATTAGCAAAATAACGACTGACAACAAGTTGCCGGAGGCGGTAAGAGAGTCTACCGTATCTATCTAAGACGCCGACAAAAAGGCGTGAATATGATGAAAGAAATTGTGGTTCTTAGTGGCAAGGGAGGGACAGGGAAGACATCTATCGTCGCATGTTTTGCATCCCTAGCCAAAAGTAAGGTGTTGGCTGATTGTGACGTGGATGCCGCCGACCTGCATCTCCTCCTTAAACCAAGGATTAAGGAGGACAAGGAGTTTTGGAGCGGCAGGGTCGCGTCCATAGACGAAGGGAAATGCACAGAATGTGGCTTATGCCAGGAATTGTGTCGTTTTGGGGCCATTAAGGATTTTAGAGTCGACCCCATTTCCTGTGAAGGCTGCGGCTTCTGCTACCATATCTGCCCTGTTGATGCCATCGCTATGAAGGACAGCATGAGTGGGCATTCGTTCATCTCTGAAACAAAGTACGGTTATTTATGCCACGCCAGGTTAGGTATTGCCCAAGAAAATTCAGGAAAGTTGGTGGCGTTAGTGCGGCAGAACGCCAAGCTCATCGCTGAGAGAAGGAATTTGGACTACATCATCACCGATGGTCCTCCAGGCATAGGCTGTCCGGTTATCTCCTCGCTATCGGGTGCCAATCTGGCATTGTTGGTGACCGAGCCCACGTTATCAGGGATTCATGACCTCGAGCGCGTAATTGGTGTTTGCCGCCACTTCGGCGTTCCTGTCTTAGTTTGCGTAAATAAATATGACCTCAACGAAGATAATACCGATCGAATTGAACGCTATTGCAGTGAAGAAGGGATAGAGGTGGCCGCCAGGATTTCTTTTGATAATGTGATGACCCAGGCAATCGTTGAAGGGTTGCCGGTAGTAGAATATACAAACGGCAAGGTAACGCAGCAGATAAAAGAACTGTGGCAAATTGTCTCAACGAGACTAGAAAAATAGGAGGTAGAGATGCCAGTTTATGAATACAGATGCTTGGATTGTGGGAATATCTCAGAAATATTCTTCCGCAGCCCTGACGATCAAAATATCCGATGTCCAGCATGTGGCAGCTACAGGCTGGACAAACTCCTCTCCGCGCCGTATACTCTGAGGTCTCGTGCCTCTATACCTGGCACGACGTGCTGCGGCAAGGCAGAGCGTTGCGAGACGCCTCCTTGCTCCTTGGACGACACTTGCAGGAGGGATAACAAATGAGATTCGCAGTACCTATCACGGATGGTAAAGTATCTACCCACTTTGGCCATTGTAGTCATTTCGCCTTATTTGACGTTGATGAAGCTACCAAGGCGATTGTAGGAAGAGAGGTCATACCATCACCGGGACATCAACCCGGATTTCTTCCTGCGTGGCTGGCTGAAGAAGGGGTTTCTGTTGTCATAGCTAGCGGCATGGGTTCCCGGGCCCGGGCCATCTTCAATGAAAATCACATTGAAGTCGTTATTGGTGCGCTTGGTGACGACCCTGAGAAAGTTGTTCTTGATTACATGAAAGGGGAGTTAACAACAGGTGATAATATATGCGACCACTAAGGCCAATGGGAGAACAGAACCAAAACAAGAGTAGGTTCGAGCACCACCAATTTAGGCTCTGTGATTAAGGAGACAAAGAGAGACTAGATGATTGTTGTTGGCCTGACAGGAAGTGTGGGCACGGGGAAAAGCACGGTAACTAATTTTTTTAGACAATTGGGGGCCTACATAATTGATTGGGATGAGCTGGCTCGGACGGTAACCTGCCCTCACTCAAAGGCCTGGAAAGAAATAGTAGCGTATTTTGGGGAAGGTAATCTGAATGACGACCTGACGATCAATCGGCAGAAACTGGCTGATACAGTATTTTCCGACAAGGAAAAGGTGGCAAAGCTAAACCAGATAGTTCATCGCGAGGTGTTCAGGGAAGACGAAAGAATTACAAATGAGATCAGAAGCCATGACCCCAATGCTCTGATTATTAAGGACATTCCGTTACTGTTTGAGCTTACCCATCCTATATCTGTGGACAAGATAATTGTTGTCTCTGCCAGTGAACAAACCCAATTGAGACGCCTAAAAGAGAAGGGGATGAGTCGGGAGGATGCGCGCCGCAGGATAGACTCCCAACTTCCTTTGGAAGAAAAAATCAAATCCGCGGATTTTGTCATTAATAATGACGGTCCCCCCGAAAAGGCAAGGAAGCA
>MGMS01000029.1:0-38911 GCA_001796515.1 Chloroflexi bacterium RBG_13_51_36
TGCTCACCATTGCCGACGTCCCCGGTTACCTGCCGGGTAAGGACCAGGAATGGCTGGGAATAATAAGGCACGGGGCCAAGGTTCTGTGGGCTTACTCCGAGGCCACGGTTCCCAAGATCACTCTGGTCATTCGCAAGGACTACGGAGGCTCATATCTGGCTATGTGCAGCAGGGACCTGGGCGCTGATTTTGTCTTCGCCTGGCCCACAGCGGAGATTGCAGTGATGGGGGCTGAGGGGGCTACGCCCATTATCTTTCGCAAGGAAATAGATGCTGCGGCGGATCCTGAAGCCAAGGAACAGGAGAAGATTCGGGAATATCGTGACCTCCTGTATAATCCCTACATTGCCGCCTCACGGGGATATGTGGACGAGATTATTGCTCCCCGGGACAGCCGCCGCAAGATAATCAAGGCCCTGGAAATTCTCGCTACTAAACAAGAGACGAGACCTCCCAAGAAGCATGGGAATATCCCCGTGTAATGACGTCTAACAAGGGGACAGCGTTGCTATTGCCATCGGCTGCTATCCCAGGAAGCTCGAAATCAGTCCAGGGGTCCAGCTGAGGGCTGGAACCTATGAACAAACTCAAAAATTGAAGCGCCGTAATGCTCGTAGTGGCGGAAAGGAGATAATTTGTGAATGCGCTGAGAAAAAGTCTCATCCCGGCCAAAGACTTGACCGCTGATAAGGTGAAGACAAGGCCCAAAGCTAAGAGCCCGGTCAGAATCTGTGACACCACCTTTCGTGACGGGCACCAATCCACGGTTGCCACCAGGATGCGGACCGAGGACATGGAATGGATGGCTGCCGAAATGAACAAGTGCGGCTTCTATTCCATGGAGGTCTGGGGCGGGGCAACATTTGACGTAGCCCATCGCTTTTTGGGTGAAGACCCCTGGGACAGGCCCCGCAAGTTGAAGAGATTCATGCCCGATACTCAACTTCAGATGCTTCTGCGGGGACAGAATCTGGTCGGTTATCGCAATTATCCCGACGATCTGGTGGACGCGTTTGTAGAACAGGCCGCCGAGGTCGGCATCGATATTTTCCGCGTTTTCGATGCTGTGAATGATGAACGCAATCATGAGCGCGCTGCCAGGGCAATCAAGAAATGCGGCAAGCATTATCAGGGGGCCATATGTTACGCGCTAACCCAGCCCAGGATGGGCGGGCCCATCTATGACCTGGAATACTTTGTTAAGAAAGCCCTCATTCTCCAGGACATGGGCGCCGATTCCATAGCTATCAAAGACCAGGCCGGCCTTATCTCTCCTTATGATGCCTATGAACTAATCAAGGCCATCAAGGAGAACCTGAAAGTGCCGGTCAACCTCCACACCCACTATACGACCGGGCAGGGGTCCATGTCTCTGCTGAAAGCCATCGAGGCCGGTGTTGACATTATCGACACCGCTCTGTCTCCCTTCGCCTTGCGCTCCTCGCATCCCGCCGTCGAACCGCTCGTAGTTGCTCTATACGGCACAGATAGGGACACCGGGCTCGATATTGAGCAGCTCTTCAAGTGCGGCCAGATGCTGGAACAGATAGCGCCTAAATACAGGGATTTTCTGGATACGTCAGCGATGTCGATCATAGATACCGGAGCGCTGGTGCATCAAATTCCAGGCGGCATGACCACCAACCTGGTGGCTCAGCTCAAACAAATGGGTGCCCTGGACAGGCTGGCCGAGGTGCGGCAGGAGACTGCCAGGGTCAGGGAGGAACTTGGCTATCCGTCTTTAGTCACGCCTACGAGCCAGATTGTTGGCGTCCAGGCGGTACAGAACGTCCTGCTCGGGCGCTACAAGGTTGTCTCCAACCAGGCGAGGGAATATATATCCGGGGGCTATGGCAGACCGCCGGCCCAGATCGACCCCGATATCCAGAAATCTATTCTCAGGGATAAGGAGCCTATCACCTGCCGTCCGGCAGACCTGCTCGCTCCTGAACTGGAGAAAGCCGGGGAGGAATCGAAGGAATTTGCCAGGAACATTCAGGACGTCCTCACTTACGCTCTTTTCCCTGCTACCGGGGCACGCTTCTTGAAGTACAAGTATGGTATAGACAAGACCATCCCGGACGAGTGGAAGCCGCCCTATGCGCCTAAGACCCTTGAGGAAGTGAAAAAAGAGGACGAGCTTATCGCTCAGGTCAAAGCCGGCAGGCTGAAAGGAACTTAAGGAAGACATATCTCCGAATAAGAGCAAATCTTCAAATTTTTCGTCGAAAGTGCTAAAGTAGATACACATGTTTCGGAAAACTCTCTCGCTTTCGCGAGATCCCCGAGACCCCCGAGAAGGCCAATTGAAAAGAAGGGAGAAAAGGCAGAAGTCCTGTTCTTAATCATGCTGGCCTCACGGCGTCGAAGTAATAGGACTGGAAAGGAATTGTCGTTGCGAGGAGCGTAGTGACGAAGCAATCTCGGAGATTGCCGCGCTCCCGCCTGCCAAGCCTTGACGGGCAGGTCGCTCGCAATGACATTAGGCAAAAAAGATGAGGGAAATCAAAGCCAGTGATATAACGAGCACCGTAGCCCGCCTGTTTGAGCACTCCTGCCATTATCTGCCCCCGGATGTCGTAGCTGCATTGAAGCAAGCAAAAGAAAAAGAGAAATCTCCTGTTTGCCGCGATGTGCTGGACAGAATCCTGGAGAACGCAAACATCGCCGGGAAGGAGCAAATTCCTCTCTGTCAGGACACCGGCGCCGCCGTGGTCATGCTGGAGCTGGGCCAGGAGGTGCATATATCCGGCGGCGACCTTTACGCCGCGGTCAACGAAGGCGTGCGCCAGGGATATGATAAGGGCTATTTGCGTAAGTCCATAGTCAACGGGCCCTGTTTTGCCAGGGTGAACACCAAAGACAACACGCCCGCCATGATTCATACCGATATAGTCCCCGGCGACAAGCTGAAAATCAGCGTGCTGCCCAAGGGAGGCGGCTCGGAAAACTGTTCCCGTCTGACTGTCCTGTCTCCGTCTCAGGGACGGCAGGGAGTCATAGACTTTGTCGTCAAACTCGTCGGCGAGGTCGGCAGCAATCCCTGTCCGCCGGTCATCATCGGCGTCGGCATAGGCGGGACGACGGACCAGACCATGTTTATCGCCAAGAAGGCGCTGTTGCGCAAAGTTGGCGAACCCAATCCCGACCCGGAGGTTGCCGCTCTGGAGAAGGAGATTCTGGAAAAGGTCAGTAATCTGGGCATCGGTGCCATGGGCTACGGCGGCACGGTGACCGCTTTAGCAGTCCATGTGGAAGCATTCCCCTGCCATATCGCCAGCATGCCTGTAGCAGTCAACATGCAGTGCTGGTGCGATCGCCATGAGGAAGCAGTCCTGTAGAGATTGGTGGAGCCCAGGAGCCTTGCGGCTCTTTGGAGATGCTTGTTAAATTGAAATTCGGACTAGCGGGTGGTTTGAAACATGACTAAGAAGGCGTCTGTAACCATTTCGCCCAAGAAGTCACGCCGCGAGTTCATAAAGAAGGTCAAGGAGCTCAGCGGACAGAACCTTCAGCTATGTTACCAGTGTGGCATGTGTACCGGAAACTGTCCCGCCGCTGCCAATATGGACGTATCCCCTCGCCGCATCATCGAGCTGGCGCGGTTAGGATTGGAGGAGGAAATTGCCGGTTCCAGGACTGTCTGGGTTTGTGCCTCCTGTCTTGCCTGTGCCGTCAATTGTCCCAGAGGGTTCGACCTGGCCAGGGTGATGGAGGCGATAAGGCTTCTCACCCTGAGGAAGAATGTTGACCGGGTACGCCCCGAGGACATTCCACCGCAGGAACGCGGCGACCTCCCTCAAATAGCCATGGTCAGCGGCTTGAGGAAACTTACCGGCTAGATAAGTAAAAGATGAGCCTTGCTTATTATCCCGGCTGCACTTTGAAGACCAGGGCCAGGAACCTGGAGGAGCCGGCTGTGGCTTCCATGGAAGCTCTGGGATTGAAGCTGGACGAGGTCCCCAGATGGAACTGCTGCGGCGCAGTCTATTCTCTGGCCGACGATGACTTAATCCATCAGGTAGCGCCTGTCCGCAACCTCATTCGTGTGAAAAAGCAGGGAAAGAGCGAGCTGGTTACACTGTGCGCCTTTTGTCTCAATACCCTGAAGAGGGCCAATCTCTTGATGAAACAGGATGTGGCCAAAAGGGATACTCTCAATGACTTCATAGATGAAGGGATAGACTACGGCGGGGAGGTGAAGGTCCTGCATCTCCTGGAGGTGTTGAGGGACCGGATAGGATGGGAAGCTCTTTCCCGGAAGGTGAAGCTCCCTCTGCATGGGTTGAGAGCAGCCCCCTATTATGGCTGCACTCTGCTTCGCCCTAGAGAAATAGCTATAGATAATGTAGAAAACCCTACCGTCCTGGGGGACTTTCTTAGGGCTCTCGGGGCCGGTCCCGTTGATTTTCCTGAGTCAACGAGGTGCTGCGGTTCTTATCAGGTGGTAAGCAGTCCCGGTGATATTGCTGAATATGCGCGGCCTATCCTGAACTCGGCATTGAGTCATGGGGCGGAAGCCCTGGTCCTCACCTGCCCTTTGTGCGATTACAACTTGGGCCGGGGGCAGAAGGAGTTGATTAAGAAAGGGAGCGGATTCAAGGAGATGCCGCTAATCTATTTCACGCAGCTTCTGGCTCTTGCCCTGGGGCTTGGTCCTCAGGCATGTCATTTTGAGCTGAATCACGGCGGCCCGGAATCGCTTCTCAAGGAGAAGAACCTTCTTCCTCAAACTAGAAGCGTTCAATTGATTGAGGGTTAACAATGAGTGCCAAACAGACAAAGAAGAAATCAGCAGCGACAGCAGTCAAACACAGAGCAAAGGAAACGGCAGCGACGGCAGTTAAAGAGAAGAAACAAATAGCGGCCAGGCTGATCCCCATCTATATCATGGGCAAGCGCTATGAAGTTCCCGAAGGCCTCACCATTATGAAGGCCATGGAGTATGCCGGCTACATACTCATCCGGGGCTGCGGATGCCGTGGGGGCACCTGCGGCGCCTGCGGTACGTTCTATCGCAAGCCCGGTGACTACAAATTGCAGGTGGCGCTCGCCTGTCAGAAGACGGTCGAGCCGGACATGTACATAGCCCAGATTCCCTTCTTCCCTGCCAACCGGGCCGCGTATGACTTTGCCGGACTGACCGCCGCCCCCGAAGAGGTTTTTAAGCTGTATCCCGAGCTATTCCGCTGTGTGGCCTGCAATTCCTGCACCAAGGCCTGCCCCCAGGGGATAGAGGTCATGGACGCTATCTCGGCCTTGAAGCAAGGCAATATCACTGTGGCCGCTCAGCTTAGCTTTGATTGCATTCAATGCGGCTTATGCACCAGCCGCTGCTTCGGAGAACTGGCGCAATATCATATGTTCCAGCTGGCGCGGAGGATTTATGGGGCCAGGATTATCCCCCGGGCGGAACATTTGGCCGGGATAGTAAAAGCAGTTAACGAAGGGAAGTACGACCGGTTTCTGGACGAGTTGAAGGGGACGAAGGAGGCTGAGCTAAAAAAGCTGTACCAGGAACGTGAGATAGAGCCGATGGCGGCCGGGGAGGATTGGAAACCGAAGGATTCAAGGTACCTGTAGGAGGCGAGATGAGTTACTTAGGATATCCGGATTTCTTCGAGCCCTATATTAAGAAGGTAGAGCAGACCAGGCCTGCCCGTGTGGAAAAGAGGAAGAAAGGGGAAGAATTTCAGTTCATGTCCTTGCAGGAAAGGCAGGACATGTTGAAATATCACCCGGATTATAAGGAAGAAGGCAGGAGGGAGATAAAGATCGGCCCGAGCAAGGGGTACAGGATCGCCCACGAGTTTGTCGACCTGCTGGAAGCCAGGAGCAGGGTTGACCCCGACAAAGTGGACCTGTCCGGGGTTGATTATGAGACCGATGTCCTGGTTATCGGCGGCGGTGGGGCTGCTACCGTGGCTGCCCTCATCGCCGAGGAAAACGGCGCTCAGGTCCTTATGGCTACCAAGCTCCGCCATGGCGATTCCAATACCATGATGGCTGAGGGCGGGATCCAGGCCGCTTCAAAGGGAGAGAAGGACTCTCCTTACTATCACTATCTGGATGTGCTGGGGGGAGGACATTTCAAGAACGACCCGGACATCGTGGCCGCTTTCGTTAAGCAGGCTCCCGATGCCCTCCGGTGGCTGGAAGGCCTGGGGGTTATGTTCTCCAAGTCTCCCGATGGCCGGCTGGGGGCCATGCACGGAGGGGGGACATGCCGCAAAAGGATGCACTACTGCGCCGACCTCAGCGGAATGGAAATCATGCGCACGGTGCGCGACGAAGCCCGCAATAGGAAGGACATCAGGGTCCTGGAGTTTTCCCCGGCTGTGGAGCTTATCCTCAATGAGCACGGTCAGTGCGCCGGAGCGGTGCTCTACAACATGGAGACCGAGGAGTATCTTGTCGCCAGGGCTAAGGCGGTGATTCTGGCCACAGGCGGTTCCGGCAGGCTCCACGTCCAGGGTTTCATGACCACCAACCATTACGGTGCCACTGCCGACGGTATCGTCTTGGGCTACAGGGCAGGTGTGCCTTTGTCTTTCCTGCATACTGTTCAATATCACCCCACGGGGGTTGTCTTCCCGGAGCAGATAGAGGGGTGGCTCATTACCGAGAGGTTCCGGTCGGAGGGGTCGGACATTGTGAATGTCCACGGGGAGAAATTCGTCAACGAGCGCGAGCCCCGGGATGTGGAATCATCGCGTTTTATCAAGGAATGCGTGGACGGCAAAGGCGTCCCCACTCCTACCGGCAAGGTAGGGGTCTGGCTAGATTCCCCCATGCTCGATATTCTCCACGGCGAGGGCAGGGTGCGGACCGCCTTTGTCGGCAAATGGAAGGTGTACGACCGCCTGGGGATTGATATATCCAAAGCGCCCATGCTGGTCTATCCCACGCTCCATTATCAGAACGGCGGACTTAAGGATAACGCCGAATGCGAGACTGCCCTGCCCGGGCTTTATGTTTCCGGGGAAGTGACCGGCGGACTGCACGGGGAAAACAGGCTGATGGGCAACTCGCTTATGGATATTGTGGTATTCGGCAGGATTGCCGGTAGAAATGCTGCCACGTTCGCCAGAGAGAAAGCCAGAGATGGAGAGCTGACCCTGAAGCACGTGAAGGCATATCTCAAAGAGCTCAAGGATGCCGGGGTCGTAACCGATAGGGTAGCCCCCATGCTCCTGCCCGACTACACCACGTCCCAGGTAAAGGAAAAGCAGCTTACCGTGAGTTACCTGGGCACCCTGAGGTAAATGACGATCCCCCTCTTAGGATAAGAGGGGCTAGGGGAGTTACGAATGTAGTACGAGGCTCCTGCCCGTCAGGCCTTGGCATTCGGGCCTTTGGCGTCGGCGGGCGGGGGGTTACGAACCCCCTCTCCCTCGAAGGGAGAGGGCTAGGGTGAGGGTGCAGTTATGTAATGCGAGGCTCCCGACAGTGCCCCTCTTAAGGTAAGAGGGGTTAGGGGAGTTATGAATAAACAGTACGCCCCGGAAGGGTCGCACTACAGACAGTCCCCCTCTTAAGGCATGTCCTGAGCGAAGTCGAAGGATCAGAGCGGCCAGGGGAGTTATGAGCAACTAAGAACAGAGGTGACAACTATGGCAAAGAAAATCACGCTTCCGTTAAACGACGAAATCCTGAAAGACCTCAAGGCCGGGGACAATCTCCTGCTCACCGGCGTCATCTACTCTGCCCGCGACGCTGCTCACAAGAAGATGGTTGAAGCTCTCGACCAGGGAAAGCCGCTGCCCTTTGATATCAAGGGGGCAACCGTGTATTACATGGGGCCCAGCCCGGCCCGGCCGGGCAAAGTAATCGGCTCGGCCGGTCCCACTACCAGCGGCAGGATGGACGCCTATGCCCCCCGCCTGATTGCCGAAGGACTCAAGGGCATGATCGGCAAGGGCCTGCGGTCCAAAGCCGTGAAAGATGCCATGGTCAAACACAAGGCGGTTTATCTGGGGGCGATAGGTGGTGCCGGCGCCATAATCTCCAGGAGCATCAAGAAGGCAGACGTGGTAGCCTACGAAGAGCTTGGCGCTGAAGCCCTTCGCCGCCTGGAGGTGGAGGACTTCCCCGTAACCGTCGTAAACGACATCCACGGCGGCGACCTCTACGAAGAAGGCAAAGCCAGATACCAGGTCAAAGCCGGCTGAGTCAGGGGCAAGGCTCCTTTTCCCCGGTGGTACGTCAAATGGCAGTAGGATTAACTAATCACGTCTGGACTATTGGAGAGATGGCGAGACTCACAGACGAGAGGCAAAGCTAGGACCTTGTTCTAAGTCCTGGAACTTGCGTGCCGCGCTTTCAAAGAAATATCCAGGTCGAGAGCATGTGCAACCTTGAGAAACGTGCTAAGCGTAGTGTTATGAGCACCATTTTCCAGTCTGGATATGGCAGGTTGCTTTGTTCCAATAATCTCGGCCAGTTGTGCCTGGCTAATCTGTAATTGGTTTCTACGCTCTATTATGCTGCGTATAATCTTATACTTTGGCCTTAAGGCATCATATTCCTTGCGAATGCCGGGCCTTTTAAGTAATTCCGCCTCAAATTCTTCGTAATTCGTAGCCTTTTTGTTTATCACTTAAATACTCCCTACACATATTCCCGATGTATAGTACAGCATAGTAAGTATATAACACATATGTTATATTGTCAACACCTCGCTTTGTAGTCATTCATTCTGTCAATTGCCAGACACATATCATTCTCCGGTATCTTGTTCCTCTTTTTCTTAATGGCATGTAGTAGAACGAACTTTCTTCCGGTATGTGCAAAGAAGTATATGCGATATATATCCGAACCATGTTTAATTCTGAGCTCTCTAATGCCAGATTGTCCCATCTTGTCAACGTACGGCATGCCGAGCGCGATATTGAATTCTCTTAATAGCCTAAGTACATGTATGATTTCCGCTATTGCGCCATTAGATTGTCCCAAAATGAAGTCTTTGACGGGCTCGTTACCTCTCTTATCCATGTAGAAGACAACGTGCCAATCCATGTCGGTTATTATTCTGGGTTTCAAATTGACCCACTAGCCAAATCTGCAATATACGTGCTAATGCCCAGCACTGCTGCGTGGCAGCCAGTACCCCTCTTAAGATAAGAGGGGTTAGGGGAGTTATGAAGAAAGGCACGACCCTGAAGGGTCGCACTACAGATAATCCCCCTCTCAAGACCAGAGGGGCCAGGGGAGTTACGAACGAGGATGTACTGCGAGGCTTGAAACGTCGGAAACCATCAACCATCAACCAGAAATCCTATTTCATTCTGCTTTTCGGTATTTTGATGGCGAAACGACATCTTGCATCGCCTTTCAGCGGTGTTTCCAGCAGTTCGACTTCCACCGGTTCGCCGAAGATTGCGTCGAAATGGAGTTTCTCAAAGCCGGCGCTGCAATAGCAGAAGGTGGCTGGTATCCTGGGCTTGCCGTCGCGCAGGGCCGTTCTGACAAGCTGGCAGTGGCACGCATAGTACTTCCTCATTGTAGGGTCTTTTTCTTTCAGGAATTTCCCGGGGGCATAGGGTATTTTGGTCTTGTAGACCCTGTCGCCCTGTCTCACCCCGGTGCATATTTCCTGATTGCCTCTCACGAACTCCACGACTTTGGGAGTGATCTCCTGTTCGAACCACGGTCGTCCTTCTCTCATGCAGTCTTCCAGCTCCTCGATAAGCCTCTCATGTTCGCCCTTGAGATACTCGTCGATGCTGGCAGACTTTTCAAAACGCTCCTTGCTGTCCTTGAACGCCTCAATGGGGATGTTGTGGTAGTTCCAGGTGAGAATGTCCCTGCACGTCCGGGCTGGCAACTCGGCTTCCATTCTATCCAGAATCGTCTTGGTCAGCTTCGGGTAGCTGTCTTGTGGCGAACCCAGAGGCGGCATCCCCAAATCATGAAAGACCCTCCGGTGGGCGGCCTTTCCGGCCATCGTCGCCAGTCTTTTACCGATTGCGGGCAACACGTCTGCAGCGCCCAGAAGCCCGGTGAAGTAGATGTACAGGTCGTTTTTCTTCGCAACATAGCAGTAACGGGCGATGGCGACCAGTCTGTCCTTCGAGTTCTTGCCTTCCTCTATGAGCAGGGAAATGTAGTCCCTGGGTACATCCAGGCCGGCGGATTTGAGCGTAAGCTTCCTCTTCCTCAGATACTTCTCGAATTCCTTCACCGCCGCTACTGAGGACTCTATTCCTGTCGCACTTAGTTTGCGCCCTTTGAGAAACTTCCTGAACGCGTTTTCCTTCAATTCACCCCTTCCTCTTCCGCCATTATACCCTGTTTTGTAGGCATTCCTAGCGCGAGCGGTAGCCTACCACGTCGTTGCCGGCCCCTCCTCCACCTCACTGTCATTGCGAGGAGCCGCAGGCGACGTGGCAATCTCACCTTGATTCTCTCTCCCCTGGCGGGAGAGAGTTAGAGTGAGGAGGACCGACTGTCATTTGGGTTTGTCTGATTTTTGCTTTTTGACTTTTGTCCAGGGTTTCCCCTTCCGTGCTTTTCTGATTGACGCCCGGCTTTCGGGGTGCTAAATTCTGCTCCGTGTCTAAGAGCTGGGGCAAGGTTGGTATTGCAGTAGGCTTTCTCTTGTTGTTCGCCGGAGCCCTGGATGTACGGCAACATTACGGACTTTGGGCCGCATCTTCAATCCTGTTTGGCCTGTTCCTTATTCTACTTGGCGCTAGCTTTGTTGGCGGTGGCCCGCGTCAAAAAACCACACGCCGCGTGAGCTTTGGCTTCCTCGGAGGTGCGCTAGTTCTTCTGGCCATCGCATTGGCGCTCTTCCGATCTTAAACTTCGATACAAAAAGCACAAGAATATCTTCAATTTCCTTTGTTGTCCCGGTCGTGGCCGGCGCCATAGTTCCCAGGAGCATCAATGCACCGCGAGATAGACAACCCCCCTCTTAAGATAAGAGGGGTTAGGGGAGTTATGAAAGGAGCCCCTTCCCCCTGTCATTGCGAGGAGCCGCAGGCGACGTGGCAATGTCTGTAGTACGAGACTTCAGCCTCGTGTTTCCCTCCGAGAATCTCTCTCTTAGGACAAGAGGGATCAAGGGAGTTACGCTTGAAGCGCTAGGCTCCTGCGCGCCGCTATTCAAAGCACTTGAATGAGCGTGCGAAATGTCATACACTTGTAAGTTTATGGGCGCCCGTTTCACAACAATTTCACGATGGTCGTCCTGAAATTTGGCAAGACAAACAGCAGAACAACGCAGGGAAAACACCCTGCAGGATATCGGTCGGTGAAGGGGCGGGACAGATTGTCCGGTTGGATCACCGGGGCATAAATCCCGTCCTTTTCACAACTTAGGAGGTGCCAAATGGGCTCGGTATGCTCATTTAAAGCTGGTTTCCATGATAAAGAACAGCTGGGGAACAAGGGGGCGAACCTTGTTATCATGACCCGGTTGGGCCTGCCGGTCCCGCCGGGTTTCGTGATATCCATCGAAGCCTACAAGAAATGGAAAGACACGGGCATCCCCCCTGAATCGGAAATCAGGCAATCGCTGAGTGCCCTGGAGGAGGAAATGGGGCGCGCGCTGGGCAAGGGGTTGGAAGTATCGGTCCGCTCTTCGGCCTCGGTGTCCATGCCCGGGATGATGGATACATTGCTCAATATCGGAGACTATGCCGGTGTACAGGCGGCCATACGCCGTATATTTGAGTCCTGGGACAACCTGCGGGCCGTGGAATACCGGCGTCTGAACAACATACCCGCGACACTCGGCACCGGGGCCGTAGTCCAGGCTATGGTCTACGGCAATCGCGATGATAATTCGGGCACCGGGGTGGCCTTTTCGCGTGACCCCAGCACCGGCGCCCGGGGCCTTTTCGGCGAGTACCTCGCAGGGGCGCAGGGAGAAGCCATCGTTTCCGGAACGCACACGCCGGAGCCGTTAGCTGCCCTGAGGTCAGCCATGCCGGGGATTTTCGAAGAGCTGGCCGCGATAGCCGATAGGCTGGAGCGTCATTTTTGTGATATGCAGGATATCGAGTTTACGGTTGAGTCGGGAAAATTATACATTCTCCAGACACGTTCGGGTAAAAGGAGCGGTCACGCAGCAGTAAAAATCGCCATCGATATGGTCAATGAGGGCATTATTACGCCGGAAGAGGCCGTCATGCGCGTCACAACCGATGATATCCGCGGCATGCTGCATAAACGGCTCAAGGCGGGGGACTACCAGCCTTTTGTCAGAGGATTGAACGCAGCGCCGGGCGCCGCCGCGGGGAAGATCGTATTCGACGCTAATGGTGCCCTGGCCATGGCCCGTAAGGGCGAGCGTATCATTCTGGTGCGTCCCGAGACCAACCCGGATGACATCCGGGGCATAGCCGCCGCCGTCGGAGTGCTGACCAAGCGCGGCGGCCTGACCTCTCACGCTGCTATCATCACCCGCGGCATGGGCAAGCCCTGCGTCTGCGGCGCTGGGGGCATCGCCATCGACCTCGAGGCCCGGCAATTGACCGCCGGAAATGTCACGCTCCACGAAGGGGACGAGATAACGGTTGATGGTACTGCCGGCGCCGTGTTTGTGGGCGTTCTCCCGATGGAAGATGCCAGCATGACACCCGAACTCGAGACGTTATTAAGCTGGGCGGACGGTTTCAAACGGCTCGGCATAAGGGCCAACGCCGACACGCCGGAAATGGTCCTGCAGGCGAGAAACCTGGGTGCGGAAGGCATCGGCCTGTGCCGTACGGAACGCATGTTTAATGCCCCCGAAAGGCTCTCGGAGATCCGTGACTTTATCCTGGCCCGCAGCAGTGCCGAGCGCTTGGTGGCTGTTTCGCACCTGCTCAAGCTGCAGACCCAGGACTTCGCCGCCCTCTTCCGCGAGCTCAAAGGCCTGCCCATCGTCATCCGCCTGCTGGACCTGCCCTTGCATGAGTTCCTGCCGGCCGAAGGCACGGTCACCGACCCGCGAGTCAAGGAGCGAATCGAGGAACTCAAGGAGACAAACCCTATGCTGGGCCACCGTGGGGTCAGGTTGGCCATCACCACTCCCGAGATTTACCAGATGCAGATACAGGCCATCGAACGGGCCAGGAAGCAGGTGCCCGCCGATGTTTCTATTATGGTGCCCCAGGTAATCACTTCACAGGAAGCGCTGAACGTCAAGCAGTTGCTCAAAGGTTCGAAGGCGAAATTCGGGGTCATGATGGAGACGGTACGGGCCTGTATGCGCGCCGGCCACCTGGCTGAAGAGGTGGATTTCTTCTCGTTCGGGACCAACGACCTCACCCAGGCAGTCTTCTCGTTCAGCCGCGAAGATGCCGAAAAAAAGTTCCTTACGACATACCTGGAAATGGGCATACTGCGTGATAATCCCTTTCAGGTGCTTGATGTCAAGGGCGTGGGGCGGCTGATGGAGACCGCCATATTCTGGGCGAGACGCGCCAAGAAGGACATAGAAATAGGTGTCTGCGGCGAGCAGGCCGGGGAGCCGCGGTCGGTCGAATACCTGCACGGAATCGGTGTTGACTATGTAAGCTGCAGCCCGTTCCGCATACCCATCGCCAGATTGGTGGCGGCGCAGACCGCTATCAAGGGCAAAGACAGGGTATCACAGGTCGCGTCCGCCACATGAAAAAGCGCCCGGCCCCTTCTTGGCATTTTGAGCCTACATTGTCATTCTGAGCGGAGCGAAGAATCTCATCCTTTAGCCATCTCTCCCCTGGCGGGAGAGACTTGGAGTGAGGGGTATCAACTGTCCTTTGGATTTTGAACTTGATTTGATATTTGTGCTTTGACATTTGAGCTTCATCCGGTTTCCCTAGCCTCTAACCCCCGCTTGCCCCTGGTCCCTGGTCCCTGGTCCCTGGTTCCTAGCCTCTAGTCTCTAGTCTCTAATCTCCAGTCTCCAGTCCCTAGCCCCTGGTCCCTGGTCCCTGGTTCCTAGCCCCTAGTCTCTAGTCTCTAATCTCCAGTCTCCAGTCCCTAGCCCCTGGTCCCTGGTCCCTAGTCTCCAATCTCTGATCACCAATCACCAATTACTGACTCCTGACCCCTGACTACTCTCTTCTTGTCATTTTGACTTTTGTCCAGGGTTTCCCCTTCCTTAGTACTTCGGTCCACAGCCAGAACGCGTCGCTGTAAACGTGACTGACTTCCGTGGTAACCGGGCAATGCGGGTTGTATGTTTGGCAGATTTGGCTTATGATAGACAGCGGAGGCAAGCAAGATGAAATTTGAGCGGATTACTGTTAACCCCGAACAGATATGGGTGGTGTCCCCTGCGTCAGGGGGCTGCGCATTCCTGTGGCTACTATTGTGGGCATGGTGGCTGAAGGGATGAGCGAAGCTGAAATCCTTCGAGCCTACCCGGACCTCAAAAGAGAAGATATCCGTGAAGCGTTGCGCTATGCTGCCGAAGCGGTCAAGGAGCGGGAGCTGCCGCTAGTAGCGCCATGAAGTTTCTGGTGGATAATGCCCTGTCGCCGCTAGTCGCCTCTGGACTGCCTTTTCTCTTAGCCAATCTGGCGAGCCTCCGGAGAAGCTTAGAAGAGGGCAGCGTTGTGGTTCTTGAGGATACGCGGATTCGCCTGCGGTCTCTGCCGGTAGGCGGTGGGGAAACGGCGGCAACTTGAAGAAAGAATTCACCGGACGTTATGGTCTGCCCTGCAGTCTTTGAGCTTAGCCCTCAGTGTTCCTCACTCGCGCTCGGAACAGCCTCTGCAATCGCTCCCTCTGTCATTGCGAGGAGCCGGGCGACGCGGCAATCTCTCGCTCCTCCTCTTAAGGTAAGAGGAGTCAGAGGAGTTATGAATGTAGTGCGAGGCTTGAAACCTCGGAAACCACCCAACCATCAACTATCAACTATCAACTATCAACTATCAACTAACCCCTAGTTAGGTTAGTGAATGTAGGAGGCCTGTGGTATAATTCTGAAGGGGAAAAATGGCAAAGGCTAAGTACCTTACTGACGAAAGAGGCAAGAAGACAGCAGTTCTCCTGGATATCAGGGAGTATCAGCGATTCTTGCAGCGATTAGAAGAACTAGAAGATGCTCTTAGCTTGGACGAAGCGATCCGGACCGCACAGAGTTTTAGGGACTATGGCGAAATTAGAGCTGAGTTGAAGCAAGAAGGGCGATAAACTCAACAAACCCGCCTGAAGCCTGAGGACATCACGCCTGCCTAAACTTCTTGACGGAATCTGCAACCCATATGTTCTCAATCAGAGCCTAAACATTGACAATTGACGCTTAGCAGCGATAATTCTATGAGCTGTCCTTGTCCTTTGTAACTGCCTAGGCTATAATCTCATGACTGCCGATTCTCAATGAGGGGATTTTTGATGTCGGGGAAGCTTCAATGGCATCATGCTGGGGGTAAGCTCCGCGAGCTTGGTCCTGCGTCAGTTAGCGACGCCGAGCTCCTAGCCATCCTAATCTCGCCTGGCGTCAAGGACAGGCCAGCAGCAAAAATCGCCGAGGACGTTTTAGCCAAATTCGGCTCCTTCAAAGGAATGGCAAATCAGCCCTTGAGCAGATTGCTAGAGATAAAAGGACTCGGCGAGGTTAAAGCTATTAGAATTGCCGCCGCCTTTGAAATTGCCCGGCGCATCGTAAACGAGGTCTTGAAGGAACATGAGAAAGACTAAGCCAGGACAGGTCAGGATTCCCAGCCCATTTGATACGACTGCTAGCAAAACCGAACGGTCAGCAGTGGCTGTCCTGATGCACTGGATGCGCCAGATTATTGAGAAGGAAAATCTGGATTTGGGGCTTCCCGATGTTGATACGTCCGGTGCTGATAGGAAGTCCCCCGATACTATCATCTACGAGTCCCGGCGCAGCCAGAATGTGCTCTGTGTCATTGAAGCCAAACCCCCTTACTATGATGTTCTGGACTATGAGCAACTGAAAAAGCCCGCTTGGGAAAAAGCCAATAACCGGCGCGCCAAATATTTCGCCACCGCTAACTTTCAAGAGTTAGTCTGGTTCAATACCGAAAAGGCTAATGCCTTAAGACCACCTGAGGAGCAGGTTGTTGATAAGTATCACCTTTCCGAACTTGAGGACCTCAATTTCATTGAAGAGACAAGATACAAAGAAAGTATCATTAAGCAACTGGAAAGGTTTCTGACCAAGCTTTATGCCGTCCACACTGGCAAAGAGCCGGAACCTAAGCAGGCAATAGACGAATTCCTAATTTATCGACTCCACGATAAAGTAAGGAGACTCTCCCGCTATTACGCTCCCTTGATTGAAGACCAATGCCATAAGGATAAAGCTTTCTCCTCCACACTCGGCAGGTGGTTTAATGACCAGAGCTGGAGTTTTGCGTGGCATCCCCAAGACTTTGACAAAGCGGCACGGCAGACGGCTTATCTGTTGGTGAACAAAATCCTTTTCTATGACCTCCTCCAGGCTAAGCGCCCCGAAAAGCTCGACCCGCTGCAAATTCCCCAGGGCTTAACCAAAGGGGCACAGCTTCAGAAGATACTGCAGAGCTTCTTTGATGAAGTCCTCGACATAGACTACGAAACTATCTACACTACCGATTTTATTGATACCGTTGCCTTTCCTGACCAAAAAGAGGTTGTCGCGGAAGTAAAAGAGCTGATATCTATACTGCAGGAGTATGATTTCTCCAAACTCGGCTATGATATTATCGGCGGTATCTTCCAGAAACTCATCCCGCAGGACGAGCGCCATAATCTGGGGCAGTATTTCACCAACCCGGACGTGGTTGACTTGATTCTCTGCTTCTGCCTGAAACAGGAAAGTGACAAGGTCTTTGACCCATCCTGTGGCGCCGGCACATTCCTAGTGAGAGCCTACCAGCATAAGAAGCTCATGAACCAATACTTAAAGCATGAAGACATTCTCGAGACCCTCTGGGGCAATGACATCGCCAAATTCCCCGCCCACCTCTCCACCATAAACTTGGCTATAAATGACCTCTCCGTAGATAGTAACTACCCCAACATCATGCAGGAGGACTTTTTTGACCTCTTAACCACTGGAAAAGGATTTGAGTTGCCTCCTAGATGGCGTAAAGCTAGAGCCAGGACTCTTGCTGGAGAGAGGGAAATAGAGTACCCCCGCTACTTTGACTGCATTGTGGGCAATCCGCCCTATACCCGGCAGGAAGAGATGGCAGAGATTGCGCCGGAAGACCGCCGCTATAAAGAGACGACTATTGACAAAGCCCTCCAGGATACCAACGGCAGAAAGCTCGCCGATATCCCCAGGAGGGCCGGCATTTACGTCTACTTCTTTGTTCACGGCGCCAAGTTTCTCAGGAATGGCGGCCGGTTTGGCTTCGTTGTTTCGGAGTCATGGCTTGATGTGGAATACGGCAAAGGATTGCAGGAGTTCTTCCTGAAGAACTACAAAATCCTTGCCATTATCGGCAGTAAGGTTGAACGCTGGTTTGAAGACGCTGATATCAATACCTGCATCGTCATTCTGGAGAAGTGCAGTGGTGATGATAAGCGCCGTGAGCGGGGTGATAACCTGGTGCGCTTCGTCTATCTCAAAAAGCCCCTGCGCTACTTCATCCCACCGGCACAGGATATCTGGGAAAAGCAGGTGGCAAGGATCAGCGCCATCAAAGACAGATTTATGAAGACCGTCCTCGCCCACAGCGACCTCTATGAAGGGGACGATTTCCGCATCTTCCCCAAGAGGCAGAAGGAGCTCTGGGAAGAGGGCTATGATGCCGAGGAGCAGGAATACACCGGCGCCAAGTGGGGCAAGTACCTCCGGGCGCCGGATATCTTCTTCAAGATTCTGGAGAGGGGCAAGGGTAAACTAGTGCCGCTCAAGCAGATTGGCAAGGTTAGGCGTGGCTTTACGACTGGTGCCGACCCGTGGTTCTATGTCCATGATATAACCGATACTGCAACTCAGGGTGAACTCAGCACAATGGCTGCGCAAGCAAACTACAAGGGAAAGATTAGTGACTTACGCCTAATTCAAAGTGGTGACGGCTCAAAGTGGTTGGTGGAGCGCTCATTTGTCTACCCGGTGGCGAGAAACCCTGACGACTTCAGAAACATCTTAATTAAGACCGATGAGGTTGATAACTTTGTTATCAGCGTTAATGAGCCCCCAGCTAATATTAAGAGGAAAATGGCATATAAGTACATTTCTCATGGGCAACGTAAGCCCTATAACATGGGGAAAGGCAGAAGGGAAATTCCCAGCAACACAAAAACGTGTTCCTCCCGCGCAAATTGGTATCAACTGCCCGATATCGCCCCAACGCTCCTGCTGTGGGAAAAGGCCTTTGACCGCTATCACCGTCACTTTTTGGCTGATAAGCCTATCTTAGCAAACCAGAGATTCTATCCCATTTACCCCAATGATGCAGAGGATACCGACCTAATAGCAGCATCCTTGAACTCACCAATCACTAGCCTATATCTTGAATTCCAGAGAACCATCATGGGGCTTGGTGCGGTTGAAGCCACCGTAGACGAGGCCAAACAAAGTCTGGTTTTGAACCCAGACGTGGTTGATTCAACATTAGAGAATAGAGTTAAAAAGACTCTGAGCCGATTAGCGGGTAGACCTGTTGAGTCCGTCTTCTCCGAGCTTGGTGCCAGTTCGCCAGATGAGGTCTCGCTGGACAAAGTTAAGCCGGACCGCCGTGAGTTGGATAATATTATCATGGGCAACATTTTGGACTTAACCAATGAAGAACAGATTGAGGTCTACCGGGCGGTAATTGACCTTGTGAAATCGAGGCTAGAAAAAGCCAAGAGCTTGGGCAAGCGCAAAAAGACCAAAGAAGGCGTTGATATTGACCTGGTAGTAAAACTCGTTATGGAAAAGGTGGGCGATGAGACCCTGGGCAGGTTTTATGCAGAAAGAGTCTTGAGCCAGTCGTCTCTGGAGACCAAAAGCCTGCCCCCTGCCGACGGTGATGTCAGTATAAAGCAAACTCTTATGGGCTGGCGGCTCTATTCCGGTAAACAGAGCATAGACTGTGCCTCAGAGCTGGAAGCTCGCTACCTGAAAGTGTGGCTGGAAGCTGGCTTAGACGAAGTCAAAGTTCCTCAGAACGAAGGCTACTTAGAAGCTATTGTCCCGGAGCTGGAAGGCCTGAAACAGAAGATAGATGAGATAATAGCGCCCTACCTGAACTCCATCGTCAACGTCACGACTAAGGACAGAATCATGCGCCAGCTATGGGCGGAGATAACCGGAGGCGTGCGAGGCGAATAACCTGGGCGAATTCCAGGGACACCATACCAATCAGGCCTGCCACAAATCAGGTATTATGTCCCGGAATACCGAAGCCAGATCGCTTAATCTACATAACATGAGACACTTTTGACTCGTGCTACCGTTCATGTTACACTCTTGAGAAGATACTACGTGGATAAGAACCGTGCGACGCGATACCTAGAATCTGAATAAGAGAGCTATGGGAAAGCGATTTGACGAGATACGAGCAATTGAGACAGAGTATATAGACCCCCTTTATGGTATCTATAGAATAGACGAACCATTTGCTTCAACGCTAAATCATGCCGCAATACAAAATCAAATAGAGAGACTCCGAAATATCAAGAGCCTTGGGCTCATATTTCATTTCTTCCCTGCTGGAAATCACACAAAGTGGGAACACTATCTAGGCATGTATAGTGTTGCAAAGAATATGAAGTACGGTCTTAATAAACCGGAAAGGGAAGAACTTGAATGGTTGTGCCTACTCCGAGGACTTGGTCACTTACCGTGCACGTATGTAAGTGCCTCGGCTGTTTTCATGGCGATTAAGCTTTCCAGTGGTTTTGAGAGGAGACTGCGGGCTCTCATTCGTCCAATAGCAAGTAAGATTTGCAGTGGCTGCAACGACGGAGAATATTGTTCCGATAAACCCAACGTTGCTATATTCGAGAATCATGGTTATGAGGCGTTGCGCGGCGCGTTGTCCGCTCGCAAGCTGATACGACTCCCGAGCGAGATTGACATAGGTCATAGGGATTCGCTAGCGCGCGGATGCGTATGCCCAAAGAGCCGGTCATACCGAATATGCAATGCCATATCACGTTATGACTATATGCAGAGAGACCTATATCATACAGGCTTAGCCAGATTCAATATGAGTTGTGATGAAGCCTTTAGAACGCTCAATGATGGCGTTGATACTCTAGAAGCATCTCCTCCGATGAGGCTTCTGGATGAACTTTACGACTACCTGGTTGACTCACTCTACTTGCGGCCAGACATAGCTTGTTGCGAGTCATTGCTGGCAAAATTACTGGCCGCTAAGCTGTGTGCCGGAGAGATAGACCTAGATGCACTAATTGAGTACGATGACATGTCCTTGATGCGCAACCTCGAAATGGCCCTTCGTAGCAGCCCGATGGCTTATGTGAAGGAGCACCCTGCAGTGTTTATCTTCCGTGTAGATATACCAATACACTGGTTTGACACATTAAATCCTACGGCCTTGGAGATGCAATTGCTCGGTGCAAAAGGCAGTCAAAAAAGGAAACTGCTAACTTATCCGGAAGAAGACGGGGCTATCTTGTCGGTTCACCATATGTGGGATGATCCTGAAGGCGGGCCCATTTTCAGGGTGATTCTGAACGTCGTGCAGGCTAGCAAGAAGATTCGGCCGGCAGTTTCCATCGCATTTAGTTTAAGAGACAGGTTCTTGGGTCATAGGCTGGAAGATAGCCTCAAATTGCCAGAGCAGATCTTGGCCTACGCCCTTGGCCGGAAGAGAATAACCCACGATGACAGTCGAGTTCGAGCTTCTCTATCAAGCATGTTTAAAGCTATTGGTGAGGGCGAGGCTAATAAAGTAATTTGGGACACCTATGATATTCTGTTACGCTGCGCGGACCGCAAGGACCTTGATATTCCACCGGTAGCTAGGCGCTTTTGGCGAATGCTCCAACATCCGGCACGCATGAGGTCCCGTTCCTTAAGAGGCGAAGAGTTAGGACGAGTCTGGGAAGTAATGCTTACTGGCCTATGTAATATAGCCTCAAATCCGAACATATTTGGTGAAGCGTGGGTTCCGATTTTTGGGCAACTGAGTCATCTTGTGCGTAGTGGCGCTAACAGCGATGGCGAAGTCTATGAAGCACTGGCCTATGCGAGCGAACTGGTCTCGGCTAAGAGAGGCAGACCCAGAGCGGTGCTTCCCTCCATGAGGTTTGATACCGACAAAGATAATCGGAATGACAAAGGAGACTCAAAGAATGAGATAGACGTTGTCTCACTCGAACTCTGGCCGGAAAGCGTGGAAATAAGAATGATCGAATGCACGAAGATGGGAAGCGCTGGCAAAGCCACAGATGACCACAGCAAGCTTGAACGATTCAAGGGGATACTCGAATCGCAGCGCTTTAGCGATTTGAAGGTTTCCATTAAAGTTGTCAGTAATTCCCAAGTAGGGAAGGATTTTGTTTCTATAGGCAAGCTCTTAAAGCCCGGCTCCTGATTCTAGGTATTTCTTGCTTTCTGGGAATACGATGTTTGTCTATCATGCTTTGCTTCCTTTCCCCAGGGAATTCCAGAGACACCGTACCAACCAGGCCTGCCACAAATCAGGTATTATGGTCCCAATATACTACCTATAACCGCTCCTGGTATCGCTTTTCCATAAACGCTCAATTCTCACAATGACCCCTAAGAACAGAATATGAACATCCCTGACTTTAGCGTGGTGTCGGTAGAGACGGTAGAGAATCAAGGACAATAGTTCAGGTATCTACTAGTACTATTTCCCTATTGATATACCGCTCAGTATTACATAGAATGAATCTGTGATCTTGCGATCAGGAGTTTGAATTGGGCGTACTTACAAGAGTTGTTAAGGCGGCTTGGGCAGAGATGAATAAGCCCAAGACATACGTCAAAGGCGACGAGTTCGAGGACTACGTCCGTCAACGCCTATTTCCCAAGGAACGTTACGACCTACTGCATCGAACGCATGATTACCGAGCCAACGAAAGTGACTTCGTCGAAACCTCGAAGGAACCCGATTTCAGGTTCAGATCGAGGAGAAGCGGTCGGGAATTCTTAGTCGAGGCTAAATACAGGTCACGACTCTACGACGGGGCTGTCGAGTGGTGTAAACCTTACCAGTTGGAGAGATACAAGAAAATCAACAGGGCCACGCTGGTATTTATTGCCATCGGTCTGGGTGGGCTTCCCTCGTCGCCCGGGCATGTATACTTAGTACCCGTGAGGGAGATTCCGTACAGAAGCCTTTTCCCATCCTTCCTGAGGGAGTATGAAGTACGGGCTGGCCAGTGGGTCAACGTGGACAGGATTCTTGACCAGGCTACGGGTTAGAAGAATCCTGGCGAATTCCGAAAGACACCATACCGATCCCCGATTTAATAGGGGACCAGTCAGGCCTGCCACAAATCCGGCACTATCTCCCTGGAATACCGTCGACAGGCCTGACTTCCGTCTGAAAGTGCGGTATTGATTATGGCCGCCGGTTGACTTACTATGGACAAAACAAGCGGGGTCTGACTGGAGGCCGAGCTTGTGGAGAGAGGGGGGAACCCGGGAATATCCTGGCTATAATAGGGAGACTGCACAGACTGATAGAGTAGCTGGTCCCCTGATGGGAGACATCGGACTGAATATTGCCGTTTCGTTAATCGAATTCATATGACCTCAACCACTGGCAGATTGCGACTACCGCTAGCATATATTGTGCTGATAATCCTTCTGGCAGCAGCCATCTTGCTTCCATTTGGCTACGCTTTGGATATTGGACCTGGCCCAAACAGTGTTCGAGCAGTAGTTTGGGAGTATATCGATGCTACCTGGTTTTCCGGGTTCCGGTTTGTTCGGTTCGGTCAAGTTCTTGACGCCCTCTTGCTTACGCTCCCAACATATTTCTTCATATTTCAGCTGTTCATTCTGTATAGGACCTCATTGCGGCCGAAGCGGATGTGGCTTGCGGGCATCTTGGGCGCTTTGTTCCCGGGCCTGGTCTCGCTGTTTCTTGTCATAGGGTGGCTTCAAGGATGGACTCAACCACCTCCACCTAGTGACCTTCGTTTCCCGGTATACATCCCCATCCCTGCGGCTCTGGTAATGGCCATAATCCTCTTGAAAGTGTTTCCTGCTAAGAAGATAGATGAAGCGAAGCTCGCCAAGCACCGCCTGGAGTGAGCAATCCCAGGGACACTATACCGGTCAGGCCTGCCGCAGATCAGGCGTTATGACCCCAGAATACCGGCAACTGCATATCAGCTCAGCAGGAAAGCCCTTATTTCTTCGCCGAACTGGCGGCTGCGCGCGAACATGGCGTTGTGCCCGAGGTCCGGATACAGGACCAGCCTGGCACCGGGTATTTTCGCGGCTGTCTCGCGAACGGGATAGAAGAAGTCTTCTTCGCCGCCAATCACCAGGGTATGCGCCTTAATCCTGTCCAATCGGTCACCGAGGTCATGCCGGTCCTCTGCCTCAATCTCCACAATCCCGTCCGAAGCGTCGCCGGGGATCATGAACGGACCCATCAGTCCCATAAACCATCTGAAAAGGTGCTTGCCGGCTCCTTTCCGGATGATAGCCGTAGCCAGCAACGCCGATGCCGCCCGCCGCTTGCCCTTTCGTGCCAGTTCTCCAACTTTCATCTGCAGCTCTCTGGCTTCGTCGGTCAACCGGAAACCGGTCATGGCCAGGACCAGACGCCTGACCAGGTCGGGATGGTCGATGGCAAAGTGCTGGGCGATCGCCCCGCCCGTGGAGACGCCGATTATATCCACCGCCCCGCCCAGCTCATTCTTTATCATGACAGAGTAATCATCCGCCATGTCCTTCAGCGAATATCCCTGGGGCAGACCGGGTCTCCTGCTCACAATGTAGATCCGGTAATCATTGGTGAGCCCCCTCAGATAGCCCGTGCTCATGCGCAGCATCATGCCGGATGGCGGCTTGTGCCGGAAGTCCAGCCCCTCGAATACAACGAGCTTGCGCGTGCCGTCCCCGATACAGGCATACGGCAGACCGTTGGCGGAATACCCGGTTGTCACTTTCTGCCTGGCCATCTTGGTTCCTAATTATACTAGAACCCCAGGGACGCCATACCAATCCGACCAGCCGCAAATCAGGCGCTACGTCCTCCCCAACACCGACGTAGTCAGCCATCGCATAGACTTGACAGGATTGTGACATATGTTATGATAATGATGAGAATAGTGGGCAATGGTGCAAAATGGGTTCAACCCACAAAATAATCGATTGATGTGTAACGAGAAATAGGATGGCAACTATAATAAAAGACCAGAAGCTGGTGAGAGTAGGCAAGCCTGTCACGCCGGATTCCAGGAAGCGAGTGGTTCTGCCCAAAACAGTAGTAAGAGAGGGTGTTACCTATTACGTTTATCACAATAGCCTTGGGCAAATAATACTGGACCCGCAGGTAAGCATACCGGCTTCCGAGTTATGGCTATTTGAGAACAAGGAAGTCCTGGCTTCAATTGACAGGGGTATGCGTGAGTCGCTGAAGGGGAAGACAATAAAACGTGGCTCATTTGCCAAGACACGTGAATGACACACCGTGAACTGCGCTTCACCCACGAAGCTGATAAGCAACTAACAGTCATTGAGAACAACCCATCCCTGAAGGGTGTACAGAAGCAGGTAAGGAAGACTCTAAGATACTTAGAAACAAATCTCCGCTCAAAATCCCTGCAGACCCACGAGTATCAATCATTAAGCAGGCGTTATGGCATCAAAGTCTTCGAGGCCTACGTTCAGCAGAAGACGCCGGGGGCTTATAGGGTGTTCTGGCATTACGGGCCGGATGAAATAGGCAAAGACGGGAAGCGAATACCCATAATCACTATCATTGCCATGACACCTCATCCTGATTGACTGGTCTCCTACCTTGCCCTGGCAGCTTTCTTGGCCGTTTCACACTGTTGTTTTGCCGTCGGCTTCTCGGCCGTGGCGTTGCCACCTTTTCGACCACCGCGCCCACTTGCCAGACCCTAACTGTTTGACTATCATATAATCAACAGCGCCAGGGCGAGTAGCCCCGGCCCGACAGTCTCTCTGGAAAAGAGGGGCTGTTTCTTTTTGAACTGATTCCGCCGCAATATCATATCTCTTGGCCACAGGTTCCGGGGACACCATACCAATCGAGCCTGCCCCAGATCAATAGTATTGTGCCTGAAGTAATGCTTCATTCACCCGCTCATTTCTCCAGTGTCTCCACCCTATCTCCACTAATCTCCATGAGTCTCTAACAGTCCCTAGTCTCCATAGACTCTATGAACTCAATGAACTCCACTTCTCTCCGCCAATCTCTACGAATCTTCTGACCCCTGACTACTGTCTCCTGTCTACTGTTCTTGGGGTGGCCCCTCAGGTTTGCGATTAGTTGGACGATAAACAACCCGAGCATAGTGAGCCCCCACACCAAAGAAGTCTTCCACGGCGTCACCACAAATCCATAGTTCATATCTGGCAGAAAACAGTTGACAGGTGGTGTCATATATGATACCATGATATCGCCCTGTCTGAGGCAAATTGATAACAGGGAGAAGACCGAGAAAGGAGGCAAGGTGTGTTGAGGAGGCTTGTGTTCTATGACACGCGACAAAAAATCCCTGGAGGCAATTCGACGGAATCCTAAAAATGTGGCTTTGCGCGACTTCGAAGCCCTAATAGAACGGTACGGCTGTATTGAAGAGGGCGCAAAGCATCCAAAGGCTATTGTAGGAACACACACGATGCCTTACAAGAGAGAAAATCCAGTTAAGTCCTGCTACGTAAGAGAGCTACTGGAGATTATTGAAGAAGAAGGGGCATGATTGGACTGGAGAGTAAGATTAAGATGGAGATTAAAGATGGTAACTAAAGGCAATATAGAGAAAGAGTTGGAACACTATGTGAAGCTGCCCTATACCGTTATAGTTGAGCAATGGGATGACGGTGAGGGCCCTTATTGGGTAGCCAGGATTGCAGAGCTTCCACATTGTCTGATACACGCTGATACACCTGAGGAAGCCATAAAGGAGATTCAGGAAGTCAAGACGGACTGGATAAAGTCCAATCTGGAAAGAGGGCTTAGTATTCCTGAGCCGAGACCGCGCAGATATAGTGGCCAAATCAGACTCAGAATTTCGCCTTCACTTCATAAACTACTTACATATAGAGCTGAAACGGAAGGAATAAGCCTGAATCAATATATGGCTACGGTACTGGCAACGTCAGTTGGCACAACCAAAGAGCCCGCTCACTTGAGAAAGGCGAGAAGAAACACTCTGACAAAGGTGTAACGAATTCCAGGGACACCATGCCAGTCAGGCCCGCCGCAAATCAGGCATTATTCGCCCAGAATAGCACCATGGCAGAATTGGAGGCACTTTAGGGGTTTGAAGCGGAGTGAGGGTGGAGAGGCGGCGGATACGCACGGATTCTCTGTACGTCTGCGATATGAATTGCTGTGGTGTCCATATCTGCAGCATAGTAACCGGTGACAGTGACTTCAATCATGAGGCCACCTTTGTCGCTCGGAGCATTGTATGCAATTTGACTTCAAGATATGATGCAGTATAATATACTGCGGTAGCAGTGAATAACACTGCAACTAGATAGATGCGATGTTAGAAACACTCTTAGGGTCGAAGCTCCGGGCAAAAGTGCTGGGATGGCTGTTCAGTCATCCTGATGAGCGCTACTTCGTTCGCCAGCTCACGGCATTGGTGAAAGAGGATTCGACCAACGTGAGCCGCGAGCTTGCCCGTCTGGAGAAGACCGGTATTCTTGTTTCGACTACAGAGGGCAGGCAAAAGTATTATCAGGCGAACCGGCAGAGCCCGCTTTTTAGTGAATTGCATGGATTGATACTCAAGACCGTAGGCGTAGCCGATGTCATAAAGAAGGCCCTGGAACCACGCATGGCAGACATTAAGCTGGCCTTTGTCTTCGGTTCAGTAGCCAGGAGGGCCGAGGACAGGTTGAGTGACATAGACCTGCTCGTGGCGGGCAATATCAGCTTTGGCGAAGTAGTCGACCTCGTTTCAACTGCAGAAGAGGCTTTGGGCCGTGAATTGAACCCGGTGGTCTATTCATTAGCGGAGTTCAATGAGAGAGTATCGGAAAACCACTACTTTATCAGGGACATTTTGTCAGGGGATAAAATATTTGTAGTTGGGGATGAGAATGAGCTTGAAGCTCTGGTCGGAAAACGGCTGGCTAAAGGAACACAAACCGACATCACGTGAGATTGCTGAGCTGCTGGCGGTAGCTGACCGCGCTCTGAAGGACTGTCAGATCCCTGAGCTAAGCAACGAAGGCAAGCTGAATATAGCACATAATGCTGCCCTGCAATCTTCGGCTGCAGCACTAGCTGCCGCCGGGTACAGGGCCAGTCGAGAAGCTTACCACTATTACGTGATTCAGTCTCTTGCTTTTACTCTGCAACTGGAAGAACGCATCATCCGCCGGCTCAATAAACTACGCCTTAAACGGAATATTAGCGACTACAAGCGCCCGGGCATGGTTACTGAGCAGGAAGCTCAGGATATGATTGAACTGGCAAAACTGATACGCCGGCAGGTTGAGGAGTGGATACGAAATAACCACAAGGAACTCGCCGGGGAGATCTAGATAACGATGTATGCAAATTCCCGGGCGCTCTACGATCGGGCCTGCCCCAAATCAGGCATTACGTCCCCGGAATACCCCCATACGGCGAAATTGAAAGCACTTTCCCGACTATTCCTGTATCGGCGACGTCCTTTGCCATAGTTGACGACACCGGCGCCCGGCACAGCTGTGAAATGAAGATGGATAATCAAAACGGAGAGTTGTTAAGGCTGACTCTGAAAGAACGCGATGCCGGGGCTGGCGTGCTTGGGCGAGCCTTCTCGGAATACGAAGTGCTCCGGTACTATTTCCCCGATGAAACGCAGCGGCACGCAGTGGCCGATACCTTCGTTTTCATCGGACTTGCTGTCTGTCTGAGATATGGCGAAGCCTATGCGACTTCGGCGAAGATGGAGGGCGTGGCAGCCTGGCTGCCGCCCGGAAAGGCGCCCTTCGGAGGCTGGCAAATTCTACGCTCGGTCCCGTTCCCAATTCTTCTCAGGTTTGCACGCCAGGGAGCAAACCGGTTGCGTTCCTTCGGCGCATACGTAGATAGGCTGCACCGCAGGCTGGTCCCGTACCCTCACTGGTATCTGCAAGTTATCGGAGTAGACCCCGTATACCATGGCCAGGGGTTTTCCAGCCGGCTTGTCAGACCGGTGCTGGAACGCATCGATCAGGAAGGCATGCCATGCTTCCTGGAGACGAATGTGGACAAGAACGTGGCTATCTACCGGCGGTTCGGGTTCGAGGTCATTTCCGAGGACAAGATGCCGGGAACGGAAGTGACGAGCTTCGCCATGCTGCGAAGAGCCCAAACCCCGTGAACTCTCACAATCCCGCCGCCGCCATCCCAACCAAACTTGCCAGAAATCGGGCATTACTTGCCTAGAACGCAAACGTGGATATGGATTAATCCTTCTCGAACGCGCATCTATCGCTTCAAATAATCTTCAAGGCTGTGCTACACTTATTGATGAACGGCACGGTCAAGGTTAAGGGCAAAGAACTGAACCCCGCTCAGGAGAGAGACATGGAAAAGGAGATAATTTTCCTGGTAGAGGAAGCCCCGGAAGGCGGTTATACCGCCAGGGCGCTAGGACATAACATCTGTACCGAAGCCGATTCCTTTGCCAAGCTGAAGAAGATGGTGCAGGACGCCACGCACTGCCATTTTGAGGCCGAGGAGATGCCCCGGCTCATCCGCCTGCACATGGTAAAGGACGAGGTAATCGCTGTATGAAGCTCCCCAGGGACATGGGCGGTGAGGAGCTCGCTGCCCTCCTGGGCAAGTACGGCTATAAGATAACCCGCCAGACCGGTAGTCATATGCGGCTCACATCCACCTCTAAAGGCTTTGAACATCACATCACCATCCCAGAGCACAAACCTCTCAGGGTCGGCACTCTGGGCAGTATCGTGAATGAGATTGCTGCTTACCTTGAAATAGAGCGCGAAGAACTGGTCAAAGAGCTATTTAGGTAAATAGACCCTTGGGGAAAGACTAGCCCCGATTCCAGGGACACCGTACCAATCAGGCTGCCACAAATCAGACGTCGTTTTCCCGGAAGACATTGGAGTGCACCCACTAGCTGGCTTATGGTATATTGAGGTGGAAAAAAACCATATCGGGAGACTTCAGAAAGATGTCACGAAAAGATACCGGCCAGCACTCGATTCAACGTAGAAAACCGAAAGCAAGACAAATGGGGATGGGGTCGAGAAAGAAGAAGCTGCTAATCGGGTTAGGTGTGGTTATCGCTGTCGCCGTCGCATTAGTAGTAATAACCACGATGCCTGACAAGCCGAAGACCTACTCGGCACCGCCGCCAATGACAATCGATACGAGCAAACAATACACTGCTACCATTGAAACGGAAAAGGGGAATCTGGTGCTGGAACTGTTTGCCAGCGATGTTCCGATGACAGTGAACAACTTCGTATTCCTGGCGCGCGATGGGTTCTATGATGGCCTTACGTTTCACCGTGTTGTACCCGACTTCGTGGTTCAGGGCGGATGTCCTGTTGGCAACGGGACGGGTGGTCCCGGCTATCAGTTTGACGATGAATTCAGCGAGCACACCCATGTCGCCGGTGCGCTGTCGATGGCTAATTCCGACGCCAATACTAACGGCTCCCAGTTTTTCATCACGTACACGCCGCAGCATCACCTCGATGGACACCATTCGGTGTTTGGTCAACTTGTGGAGGGGACGGATGTGCTGGAGAGAATCGAGCAGGGCGATGTCATGATACGAATAACCATAGAGGAGACATAGCCGGCAATTCCGCATTCTAGGGGCACAATATCAATCAGGCCTGTCGCAGATCAGGCAGTGCGTCCGCGGAAGATTATCCCTATGTGCGGCTTCTCCATAACCGGCGTCTGGGCCAGTTTCAGGGCGAGAGTAATGTTGCCGGGGTCATGAAGCCAGGGCTGTTCTTTGGACGAATCGGGCAGTCCGACGGGTTCTCCTTCCTTTAGATAGCTTGCCTTCTCCTTTATCGTCTTGAACAGCCAGGGCGGGTCGAACGTAACGCAGGGAGTCAATACATTGATAAACGAGAAGCCCTTATGCTTGATTGCCTCTTCTATGAGCCGCGTAAGATGAGGGACGTCGGTGGCAATACCCTGGGCGATGAAGCTTGCTCCCGTGGAAACGCTGTAGCTGACCATGTCCAGGACCGGATCTACAGGAGGAAGATTCTGGAGAGAAAGAAAAGGCCCTTCGCCCCGTTGTAGATAAGGAGTGGTGGGGCTGGTCTGGCCCTTGGTCAGGGCATAGACGAAGTTATTGACCATGATGCAGGTCACGTTGAGATTTCTCCTGACCGCGTGGGGAAGGTGTCCTGCTCCGATGCTGAAGAAGTCACCGTCGCCGCCGATAGTCACAACCGTGAGCTCAGGGTTGGCCAGCTTTGCCCCCTGGGAAAAAAGCACGGCACGACCGTGAAGGCTGTTGAAGCCGTAGGTATCTATGTAGGCAGGTATCCTCGATGAGCAGCCGATTCCCGAGACGATGAGAGTTCGATGTGCGGGTATCCCCAGATTGGGCAGGGCCGCTTTGGTCAGCGCGCTGAGGAGGCCAAAGCCGCCGCAGCCGGGACACCAGACGGGCGCTACATCTGTTCTGTAATCGCTTTCTTTTGTCATCTTGCCAGTTCCGTTATCGGCCCGGATAACTCTTCTCTGCTGAAGGCCGAACCTCCCGCCCTGGCGTAGCTTGCGGTGTGGGACGGCAAGTCGATTTGAGAACGCAAGTAGTGATGGAGCTGAGCGGAGTAGCTCATCTCGACTACCAGCAGTGTGTCCAGCGAACCCACGAAGCTGGCGAGCCTGTGGGGCAAGGGGTGAATAAGTTCCGGTACGCAAACCTTGACTTCGTCCTCCAGCCCCAGGTCCTCCACCGTTTCCAGAACGAACTGGGCGGTGGACCCGAAGGCCACTATGCCTTTGCGTACCTCTTCTCTTCCAAACAGCTTGACCAGGTCGTCCCTGTCGCGCAGTGGTGCCAGCTTTCGCCATCTTTTCTCATGCATGCGCTGGTTGGTGGCAAAGTCGAACGAAGGCCTCCCCTTGTCATTGTGGGCGAGTCCTGTAGCCTGATATGTCAGGCCCTCGTCTCCTGCAGATGCCATGGGCGAAATATAGTCTTCGGTCGGCTCGTAGCGCCGATATTGCTCCTGGTGCTCTCCACCTGGCCTCTTTCTCCTGGCCAGTGAATAGTCTTTTGTCAGAAAATCGCTGTTGGTCGCCACCGTAGCCTGTCCGAGCCGCTGATCGGTCAGAAGAATGACCGGGGTCTGATAGTACTCGCTTATGTTGAAGCTTTCCACTACCAGCCGGTAGCATCCCTTCACGCTGTAGGCAGCGAGAACCACCCTCGGGGCGTCGCCATGGCCGCCGTAGATGGCGTGATTGAGGTCCGCTTGCTCCGATTTGGAGGGTATGCCGGTGGCGGGCCCGCACCGCTGGACATCGACGATGACTACCGGAATCTCGGCGCCGGAGGCCAGGCCTATCATCTCGGTCATCAGGTCCAGTCCCGGCCCGGTGGTGGCTGTCATCGACTTTGCACCGGTCAGAGATGCCCCCAGGGCCAGTCCGATGGCCGCGATCTCATCCTCCGCCTGCAGGAAGACTCCGTTCGCATGGTTGAGACGCTCCTGCATCTCTTCCATGATCTCCGACGCAGGTGTGATGGGATAGCTGAAGAAAGTCCGGCAGCCGGCTCGGATTGCGCCCTGTGCTGCGGCAGAGTTGCCATGGAGGACGGTCCTGGCTGTGGCGTCCTTCGGGGGCGATAGGCGCAGCTCGTCAAAGGGAAATTCCGGTAGCAGGTGTTTTCCGGCATGGAGGGCCACACCATTTTTTTCCAGCAGCGCTAACGCGTGGTCGTGGGACGCAGCACTTTCTGAAAGATTCTCGGGCAAGGCCAGGATCCTCTCCAGCAATCCCAGTACCACAATGTTCTTGGCCGAGGCCGTCCCGGTCATCTCCTTGCTGATTTCAGAGAAGCCCACCTGAAAAGATTGCCTGGGGAGATCGAGGCTTCCCTCCGGGGGAGCGTCCTCGTAGAAAACGATGCTGTCGGTCCCCGGCGGCAATTCCTGTTTGAGCTCGGCGTACTTCTCCCAGTTGAAGCACACCATGATGTCCACAGTATCTGTGGGCAGGGAAGCCCGTGTCGTATCGAGGCTTAGCTTTACGGCGGAAGAGCCACCTCTGATCTGAGGGCCATAGTATCTGGGCATCTGGCCGAAATATCCCTGAGAGGCAGCCAACCTCTGTAGAAGACTGCCCAGAACTACTACGCCGTCGCCACCCGTACCAGCAATCCCTATAGTCAGTCTATCTCTCATTTTGTGAACAGGAGCCGAGAGACTTCATCACTTCATTATATACTATGTGCATTGCGGTTATAAAGCGGACGAAGTGAAGTGCTGACAGTCACCAATTCCGCCTAAGGAAGCTCCCGATAGGTCCGCTGGAGGAGCAAAGCGTCATCTTCCAGGTAAGGGGCGCTCTCGCAAATGACTATCCCCTTTGCCCTGCGTTCCTTGAGGGCTTTAAGCAGCTCTGTGTAATGCAGATCCGATTCAGCGAGCATGAGGTGCCTGAGTTCTCCCTTGTTGCCATAGGCAATCCCGGAGAGATGCATGTGCATATTATCCAGGCCCCGCCTGCCCAGTTTCTTCTCGACCATGTCCAGGACAGCGAGAAACTCTTGATAGGAGTTGGCCCTTCCCGTCCGGGCGTGCCAGTGAGAGAAATCAATGCAGGGCATGACTCCTTCTATCTCGCTGCTAAGCCGTAGTAATTCCTCGAGGGTGCCGAATTGAGAAGGCTTACCGGTAACTTCAGGGGAAATCGTCACCTTATTTCCCTCTTTCCGCAGAGTGTTGACCACCTCCTGCAGATGCTTTCTGACCACTGCATAGGTCTGTGCGGGGCTATCTTTGAGATAGAAGGCGGCATGGAAGGTGATACTCCTGGCACCGAAAAGGGCGGCGATGCGGGCAGTCTGCAGTATCCTTTCTTTGCTCATATGCACTTTTTGAGGCTCGACGGCATTCAGGTTTATAGCATAAGGTCCGTGAGCCGTGAGCGCTATCTTTTTCCTGGCCGCCAGTTCTCCCACCGCGGCAGCAACTTCGGGCCTCATCTTCACCCCCTGGACAAACTCCACCTCCATGCAGCCCAGGCCGAGCTCGGCGATACGCTCAATGCCGGCCTCTGTGGAACGGGATTCGGCGCTGACGGGGACACCGCCCGTTCCGAAAAGCAGCCCACCTGTTTTGCCTGAATTCATAGCTTCTTTTGCAGCCCATTATAACCGATGTGACCGTAACCTTCGAAGAACTTCGCAAAGTTTAGGGAACATGTGTAAAATAGACAATGTGAGAGGTAACGAATATGTTGGGTAATTACACCGCTAAGTATACGAAGATAGACTCCGGCTATATGGGACAACTTGTGGAATGGCCGGAGGTGATAACAGAGGGAAGGACTTTGGAAGAGTGCCGGATAATGCTCAAGGACGCTTTGCATGAAATGATACTGGCCTATCGCCAGCAGAACAAAGAAATGCCTGTCGGCCAAGCTCTCCTAGAACAAATACCCGTCGAAATCTAAGGTGTCAGTAAAACGGCGGGACTTAATCAAGTACTTTGAGCACAACGGTTTCTATTTGCTGCGCGAAGGTGGAAAACATTCCATATACACTGATAATCACAAGATAATACCCATCAGAAGGCACCGGACAATCGACAGAATAACAGCAAACGAGTTATGTAAACAGGCCGGGCTGGAGCCCAAATTCTGACAAGAGAAACTTAGCTTAGTGTAGCGTCTCGTCTACGAGTTTTCTATAGGCAAACAGCAAATCTCCGGTCAGCTTGCCGGGCTTGCCCATGCCGATAGGTCTGCCCTCGACGGAGACCAGGGGCATAAGCTCCAGTATGGAATTGGTGAGGAAGGCTTCCTGGGCCTCGATTAGCTCGTTTGGCTCCACCCATCTTTCCGTGGCCTTGATATTCAAGGTCCGGGCTATTTCCAGGACTGCGTCCCTGGTGATTCCGGGCAGGACACCGCTTTCAAAGCAAGGCGTAATGAGTTCTCCGCGGCTCACCAGGAAGACGTTAGTCGTACTGCCTTCAGCAAGATATCCCTGTTCATCGAGGAAGATAGCTTCGTCGTATCCGGCAGCTCTGGCTGCCGTGCGGGCGAGGACATTCTCCATATAGCAGGTAGATTTCAACCGGGACAAGGGCGACTGGCTATTGCGGCGCAGGAAAGATATGGCTGCCTTGAAACCCGCTTCATATTTTTCGGGCGGCAAGGGAACAAGGTTCCGGGCAGTGATTAGGACGGTAGGGCTGGAGCAGGTGGCGGGGTCGGGCGTCATATCGCCTTCTCCGGCCGAGACGGTGAGCCTTATACGGGCGTCCTTGAGCCTGTTGGCCGCCAGAGTCGCCACGCAGGCGGCTTTCAAAGACTGCTTGCCCTCGTCTGTGGTCAGGATGCTATGCGCCAGGCCGATGCTCTCAGCGGAGCAGCGAAGGCGGGCGAGATGAGAGTCGAGTCGAAAGATATGGCCGCTGTAAGCCCGCATGGTCTCGAATAGGCCGTATCCGTAGAGGAAGCCATGGTCGAAAGGGGACAGCCTGGCCTCCGAGCGGGAGACGAGCTGGCCGTTGAGATACACGATTTCTGCCATGATAGAGAAATCCTAAATTCTAAGCTCTAAATCCGAAACAATACCAAATAGCCAAAATCCAAAGGATCCAAACAACCCTGAGTTTCTGTCATTCGTGCTTCGTATTTGTTTAGGATTTAGGATTTCGTGCTTAGGATTTGTGAAAGCTTGCATTCTGATTTTTGCCTTTTGCTCTCTAGGGATTTGGCACTTGACTTTTGCTCCAAACTGGCCGGGTGAAACGGAGGAAGTTAGCCAGGAGGTCGTGTCCCACTTCCGTGAGGATGGATTCGGGATGGAACTGGACCCCCTCCACTACATAGTCCCGGTGTCTCACTCCCATTATTACGCCCTCAGGAGTTCTGGCGCTCACTTCGAGACAGGATGGAAACCCTTCAGGCTCGATAATCAAGGAATGGTAACGTGTTGCCGGAAAGGGATTGGGTAGGCCCTGATAGATAGTCTTGCCATCGTGATGGATGGTGGAGGTCTTGCCGTGGACCGGCAGGCTCCGTCCGATCTTGCCCCCGTAGGTGTGGCCGATGCATTGATGTCCCAGACATACCCCCAGTATAGGGATTTTCCCGCCGAAGTGCTGGACTACCTCGTTGGAGATGCCCGCTTCCAGGGGGGTGCAGGGACCAGGCGAGATAATAATGTGGCTGGGCGCTAGCTCTTCGACCTGGGCCACAGTAATCTGGTCGTTGCGATAGACCATCGGCTGCCAGCCCAGCTCCCCCAGATATTGGGCAAGGTTGTAAACAAAGGAGTCATAGTTATCTATTATCAACACCATTTTCAGGCTTGCCTCCTGCACTAAATTATGCCTCTATTGCACCGTCGTTGACAAATTTGCCTTCGGTGTTTATTCTATTCAGTGTTATTCGCGTAGAAGCGATTTCTGGCCGACAGCCAGGCTTTGCTGGGCAAATATTGGAGAGAATTGATCGGCTAGAGTCTCCAAGAAGGAATAAATATGGACAAGGTCATCATTTTCGACACTACTCTGCGAGATGGTGAGCAGGCTGCCGGAACAAGCTTGAACCTCCAGGAGAAGCTGGAAATAGCCGGGCAGCTTGATAAACTTGGCGTTGACGTCATCGAGGCCGGCTTTCCTGCCAGCTCGGCCGGGGATTTCGAAGCCGTCCGCCTCGTTGCCCACGAACTTAAGCGTCCCACGATCTGTGCTTTGAGCCTGGCCAATATTGAAGGCATAGATAGGGCCTGGGAGGCAGTCAAAGAAGCCGGGCATCCCCGGATTCACGTTTTCCTTTCGGCCTCGGACATTCACCTTGCTCACCAGCTTAAGAAGAGCCGCGATGAGGTCCTGAAGATGTCGCGGGAAACAGTGGCCCGGGCCAGGAGCTATTTAGACGACATTGAATTCTCGCCGATGGATGCCAGCCGTGCCGACCCTGCTTACCTCTACCAGATCCTGGAGGTGGTGATCGAAGCTGGAGCAACCACGGTCAATGTCCCCGACACCGTAGGCTACGCTACTCCCCAGGAATTCGGCAGTCTGATTCGGGGCATACTGGACAACGTGCCCAACATCGGCAAGGCTGTGGTCAGCGTGCATTGTCATGACGACCTGGGACTGGCGGTGGCTAATAGTCTCGAGGCGATAAAGGCAGGTGCGCGGCAGGTCGAATGTACTATTAACGGCATCGGTGAGAGGGCCGGCAATGCTTCTATGGAAGAGATTGTCATGGCTCTGAGAACTCGCCGCGATTTCTTTAAGCTCAGTACCAATATCGATACGACGCAAATCTACCGGACAAGTCGCCTGGTTAGTGAACTGACGGGTTTTCCCGTCCAGCCTAACAAAGCCGTCGTGGGAGCGAATGCCTTCCGCCATCAGTCGGGTATTCATCAAGATGGCGTACTCAAGAAATCGATGACCTATGAGATTATGGACCCTAGATCGGTGGGCATACCATCAAGTAGCCTGGTGCTGAGCAAGGTGAGCGGCCGGCATGCTTTCAAGGAGAGATTATCCGAGCTTGGTTACACTTTGAACGAAGAAGACTTTGACCGCGCCTTTCAGGACTTCAAGAGGTTAGCCGATAAGAAAAGGGATATCACGGACCGCGACATTGAGTCTATGATAGCCGAGGAACTGCGTACTGTCACCGAGGTGTACCACCTCGACCATGTGGAAGTTTCCTGCGGCAATCATAATATTCCTACGGCAACAGTCAGGCTCATCGGCCCGGAAGGGCAGGTTCTGGCTGATGCTGCTCTGGGCGCGGGTCCCGTGGATGCCGTATACAAGGCTATCAACCGCATAGTCGGGATACCTAACAGGCTCACCGAGTTCACCGTCAAATCGATTACGGAGGGGATTGATGCCATAGGCGAGGTGTTGATACGAATAGAGAGCGAGGATGTGACCTATACCGGGCGCGGCGCTGCCACTGATATCATTGTGGCCAGTGCCAAGGCATACATGAATGCCCTCAATCGCTTGCTGGCGGTGAGAGAGGGGAAATAGCAGTGTGGAAGGCACAGGTTTTTGAACTTGGACATTAAGCTCTCTGAGATATTCCGAGAGCACGGAGGTGATGAATTTGAGTCCCTGGCTGGAAATGATATCGAGGTTTTTATTGGCTGCTGCCCTGGGGGCGGGCATTGGTTATCAGCGGGAGCGGGCAGGCAAGGCAGCGGGATTGCGCACGCATATATTAGTTGGCTCCGGAGCAGCCCTTTTCACCCTGGTATCCATATATGGATTTAGTGGTGCGGTGGTTGACATATCTCGGATTGCTGCCGGGGTGGTGGTTGGGATTGGTTTTATCGGTGCCGGCGTTATTCTCCGTGGCCAGCGTGAAAAAGAGGTGGCAGGGCTGACCACCGCAGCTACCATCTGGATAACTGCCGCCGTAGGTCTGGCTGCCGGGGCAGGAATGTACTTGATCTCCGTTGTAGCAACTGCGGTCACCGTGGGTGTTTTGCTGCTGCCTAAGATTCGTGGCTAGGGAAATCGTTGCGAACGGAGTGAGCTAATATCAGGGGGAAGCGAGGCTTGAACAGCTTAGTGCCTTCTTCCACAGAGGAGTATTGGGATGCTCAAGATTCTGCACACTGCTGATATTCACTTAGGAGCGAAGTTCTCGGGTCTGGGGAACGGAGGCGCCTCTCAACGAGAGCAACTGAGAACTACATTCAAGAATGTTATAGCTGCTGCTATAAATGAAAGGGTAAACATCGTCTTAATTGCGGGAGATCTATTCGATTCCAACCAGCAGCCGCAAAGAAACATAGATTTGGTAATAGAGCAATTCAACTTGCTCGGGTCAAGTAATATCCCGGTCTGCCTTGTTCCCGGCACGCATGATTCTTTTGATTCCTCGTCAATCTATAGAAAAGTCGACTTCGAAGAGAAATGTCCCAATCTAAAAATCTTCAGTGATGAAAATATGTCTTGCAAAGAGTATTCCAGCCTCGATTTGACGGTATACGGGAAACCGAATCTGAGTAACAGGTCATCCGTGAGCCCGCTGAAAGGGCTGAGACGTTCGACATCAAGTAAGTTTCATATTGCCTTGGCCCACGGGTCGTTATATATCCCGGAAAGAACAGCTGAGGATGACCATGTCTTCAGGCTAGAGGAAATCGAAGCCGGCGGCATGAATTATCTGGCCCTGGGGCACTGGCACCGCGTCTATAAATGCCCGTCAGGACGCCCGGCCTGGTATTGTGGCCCGCCGGAGTGGATACCCGGCCAAACAGAAAAGGGCGGAGTGCTTTTGATTGGGGTTGCCGACTCGGGCGAAGTTAAGGTCGAGCCGAAGATGCTTGGCCTTCGTGACTATGACGAGGTGGAAATAAATGCCGGTGAAGTCCGGGACCTGGCGGTGCTGGAAGCGAGGATCTGCGAAGGGGCAAATCAGAACCTGATAAGAAGAGTCACTCTGAAGGGGCTTCGCGACGCCGAACTCATAATAAACACTGAGCAACTGGAAGGCGAATTAGGGGAGAGGTTCTTCCATCTTAGCGTTACGGACCGGTCTCATCCGAAGTCCGAAGAGGTCACAGAGGATGAAGAGCGGCGGATCAGGACAGGATTCATTAGGCTGATGAAGGGCAAAATCGAGAGCTCGGAAGGAGAAGAGAAAGAAATTGCTGAAAGTGCCCTTCAGTACGGCATAGCTCTTCT
>MGMS01000029.1:39063-90025 GCA_001796515.1 Chloroflexi bacterium RBG_13_51_36
AAGCAGCTTGCTGATGTCAAAGAGCAGTACGAGAATGCCGGGGCTTTGTTAGACAAAAACAGACAGCGTAAAGAGATTGAGGCATCTATCCAGAGGCTGACCAAAGATTATGGCGGGATAGAGAAACTGCTTATTAACGTAAAGACATTGAGAGAGGATTCTGAGAGAGCGGGCAAAGCGCTGAGGGCTGCAGAAGGATTCAGAGATAAGCAAGAGATCTCGGGCCTCAGAAGGGAGCTGGATGCAGCTCAGAATCGGCGTGGGATTATCGAAAAAGACTCAGCCCAGAGGGAACAGGAGCTAGCTGAAGCCAAAGGGAAACTGGGCAGAAGGAAGTCTCTCGTGTTTCTTGGTTCAGCAAAGGGAATAGCCACTGCAACGGCAATACTAGCAGGCGGGGTAGTCGGAGTCATAGTCGATCGGTTCTATTTCTTGAGCTTGATAATCCTGGGCGCAGCTCTTCTGGCCGTAGCCATGTGGGCAAGAAACGCCCTTATTCGGGATAAGACCAGCATTTCAGTTATTGAAGGGCGCATTCAAGATATGAAGGAAGGCCTCGATGACCTCAGTAAGAGCGAGCAAGAGGTGCTCGCCAAGGCGAAATGCAGCACGGTTGCCGAGTTCAATGAGAGAGAAATGGGTTTTTATGATTGGCTCGACAGGAAGAGCTCTGCGGATCTCCAGTTAAAGGGAATGCTGGGTGGCAGAACGGTTGAGGAGATTGAGGAGCAAAAGCTGGAGTTAGCCAGGAAGCTGGCGACGGAAGAGACAAAGCTTACTGATGACTTGAAGCAGACGCATTTGAGCCCCGAAGAGTACGTGGCGCTAGAAAGAAAAGTCCAGAATTTGGGAAAAAGGCAGGCCGAGCTTGAGAGGCAAAAGAGCCGCTGTGAGATAATTGTCGAGCAGGCAAGGTTCAACATAGAGGACCAAATTAGACTGGAAGAGGAGCTGGAAGGGCTTCAGGAGACTCTGAAACGTGAGGACAAGAAGGTGAGAGTCTATGGGATAGCCAGTGAGTTTCTCTACCGGGCGAGAACTGAGGTTCTTTCGTCAGTGGAGGGAGCTCTGGAGCATGAAATTCAGGAGCACCTGACTTTGTTTACCAATGGCAAGTACAGGCAGGTAAAGGTCAACAAGGAGGGCCTGGAGTTCTGGGTATATTCAGATGAAAAAGGTGACTGGGTCAGACCCGAAGAGTTAAGTGGCGGCGCGATTGATGAATTCTACCTGGCGTTTCGGCTTGCCTTGATGAAATTGATATTTGGCGATAAGAAGCCGCCCCTGATATTGGACGACCCCTTTGTCAATTTTGATTCTGTCCGTCTGGCCAAAACGTTGGAGTTCTTTAAAATGCTGGCGTCTGATTATCAAATCATCATATTCACTCTGGGCGATTCATATGACAAAGTAGCTGATAACATCATTCTTTTAAGTGAGAAAGAGAGGCTTTTGTGACGGACTTGGCTGTGTGGGTGTTTTTCGGTTCCAGGAAGCGTTTTGTCGAGAGTTTGGAAGCAACTACGATGTTGAGATATGGGCCAGGTGTACGGGGAGTATTTAGGCAATAGGGGGTATAATCATGGGATTTCCTTTCCACGTGTTGCTGTCCTCGACCTTTGGCACCTTTGGTATTGTTTGGCAGGAAACCAAGAGAGGCCCGAAGGTCTATTCAGTATTGCTTCCTGATGACCGAAGTCCTGTGGAGAATCTTGTGCAGATAGCCTTTGCTGACTCCCGCCATCAGACGTGTCCTACTATTGCCGAACTTGGTGAACGAATTCAAAGCTTTCTTGCGGGCGAGGCCGTTGATTTTGGACTGGATGTCATCGCTCTTGAAAAGTGCTCTGAATTCCAAAAAAGAGTCCTTCTGGCTGTGCACAGGATTCCGAGGGGTTGGGTAAGTACTTACGGAAGGATTGCGGGGAGTGCGGAAGTCCCGGGTGGTGCAAGGGCGGTTGGCAGAGCCCTTTCGCGCAATCCTTTTCCGATAATCATTCCCTGTCATCGAGTTATTAGATCCGATGGTGAACTTGGTGGATTTGGAGGCGGGCTGGGAATGAAGCAGACTTTACTTGAACTTGAAGGCATGAAGTTTTCACGGTCAACGAGCGTTCTTACGAACTACGAACAGAATTCACTACTGACGCTGCGACCGACTGCTAAGGGCAGTCGCAAGCTGCTTAAGCAAAAGGGGATATTGTGAGTCTGCGTGAAAGGCTGATTGGAATTTTCTATAGGGCGGCAACAGGCAGCCGTAAGATCCGAAATCTTCTTACCCCTGCTGGTGCAGTATTCCTTTTTGGCCTTATAGCACCATTCATTTTGGCTGCTCTTCAAGTAGACAAATGCTTGGACTTCCATGAACTCCTTCCTGCATCGCTGAATATTATTGTGTCTGTGCCCGTTCTCGCTATCGGGCTGTTCTTAATGACCTGGTCAGTTCTGATTTTTATCAGAGTGAAGGGAACGCCTGTGCCTTTCAACCCGCCGCCCAACGGCAGGTAAAAGGAGGTGACTGGAAATGGGCTATATCTCGCCTACGTTAGCTGTAAGGAATATGAAGCAGACGATTCAATTCTACAGGGATTTCCTGGGATTCAGGATGGGCATGGCTTTCCCTGACGCTGACAATCCGGAGTACGCCGACCTATCCAAGGATGGGATGGTTATCATGTTGATGCCAGCCCAAGGTATTGGTGTCGGTGCCAAAGCAAGACTGGGCATTGGTGTGAATTTGTATATGCAAATCGATGGGAACATAGATGAGTACTACAGCGAACTGTCAAATAAAGGGGTCAAGATTGTAGCAGACATAAAAGACGAACCGTTTGGCATCAGGGACTTCACGGTCGAAGATATCAACGGGTATAAGCTGACATTCAATCAGGTCTCCAGGGCTGTCAAAGTTTGTACGAGCTGCGGCATGCCCATGACCAAGCTCGAGGATTTCGGCGGGGGAAATCTGGAGAACTTGTACTGTGTATACTGTTCAAAGCCGGATGGCAGCCTCAAAAGCTGTGAAGAGGTGTTTCAAGGCATGGTCAACTTCATGATGATGTCTCAGAAGATGGATAGAAAGACTGCCGAGAGCGCAGCCACAGAGCGTATGTCCAAGATGCCTGCTTGGAGCGGTAAAACTTAGTCTGTGCGTGTTGGCCGCCGTATCTTAACTGGGCGTTAGAAAACAAGGCTTCCAAGCCACACCCCTCCTTTCTGTTCAAACAGGCAAACAGACTTGCATAAGCGAATCGAAGTTGACATAATTTTTCAGTGGACGTGCAAACATTCTCTCTAGCCAAAGAAGGCTGGGCGCATATATAATTGGCGAACATAGCTAGGCCAAATTGGGGAGATAAATAGTATGGAACTCAACATTGCAGTCTTGCCCGGCGATGGCGTGGGCCCTGAGGTAGTGAGCCAGGCGCTGAAGGTCTTGCAGGCAGCTGGTGAGAGATTTGGGCATACCTTTCTTTATCATAACGGTCTCATAGGTGGCGCTGCTATGGATACCCTGGGTACGGCTCTCGACACTGAGACCTTGAGGATGTGTAAGCAATGTGATGCGGTGCTCCTGGGTGCAGTTGGCGGTCCTAAGTGGGATGACCCTCAAGCTAAAATCCACCCTGAAGACGGGCTTCTGGCTTTGCGCAAAGGGCTGAAAATGTTTGCAAACTTACGCCCCGTGAAAGTTCTCCCTATGCTGGTGAATTCTACCAGTCTCAAGCCGGAGGTGATTAAGGGTGTCGACCTGGTGGTGGTGAGAGAGCTTACTGGCGGCCTTTATTTTGGTCAGCCCAAGAAGCAGTGGCGGACTCCGAAGGGGAGACAGGCTCTTGATACCCTGGCTTATTCCGAGGCGGAAATTGAGCGGATATTGAAGGCAGGCTTTGAGCTGGCTCGCAGCCGCCGGAAGAAGCTAACCTCCGTGGACAAGGCCAATGTCCTCCAATCATCCCGACTGTGGCGGCAGATTGCTATAGAAATGTCGGCTGATTACCCCGACATTGAGCTCCAGCATATGCTGGTTGACGCCTGCGCCATGAGGCTTATTCAGCGTCCCAGTGAGTTTGATGTTTTGGTCACGGAAAATATGTTTGGCGACATCCTCACCGACGAGGCTTCTATGCTGGTTGGCTCTATGGGCATGCTCCCTTCGGCCAGCCTGGCGGGAATTCCCAAGGGGAAGACCTTTGGCATGTATGAACCGATTCACGGCAGCGCTCCCAGTCTAGCGGGGCAAGACATAGCTAATCCTATTGCCACTATCCTAAGCGTAGCTATGATGCTTCGCTATTCCTTCGCGCTGGAGGCTGAAGCACAGACCATAGAAGGGGCTGTCATCTCTATCCTGGAACGGGATTATAGGACTTGCGATATAATGTCGGAGGGGAAGACCAAGGTGGGGACAAAAGAAATGGGAGATTTGATTGCACAGAAAGTGAAAGCTTAAGAGAACTTCCATGACAACAGTACAACTTTACGATACCACTCTGAGAGACGGTGCCCAACAGGAAGGCATTTCCTTTTCCGTCGAGGACAAGCTCAAGATTTGCCAGAAGCTTGATGAGTTGGGCATTGACTTTATCGAGGGTGGCTGGCCAGGCTCTAACCCCAAGGATTCCGAGTTCTTCGCGCAGGCACAAAATCTGCGCTTAACACATTCTGCTCTGGTGGCCTTTGGCAGCACCCGGCGATCAGATTGTCGGGCGGGAGAAGACCTCAATCTAAAGGCCTTGCTTAAGGCCAGGACCGATGTTGTCACTATTGTAGGAAAAGCCTGGGACAAGCAGGTAACCCGCGTTCTGGAGACAACCCTGGAGGAAAACCTCAGCATGGTTACAAACTCCATAGGCTATCTCCGAGGAAAAGGACTCAGAGTTTTCTTCGATGCCGAGCATTTCTTTGACGGCTATAAGGGCAATTCTGGATATGCCCTGCAGGTGGTGATGGCTGCGGCCAAGGCCGGTGCAGCATGCGTGGTTCTTTGTGATACGAACGGCGGCAGTCTGCCCCAACAAATAACGGAGGCTATCAGAGCCGTTCAAAAGGCAAGCCCTGTTCCTCTGGGTGTTCACACTCATAACGACGCGGAGCTTGCCGTAGCGAATACCCTGGCTGCCGTCGAAGCGGGGGTTGTTCAGGTCCACGGGACAATCAATGGCTATGGTGAACGCTGCGGCAACGCTAATCTCTGTTCCATCATACCGACTTTGAAACTCAAGATGGGCATTGACTGTGTTACTGACAGGCAATTGAGCAAGCTGAGCGATGTCTCTCGCTATGTATCAGAGCTGGCTAACATGCCACATTACGACCGGTTTCCCTATGTTGGCGATGATTCCTTCACTCACAAAGGCGGGATTCATGTATCAGGCTTGATTAAATGGGAAGACAGCTATCAGCACATAAATCCGGGTCTGGTAGGCAACCGCCCGCATGTTGTTGTCTCCGAGCTGGCTGGAAAGGGAAGTATTGTGTTTAAGGCCAAGGAGCGTGGACTGCCTGTCCCTAAGGGCAAAGCAATTGAGGAAGTGCTGGAGCAAATAAAGTTACTTGAGAAACAGGGTTTTCAGTATGACGTTGCCGAGGCGTCTTTCGACCTTCTGCTCCGCCGGGTTCAACCGAACTATCGGCCACCTTTCGAGTTAGTCGATTTCATGGTCGTGGTGGAAAAGCGTCGCCGTCCGCCTACCAGAGGAAATCAGGAGGAGCCACTATCAGAAGCAACCATCAAGGTCAAGGTGGATGACAGAATTGTGCACACGGCTGCTGAGGGCGACGGGCCCGTTGATGCCCTTGACAAAGCTCTGCGCAGAGCTTTGCTCCAGTTCTATCCCGACTTGACTGCCGTAAAACTCATTGATTATAAGGTGCGCATCCTGGAAGAAACCGGGGGCACTGCATCGCAGGTTCGGGTGCTCATTGAATCCAGCGATGGCAAGGAAAACTGGCGGACGGTAGGCAGCTCCACTAACATTATCGAAGCTAGCTGGCTGGCTCTGGCCGATAGCATAGAGTACTGGCTGACAAAGCAAGCTGGGAAATCAGTGGGCTGAGCCACGTTACGGCATGGGCAGAATCTAGAGTCAGCTCGATTTGGTTACCCAACGGCTTATGTGAGTGAAGTGGGGAGAAGCCGTGGATTTCAATAGCCTGTCGAACGAAGGTACATAGAACGAAATCCCGACATGAACAGGTTAGCCGAACTTACGAATGGTGCACGAAATAATGAGGAGGCAATAGTGTGGTAAAGCCAAGAATCATTGAAACGGATGAAGGAATACAGGGCGAATTTGACGTACAAACTTACGATAGTATGATGCGGAGCTTAAGGGACAAAGGTTGGATGGAAACAGGCCACATTATTAGATCAGGGATAACACATGGTTCAGCACTGGAGATTGGTCCGGGCCCCGGTTATCTTGGTCTGGAATGGCTGAAGAAGACAGAAGGTACCACCCTCCTAGCTGTAGAAATCAGTCCTGAAATGACAAAGATTGCTGAGACAAATGCTAGGGAATATGGACTTGAAGGCAGAGTCAAATATGTGAAGGGCGATGCCCACCAGATACCGTTTGATGATAACACTTTTGATGGCGTGTTCACTAATGGTTCTCTTCATGAATGGTCACAACCTATAAGGGTTTTCGACGAAGTTTACCGTGTGTTGAAGCCGGGGGCGAAGTACTTCATAAGTGACATGCGCCGGGACACGAATCCGTTTGTCATGTGGTTCATGAAATTGATGGTTGAACCTAAAGAGATTAGACCGGGCTTCGTGTCATCTATGAATGCATCCTATACTAGAGACGAGATTCGCGCTACACTCGATCAATCTAAGTTGAAGGAGTCTGCGGTTGCGAAAACATTCATGGGATTTGAGATCTCAGGGAGGAAGAACAAATGATCTTGCCATACACGCCGCCGCCTAACAGGGCAGCTGTGTTTCGTTCTACTCAATTAGATGCCTTCGGCACTTCGCAAACACGGAAAACGTTACACAGAGGTGCTTCTTAAGGGAGAAGGGGGAAGGCGACATGGACAAGGTAGAATCCAATCTTGGTTTCAGGCTCATGTCTTTGGGCTACAAATTCCGCGATCTTCGCTTGCCCCGCAAGAATATCCTGAACGAGGTAGGGATAAAACCGGGATTTCGTGTACTCGATTATGGCTGTGGCCCCGGCAGTTACATAATGCCCCTTGCAGAACTGGTAGGAGAATCAGGGAGAGTCTATGTCCTAGATATGCACCCGCTGGCAATTCAAAGGGTCAAAGATATCGCCTCAAAAAAGAAACTGGTGAATGTGGAAACCATTCTCTCTGAGTGCCAAACCGGGTTACCGGATGATAGCTTAGACGCGGTTCTATTGTACGACATCTTTCACCACTTGAGCGACCCAGACGCGATACTGAAGGAGTTACATCGAGTATTGAAACCAGGTGGAACACTATCGCTCAGTGACCACCATATGAAAGAGAATGAAATAGTGTCTGGGGTAACGAATAGCAGATTGTTCAGCCTGTCGAGAAAAGGCCAGAGAACTTCTACGTTTTTGAAGAAATAGCTAAGCGCAGAATACTGTGGACAGTCGTCCACCATCGACATCTCTCTCGTGCTACTCTCTTCGTTTACCGAAAGTTCTCTGCCCTTTTCTGGCATCCAGCCTTTAGCCAGTCCAGAACAAAATCCATGGCTGCTTTTTCCAGGCGCACCTTGTGCCTGGCACCGTGTACTATTTTCAGCTCTTTGGGTTCTTTAGCTTTGTGGTAGAGCCTGTGTGCATGCTCCAGGGGTATCAACTCATCGGCATCTCCGTGCACCAGAAGCAAAGGGCGAGGCGAAATCCTGTCAATCCACTTGATTGGAGAGACGGTCTCGAATCCTCTCTGCCATTCTTCTATTGATGGTGGAAAATCCTTATCCCTGATTGCCCCGATCTGGCGAAACCTCTGGATGGTGTCCGCAGGTGTTTCGCTCTGATGAAGGGAGAGAAAGTCGGCAGGGCAGGCGCATGTCACCACGGAAGATACTCTGGCATCATGGGCGGCTGCGTAAATGGAAACCGCTGCCCCTCCGCTGAATCCCAGCAGGCAAAGTTGGGTTTTATCCACCTCGTCACGCTCGTACAGGAAATCCAGAGCCGCTCGCAGGTCACCGGTCCAGCCCAGGATGTCCAGGTTGCCTTGGCTCTTTCCCGTTCCGCGGAAGTTGAAGATCAGAGTGACGAAGCCGGCAAGGCAGAAGCGCTGCGCCACTACTGTGTAGCCCCTGTCGGTGGGGTCAGGGGCGGCAGCCGGAATGCCGTGGCAAATGCACAGGGCCGGGTGGACCTTGTCTCTTGAAGGAACATGAAGCTCGCCGGCAAGCTCGAGTCCATCGGCTTTCAGGCGAACTTGCCTTGTTTCCATCTTTCAGAGCGTCAGAAATAGAGTAGCCGCCTCCTTTTCCTGATGATGAGACCGGCTATCAGCCCCGCCAACACACCTCCGAGGTGGGCTTGCCAGGCTATCCCGGCGAATAAGAAAGAAAGGAGGAAGAAGATCAAGATTGCCACCCAGAGTGGTATGGGGATAGGGATGGGAAATACAATGACTGGCACTCTGGGGACCAGTACTGCCAGTGCCCCACCAATGGCAAAGACAACTCCAGAGGCGCCTATGCCTATGGCGTTGGGAGGAGCGAGGAGAAGATAAAGAGCGTTTCCCGCCAGGCCCCCAAGGAAGAATACGGCCAGAAAGCTTCTCTCTCCCACAGCCCGGAGGAAGAAGCTTCCCAGAAAATACAGGCTTATCATGTTGAATATAATATGGGCAGGACCACCGTGGACAAATATGGCGGTTATGATGGTCCAGGGCTGTTGAGCAAGTAGCACACGTGCCAGGCCAAGAAGGCGGACAACCGGGTTAGCTACTGTGATGGGATACCCGCCGACTGCTAATTCGATTACAAAGATCAAGACGTTGAGAGCTATCAAAAACCACAGGACATTTAAATTGACGGCGCGATAAGTTCGCATCAGGCAATTATAGGTTAAATCTGGTTTCTGGTTCAACCACGGGGACCAAAAAAGCCGCTGGGTTACGATTTGTTGTATTATTCAGTGCAGTGCGTTTATAATGGAGGGTATATTTTCCCTGCGGGAATTATAAGTGAGCGAACAGAGTCCGGAGCGAAAACGAAGAGTCCCCCCGTTAGTCATAGTGGGCATAATTATGGCAGCCCTCTGTGGCATCTCATTGTATATACGCATAGCTCTGCCTTATGACCAGGTCTTCGTCAATGACTGGATCTGGTTTCGAGAGACTGATGCCTATTATTACCTGCGCAACATAGAGACCCTGGTTCATAACTTTCCCCACTTCAATTCCTTTGACCCCTACATACTTTTCCCAGGTGGTGCGGGAGGGCTCAGCCGGCCATTCTTTCCCTGGCTAATCGCTGGTATTATTCGGCTTGTTACCTCGGGGGTGCCGAGTCTACATAGCATGGAAGTGGTGGCGGCTTACATGCCCGCTATTCTGGGCACTCTGACACTGATCCCCGTGTACTTCATCGGCAAGGAACTATTTAACCGCTGGGTGGGTGTAATCGCGGCCGCCTTGGCTGCCATATTGCCTGGCGAGTTTCTGCATCGTTCCTTGCTGGGCTTCACGGACCACCATGTAGCTGAGGTTCTGTTTAGCACCGTTTGCATACTCTTCTTGATCATGGCCGTTAAACGGGCTCGAGAAAGGGAGATTTCCTTCAAGCACATACTGAATAGAGACTGGTCAGTTATCACCAGGCCTCTCATCTACACCTTGCTCGCTGGCATCTTTCTAGGTCTCTATCTTCTTGTCTGGCAAGGTGGACTGCTGTTCATCTTCATCATATTTGTCTGCCTGGCTATTCAGTTCGTCGTGGACCACTTAGGGCACAAATCGAGCGACTATCTATGTATTGTGGGCACCCCCGTTTTCCTTGTCGCCTTTCTCATGCTCCTGCCGGTGTTGGGCGTGGGCGAGTTCGATGCCCTTTATCGTCTGTCTATGCCAATTGCCATAGTGGTGCCCATAGTCTTGAGCGTCATCTCGCGGCTCATGGCAAGCAAGGCCTTGAAGCCTGTCTATTATCCCTTGGCCTTGCTGGGTCTGCTTGGAATCGGGCTTGCTGTTCTGTACGCTATCAATCCGTCCCTGTTCCAGTCCGTGTTCACCCAATTTAGCGTCTTCACTCCGGCCGGCGCCAGGCTGACTATTATGGAGGTGCATCCTCTGGCTTTACAGATAGCCTGGTCTAACTTCAACACCTCTTTCTTCATCTCGTTCGTCTCCCTTGCCATGCTGGTTTATATTGCTGGGAAAGAGAAGAGTGCGGACAAGATTCTGTTCCTGGTGTGGAGCATATTGATGTTGATAGCGCTGTTTGGGCAGCGCCGCTTTGGTTACTACTACACAATAAATGCTGCCCTGCTCACAGGATATTTCTCCTGGAAAATGCTGGACATTGCTGGCTTACGGAAATTGCTGGCCAAACCTAAAGAAGTGGTTGGAGCGGTCAAGAAATTCAAGAAGAACAAAAGAGCCAGAGAGAAAGCAAAAAAGAAGACATCTATGCAGCCCAGAGGTGCTTGGGTGAATGTTATTGTCGTTGGAGTAATCCTCTTCTTCCTGGTCATCTTCCCCAGTACCGGGCTGTTTTGGCGAGATGAGCCCACCAAAATTGGCACAGCCAGTCCGGACTGGTTTCGCATCGGGATCACGCGATACATTGCAGAGACGCCAAATCCAATTATGAGCGAAGGGTGGTACAAATCATGTTCGTGGCTGCAGGATAACAGCCCCGAGCCTTTCGGTGACCCCGATTTCTATTATGAGCTATATCCGCCAAAGGCTGAGTTCGAATATCCGGAGACCGCCTATGGCGTGATGTCCTGGTGGGACTATGGCTACTTCATAATGCAGATTGGCCACCGCATACCCAATGCCAATCCCGGCCAGGCCGGAGCCGTCCAGGCCGGCGAGTTTTTCATCTCCCAGAGCGAAGACTCAGCCAATGAATTGGCCGACGAGTTGGGTACGAAATACGTGATGATTGACTATGCAATGGCGACGCCTGCCAAGTTCTATGCTATGGCGGACTGGGCCGGCAACGACTCAAGCGAGTTCTATGATATTTACTACCTGCAGACGTCAAGTGGCTGGCAGGGAATGTATTTATTCTACCCCGCTTACTATAACTCCACTGTGGTCAGGCTTTACAACTTTGACGCCAAAGCCGCAGTCGCCACGCAGCCGATGGTCATAGCTTATCAAGAGCAGGAAATTGAAGGAGAGACATTCAGAATAATTACCAATGGCCCGAATCCGCCGACTTTTCCCACCTATGAAGATGCTCAAGCCTATGTTGCAGCCCAGACGTCGGGGAATTACAGAATAGTCGGTACCGATCCTTTCACAAGCATCGTGCCTCTCGAAGAACTGGACAGCTATCAGCTTGTATATCCGCTCGAGGGCACTACAAACACGACAACGGTAAAAGTCTTCCAGCGTCTTGGTTGAAGTGCGACCTGAGCAAAAGCCCGGCAATCGTTGCAGGTAACCCCCTCCCTCTTTTTGTCATTGCGAGCCCCGATGCAGTCGGGGCGTGGCAATCCCCGAAGCAACAACGGAGCAGGTGCGTGCCCTGCAATGGCAGTTTGCGTTGGCAGACGCTCTTTTGATAAAGTGCTTGAGAGGTAGGGAAGTGGCAGCTTAGCAGCGTTGAATAAGGGAGATAGGCAACGTGATATAATACTTGCTGCTTGCTCTACGGGGAACACCATCTTAGATGAAAGCTCTAATATTAGCTGGCGGCAAGGGAACCAGACTTAAGCCGCTGACCAACACCCTGGCCAAGCAACTTATTCCGGTGGCTAATAAGCCGATACTCTACTACGTCCTGGAGCAAATCGTCGAGGCCGGGATAAGGGATATTGGCGTTATCATTTCACCGGAAACAGGGCAGGGTATTAAAGCAGCTGTGGGAGATGGGTCAAGATGGAATGCTCAGATTACCTACATTCCGCAAGCCGAACCTCTGGGACTTGCCCATGCTGTGAAGACAGCGCAGAGCTTTCTCGGCGATTCCCCTTTCTTGATGTTTCTTGGCGATAATCTTATTCAGGGTGGTGTCAAGAGCTTCGTTAAGGAGTTTACCTCAAACAAGGTCGATGCACTGGTCTTACTGAAAGAGGTATCCGACCCGCGCCTGTTCGGCGTTGCCGAATTAAACGAGAAGGGCGAGATAGTCCGGATTGTGGAGAAGCCACGGGAACCGAAAACAAATCTGGCCGTGCCCGGAGTTTATCTCTTCACCAAGGACGTGCACCGGGCAATAGATAAAATAAAACCCTCGTGGCGAGGAGAACTTGAAATAACGGACACAATTCAGCAACTGATTAACGACGGTAAGAAGGTGCGCAGTCACATTCTCACCGGCTGGTGGCTCGATACCGGCAAGAAAGATGACCTGCTGGAAGCTAACCGCATTGTCCTCGACGAGTTTGTGAAACGCGACTTGAGAGGTGAAATCGACTGTACCAGCCAGGTGGCGGGCAGAGTGGAGGTCGGAGAAGGAACAGGCGTAGAACACAGCACTATCAGGGGACCTGTATCTATCGGTGATAACTGCCATATCAAGGATTCTTATATCGGCCCTTTCACCAGCATTGCTGCGGGGACTACTATCGAGCAGTCTGGCCTTGAGCATTCGGTCGTCCTGGAAAACTGTTCTATTCGCAATATCGAGCGGTTGAGTGATTGCGTCATCGGCCGTTGTTCAGTGGTGACCAAGCGGGGAGACGGCTTCAAGTCGATTACGCTCTTTGTGGGAGATGATGCCAGAGTCGAACTGTGAAAAAGGGATCAGGGGTCAGGGATCAGGGGCCAGCATGAGGAAAAGTGTATGACAATCCGTAATTATCAGGACTTAGAGGTATGGCAGAAGGCGATGGATCTGGTAGAAGACTGCTATCGCTTGACAATGGGATTTCCTGACAACGAAATCTATGGCCTTTCAAGTCAATTGCAGCGTTCAGCGGTTTCAGTTCCGGCCAATATAGCTGAGGGTCGAGAACGGGGACGTACGAAAGAGTTTCTCCACCACCTGTCAATCGCTTACGGTTCGCTTGCTGAACTGGAGACTCACATTCTCATTGCTCGACGCTTGAACTACGTTGATGAAGAGACTCTAAGACAATTGATGGATAGAGTAGCGGAGATTGGTCGTATGCTTAATGGCTTGCGAGGGTCTTTGGGACACAAAACCCGGTCCCTGATCCCTAGTCCCTGACCCCTGCCGGGTGATGAAGGAACGATATGCCATTTGCTTTCAAGAGGTTGGGGATTCCGGCGCTAATTCTGATTGAACCGAAGGTCTTCGAGGATGGGCGGGGTTTCTTCATGGAAACATACAAGATGCCCGATTTCATTGCTGCGGGCATAAAGGTAAACTTCGTCCAGGAGAATTGTTCCCGTTCCAGCAAAGGGGTTCTGAGGGGATTGCACTACCAGAACCCGCCGTTTGCACAGGGAAAACTGATAAGGGTGGTAAAGGGCGAGATATTTGATGTGGCCGTTGACATAAGAAAGGACTCGCCTACCTGGGGCAAGTGGGTGAGGCTCATTCTATCGGAGGAAAACAAGAATATTCTCTATGTTCCGGCAGGCTTCGCTCACGGTTTCTGTGTCCTTTCAGAAATTGCCGAGGTCGTATACAAGATCACCAGCGTTTACTCCGCTGAATCTGAGGCCGGTATTATCTGGAATGACAAAGACTTGGATATCGAGTGGCCTGTTGAGGAGCCGGTCCTATCGGAAAAAGACAAGAAGTGGCCCGCTCTAAAGAATGCGGACATCAGGTTCCACTACGCAGAGGAGACGTTATGAAACTACTTGTCACCGGCGGTGCCGGCTTTATCGGCACCAACTTCATCCGGCATATCAGGCAGGAACATCCGGATTGGCAGATGACCAATTTGGATAAGCTCACCTATGCCGGCAATCTGGAGAACTTGAAAGAGATACAGGACCAGCCCGGCTATCGCTTCGTCAAGGGAGACATAGCCGACCGCAAGATTGTCGACGCGTTACTTTCTGGCGAATACTTTGCAGCGAATTCCCTAAGACCTAACACCCGAGACCTAAGACCTAGCATCGTGGTGAACTTTGCTGCCGAGAGCCACGTTGACCGCAGCATCCTGGACGCCTCGCCTTTCATCGAAACCAATGTCAAAGGAACTCAGGTGCTGCTCGAAGGGGCAAAAAAGCACGGGGTTCAGAGATTCATTCAGGTGTCCACCGATGAAGTATATGGCTCCATTGATCGCGGCCGCTTCACGGAGGAGTCAACTTTGTCTCCAAGCAGCCCGTATTCAGCCAGCAAAGCTGCTGCGGACCTTCTGTGTCTCGCCTATTTCAAGACTCACCATCTTCCGGTGGTTATCACCCGCTGCACCAATAACCTGGGGCCGTACCAGTTTCCCGAAAAGTTGATTCCCCTGGCTATCACCAACGCCCTCGAGGATAAACCCATCCCCATCTATGGCGATGGCCTTAACGTCAGGGACTGGATCTTCGTAGACGACCACTGCAAGGCTCTCGATGTCGTGATTCAGAAAGGCAAGCCCGGGGAGGTATACAATGTCGGCGGGGGCAATGAGAAGACCAATCTGGACATTATCCGCAAGCTGCTGGAGTTGCTGAACAAGCCTCAAAGCCTGATGCAATTCGTTACCGATCGTCCCGCTCATGACCGTCGCTATGCGCTGGATTGCGCCAGGATATCCACAGAACTGGGCTGGAAGCCGGCCTATTCCTTTGAGAAAGCCTTAAGCGCCACCGTTGACTGGTATCTAAAGAACGAGCCTTGGTGGCGGTCAATCAAGAGCGGCGAGTATGCCAGATACTACGAGGAAATGTACCTCAAAAGATGAAAATAGCAGTCACAGGCGCTAACGGACAACTGGGCACCGATTTGTGCCGGGCCCTGCATGACTTTGATGTAATTCCCTTGACTCATGCTGATGTCGAAATCACAAGCGTAGTCTCCGTCAGGGAAGTCATGATGAAGCACAAACCGGCCGTCATTATCAATACCGCCGCCTTTGTTCGAGTTGATGACTGCGAAGATGAACAAGATAAAGCTTTCTCGGTGAATTGCCTGGGAGCCCGCAATGTCGCCGTGGTCGCCCAGGAACTGGGAGCCAAACTGGTACACATCAGCACCGACTATGTCTTCGGCGGCGAGACCGAGCCGCGCACCACCCCGTATACTGAATTCGATACTCCTGTTCCTCTGAGTGTTTACGGGAGGTCCAAGCTGGCCGGGGAGAATCTTGCCCGCCATTTCTGTCTCAGACACTTCATCGTCAGGGCTTCGGCCCTCTTCGGCGTGGCCGGTTCCAGCGGCAAGGGCGGCAATTTCATTGAGACCATGCTCAGACTGGTCGAAGAGCGCGACGAACTCAGGGTAGTCAACGACCAGGTCTTTTCGCCCACCTACACCGCGGACCTGGCCCGGAAAATAGCCCAGCTCATGACCGGCGACTATTACGGCATATTCCATGTGACAAACAGTGGCGCTTGCTCCTGGTACGAGTTCACTGTGCAGATATTCAAGCTGACCGGCATAACGACCCCGATCGTCCCCATAACGTCAGACCAGTACCCCCAGAAAGCAAGGAGGCCCAGCTACTCGGTGCTGGACAATTCCCATCTGCGGCTCCTGGGCATGGACGACATGAGGCCCTGGCAGGAAGCGCTAGAAGATTACCTGGCAGCCAGAGGGCACATCGCCTGAAAACTTGGGCCTGTCCAGCCAAAGAAGGGGTTCGGGTTGTAGGAGTTGCGGCGGAGAGGGGGAGAAGAGCGTGGAGGAGGCCGGGATGATTCGTTTTGTAGAAACGGCAATTTTTCCCCCGAAACGAATAGCTCTTTTCATACGTAAGGCGATTACCTCCGGCACATTTAACCCTTAAAATACACACGATTCGTTTCGTCGGTTTACCCTTTATATTTGCGAGACGTGTAGGCCGGCCGAGTGACGCATGGAGGCAATTTCCAAAAGACCCTCGACAACAGTTTTCAGGTAGTTGCGGGCGGTCCGGTCCAACCCGTAATTTGCAGAGTACCATTTTACTATTAGTCCGGAGGCTTCTCTAATTACGCGGCGGTTACCAGGGTCGTGCTGAAGGCAAGACTGCAACTTGACGCGAATGAACGCTATTTCAGGGTCAAGGCCTTCCAGATTGGTAATGTTCCACAGCTGGCGTGTTTCGGCAGGGCTAAGGGTGCCGGAATAGAAGCCATGTTTGCGGGCATTGCGATTGCCTTTCTGGCCACCGCGCTTCCTCCTAACCGGTGTTGGGTTTACAGTCAGGCTCTGGGAAGCCTCTCCTGCGGGGTTTGATTTGTCAGGGTAGCGCACAGGTTCCAAGCAGAGATTAGCAGGAATTCTCTATTCGGACAAGGGGAAAATGTCGCTTTTAGGGACCAGGGACTGGGGGGTAGGGGGTGGAGATTGGAGGTACAGTAGAGATAAATTGGAGATACGTTAGAGAGATCGGAGGCTGCTAGCTGTCTGGAATACGACGAAGGAGAATATTCCTCAGCCGGAAGACCAGATTGGGCAAATTGTGGAAAGCAAGACACAAGGTGCTTCAGGCGGTTGCGGTGCCCGGTATTCGCCAGGGACCCGGCGACTCGACGGTACGCAGGTTGACAAATACACGTCGGTTGGCTAGGATGTTCGGCATTCAACACAGCGAGGAAGGAGGAGCAGAATGAATCGGGCAAAGTATCCGGGAATTGTACTGGCCATGGTTTTCTCGCTTTTCTTGGTCTTCTCGCAAACCGTTTATGCTTCTATCGATGTCGGCGCATCGGAGCAGGCAGCTTGTGCCTATTATATCGACGCCGGCACAGGCAGCATTATCATACAGGTGCTCATCGGGGCCTTCGTGGGGGGAGCGGCGTTAATTGGCGTATACAGGACGAGGGTGAAGAATTTCCTGCGCAATTTGTTCAAGAAACGAAAGAGTGGCGAGGAGAGTGAGTAGTGCACAGCTCCCGGCGTCCTTCCGCGACCCCAGCGGCTTCCTTTTCCGGCGGGACGGCGTCATCTATCGTCAGGTAAACCTGGTCTATAAGGACGACTACGACCACCTGATGAGCTCAGGTCTCTACCAGACGCTCGTTGGCGACAACCTTCTGATTCCGCACGAGGAAGTCAACGTCGCGTCGCCAATACCGGAGCTTGCCTACAAGATAATCAAGCCGGAACAGATACCGTTCATCTCATATCCCTACGAATGGTGCTTCAGCCAGCTAAAAGACGCCGCCCTGACCACACTGAAAATACAGAAAAAAGCCCTCGACTTCGGCATGTCGTTGAGGGACAGCAGCGCCTACAACATACAGTTCAGAAACGGCAGGCCGGTATTCATCGATACACTTTCATTCGGGAAATACCATGAAGGACAGCCCTGGGTCGCTTACCGCCAGTTCTGCCAGCATTTCCTGGCGCCACTGGCCTTGATGAGCTATAAGGACATACGGCTGAGCCAGTTGTTGAGCATCCATATAGACGGGCTGCCTCTTGATTTAACGAGCGGCCTGCTGCCATGGCGGACTCACCTCAGATTCTCTCTGCTTTCCCATATTCACCTTCATGCCCGAAGCCAGAAACATTTTGCCGATAGACCGATAGACGTCAGAGAGCGCCGGATGGGTCGCTATGCCTTCCTGGGCATCATTAACAGCCTGGAATCCGCCGTCAGGAAGCTAAGATGGCAGCCGAGGGGCACGGAATGGGCTGATTACTACCGGGACACTAATTACTCGCCGCAGGCCTTCGAACACAAGAAGACAATTGTGGCCGGCTTCCTGGACAGGGTGAGACCGGCGACCGTCTGGGACCTGGGCGGAAATGTAGGCATATTCAGCCGCCTCGCCGGCGACCGCGGAATTCCCACCATATCCTTTGACGTTGATCCCGCCGCCGTGGAAAGGAACTATCTTGACTGCATTGCCGGCGGTGATACCAATATTCTGCCGCTGGTGATCGACCTGACCAACCCCAGCGCCGGCATCGGCTGGGAGAACAAAGAGCGGATGTCTCTCAAAGAACGCGGTCCTGCCGATGCCGTGCTTGCCCTGGCGCTGGTCCATCACCTGGCCATCTCCAACAATGTCCCTTTGTCCAGGATTGCCGGGTTTCTCAGCGACATCTGCCGCTGGCTCATCATTGAGTTTGTCCCCAAGACTGACTCGCAGGTCCGGAGGCTTCTGGCTACCAGGGAAGACATTTTTCCCGATTACACCCGCCCGGCGTTCGAGCAAGAGTTCGGCCGCTATTTCACTATAGAAGATTCCGCCGATATCCGGGAATCACAACGGACGTTATACCTCATGTGTAGACATGGAAGGTAGCAGATGAAAGACCGACTAATTAGCCGCAGGGACAAGATGATTTCATCTGTTGCTGTCGCTGCGTTCTTCGTACTGACAATTCTGGTTTTTGCGCCCGGGCACCTGTTTTTGACCAACCTCATGGAGTTCAATGCGGATTATTTGAAACTGCTGGGCTACCTGCTGCTAATTGCGTTGCCTGTCTTCGTCTTAATATCAGCGGTGCTTGTATTCTTGCCGGCTAAATACAATATTCATCAGAAGGTGGTGGTGCTGCTATTTACACTTGCCTTCCTGCTCTGGCTGCAGGGCAATTACATAGTGTGGAGGTACGGTGTGCTGGCGGGGGGCAAGCTGGAGTTCAACGTCCCTTTTCTGGTCCTTGATGGTGCCATCTGGGTTGCAGCGGTTGTTATTGCCTGGATAAAATCAAGCTTCGTTTTCAGGTGGGTTAGATTCTTCAGTATTGGCCTGATAGTAGCCCAGGTAATTTCAACCTCCATAATGGCATCCAACATGCCGGACATATCCGACTTGAAGCGCTACGAGGTCGATGCAAGCAACAAGTTTGTTTTTTCTGAGGAGAACAATGTAATCATACTGCTGCTGGACACTTTCCAGTCCGATGTGTTCCAGGAGATAATTGATGAAGACGAATCATATAAAGACATATTTGATGGCTTTGTTTACTACAGGGATACAGCGTGCGGCTTCCCAACAACCATCGCTTCCACACCCAATTTCTTAACCGGTCAGTACTTTGATAACTCGGTTTCATATTCTGAATTTTTGAAAAATGCTTATTTATCCTCAAATTCGCTCCCGGCGGTGTTATTGACTGATGGATTTGAAGTCGATTGTTTTGAGAGTACTCCTGGGGGACGTGCCATATATAAGGATGAAAAGGTCATGTCTAATTTGATAGAGGGAGAGCGAGTTGAAGTAAACACCCTTCTGAGTCTCTATGATGCCGCATTTTTCAGGTATCTTCCGGATGTTCTCAAAAATTGTGTTTATCGTGACGGTAAATGGGCGTTGAGAAATCTGTCCTTTGATGAGCCAGAGAGTGTTATTAGAGAACCGGAAATAGAATTTGACGAGCGGGCTTTGGGGCTGAACGACATCGCCTTTATCGAGGATATGCTGTCAAGAGCGGATACTATTGAAGATAAACCTGTTTTCAAGTATTACTGGCTAATGGGAGCCCATCAACCATATTTACTCAACGAGGCAATGGAATATGAGGGAATGGACAACAGCGCGGAGGGCTACAAGAGACAGGCAATGGGAAGCCTGCAAGTAGTCAAACTGTTTCTGGACGAGTTGAAGGATCTGGGCGTGTATGATAAGTCAATGATTTTCATTATGGGGGACCACGGCATCTTCCATGAGACTCTCGATATTCGAGGAGCATCGCCCTTATTACTGGTGAAGAAATATAACGGCCGCGGTGATATGGAAGTTTCCAATGTTCCCGTTTCCCTATCGGATATACCGGCTACCGTGTTCAGCGAACTTGGTCTTGATGGAGAATTCAGCGGAGAAGACATGTTTGACCTAGATGTATCTACCAACCGCACACGCGAATACTACTTCTATAACTGGTTCAGCCCCGGCTTTGCGGATTGGTCCAAGGATTATATGCCGCCAATGAAAAAATACCTGATCTCGGGGCCCGTATACTTGGAAGATAGCTGGCACATGACAGACGACGTTTACATTTATGAACCCGAGGATGACCTTAGAATAGAGTGGCAGGCCGGTTTTTCAGTGCCGATGGTAGGGGCAGAAGGTCCCTGGGTATGGGGCTCTTCAAACGCAACAATGGTACTTGTCAATAATACAACTGAGGAGCGCCGCTGTATATTTAGTGCCGCCTTCTCTACAGGGTATGACGAGCCGGCAAACCTGCTAATTAGAGGCGATTTGATTAGCGAAGACATGGTGATAGACTGGTACGGGTATGACTTGAGAAAGGAAATACTGGTCACACCGGGGCGCCACTACATCGATTTTTCTTGTGATGCCCGCCAGCTTGACCTACCTGATAGTCCTTCCTCCTTCGTATTCAAAGTTGAGTATTTCAGGATTTCTGAGTATAGGTCAGATGCCCCTCCTCCAGTAAATAATCTGTTGGTACGTTGGACTGATGGTTTCTCCTTTCTAGAGGCGAACACAGGTGGTAACTGGCGCTGGTGTTCGTCGCAGGGGACGCTGGTTTTGACCAACACCTCAAATCAGGACGTAAAATATAGAATGAGCGCTACGTTCTGGACAGGTTATCCTGACCCCGCCAACCTGGTAATCGAAAGTAGTCTGTTTGCGGACAATTTGACAGTTAGTAGTGTGGAACATCAGTATGAGTATGCAAAGGAACTCATATTACCGCCGGGCAGGCACGTTATTCACTTCACCTGTGATGCAGAAGAAGTTGATGCACCTGGTGACTGGAGGACTATGGTATTTTGCGTGGGCGGTTTTCGAATTATTGAAGTTGAGTAGATTTTCCTGTGCAGCTTCAACCCGATTATGACCGTCAGGCGTTTGAGCAGGAGTTTAGCCGCTATTTCACGATAGAAGGTTCCACCGATATCCGGGAATCGCAGCGAACGCTGTATCTGATGCGTAGGGCACAGACATGAAACAAAGATTAAGAGCTATCTTCAAAGGACCGGTGGTTTTCTACCCGTTGCTGCTTGCTGCTTTTCCCATCCTGTTTCTCTATGCGTACAATATAAGAGAAACATCGATGGGCGAGGTCTGGCTGCCGCTGTGGGTTTCAGTGGCTGGCGCTCTGGTGTTGTGGATGGTTCTGACCCTTATACTCCGCAGCCTGGCTAAGGGGGGACTTGCCACAGCTATATTCCTGTTATTCTTTTTCTCCTACGGGCGCCTCTACGGAGTACTGGAGAACTCGGGCATATTTACGCCCGAACATGCCTACGTACTGCCCAGTATGCTGTTCATCTGGGGCTACTGTGTCTATTTCATCAGCCGGGCAGAAAGGAACTTCGCCACTGCTACTAAAGTGCTCAATATAATAGCGGTGGCGCTCATTGCCATAAACCTGTTCAACATCGGCAGCTACAAGGTTAGACTGGCCGCGGTGAGTGCCGACACATCGGTGGAGACATCGGTGCAGGCCAGCAACAGCTCAGCGGAATCCACCACCCTGCCCGACATCTATTTCATAATCATGGATGAGTATGCCAGCCTGAGTACGATCAAGGAATATTATGGATATGATAACAGCGGGTTCGCTAACGGACTGGCAGACAGTGGTTTTTATATCGCTCATGAAAGCAGAACACACAAAGCCGCCACGGAGTATTCGATTGCTTCGACCTTAAACATGGAATGGATTGGCGAGGAGGTTCCTTTTGATGTTGTGCTTCAGAGAATTGCTCACAATGACGTCGCGGAATTTCTGAGGTCGAAAGGCTACAGCTTTGTTCACATTGGTATCTTGGACATCGACGCTGACCTAAACTACAATTTCTATGCATCTAATGAGGCCAGCGCCGCAGTGGATGAGTTCCTGCGCATTGCCTGGAATACAACCATGCTAAGTCCTTTCTATACATACATCTTTGGAACTCAATTCGAAGACTTTCATAGAGCGGCAGTGATGGACAGTCTGGAGCTGTTGAAGAAGATGCCGGAAGTACAGGGACCGAAATTTGTCTACGCTCATATCCTGTGTCCGCATGCTCCTTTCGTCTTTGGTCCCAGTGGTGGGCGTATTGGTACTGAAAACATCTATGACCGCGTAGATAAACAGGTGTACTTAGGTCAATATATTTTCATCACCGGCGAAATGGAGCGGATTATTGATGAATTGCTCGAAAAGTCAGAGTCTCATTCAATCATAATTTTAGAATCTGACCACGGACCACGAACCTTGGGCAAGGACGCCGGCACGAGAATATTCAACGCAGTTTATTTGGCCGATAACTGCAGCAGGTATCTGTACGACTCGATCTCTTCGGTGAATGTATTCCGGTTGATATTTAACTGCTACTTTGGTGGTAATTATACGCTGCCAAGCGACGACTGGGAGCCGTAATCAGCTATGGCGGCGAAAAGCTGGGTCAAGACTCACAGGAAACAGATAATTACCCACGCGCTGATTGTGGGCGGGTTTTTGTTTTTCCTCCTTTTCCTGTCAGGGCCTCTTTTTGCTAGATTTGAACCAAGGACTACATCAACCTTACAAAGAATTTCATTACCTGCTGAAACAGACAACATATTTTGCCATTTTGATCGGGTTGACAGTGACGAAGACTACGCGACCATCATAGGTATTGCATACATTGCCGGATTGAACACAGATAACATTCAGACTTTTGTGTGTCTGAATTCTTCTTCCGATAGCTATGCTTTTGACACGTTTACAATACCGAGGCCCGATGTTACTGAATATTTTGCTGATTCAGGTCTAAATCTGGACCTGTCCGGATTCAAAGCTGTGATACCTCTGGAAATCATAAAGGATGGAACTTATGGTGTCGGAATACTGATAAAGAAGGGCCTCATTAGGGCCATGGTGTATACTGATATGGTTGTAATAAAGTCTGAGCATGGTGCAGAATTTCAGTCATACACGGCGAGCTTGGAGGGGACTTGATTGCAGGCGAAGTCGCAGCCGACTTTCAGACCTTTATCGCTTCAAAGACTATTGCGTTTGACCCCAGAATCCCGTACCACGGTTTATACAGATGGTACATGTTTGTGCGAAACCCTATTTTACTCATCTCGACAAGCATTTGAAGGGAGAATATCGTGTATACCAGAGCGCCTTCCGGTCTCAAAGGGTCACCATGATACTTGGGCTCCTTCATAAGGCGCAGCTCGCCATTTTCATCGTGCACCGCTCTCGTCTCGTCAAGAAATTCGGTTAGGTGGAAAGGAACGGTGAAAATATGCCTGCCGCCGGGCTTCAAGACTCTCCAGATTTGCCGGTGGGCATCGTAAGGCCGGGGCACGTGCTCCAGAACATCTGATGAAAGCACGATATCAATTGACGCATCGTCGAACGATAGGTTCATCAAGTCTTCATGGAGCACTCCGTTCACGGTTTCCCCACTTCTGTATTGAGGGCCATGATACTCGCTACAGACATAATTGTTCATCCTCGATAAACTGTTATGTATCGCGCGTATGCATTCTGTATTATAAATAACTAGGTCTGGATGATTAGCAAGGTCACTGAGGCAGCGTACCTTCTTTTTACGAATGCTCGAAAGCGACTCACACAACACATAACAGAGTTGTCTTTGTCTATTTGTGGACTTACATCTTATGCACAGGCACGATTCACGCAGGTTCTCGCCTATCCTGGCTGCGGGGGCCATGTTTCCACATACGGGACAGAAGATGACGGGCAGCGCGCCTATCTTCAGCGCTATCCTGTCAAATAATCTCGTGCGGGGGTATATCGGATAATTTATGTGTTTGACAGACCGCATTGGTATTTGCCGGAGCCTCAGGCATCCTATTTGTCGGGTTTGTTATTTCCGAAAAGGGCTTTCTCTACCAGATAACAGACGATGTGATAGATAGCGTTGTGGGCTTCTTGAACGCGCGGTGTGTCCTTGGAAGGAACAGCTATGAGGTAATCGACTATCCCCGCCGTTTTGCCTCCGCCGCTTCCGGTGAACCCAACTGTTACCAGTCCTTGCTTCTTGGCTTCCTCTAACGCCAGCACCATATTTGGAGAATTGCCGCCGACACCGATACCTATCGCCACGTCACCTTTTCTGGCCATAGCCCTGAGCTGCCTTATGAAAACGTTCTCATAGCCGTAATCATTGGCAATTGCTGTCAATACCGAGGTATTGGTGGTCAATGCTATAGCGGGGAGCGGGTCGCGGTCCATATAGAACCGGCCTGCTAATTCGGCAGCAAAGTGTTGAGCATCGGCGGCGCTGCCCCCGTTCCCGAAGATATATACATAATTGCCCCTCTTGAAAGCTTTGACGATCTCATTGGCTACGGTAACCAGTTGCCCGGCGTTCTCCTGAAGATAGGTTTTGAGCCGGATACCATCTTCGAGCTGCCTCTTGACCTCATCTTCTTCCTGCATGTCATCACCTCCTGTTCAGATATTGACTACACGCTTCTTCTCAGCGCTTTCGTAGACAGCATGGGCGATCTTTATCGCTTCCAGGCCGTCGACACCGGCTCCCATCGGGTCTCGTTTTTCGTTAATAGCTGCAATAAGCTCCTTCCATTCCTCGTGCCATGACCTATCTTCGCCGCGGAACTCAATGATTTTCTCAGTGAAGGGTTCCAAGGTCGTCCTCTTGCCCAGAATTGCGCGTTCGGTGCCATAACTTCCCCCGAGTCCTTCTACGATAACGTAACCCTCATGTCCGAACAGTTCGAATGAAAAAAGGTTCTTCCACTGGGTCCAGCTTGCATGCAGAGAGGCTATCTGCCCCTTCTCGGTACGGAGCAGGGCAAAGACGTTGTCCTCCAGGGGTGCGATGTCCCAGCAACTTGTGGAAGTGAGGCTGGTCACTTCGGTGAATTCGCCCAAAAACCAGCGGAACAGGTCTATTACGTGGACTCCCTGGTCCATTAGTTCGCCTCCGCCGGAGATGCTGGCGTTTGCTCTCCAGTCTTTGTCGTAGTCCGGGCTGCCGCAGATGCCGTACCGGCACCGCACGAAAACCGGTGTGCCGATTAGTCCTTCATCCAGCCATTTCTTGGCCTGCTTCATACCGGGGTGGAACCTCAGGTTGAAACCGCATTGAAGTCTAACCTTATGACGTTCGCCTGCCTGAACTATTCTGGCAGCCTCAACTGTGTTCGGGGCCAACGGCTTTTCGCACAGTACGTGTTTTCCGCTTTCCATGGCAGCGATACATATTGGCGCGTGCAGGTTTGGGGGCGTGCAAACCACGATGATGTCAATATCTGCCGCGGAGGCCAACTCCCTCCAGTCCTTGCCCACGCCGGCCCTGATCTCTTTTGCCAGGCGAGCGGCGGCCTGCTGGTCGACATCCACCACAGTAATCTTATACTCGCCACAGTCGCGTATGGCTTTGCCCAGACGGCGTCCTTGTCTTCCCGCGCCTATTAACCCTACTCTGTTTATTTCCATAGGTGCTTCTCAGTCATTCGCCGCAAGGTGTACAGCTCGGAGGACTGGATAGCTGGAATTCTTTCGGTCATGCTGCGCCAATCGTCCCATACAGCGGAAATCAACCGTCCGGTCAACCCATCCGATTCGTCCGAGGCGAGGTACAAGGCGAGAGCGGCCGCGAGTTCAGGAGGTGTGCCGCCCGACTCTATCTCGTGCCTGCAATGCTCCAATTCATCCTTGCCGGCTGCTGTCCCTGCCTCGAGGACCTGCTGCAGCATTCGAGTATTTACTGTGCCCGGAGCTATGGCATTGACCTGTATATTGAATGGCTCTACTTCCCTGGCTAAGGTTTCAGTCAGACGTACTACTGCAGCTTTAGAAACACCGTAGGCAGAAAAGTACGGCCTGGGCGAGGTAGCGCCACCGCCGGAAAGATTGATTATCTTGCCCCGTCTATTTTTGATCATGTGTGGTAAGACAGCCCGGCAACATAGAAATACACCGATCAAGTTAACGTGGATAGTCTCTATCCATTTCTTAACATCGTTATCCACAAGGGGCCCTATTGTGCCCTGAATAGCAGCATCGTTAACCAGAATATCTATCGTGCCAAATTCACGGACAGCTAAATCTATGGATTTCTCTACCTGTTCTTTATTGGAGACATCTGTCGCCAATACCAGAGCGCGCCTGTTTAGATTGTGTACTTCTTCAGCCGTTTTCTTCAATTCTGACGCGGTCCTGGACAAGAGGACCAGATTTGCGCCCTCTCTGGCAAAAGTAAGTGAGATTGCTTTGCCGATGCCTCTGCCGGCTCCTGTAATGACAGCAATCTTATCCTCTAATTTCATTCCAAAATATGCCGGCGTCGTGTCAGACTGGCCGACTCCATGCCGCCTGACGGCGGATTATTTGGCCTCAGCTTTCTTGAATTCCTCCCAGGCCCTGTCGAATTCAGCTATCGTTTCTTCCGTCTTGGGATGAAGAGGCATTTGCTTCAATATCTTGTACGGGATAGTAACGATATGGGCGCCGGCGAGGGCCGCCTGCATGACGTCTTCCGGCTTCCTTATACTGCCGACGATAATTTTGGTCTTGAAATTCCCCCTGTCGATCAACGACCGCGATTCCGCTACCACTTTTTCGGGGTCGTCACCATGGTCCTTTACCCGGTTAAAGAAGATGCTGGCGAAGGTGGCGCCAGCCCTGGCTGCCAGCCAGACCTGCCGGGTGCTCATCAGGGCAGTCACGTTCGTCTTGATTCCTTCTTTATCCAGAAGGCTGGCGGCGTGCAGTCCTCTGCCGTCGCCAAACATGGGGACCTTGATGACAATCTTACTATTGTCCCAGCTGGCGAATTCCCTGGCTTCGCGTATCAGTTCATTCAGGCTGCTGGAAGTGACCTCTACGCTGACAGGCCCTTCGATAAGAGACAGGATGCCCTGCACCCTTTGCCTGAAGTTACATCCTTTTTCCGCAAGGAAGATCTTCTGGTTTGTGGTCAGGCCGGTGATGACTCCCCAGGGCAGGATGGCTTTAATTTCTTCCAGGCTGGCGGTATCGAGAAACATCTCCATTTTTGACTTACCTCCTTTAGTTAGCATGTCTCCGTTTGTCAACACGATTTGGACTGCTTCATATAGATTCACCGCAATATGGTCGGGTCTAACATTTTCCGATTCCATAAGCTGGCACAGCTCGCACTTCGGCTTGCCTAGTAGAATCGTTTTGCAGCCGGCTGCCTTTCCGGCCTTGATATCACTCAGATTGTCTCCCACAATGTATGAATGCCCTGGGTCCACGGCCAGCTCTCTGGCGGCTGTAAGAATGAGGCCCGGTTTGGGCTTGCGGCAGTCACATATCTTGAGGTATTTGGGATTAGGCGCCTCGGGATGGTGAAGGCAATAATAGACGCCGTCAAGACGGGCTCCCTGAGCAGCCAGCTCATCTTTCAGTTTGTCGGTCGTTTCCTCAAGTATGGCCTCCGTGAAGTGGTCTCTGGCTACCCCGGGCTGATTAGATACGACAATGACCTTTATATTGTTATCGTTTAATAATTTGATTGCTGCACCGACACGGGGCAGCAGTTTGAGTTGGCCGACAGTGAACGGCGAATCTATTACACCGGACTCTTCGTGGAAAATCAGTTCATTTATCACGCCGTCTCTGTCCAGGAATACGGCATCTACTCTATTCGGCTGCAAGCTGGCCTCCTGGAAATAAGTTGGCCATTATTGTAGACCCTGTCGAGTTTATTTTGAACTCGAACTCCCGCAGTCCTTCGGCTTGCAAGGCCTGGCGCACGCGGTGCCTGCTCTCTTTTTCGCAGCAAAACATGAAGAAGCCTCCTCCGCCTGCCCCCATAATTTTGCCCCCCAGCGCGCCGTTCTGCATCGCCATTTCGTACACTTTGTCAATATAGCTGGTGGTTATTTCGCCGGATAGCAGCTTCTTCACCTGCCAGTGCTGATTGAGAAGTTTGCCGAATCTATGAATATTGCCTTTCTCCAGCGCCAGCTTGCTTTCTTTACCTATTTCCTTGATCCGGTGCAGCGCGTCTATAACCCGCATATCGTCTCGCTTTGTAGCCGTGTCCTGGCCCCTTTGCACCTCCGGTGCATCTCGTTGGACTCCGCTGTAGAAATAGAGAATGTGCGATTCGAAGTCGGCGATAGATTCTTTAGATATCGAAGGGCGGGTTACCTCGACGTTACCGTTCTTGTCTATATTGAGACATATGATTCCTCCGAACGCGGCAACATACTGGTCCTGTTTTCCCCCCGCTCGTTTCAGTATGTCGATCTCAACCTTGCAGGCCTCCTCGGCAATCTCCTCAGGTGAGACCTGGTCGTTCCTATAGCCATGTAGCGCCGTCAGCAATCCCACTGTGAAGCTTCCTGAAGACCCCAGTCCGGTACTGGGCGGAATGTCGGCTATCGAGACGATTTCGATACCATCATTAACGTTGAGCAGTCTCAGCGATTCCCTTATTACGGGATGCTCTATCTCATCCACGCGGTCCTTTATTTCTATAGCTCTGTAATGACTTACGCGGATGCTGTCCTCAAAGCGCTTGCCAATCATGACGTATATATATTTATTTATAGCCGCCGTCATGAGAAAGCCGCCGTATTTTGAGTAGTAAGACGGTAAATCTGTGCCGCCTCCACCGAGCGGGACGCGGTAAGGAGTCCTGACTACTAGCATTCTGGAATTTGCCCCCTTTCAACGATCTTTGTGAAACCTTCCAGGCCCTGCACCGAACCTACCTCGTAGAATCGTACCTGAGTCTCGAAGGCCATCAACTCTCTTCTCCTGATAAGCTCCCGGTATACGTCGTCAAGCTGAAGGAATTTACCCTGCGGCACGAATTCCAGCGCCTTCCTGTTGAGGACGGACAGGCCGTAATCTATGTAGCTCATGCCCTCCATCCGGCCGGAACGGTCATAGTTCGTAACAAGCCCATCGGCAATCATCACGTTACTCTTATCGTACCTGTTATTGTTTCTATATACTACCATAAGGCCGAGCTTGTTACCCAGTTTATATCTTTCGATGACCTCTCCGTAGTCAATGGCTAGATAGGAATCTCCGTTCAAGACCAGAAAGTCGTCTCCCAGCAGATGCCCGGCATTTCTCAGAGCGCCAGCCGTACCCAACGGTTCTTCTTCCTCACCGTACTCTATTCTCACACCGAAGCGGGAACCATCGCCGAAGTAGCTTTGTATTTTGTCTTTCAGGTGTCCCACACACAGCACTATGTCTTCCAGGTTTTGCTTTCTAAGAAGCTCCAGCTGGTATTCCAGAAATGGTTTCCCGCAGATTTTGACCATTGATTTCGGAGTATCTCTGGTTAATGACCCGAGCCTTGTCCCCAGGCCGCCGGCTAATATAGCGATTTTCATTGTATTGACCTTGCGCTAGGGTTTGTTCCGCCAGTAGTCCAGAGTATCTCGCAGAGTCTGTTCCAGGGGTATTAGCGGTTTCCATCCCAGGCCGCAGAGCTTGGAATTATCACCGATGTAAACTGATTCGTCCAGGGGGCGCAGCTTTTCGTCACTGCGCCGCACATCTATTTTGACTTTCGACAGAGATATCAATTGCTCGAGCACCTGTGCGATTCGATAGCCTTTGCCGGAACAGATATTATATGCTTCGCCGGGAATTCCCCGCTCCGCCAGCAGCCATATCGCCCTGACGGCATCCCTGATATCTAATATGTCCCTTACCGACTCCAGGTTCCCGACCTGTAAGCTCTGCTTGTGTCCCCTTTCAATTTCCACTATGCCTCTGGCAAAATCCGAGGTGGCATCGAATAGCTTGCGGGGACCGGTCACATTGAAGGGGCGCATGCGTATGACATGCACGTCATGTACCTTCCAATAAAGATAGGCCAGATAGTCCGTGCCAATCTTGCTGACCCCGTAAGGGCTCACCGGACGGAACTCCTTTGACTCTTTAATAGGTATTTCATCTTTAGATGTCAGGCCGTATTCAGCACTGGAGCAGGCAACCACTATTGCCGGGTTGATCCCCCGGTTCTTGATTGCCTCCAACAGATGTAGTGTTCCGAAGATATTAGCTTTGAAAGTATTTTCGGCGTCTTCCCATGACGGCAGGACCAGGCTCTGCGCAGCCAGGTGAAAAACGTAGTCCGGATTCGCCTGCCTGACCACCTCTGTAACATTATCCTTATCTCTGAAGTCACAGTCCACAAGCGTGGTTTTTCCTCTGATATGGTCGACTGTGCTTGAATCTTCGAATGTGGTGCCGACAACAGCCAGCCCTTTGTCAATCAAGAAGTCAGCCAGATGGGAGCCGATAAAGCCCGAACATCCGGTCACCAGGCATTTCTTCACTTAATCCTCCTCAGAAGTATGGGAAGTATGGCTCTTCCCAACCTGCGCCAGCCATAGGAACTATAGGCACGTGCTGTTTCAAAGCCGAGCATCTTCAATACGCTCCCCATATCCTTGTCATCTAAGATGTTCAAATTGTGCTCTAATGCAAACCAGATACGGCTCTGAACATCCTCGAATTTAGACCACTTTGATTGATACTCAACGACAAAGGCCCATGTTTTGCCCTCCAACGGGAACACACTGAAACCGTGTGGATTCGCCAGTAGCTCGATTGCTTTTAATGAGTAACTGACTATGTGGCCGTTCTTCAGTGGTTCCAAGTAGCCTGGCATTTCATTGATTACGTGCTGAGGTAAGCCAGTATTGAATTCATATAGTGCGCCGGGATTACTGATGTAAGCCATGCCCTCAAATAGATTGGAGAGCATTCTTGGGGTAAGATGCTCGAGTACTTCTATGCAAATTCCTCCGTCAACTTTGAAGCTTAGGTCTTTCAGGTCACCGATGATGTAGTGAGGCGATTTCGTTCTGTACTCCTGTGGAGGGGGGAATTTCTCTATCGCCCAAAAAACATCCGCATGATTTGGCAGCAGCTTGGCTACCGCATCCAGAAAATAGCCCGGCCCTGTCCCGATGTCTATGAATTTGTAGATGGGAATCCTCGCGTAGTGGAACGCCTCCGCCATTCGAGACAAAGCTATGCCGGAGGCACGTTCTCTGGAAAGCGATGACTGGAAATCCCAGTAGTCCCGGCCATACTTGACGAGGTTCAAGCCATCGTCGATTTGATTCAGGTAATTAGGGTCAATAGAAATTGTGCCGCAGCCTAAACACCTCGAGTAGTGGAACTGCTGCACATCCTTGAAGCTGGTAAGCTTTTTACTCTGGCAGCAGGGACATCTGTCACTCTTGTACGGGTCCATCTTAACTCACGCAGTCAAAAAACAGTATTTCACCATGTGTCCATCAGTGGGTTCGAAACAGCTTCTCTAATATCTCCTGCAGCCTGACCCTGGAAGCCTCATACGAGTAGTTCTTCTCCACGTAGTGTATCGGACTTTCCGATAAGGTGTTCCACAGTTTTTCGTCCGTATACAGGGATGTGACTCTTTCAACGAAGTCCTCTTTGGTATCGGCCACCAGTATATCTCTGCCTTCCTGCACCTCTTCAATAATGCCCTCTGCTCCTATCGGCGTAGCCACAACCGGCAGCCCCCTTATCATACTGTGAATCACCTTGCCTTTGATTCCGGCCCCGTAGCGCAAAGGCACGACGAACACCCGGCAATTCTCGAAATAGGGCGCCATATCTTCGACAAAACCCGTTACTATGATATCGCTGGACTGTAAAGACAGAACCTCACGGGGTGGATTGCTGCCCACCACGTAGAGGCGCACTTCCGGCAACCTTTTCTTGATCGCGGGAAATATCTCGTTTACGAAGTAGATGACTCCATCGACATTGGGTATGTGGCTAAATCCGCCGACATATAGCAGGTCCTTCGTTTCAGAGAACGGTTTCCTGGGTTGCTTGATGACGGGCAGGACATGTCTCAACACTTCGACGTTGAGGTTCGGGTTCTCTCTCAGGAGTATCTTCTTCTCCTCCGGACTTACCACCAGTGTCAGATCGGTGTTTTCGGCCAGGTAAAACTCTGTCTTCTTTGACGCTTGAGCGAGCTTGCGGACTTTTTCACTGTTTTCGACCTCCGCTCTCCGGGATTCTCTGATGTAGACTAGGTCTTTTGTATCGAAAATGATCTTGGCCTTGCTACAGTTTCTCTTCACTGCTTCCAGATGCTTTATAGCTATATGCGGCCTGCAAAGAATCACAACGTCGAAATATCTGCCATACGTCTTGATGTGTTCTTCGATTGACAGCACATATGGCGCGTAGATTACCTCTATTCCGTTTTCTTGTAACACCGTCGTATAGGGCTGAGGCCTGAACAAGTTGTCGCCGATGAACGTCACCTTGTGTCCCAGTTCGGACAGTAACTTCAATATGTTGAACGTACTTTCGGAGCCGGCGTCCTTATCATAGGTGGGAACATAGTGGTCTATTACCAGTATTCTCTTGCCCGGAACCCTGTCCCTGGCCAGGAAAGCGTTTCCGTCAACGGGAGGGTAATGGTGTTTTTGGAGCACCGTCCTCCACTTTTCAACGAATTTTTGCCTGTTTATCTCCTGGTATTTCTTGATCCCGCGGGATATGTCTGTGCCGCAGGTAACGCCTTCGAAGTGGACGACCACGGACAGCGGCTGATACATGACCTTGTATCCCAGGTTTCTGAGGGAGAAACAGAGGTCGGTATCTTCACAATATGCGGGCTTGTATCTCTCGTCGAAGCCGCCCACTTTCTCAAACAAGTCTCTCTTCACCATAAGAGAAGCGCCGGAGCAGTAATCAACTGGCCTGACGTAGCTGTATTCGGGCTCCAGGGGGTCGTCTCCGCGGCCGTAGTTCCAGCCTGTGCCGTCGTTCCATATTATTCCGCCGGCTTCCTGTAGTGTCGTGTTCGGATAAACAAGCCTGGAGCCCACCGCCCCAACCTTTTCTCTTCTTATCACGTCCAGCAGGGGCGGCAGCCAGCCTTCCGTAACCATCGTGTCGTTATTCAGGAACAAGACATATTTGCCTCCGCTGGCCCTGGCCCCGCGGTTGCAGGACTCCAGAAATCCGGCATTCTGTTTATTCGTAACCAAATGCAGATTCTGCACATTAGAAAGCACTTCGGCGGTTTCATCGGTGGAGGCATCGTCTATAACCACGACCTCATAATCGCCAGTAGTATCTTGAATAATTGACTTCAGACAGTTAAGCGTGTACTTCCACTTATTGTATGCGGGGATGATAATAGACACTTCCGGCTTTTCAGAGGGCACGGGGAAAACGAGTTTATCCGCCTCTGTTCTTGAGATGCGAGCATTGAACCTGGGCAATTTGTAGCGGGGTCTTCTTATTGCGGTCGGCCTGTGGGCAAGCCAGTAGCTCGCCTTCTTGAAAAAGCTTCGCCAGCCTTCACGCCGGATGACTCTGACGCCGGCGAGCCCAAGCTCATAGAAGTAACGCCTTATCGTGCCCCTGCCCAACAGTCTCTCAGTGACTCTGCTATACATAGCTGAAAAACGTGCATTGCTCATTGCCGTATATCTGCTTTCGCTTTCCTGCCTGGAAGACGGGCCTTTGCCTTTCTGAAAAAGGCTCTCCAACCTTCGTTGAGGACAACCCTGATCCCGCTGAGCACAACCTCGTAGTAACGACGACGGCGGGTGTTCTGACCCAGCAATCTTTCGACTATTCTCTGGTAGCGACTCACAAGCTGCATCGGTATGCTGCGCTCAGTCTGTCGTAGTTTGGTCTCGAGCGCGTCTATCTGAGAGACCCTGGTTTGGTTTAGCTCAGCCAGTCGCCTCTCATAATCATGAAAGAGTGTGTTGGAAACATCCGTTAGCCAGCTGTCGGTGATGGATGTCGATGGTTCCAGGCTTGCGTTTGAAGCTAGAGCTATGAGATAGTCGGGTTCCTTGGTAGTCCTTTCCGTAAAATAGAACTCGGTGTGTCCTTTCTTGACCACCGCTTCTACATAACCTCCGGATTTGTGCTGGTGCGTACTCCATATATTCGAGCCGGCGTAAACTCGTTGACCAAATATACGCGTATGTGCGAAGTACTGTCTCAGCAGTGTTTCGAATTCCTCAAAGCAGAGTTCTTTGATGTGGAAGGGATTATGATAGTCACGTGCATCTGTGTAGACCGCCTTGTTGGGCGTTGAAACTATGAACAAGCCGTTGTCCTTAAGAAGCCTCTTTACTTCAGATAGAAGCTTATCGTGCTCTGCCACGTGTTCGATGCTCTCAAAGCAGACAACCACATCAAACTTCTTCTCACCCTCTATAGGCACGGCCAGTATAGAGCCTTCCATAAACTCCAGATTATCTTTTGTGTACCTGCTTCTGGCGTGTTGCACGGTCGATTTGTCAATTTCCACGCCAGCAACGTATTGGCCCTCTCTGGCTAGCATATATGTGCCATAGCCTTCGCCACAGGCAAGGTCCAACACCTTTTTGTCTTTTACAAACTGACTGGCAAAGGCATATCTGTGAAGGTGCTCGTAGTGAATCTGTGCCCCCTCTGTCCAGGGCAAAAACCTTTCACCTGTCCATTCAAGCACAGGGTATTTCCATGTCTCTGTTGCTGATGGGTCGCGTATCATTTTTTTGGACCGGAAAGCCAAAGCCACATGCGGCTCGTTGCCTGTGTTGGGAAAGAGAACGTCCGTAGCAAAGCCAACAAGCTTCAGTTTGTGCACTATGTCCATGCCGAAATCAGTGAAAACGAACATGTTCTCCTGCCCCCAAGAGCCATGATACGCGGGGGAAAGCAAGAACTGGCGTTCGCCATTGACAAGACGCGCACGTCTGATTGTCGCGCCCTGTGATGGGATTACTGGGACGGTGAATAGGTGAAACCCACCCGGCTTTAGCACACGGTGAATTTCACTAAAGGCTTTCTCTGGGTCAGGCACGTGCTCCAAGGTATCAGACGTCAGCACAAGATCGAAGTAATCGGCGGGGTAAGTAAGTTCCTGCAAGTCCTCACAGCGTATCCCGTTGCATTCTGAGCCGCGGGGTACACCTGGGACGTACTCGGAATAGAGCAGGTTCGGGTGTTGTGCTAGATAACTATGAAAGGCGCCACAAGCATTGATTTCAGCGATTCTGAGGCGGCGGAACTCATCATCTTCGAGTAAATCCGTAAAGGAGTCGTATCCTCTTCCGCTCATTTCCGAAAAAGTCTGCATTACGGCAGTGCAGAGTTGTCTGACCCTGAGGCTGCTTCCACAGGAGCTGCAGAATTGACTTTCTCTATAATTGAAGGCATCTGCCATTTCGTCCGTAATCCCCCACGCACTCTTGAGCTGCGGTGTAATGATTGCATTGTCAAACCGAAATGACGCCTCTTGACCGCAGACGACGCAACGTACAGAAGTTCTGGTCAGTTCTTCAGATTGTGGATCTAAGCTTCTACTCACTTTTGCCTCACTCTCACTTGAGAGTCTCTTGCTTCTTTCTCACCTAACACTGATGTGGGAGCCCTTAGATCAAAGAGCAAGGTTCTTACCTGCTCGCTCGGACGCTAAAGCTATTTCCCTTGCAGTAGCGCCAGATAGTCGTTTATCACCTTTTCGGTATCACCCATTGTGGTAATCTCGCCCTCGTTCAACAACACTGTCTGCTGGCATAACAACTTCACGGTATCTAGTGCATGGGAGACGAAAACTATGGTCTTGCCCTCAGCCTTGAACTGGTTCATCTTGTCCCGGCACTTTTTCTGGAAGGATTCATCGCCCACGGCGAAGACCTCGTCTATAAGCATGGTGTCGGGGTTGGCGTGGATAGCGGTGGAAAAAGCCAGCCGCAGGTACATGCCGGAGGAGAAGTTCTTGAGCTTCATGTTTTCGAATTTCCTGAGCTCGGCAAACTCGAAGATATCATCGTATGCCGCGTCCACCTGCTTGCGTGCCATACCCAGGACGGAGGAGTAGATGTAAACGTTCTCCCGGGCGGTAAGCTCGGGCTGGAAGCCGATGCCCAGCTCCAGGAACGAGGCGACCTTGCCGTCCAGGCTGACGGAGCCGCTATCCGGGTATAAGACCCTGGCTAGTATCTTGAGCAGCGTGCTCTTCCCCGAGCCGTTCTTGCCGATTATGCCCAGGGCTTCGCCCTTGTTGACCTCGAAGCTGACATTCTTCAGCGCCCAGAACTCTTCGTAGTCAAATCGCCTTTTGACCAGGCCGATTATGTTCTGGAAGACCGTGGTCTTCTTTTCATGGGGGATGCGGAACTTCTTGGAGATGTTGTCAACGATTATGGCACTCATTACATCTGCTCCGCGAAGCGGCGCTGTAATTTGCTGAAAACGAGGCTGCCTATGAGATAGACAGCGATGGTGAAACCGATGACAACCACCATGCTGTACAGCGAAGGCAAGGTACCGGCGACCATCAGCCCGCGGTATATGGCCATGAACTGAGTTATCGGGTTGAGCTGGTAGTAGGGCAGGAGGTAGGCGGGGACCACGGAGATGGGGTAGAAGATGGGTGTACAGAAGAAGAGAATATTGACCAGGACATCCCATATCTGGTTGAGGTCACGGAAGTAAACGTAAAGGGCGGACAGGAGCAAGCCGGCGCCGAAAATGAACCAGAAGTAGATGACGTGAATCAGAGGGAACAGGAGCACGGTCACAGGCAGATGTCCGAGCAGGGCGAATATTATGGGCAGCAGGATTACAAACTCGAGCACGGAGCTTATGAGGCCGGTCAGGGCACTGCTCAAGACCAGTATCTGGCGGGGTATGAAGACCTTGGTCACCAGGCTGGCCTTGTAGACTATGGAGTAGAGCGATGACGTCGTGCCGCTGGTGAAGAATCGCCAGGTCATTATTCCCACCAGCAGGTTTATGGCAAAGTTCTGTTCCGCACCGAAGAGATGTCTGAAGAAGAAGTACAGGACGCCTGCCAGAAGAAGCGGGCTGAGCAGAGACCAGAGAAAGCCGAGGGAGGTGTTCTGGTAGCGGTTTTTCAGGTCGGCGACGGTCAGGTTCCTGATTAGCTCCCGATATTGCCACATTGCACGGTTATTATAGCTATTTACGGGCTTTGTGTCACTCTCGCTAGTGTGCTGCCCTCAGATTGCCGCGCCTTCGGCTCGCCATGCCTTTGGCGTTGCCGGCGCCCAGAATGCTGATGGAGTAGCGACTCTGGCCTGCCTATCTTGCGCGATTCTTCCCTGCAGCATCGCCCGATAGTCGCTTATTACCTTTTCGGTATCGCCCTTTCGACTGAAAGCAAGCCTGTAGTGGTGTTTCAGTGAATCTGCCTTAGGATTTCCTCAAGTTTGCCCTGGAGGGATGGCAGATCTTCTTTCACTGTTTGCCAGGTTAGGTTTAAGTCGACGCCGAAGTATTCGTGGATCAAGACGTCTCTCATACCGGCTATTCTCTGCCACGGTATGTCATTGTATCCGTCCTTGAAGTCAGGCGGAAGGCTTTTCACAGCTTCACCGATAATTTCCAGCCTTCTGATAACGGCATCCTGTACATAAGTTCGCTCTAGAAACTGCTGCTTGGAAACCTGTCTGGTGTATTCCTGGATAAGCGCTATGCTCTCCAGGATGTACTTGATGTAGACCTCTGGGTCGTGTCTCATATGATGGCAACCTGCTCGCTGAGGACCCGCTCTCTGATAGCGGGGGCTAAGGAATCATAAGTCAGAACATCAACTTCTTTGTGCAACGCCTCTTCTATCTCTATCTTCAAGGCCACAAGATCGAGCAGGCTTCTTGTGCCTGCAAACTCAATCAGAATATCAACATCACTGTGCTCCTTTGCCTCTCCAGTGGCAAAAGAGCCAAACAAAGCCGCGCGCCGCACATCATGCCTCTTCAGGACACGAGCTATTTCATTCTTCAGCTCTTTCAGGTCTGTTTGCATATTGCCTTCCCTGGCCTTTGAGTGCTCTTTCAGTCCAGTAGACCTCAGCCAATTCTTTCGAGCATCTCTTCGTCCCAGATTCTCCTGGACCGGCCTGTCAGGCGCTGCCTTAGTTCCGCCTGGAATTCCTCCTTCAGTTCTCTATTTTCATTCTCTTCTTCATTATACCACGCCTATGGTGTACCTTCCGTATTGCCGGAGCCGAGAGAATGAGGACGTCGAACTGTGAAAGAATCCCTTCTGTCGTTGCGAGGAGCCCTTCCGTTGAAGGGCGACGCGGCAATCTCTTGCCTCCAGAGTTACTTAACCCGCCGTCTCAAAGCTTCGTAGAGTCTTTCTCTGCTCCCAACCATGACCACCAGAGCAATGTGCTCTTCAGGATAGACCTCATATATGATTCTGTATTGCTTTCCTTTGTGGCTAAAATGGTAAGACCAGAGTCCTCGGAATTCGTAGAGAAGTGGCGCAGCCTTGAATGGGTCCCTTTCAATACTGGTAAGATGTTCTTCTTTTAGTATCCTCTGTAATTGCTTATCTAGTTTACGAACGTCTCTTTTGACTGAGGTTGCAAATTTGACAGTATACGTTGGTCTGTCAGTCAACAAATAGCTCCGCTTTGGACAGAGTTTTTCCTTGCTCAAGCTCTGTCCTTGCTGCTTGTCGCCTTTGCCTGACCTCCGCGGCCAATTTCGGTTGCAGTAGAAGCTCCAGCGTTTCTAATTCCTGCTGGCTAAGCGCTTCTAGTATTCTGGCTATTTGTTCTACTTCTAACTCTAATTCTACCTTGGGCATGCTATCCAATTGCCTCCGTTAGCGGTCTATAATCTCAATGTCTATTTAATTCTAACACATATTCAGCGGCGCTGGACACGCTACAATGCGGAGCTTCGGGTCTTGTACCCCCCCCCCAATTCTGCCGGGCTGTTCATGTAGTGGCGAGGTTGATCCCCGCCTCACGGTCTCCTGGGATTACCGTACCCCGAGATCCCAATTTGGTCGGGGACGGGCTGGCAATGGCACCTCCGTTCTGTCATTGCGAGAAGCCCTTTCGTTGAAGGGCGACGCGGCAATCTCTTGAGAGGAAGGCAGGATGTTAAGATTGCCTCGCACTACGCGTTCCTGCGCACTCTTCCTCTAAGCCATCCCACTACTACACCCAACAGTCTGCTGGCCTCGTAGGCCGCACTGTAGGGCAGCCACTTCCACCATCCTTCGTCGCTCATAATATACCTGGCTTCCCTGGCAAAGTACCCCAGCCTGCCGATGACCCAGTTCTTTGACCTGGGCACATTGACTCCCTGCCTCAGGCCTGTGCCGGCGTCCACAGACCTCCGGAATATAGACCGCAGGCTGAAGTCATGGGCATGGTAGACAACGGCGTCCGGCTGATAGACGATTTTCCAGCCGGCAAGCAACATGCGCCTGGCAATTTCCTTGTCTTCAGCCAGAACTATGTCTTCGGAGAACTTGAACTGCTGCCAGACATCCCGCTTTATGGCCGAGTTGACATTCGATATGAACATGTTGTCACGGTAGTAGTCCGGAGCGCCGTGAGCTACCTCGATCTTGTGTTCGGGGAAGTAGTAGTTGTAGAAGAATTTCTCAGGAGGCTTGGTGGTCGGCCAGGGGACTTGCCGGCCCACGACCATGGCCACCTGCGGGTCCTTGAGGTCATCGGTTAATTCACGAAGCCAGTCGTCATGGAGAGGAAGGGCATCTTGCGTGATATATGCCAGGATTCTGCCGTCAGCCTGTTGGGCACCCAGATTTCTCGTGCGGCCGTGGTGAAACTCCTCAGGTTTTATGCGCACGGTTTTCACCGGGAAGTTCTGAGCAGTTTCCAGAGTGCCATCGGTGGAACCCGAGTCTATGACGATGATTTCATAGTCGCCATCGAGCTTCTGGGAGGAAAGCCGTTGAAGTAGGCTGGAGAAAGCTTCTCCGGCGTTTTTGGTCAGGATTATGATGCTCACGTCCATATTCGTGTTGCTCCCACCTCAACCTCAGGCTCTCGTAGCAAAGCGGGAACAAATCCTCACCGAATGCCCCATAATTGAGCCCAGGCCAGGTTCCAGTTTAGGCGGCGGAACAAAGCGAGGTCAGAGACCTCTCTGAGCAATTGGTACCGGCCGCGCCTCTGTCTTATGTCGCTCCGCTCCCGCCACAGGGAAGCCAGGGCGGCAAATTTGGCCCTGACATACGACCGGCCCTTCACTAGACCGTAGGTAATTATCATGAAATCTATCGCCAGGAAAACAGGCAGGCAAACCAGCAGTGTCAAAGGCTTCAGCGTGCTCAATAGCAGAATATGTCTGTTCTTCTCGAGACGATACAGTTTCTCCGGGTTCATCTTCAGGCTGTATTTATGAAATACCACTGATTCGGGCAGGCAATACAGTTCGTAGCCCATCAAACGCAGTAGCCATGAGACGATGACATCGTCGTTTCCCATGAAGCACCAGCCGGGCGCGCCGCCCATCTGCTCGAGTAATTGGTGCCTGACCAGGTAGGAGCAACCGCTGACCCCGGGCACGTTCTCAGCGATGATTGAATTGTCATCCTTCTTGCCGAGGCCGCGGCAAAAGCCCAGTCCGGCTATGTGAATATTCAACCCCAGGGCATTGATTTTAGTCCGGTCACCAAACAGCAGGACCTTGGGCGTTACAGCTCCTGCCTGAGGGTGCTCATCCAGAAAAGTCACCATGGCGCCCAGCCAGTCGGGAGCAACCTCGGTGTCTACGTTGAGCGGTGCAACGTACTCTCCGCCGGCATGGGCCAGGCCGCTGTTAATGCCGCCGGCGTAACCCAGGTTCTCGTTATTCGTTACGAATGTTAAGTGGGGGAATTTGCTTCGGGCGTATTCCAGGCTGCCATCGCTGGAGTTGTTGTCGACGAGGATAACCTCGAAATCGGTGTAGCTTTGTTTCAAGACTGATGAAATACAGGCGTCAAGATGCGGCATCCCGTCGTAGTTGACCAGAATCACCGAGACTCTCTTTGGCATGGCTTTCTCCGGACTGTTCAATAGTCTAGAGACGGGAGTTGCATTAGTCAAGACATCGAGTTTATTGAGTTCATTGGGTTTATTGAGTTTGTTGAGTTCGTTGAGATGGTTAGATTGCTTCGTGCCGAGATTTTTGGTCAATCGGGGACGGACTCGCAACGACACCGGCTCTGTCGTTGCGAGGAGCCGAAGGCGACGAAGCAATCTTGGTGATTCTTTCATCGCGCAGTCCGGTGCCTTATCCCCCACTTGGGCTTGACCTTACACAAGTTATAGGCTATGATGATTGTGGTATGAAATGTGGAGGAACTGCATGGTCAAGAAGGTGATACAGGTTCCGGTTGATGAAGAGTTGCTTGTTGCGCTGGACCAGACGTCCAGGAAACAAAACAAAGCCAGGGCAGAGTTGATTCGCAAGGCCTGCAGGCGCTATCTGGAACAGGTGGAGTCCGAAGAGCTGGATCAGTTATATCAGCAGGGGTATGAAAGGTTGCCCGAAGAATCGCGAACGGGAGAGGCTCAGATAGCTATGGCTGGTGAAATTTTGCCCGAGGAGTCCTGGTAAGTGCGGCGCGGCCAGGTATGGTGGGCTGAGCTACCGCCACCTGTCGGCAGGCGACCGGTAGTCCTATTGTCGAGGGACGTTGCCTACAGAGTGAGAACCTCGATTACTGTTGGCATAGTCACACGTATTGCTCGCGACATCCCGGTCGAAGTACCGCTTGGTCCTGAAGATGGGATGCCTCAACAGTGTGTGGTGAACCTGGATGAGATCCTCACCATTCCTAAAGCCAGGCTGACTGAGTGGATTACCACCCTTTCCCCTCAAAAGATGGCCACTGTTGCCAGGGCGATTATTTTCGCCCTTGACTTGAAAATCTAAGTCGGTGACGCAGTTCGAATCGTCACCTTTGACTCCCGGCTACTCTGCATGGCTGCCCTCGCAGAGCCCTATAAACTCAATGAACCCAACAAACTCTATAACTCTATAAACTGATCTCTATTTACGCCTGCTCAGGGCGTTGAGGATTATGCCGGTAAAGATGGTCAGTATACCAGCAATGATGAACAGTGCGGTCAAGACGGCGCTGCCTGTGGCCAGATGGCCTGTTGTACTGGCTATATTAACCACTCTGAAACCGAAGACGAGTCCAATTACCAGCAAAACACCGCCGGCCACTCCGAAGACGAACAGGGGTCTCCTCTGCGAAATCATGACTATTATCCGGCTGAGCACATCTATGCCATGTCTTATCGGGTTGAGTGTGGAACCATCTTTTGTATATATGTTTGAGATGGGCACCTCGGTTATCTTGAGGTTTTTGTCGGCGGCGCGGGTTATCATCTCCGATTCTATGGCGAACCCGTTCTCCTTCAAATCAAGTTCCTTTATTGCCTTCGGTGAAAGGGCTCGAAAGCCTGATTCGGAATCGGCGACATTGGTCTTGGAAGCGAGACGGCTTGAGCCGAAAATGACTTTTTGCCCGATGCGGCGGTATTTGGGCGTCTTATCTTTCTGAGCTTCTCTTGAACCGATGACGAGGTCAAAACCTTCCTCGACTGGTTTGATGAGGATAGGAATCTCGTTAGCGTCATGCTGGGCATCGGCATCTAAGAGGACAAGCACGTCCGGATTTCTCTTCTTTGCCTCCGCAAATATGCTCTGGATGGCTGCGCCCTTGCCCCTATTTTCAGGGTGGCGGATTATGGTGGCACCGGCGAGCTCGGCTACCCGGGCGGTGTTATCCTTGCTCCCATCGTCAACTACGATGACCTCGTCCACATATTGCCTTGCCTGGAGGACTATACTTCCGACGTACCTTGCTTCGTTGTAGGCAGCTATGCCGGCGAGGACTCTGACCTTAGTCTGTTGAGTTCCTTGCGTCTGTTGAGTTCCTTGAGTTCGTTGAGTCATTTGGGTTCCTTGAGCATTTCGGGTTTGTTGAGTTCGTTGAGTTGCTTGAGTTTGTTGCGTTCTTGAGGCTCGTGGGGTTTGTCCTTGTTCAGGACGTAGCTGATGAAGCCAGAAATCAAGCGGGCTACTTCGTCGGATTGGGAGTAGAACTCGTCAAATTTCTCTCCATTGATGTAGCTTTGGTCTAAGGCAACATAAAGCTGACTCTGGACTTCAGCTACTGAGCCTTTGGCAATAAACAAAAACTGTACGAATTCTTTTGTTGTTCGCCTTGAGAATCCCTCTGCTATGTTGGACATTATAGAAACAGACGCACCTTGAATCTGCTCTCTGAATCTGTAATCGCCAGTGAAATCTCTATCAGATCTTGTGGCATTGTAGATCATCTTGACCAGAACTCTTGCCTCCTGCCATGCCTTAATATCTTCGAACCTTTCAATTTTCACTCAATCAACTCTACAAACTCTATGAACTCCATAACCTCATTTGACAGTTACCGATTTTGCCAGATTGCGGGGCTTGTCAGGGTCGCATCCCCGATTGATGGCGACGTAGTACGCCAGGAGCTGAAGGGGGACGACGGCCACCATAGGATAGAGTAACTCATCAACTTGAGGGAGTCTGACCCAGGAATCGTAAAGGTCACCTTCCTTGTCGGAAACGCCGATAATGTAGGCGCCACGCGATTTTGCCTCCATGGCATTGCTCAGGGTTTCGTTGAACGTATAGTCGGCGGGGCAAATCACCACCACGGGTGTACCAGGCTCGATGAGGGCCAAGGTGCCGTGCTTGAGTTCCCCGGCAGGCATACCTTCGGCGTGCACATAGGAGACCTCCTTAAGTTTCAAGGCGCCTTCAGAGGCTATGGCAAAGTTAATTCCTCGCGCTATGTAGTAGAAATCGTTCTTATCTTTCAGCTTCTGGCTGAGCGTGATAAGCTCGCTTTTATTGCAGTCCAGGACTTTGCTTATCTCGCTGTTCAAGCTAATAAGCTTGGCTGACGCTTCGTTGAAGTCATTAATCATGGAGAAGGACAGCAGGTAGAATAGGGCCAGCTGGGACAGGAAGGTCTTGGTGGCGGCCACGGCTATCTCAGCACCACAATTCAGGTAGATGACCTGGTGGCTCAGATCAGCCAGTATGGAGTTGGGGCGGTTTATGATGGAGATAACTTGAGCCCCGGCGTCTTTGGCAGCCTTTACCCCGTCGATTATATCGGCGGTCTCGCCGCTCTGGGAAACGGCGATGACAACGGTGTTCTTGTCTACGGAGTCGGCAAAATAACCGAACTCAGAAGCCATGACTACATCGCAGAACTTCTTGCCCACTTTGGAAAAGAGATATCTGCCGACCAGAGCGGCATAGCGGGAGCTGCCGCAGGCAGTTATAATCACCTGTCTTGCCCTCAAGATATCCAGGGCGGTCTCAGTAAATGTCTTCTCATCCTGACGGACTATCTGGTCAAGCACCTGAGTCTGGTCCATTATCTCCTTGAGCATGAAGTGCTGGTAACTATCTTTGCTGCTCTCGGCCCAACTGTGGTCGAGTTTCCGGGCTTGCTTGACCAGCTTGCATCCCCGCGCATCGAAGAATTCGACTCCTTCTCGCGTCAGTACTACTACCTCATTGTCTTCCAGGCTCATCACCTGGTTGGTATATTGAGAGAAAGCCAGAGCATCGCTGCTAACATAGTAATCGGGGCCGTTGATGCCAACAATCAGTGGATTGTTTCTCCTTGTACCTGCAATTTTGCCGGGGTCACCAAGTGATATGACCAGGAAAGCATAAGAGCCCTCGAGTTTCGGAGCGATATTCAACACGGCCTGTTCCAGAGAGCATCCGTTCCTGAGTTCGTCTTCGACGAGGTGAGGGATGACTTCGGTATCGGTTTCCGAGGTGAACTTGTGTCCTCCTGCGATGAGTCCCTGGCGAAGTTGCCGATTATTCTCAACGATGCCGTTGTGGACTACGGCTACTCTGCCTCCGCAATCGGTATGAGGGTGGGCGTTGGATTGAGTGACAGCGCCATGAGTCGCCCAGCGAGTATGCCCGATGGCTACGTTGCCGGGAAGGCTGGCCAGGTTGAGTTTCCGGATGACATCGTCGACCTTGCCGGCATCTTTCCTTATCAACAATTCGCCATCGGACAAGGAGGCTATGCCCGCTGAATCATAGCCTCGATATTCCAGACGCTTCAGAGCGTCAAGGACAATGGGAACCGCCGGCTTCTGACCACAATAACCAATGATGCCACACATCTAGTTTTCTCCAGCCAATTATATCACGGTCTGGGTCATGGCTGGTCCTCATGCCTGCGTTAGTGTCCTCTATTGAAACAAGACAATGCTGGCTATGGGACACAGCGCAATACCAATCTCGCTGGGTCAGGCCTGGAAAGGGGCCCTAGTCTCGTGGGACGGGTTCAAAGCGGGCCTGGAAGAAACGGAGGTATTTGGGCTCGTAAACCATCTTCAAGCCCCGTGCCTCCCCGCGGATATCGTATACGGCTTTTACTGATTCAGCCACGACGTCCATGTGCGCCTGGGTGTATACCCGGCGGGGTATCGCCAAGCGTGTCAGTTCCAGACTGGGATGGCGATGATCACCGGTTTCAGGATCTCTCCCGGCACTAACAGTGCCTCTTTCCATAGCTCGGATGCCAGAATCGAGATATAGTTCGGCAGCCAGTGTCTGAGCTGGAAACTGGCTCTGAGGTAAATGACGATAGAACCTCCGGGCATCCAGGAAGACGGCGTGGCCTCCTATCGGCTTTACAATCGGTATCTCCCAGTCGAGCAACAATGTACCCAGATAGCGAACCTGTTCGACACGAGCCCGGACATGGGCGTCATCCACGGCTTCGGTGATCCCGATGGCCAATGCTTCCATATCACGTCCCGCCATACCGCCATACGTATGCAACCCTTCGTAGACCACCACCAGGTTGCGCAGCTCGTCAAACAAGTCACTGTCGTTGACTGCTAGCCAGCCACCGATGTTCACCATGTGGTCTTTCTTCGCGCTCATCCAGGCGCCGTCAGTTAAGCTGCAAAACTCCTTAAGAATGGTGGCGACGCTCTTGTCTCGGAATCCCTCCTCGCGTTCCTGGATGAAGAAAGCGTTCTCAACCATTCGGGTGGCATCAAGGTAAACAGGGATTTCGTAACGGTCGCACAGGGCGCGCAGCGCCCGCGCGTTGGCCATGCTCACCGGCTGACCGCCTGCCATGTTTACAGTCCCGGCCAAACTAACATAGGGAATCTTCTTAGCGCCTACGCGCTTGATTAACACCTCAAGCTTGTCCAGGCTTACGTTGCCCTTGAAAGGGTGCTCACTGGCAGGGTCATGTGCCTCGTCGATGATGATATCTACGAAGGTGCCGCCCGCCAGTTCCTGGTGCAAACGCGTCGTGGTGAAGTACATGTTGGCCGGTACGTAATGGCCGGGCCTTATCAGCGTGCGGCTGAGGATGTGTTCAGCGCCACGGCCCTGGTGGGTGGGCACCATATACCGGTATCCATAGTAATTCCGGACCGCCTCCTCCAGATGATAGAAATTACGGCTCCCGGCGTAAGCCTCATCGCCTAACATGATACCGGCCCACTGCCTGTCACTCATGGCGCTTGTGCCGCTGTCAGTAAGCAGGTCGATGTAGACGTCCTGTGAGCGCAGCAGGAAGGTGTTATAACCGGCTTCTGCGAGATACTTGCGCCGCTCGTCCTTGCCGGTCATCGTGATGGGCTCTACCATCTTGATTTTCCAGGGTTCCGCCCAGGAACGGCGACCCAATTGCCTGCCCATGGTTCTTAGCTTTTCATTCGTCATAGTTCTCCTCCACAAATCTGAAAAACGTGATCAGAACATAGCTGGAAGGGAGCCTTGCCTCGCGATTCTGCCCTCTTCATCCCCTGAACTTGTTCAACAGTTCTCTTCTCTTGCCTTCATCGAGTCTTGTTTCGTTGTGTGTGACCTGGTATCGGGGCTCAAGCAAGATCATCTTGTTTGCCGCCAGGTCGTCACGCAACCAGACCTGAGGTCCCACGAAAGAATCAGGACCTACACGAACGCCGGGCATGAGGCTGGCGTTTACTCCGATGCGGCAGCCTCGACCGACAATCGCCCCTAGCTTATCATAGCCGGTATCTACCAGACTATTGGAGACTTCTACCTGGATATTTTCCTCGTCGAGACGGAAGTTGGCCAGCACGGCGCCAGCGCCGAAGGAGCAATCGTCGTCCACTATCGAGTCGCCGACGTAATTGGAGTGGAACCAGCAATTGTTGCCAATGTAGGAGTGCTTTACTTCAGTGGAATAGCCAATAACGGAGTTAGAACCAATGTGGCTGTAGTCTCGCACCAGGGCATTATTGCCAATGATGGAGTTCGCCCCGATATAGGCAGGGCCTCGAATCACAGCATTCTCCAACACCCTGACATTGTCGTCCAGGACAACCTTCCCTTCGACGCTCGCTTTCTTGGAGATGCGGGCTGAAGGGGCAACGTAGGGTTGTGCGTTGTCAAGGAAATATTCCATCACTTTCAAGATATGCCAGGGATACTTTATTGGTCCCCAAAAACCCTTGTAGGGAATCACCTTGATTTTGTGTCCTGCTCTCACCATCTTGTCCAGGGCGCATTCATAGACATCATCCTTGGTAGTCCGTACGGTTTCAATATGGTGCAAGAGCTCCTTCGGGTCATTATGATAGTGAATCAAGATGTTCACCAGGTCGCTGGGTTCCTTACCCGGAGCGGGTTTCTCCACGATGTGCAGTAACTCATTTCGAGGGTTTACCCGGAGGTAGCCTCCCGGAAAGTATTCCTGGACCTGGTAACCCAGGATAGAAGAGGAGGCAGAGGTCTTCTTGGCTGCCGCGATTATTTTGGTGTATGCCGAGCTTGAGAAGACATCATTGGGATTTATGACCAGAAGCTGCCCTCGCAGGAAAGGCTCGGCGCTCTGCAGAGCGGCAGCGATACCTAATGCCTTCTTCTGCAGGGCAAACTCGACTTCTATCCCGGGAATTCTTCTCGTTATTTGCTTTATCTTCGCTGTGTTTTCCGGATTCCCGATGACTACAAAATGGCTCAAACCTGCCTCGCAGGCCATTTGTATTTGATGTTCAAGCAGTGTCTTCCCGAGGAAATGAAGGAGAAACTTGTCCTCGGTAATGGGAAACATCCTCTTCCCACGGCCACCGCAAAGCAATACGGCTTTCATTTGTTGGCCTCCACCAGACTCTGAACCAGTTTCTTGCCTTTGCTCCTAAGCTCATCAGTTCGTGTCTGTGACGTTGACTCAGCGATTACTCGGATGACAGGCTCGGTGCCACTGGCTCGGATGAGTACCCAGGAGTCAGGAAACTCCAGCCTCAGGCCGTCCAGAGTGTTTATGTCATCGGGAGCAAAGAGGTGAGCCCTTTCCTTTGTCCCGGTCATGACTGATTCTTTGAGTTCATCAGGACAGAAAACCTTGGTTTTTTCGAAGAATAATCTGGGCATTCCCTGGAAATACTGTCTGATGTCGCCGGCACTGCCTAGCTGACCCAACAATGAGAGTGAGGCGAAGATGCTGTCCGGATAGTAGCCCGCCTCGGGGATGATATAGACGCCTACCTGTTCCACCCCTAAGGCAGCGTCGAGCTCCCGAGCCAGGTGAGCCACAGCGGTATCACCAACTCTGCCTCTGACTACTTCCCCTCCCAGGTCCTTGACTGCCAGGTCAAGGAGAGTTCCAGTTTCCACTGTAGTGGCAATTCTCTTCTTTCTCGTTTTCTTGACGACCAGTCTCGACATGAAGGCGATGGGCTCGTTGAAGCCGAGGAATCCTTCCCTGTCGCAGAAAACAACGCGGTCGGCATCCCCGTCGAAGCAGACGGCCAAGTCGGCGTTGTTCTGTCTCAGGAAATCGATTGTACCCTGAAGGGTGTCTGCTTTCGGCTCAGGACCTCTGCCCGGGAAGAGGCCATCTGGCTCATCGTTTACAGGTATTACATGAAAGCCCATCTGGACAAAGATGTCGCTGGCAAACTTGGAGGCAGCGCCATTACCCGGGTCAACGACTATTTTCAGATGGTGATCAAATTCCGGCCAGGAAAGCTTGCTTTTGATAAAAGAAAGATATCTTTGTCTCATATCGTCTGCTTGCTCTAGAGTTCCTATCTTCCCCGCACGGAATTGTTTTCCAAAAAAAATCCTTTCTATCTCTGCTTCCTGAGCGTGACTATATCCCAACGAGTTTCCGGTGAAAAGCTTGATTCCATTGAACTCGGGCGGATTGTGGGAAGCTGTGACCATAATTCCAGCGGCGAAGCCTGATTCCCGGGTAAGCAACGCCAGCGCCGGGGTTGGCAACATACCCAAATCAACTACATTAATGCCGCAGGAAAGCAAACCCGCAGTAATCGCGTCTTTGATTATGTCCCTGCTTGTCCTTGTGTCAGTGGCTATACAAACTGCGGACGCGGGAGGCAATGTAGTGCCTATGGCGGAGGCAACCCGACGGCACAAGTCGGGCGACAGGTCCTCGTTGGCTATGCCCCGTATGCCACTGGTGCCAAAGAGTCTTTTCGTGTTCACTTACTGTCTTAAGCTAAGTGAATAGAGGATAGCACGGAATCGAGTGATTGGCAATGAGCACAAAGTGTAATAACATGTGTTAAACTGTGGTTCCTGTTCATAGTCAGCGCTGTCCTGGAAGCATACAATGGCAGAGAAAATAGCTTGGGTTCTGCTAGCCACCGTTTCGCCCATTAGCGAACTAAGGGGCGGTATACCGTTAGGGATATTACATTATGGGCTAGATCCCTGGTTCACCTTCTTCATAGCAATCATCGCTAACGCCCTCATATTCTTTCCCGTCTTTTTTGCCTTGCGCCTTTTTTACGATAAGCTCCTGTACCGAATCCCGTTGTTCGACAGATACCTGAACAATTTGAGGCGAAGAGGCAAGCCGAAAGTGGATAAATACGGATTCTGGGGACTGTTTTTGTTTGTGGCTGTGCCCTTGCCTCTCACCGGCGCATATACGGGGACTATTTTAGCCTGGCTGCTGGGCATGGATTGGAGGAGGGCCTTTCTCACCGTTGGGCTCGGTGTGCTTGTGGCAGGTGCTATAGTGCTCTTAATAACGCGCTTAATAGAGTTGGGGATAATCAGCGTCCCGTGGATTTTTCCCGTTGGCTGAGTTGAATTCGAACGACCGATTTAGGAATGATTTCTGCTGTTGGCGAGCATAACTCCAACTCGGATATCAGCCGATAACAAAAGGCTGGGCACCATTGCAGATACCCAGCCTTTCAGTGGTTCTGCCAACTACTATATTGGTTCTAGCCCTTCCCTATTCTGAACATCTTGGTCCCGCATACGGGACATACGCCTTGGGTAGCCGGCCTGCGGTTCTTCATGACTATGCTTCGGGTGTTCTTCATCTCTCTCTTGGCGCGGCACTTCATGCAGTATGCTTGCATCTGTTCACCTCCCTTTTTTTAAAAGGATAAGCCATCGTCTCTGGAATGTCAATAGGTTTTCCTTAAACATCGCAGAAAATTTCGTTACTTATGCGTATTATTTCCAATTCGGAAAGGGGATTCATTAAATGATGGGTGATTCAGAAACTTGATGACCGGAATTCATGAATATGAAGGTCCCATTGACGTGTCCACTGGTGACAGGTTTGGTTATCTACTTAGAGGAGTTGACACACAAGTTAGCATTTTGTGACTCCTTAACTCCATAGTATGTCTTCGACACCGCACAAAAAACTATTGACAACTTCTTAGATAATAGTGACATTATAGCACCTGACTATAATGCTGATGAACGTAAGGATATGAATTCACTTAATGGAGTTTCAAGACACCAGTTTGTCAAGGCGGTTGAAGTTGTGCCAGGAGTCTACCCAGCGGACGGTACCAGAGCGGCAGCGCATTGCTAGAGACTGAGTCTGTGCCCCGCCGGCAAAGTAGCGTACCCCTTTCAGCAATTCGCCACTACTGACCCCGGTGGCGGCAAAAAACACATCGTCACTATCTATCAGGTCCTCTGTCTTGTATACTTTATCAACGTCAACTCCCGCGGCTATGGCGGCCTTTCTTTCGCTGTCATCGCGGGGCCAACCCTTACATTGAATACCGCCCCCAATGCAGTGTATCGCCGCAGC
>MGMS01000030.1 GCA_001796515.1 Chloroflexi bacterium RBG_13_51_36
GGCCGATATCTGCAACCCATAAGAGACTGCTCCACTTGAAGCATTCCATTCCAGCCTGGGCGTCAGGCTGGACACCGTTGAGCCACTGGCCGGCGACTTTAATATCGGCACCGCCGGTGGTGGCAGAATGGTTGCCGAAGCCTCGTTGGAGTAGTCAGAATTGCCGGCAGAATTATATGCTCTTACACGATAATAGTAGGTGGCACCAGTACTAAGCCCGCTATTACTGTAACTGGTGACACCGGCATCTACGGTGGCTATCTCAGAATAGGAGCCAGAGCTTGTCCTCCTATCTATTTTGAATCCGGTCTCGTCACCGGAGTTATCTTGCCAGGTAAGGTCAATCTGGGAGGAAGAGACGGGAGTAGCTACTAGGTCGCTCGGCGCGTTGAGCGCTGGTGAGTTCAGCCGGATGATAGTTACTGCAAAATGCTGCATGCCGGAGTAGGTTCCGCCCCAAGTCATCGTATGGCTAGAGTAATCCCATGTATTATGTACATAGATGGTATTTGTGGAGGTGTCGTAACCATATCCTATCATCATATGGCCGGTAACGAGGATAAGTACTGGGCGCCCAGCATCAATTTCAGACTGGAAATCAGAGAAGGTGAAGCCTTTGTTAGGGTCAGTCCCCTGTCCTTGTATCAGCTGGTTAAAATTTGTCATTACCATATAGCCACAGGACTGAGCGAATAACTTCATGCCGTGGCAGCCGTCACGGTAAGTGGGCTCACAACCTGTGTAGTCATAGAGGGGGTCACCGTTAGGATTGAGGTAGAATGTCGTGCCTCCATCAATACTACTGTATCTTGCCTGGTTGGTGCCCATATAATCGCCGACGCAATCAAGTGTATGTTCCGCCCACCCATTAGTAGCGTAAGGGTCAGGGCCGACATTGCCATAGTCTATCCAGTAGTCATCAACGTGCCCTTTTATCGTTCTGCCATCAATGCCATCGTGAGTGGCGCTAAGAGGGCATTCACCACAGGTAACTCTGGGATAAGTTGTGTGACCCCAGACAGAGTTGTCCAGCGGGCAGACACCGCCGCTTGCTGGGCCGGTATACATACTGCTGTAGCCAGTGCGGTCGTAATAGCCGAAAAGCATCGCCGCTGAAGTAGCAGCACAGCCATAGCTCCAGTCAAACGCCGGCACGTTTGGTAGGGTATTGATTGCTCCCACTATACGCACATCTGGCACAGCTGCCACGTCTGCCCTTGTCTTTGACGGGGGCATGGGGAAGATGGCCTGAATAAGCTGACGCCCGCTTGGGTCGGTGACAATCTTTTGATAGGGACTCAGATGCAGTTCCTGTCCAGCGTCGGCAAGAACGGTTTGAGGAGCTAGGCTAACAGCCAAAGAGAATATTAGAAGGAGAGACAGAGTTAATGATGCCCATCTCTTTTGAAGATCCACCTTATGCATATTGAACCCTCCTTTGACTACCGGCCCGAAATGTCAATCATCTTCTCAATAAACTAATGCATCGGCATATCGTCACCGACCATGTTATTGTCAGGTTCCGACCTTCATCAAATCCACAGTCTTCCTATGGAAATTATTGTACTGGTATCTGAAAGACAGTCAATAGGCCGTTTGTACCGTGTTCTAGCCGGAAGGTAAGGTCAAGAAGCAGCAATCCGAAGTTCTGGCCCGAGCTGCGCAATCTAGCCTAATGTTCAGCTCTTAAGCCTGCGTTGGATGGCGTCGCTCTCCAGTTCTCTGATGGCATCGGCAGCAATCCAGCGAGCAGCCTTAGAGTCAAGTCGCTGGATTCCCTTTGCAGTATTTATTGCGGCTTTGTTCAAGTTGAAGTTCCTTTTCCCAATGTTTCTAAGGGCCCAGTTCACGGCTTTTTTGACGAAGTTACGCTCGTCCGTAGCCTCTCGTATTATTACAGGGAACAATTTGATGAATTTGTCGTCGCCCGCCTTCTTATCATGCCATGCCAGACAAGCTATCAGGGAAAAGGCAGCCCTTTTGACAAACTCTTCTTCCCGCTCAGACCAATCGATAATTTTCTTCCAGGCCAGTTGGCTCTTTTCAAAAAGATTCATGCATACCTGGTCGCACACATCCCATGAATTAATGTCTTGCACCCAGTCTTCCATCTGCTCTTCAGTTAGCTTAGCAGGATCGCCAACCATCCCAGCCACGATCCTTGCTTCAGCTATTCGAGTCCTCCACAGATTTAGTGCCAGTTTGTGGTCTTTCCCTACCTCTTTAGCCAGTTTTCGCATATCGGGAACCGAGACGCCCAGTCTCTGCTCAATTGTTATCCCATATTTAGCCATCCCGACCAACTGCTCTGGATTCGCCTTACACTGGAGTTCGCGCAGCACATCATTCACAGAAGCCATTGTTCCCTCCTATTCTAATACTCTAGAACGCGGTACACGTGGCGCTCGAGTATGCACAAGCTCTTTGGACTGCGTAGAAGAGTGTAATGTGACGTATCCCTGCAGTTCATTTTCTGGCTAGGCAACCCAGCACGAATTTATCTCACTAGATAATTAGCAATCCAACCAATGTGAAGGCTGCGATAGGCGGCAGCGCCGGCATCGGCTTCCCTTTTAGGAATATCGCCTGAATCGCGTAGACGCTGACGAGTCCCACCAGTCCAAACGCTGCCACAATAGCCGCCGGCTTAAAGCCGTGGGCAAAATAAACGGAGGCTGTCAACAGACAAGGGAAAGCAACGTCGCCACCACCCAGTATAGAGTATTCCCTCTTCGCCGGATTCACCTCTATCAGCTTCTCTCCGCGCTTTTTTAGGTTTAGGTTCCACTCGGAATAGTCTTTGGGAATGATTAGTGCCGGCAGGGCATTTACCTCGGATAGTCTGTCTGCCATCCAAACCATAAACTTGAAACGAACCGCCAGGAAGTCGTAGACGGCCAGCGCTAAAATGATAGCCATCGCCGTCCAGGGCGTGATGAAGCGACCGAAAACTGCTCCTAAACTACTAACCGCCAGAATCAACACCAGGTTATGTAGCCAGACAAGTGGTATCAAAAACCAGAATGTGCCAAATGCTATGGCGATGGCGACAGCCAGGGGCAGGGGCACGTAGAAGACAGTTGCGATAAACGCACCCCAACTGAACAGCAGGGCAAACAAGAGCCTCAGAAAGACCTTCAAAGCCGTAAGAGGAATCTTGTAGAGCGTAACTCCAAGGACAGCCGCCGCCGCGAAAATATAGATTAGAATCGGCCCTAACGCTGAATTGGCCGGGACTTCGACGACATTCCCATCAGGCAATGTCACTTCCCCGGGCCACCAATATACCGGCTCGGATGGCAGGGTCGGTATTTCTATATCGTTTTTGTCCAGGAATGGATTTATGCGGGGAGCTACAAGAAGAATGAGCATTTGGGCGACAATAAACAGAAGAAGACCCAAATAGACCGTGTTCAGCTTTACCGACCTCTTCGTGCTCATAATAGGGGAGTATTTTACATCGAAGAAGGCTCTATGTCGAAGTATGGTCGTGACCTGGCAACCCAGGCAAATTGAACGATTTCAGTGAGTGCGTACTGACCAATTTCAGACATAAGGTTACGCCTCTTTCAACAACGATGCATAGGCTTCTTCCTCGGTATCGACTATCTTGTTGAGGAATGTTGAGCAGCCCCGACCATCATATTCCAGTGCTCGTTGGCACAACTCCACGATGAGTTCGCCCGATTTTCTGAAGAGACTGGCTGCGTCGCTCCATTCTTTTCTCCGGTATCTCTGCCCCAAGTCGCCGAACACTCGTGCTTGCTCAAATCGTAACCCATCATTGTGAGACAAGTCTTCGGCAATCAGCGGAGGCGTTAATCCGGCATATGCAACCATATGTCTGAAACAATCGGCATTTGTCCAAGAAACAATTTCATTGGCCAATTTTCTCATGGCGGGAATGCCGAACATACCCACAGATGGTCTGAGCATTCGCCTGGCCTTGCAGGCAAAACCTTGTTCGGCAACTTCAAGTTCGGTCGGCATGTTTTGAGGTGGTCGAAAGACTCTGAACGTATTCTTCTTGCTCATGCCCGGGACGTTGACATCTAGAGCCCTCTCGAATTCTATATAAGGAATCTCCTGCACACCATCCACACTGCAGTCGTGAACATGGACTATCTGTCTATTGTCATCATAGCCAACCAGAAGAACATAGTGGATGGGGACATGCTCTCTTCTGTACAGTTCAGGGTAGTAGTGTAAGTAATACATGTCCAGCGCGCCAACCATCACTGGCTCATTATTCTCCAGGTGCTCCTTCATTTTGGGGAATTCATTCTTGAATGATTTACCTTCACCTGTAGTCTGAGTGAACCCAATTATCTCGCCCAGATCTTTAAGCAAGTATTTAGGGCTATTACCCCAGTAAACCATGCAAGGAGGTTCAGCCATCTTGAATTTTAGATAAGCGAACGAAGCCATACCGCCAATGATAGGTAATAGAAAATAATCATACCTGGCTCCTTGCCATTTCAAGACGTCGAATAGGCCGTTGACGTAGCATGTGGATGCGTGAACTTCGTGAGGCATTCTGATCAATTTTGCCATTTTCCTGCCACCTGCAGAATATCACACCGCTTCGCTACAAACAGAAGACCCGAAGATGACCCCAGCAGTCAAAAAGCAGTAAGCTTTTGCATCGTGATTCTTGGCTATTTGCCTCGATACTTCCGCGGTCGTAATGAGTTTCCCTCTTGTCGCCCGCTCCATTATTGTCACTGCTTCCGATGGGTTCACCAGCACGACACCATCCCCCACCTCGGCACCCATCTTCTGCACGGCCTTGTAACAGGGAAACCCCTTCTCCAGCCTGAGCACCTCAGGGAAAGAGGTTCTGTCTTTCCATTTCTCCTGCCACGTCTTCTTCACTATCCCTCCCAGCGATATTTGTGTTTCTTTCGGCGTAGTTCATCAAGATTACATGTATAGCACAGCCCGTTATGGCAGCATATCACCCCACCACACCTCGGGCAGCGCCACTTTGTTGATTCCTTTTCCAGAAATGGTCCAATGCCATAAGTTTTTATGTATTCGAGGTTCTCTATCATGCTCATATGATAGAAAGTGCGGTAGCGCTTATCGAGGGTCTTCAGATGCCGACAGGGAAAATTCGCGCAATCATGGCAAAATCGGATGAGTCCCTTCCTCAATGGTTCACACTCCCTTTTGTAGTGACAGTTCTTACTGCCAGGTAAGCAGCCAGCGCAGTACGTCTTCCTGAACCCCTTCCTCTTCAGGTCGTTCTTCATCGCCAGGTAGCTTGAGCATAAGCTGCAGTTCATTCCGCAGGGAGCGATTAGTTCTTCATCCATGGCTTCCGCAGCAGCATTATATAACACCGGCACCGCCAGACCTTCATTCGATGAGGATAAGAATCAATCTATGCCACGGCCAGAGCGATCAAACTGCACATTCCTGAGCTACGCGCGATGTTGACATAAGTATCTCTGCCTGCAGGACAAGAAATGCAAGGTAATGGGCTAACGGACAGTCTACTAGCACAGCGATTTGACGATAATCTTTCAAAAGGGTATTATTAACATGCAATGTTTTGCACTTACTACAACAACGAAATAAAGAGGGAAAATGTTAGAGCAATATCTATATATCATCGTTGGTCTTGCTCTTGTCTTGGGCATCGGTATTGGATACTTTGTGAGACAATTAGTAGCCAACCGGGAGGTCCAAAGAACAAGAAAAGAGGCACACAAGCTACTAGATGACGCAACAACCAAGTATAATGAACTACTCCGTGCAGCTAGAGAAGAAGCCATCAAGGTCGCCAACGTCGCCGAGGCGGAAAACAGAGAACGTCGCCTTGAAATACAGCGTATAGAAAAACGTGCCAACCAGAAAGCAGAGTCGCTGGAGCGGAAGTTAGAGGGTGTAGAGCGACGTGAGCGTGACCTGGAGAACAAGAAGAAGGACGTCGAGAGGCTAACAGCTGAACTCCAGGAGATCAGAGGAAAGCAGCTGTCGAAGTTGGAATCCCTCTCTGGCACATCCAGTACAGAAGCAAAGACTTTCCTGTTCCAAATGTTAAAGCAAGAGGTTGAAGAAGAGGCCGCGCGACAGGTCAGGGTGTGGGAGGCGCAAATAAAGGAAGAGGCTGACGGGAGAGTCAGAGACATTCTGGCCACAGCTATCCAGAGGTGTGCCACTGACGTTGTTTCGGAGACAACAATCTCCGCTGTTCCCCTGCCCAGTGACGAGATGAAGGGGCGGCTCATCGGACGCGAAGGACGCAATATCCGAGCCTTAGAGCAGGCTACTGGCGTTGACCTTATTATTGACGATACTCCGGAGACGGTTACTGTCTCCAGCTTCGACCCCGTGAGGCGCGAAGTAGCCCGGCTCGCCCTGGGCAGACTTATCCTTGACGGGCGCATTCATCCCGCTCGGATTAAGGAAATAGTGGACAAAACCAAGGCAGAGGTTGAAGCTACTATCCGCAGTGAGGGTGAACGAGCTGCCTACGAAGCTGGGGTACCGGGCTTACATCCCGAACTGGTTAAACTGCTGGGCCAGCTCAAATTTCGCACGAGTTATGGTCAGAATGTCTTGCTGCATAGTCTTGAAGTCTCTCACCTGGCGGGGATGTTGGCCAGTGAGATTGGGGTTAACGTCAGTGCCGCCAGGAAAGCCGGATTGCTGCATGATATTGGCAAGGCGATAGACCATCAAACTCAGGGCCCACACGCTTTGATAGGTGCTGACCTGGTCAAACAGTGGGATAGAAATCCTGAGGTGGTTCAGGCCGTTGCTGAACATCATGGCGAGGCAGAGACCAGTACCGTCATGGGCTTCGTCGTTGCAGCTGCCGATGCCATAAGTGGTTCGCGGCCCGGTGCCAGACGTGAATCCCTGGAGCACTATTTGAAGCGTGTTAAGGACCTGGAGGACATAGCAGCCGATTTCCCCGGTGTAGAAAAGGCTTTTGCTATCCAGGCCGGCCGTGAAGTGCGCGTCATGGTGAAACCAGAAAAAGTTGATGATTTGGCCGCGGTTAGATTGGCTCGGGATATTTCTAAGAAAATAGAGGAGAGTCTGACGTATCCTGGGCAGATAAGAGTAGTAGTCATTCGAGAGACCACAGCAATAGATTACGCTAAGTAAATCTGTCGCGCCCCGTATTACCCCCTGAGATCCCCGGTCAAGTCGGAGACAGTGACGAAGGAAGTCGAAGGAATTGAGAATACTGGCAATAGGCGATATCATCGGCAAGCCCGGCAGGCAAGCGGTGAAGGAAATCCTCCCGGGGCTATGTGATGAATATAACATTGACCTCGTGGTAGGCAACGGTGAGAATGCTGCTGGCGGGTTGGGGTTGACCCCCAATACGGCAGAAGAGCTCTTTGATTCCGGAATTGATGTCATAACTACAGGCAATCATATCTGGGCTTACAACGAGATTATTCCCTATCTCGGCAGTGAGCTTGCTATTCTTCGCCCACTTAATTATCCCCCGCTGAATCCCGGTCGTGGCTACTTGCTAAAGAACAATGTCCTGATAGTTAACCTCGTTGGCCGTGTCTTCATGGCCCACGTCGATTGTCCCTTTCGAGCCATGGACCAGCTGCTGACTGAGTTTGAACATAAGTCAATCCCCATTATTGTTGACTTCCATGCCGAGGCAACCTCGGAGAAAGTGGCCATGGGTAGATACCTCGACGGACGCGTCAGCGCTGTGCTGGGCACCCATACTCACGTGGGCACCATCGATGCCCGCATATTGTCCGGAGGCACCGCCTGTGTAACCGACATAGGCATGGTCGGCCCTATAGATTCGGTTATCGGCGATGACCCGGATTCTGTAATCAACCGCTTCCTCACTCAAATACCGGGCCGGCTGTCGGTCGGCAAAGGAAAAGTCAGCTTCGATGCAATTCTGGTGGAAGTGGATGAAAAGACAGCCAAGGCAGTGGACGTCAAGCGCATCCGAAGAGTAGTGGACTAGGAGGAAAGAGTGCGCATCCAGGAGCTGGTCTAGCTCAAGCCCAACAGTCAAGAAAGCCTTATTTTCTCCATCACCTTGGACATTACCTCGCCAGCCCTACCCCGGACGACCACTTCGGCGTAGTCATCGAAGGGGGTCGGAGTCAAATTAACAATAGCCAACGTTGCTCCGGCCTCTCTGGCATACGTTGGAATATAAGCAGCAGGGTAAATAACAAGAGTGGAGCCAATCACGATAAAAAGATCGCAGTTCTGCGCCCGCCGGATAGCTTCCTGTAACGTCTCTTGCGGCAATGCCTCTCCAAAAAACACCGCGTCCGGCTTCAAAATACCCCGACAGTCAGGGCAATCAGGAACTTCAACCCCCTCCTTTATTTTTTGCAGTACTTCCGGCATTGGAAAGCGTCTGCGGCAGGTTAGGCACACCACCCATCCCATATTGCCATGAAGCTCAAGCACCTTGTCTTCAGGCACTCCAGCCTTCTGGTGCAGGTTGTCGATATTTTGAGTGATGACGCAATCCAACTTACCCAGCTGGTAGAGCTCGGCAATGGCATAGTGGGCGAGATTTGGCTTAGCCTCAGTAAGAAGCCCGCCTTCGATGGACATGTTCCAGATAGTCTTGCGCGCAGCCGGACCACTCAGGAACTTCTGAATGGTGAAGTCCTCAGGGTCATATCTGCTCCAGACTCCCCCCGGGCTCCGAAAATCAGGGATCCCTGACTCCGTGCTTATCCCGGCCCCCGTAAACACAATGACCTTCTGAGATCTTGCGACCAGCTGAGCCAAGCGCTCTGTTTCTTCCATCATTTCACTGCTCCAAGATTGACTTCTTACCTACAACCCGACCTTTACCAGTCGCTCCACTCCGCCCAGGTCCGAAACTAGTTCGATGCTGGCTTGTGGGAAACAGCCCTTCGCCAGTGAAGTCACCATTTCACCTTGCCCTTGGCCTATTTCCAAAAGAAGATAGGCTCTGCGATTGACCTTCCCCGGCGTTTGTTGGAGCATTTGCCGTATTTTGTCCAGGCCGTCTTCGCCGCCAGCCAGGGCGATCATCGGCTCGTAGTCTATTATCTCCGGGCTCAAATCTTTGAATTCAAGACCTTTGATGTAAGGTAAGTTAGCTACCAGTATATCTACAGGTTGAGGCAGCGGCTCAAGCAAATTCCCCTGCAGGAGTTCCACATGATCGCGAACGGCGTGGCGCCGGCAATTCATCTCGGCTATCTGTAGAGCCGAGACTGAAATATCAGTGGCATAAATTCTGGCCTGGGGCAGTGCCAGGGCCAGGCTGATAGCAATAGCTCCGCAGCCTGTGCCTATATCAGCTATGATTACTTGTTCTTCTTGCCGGGAAATGTGACGGGCAAGCTCCACGGCTTCTTCCACCAGAAGTTCCGTTTCTGGCCGAGGGATAAAAGTGCGAGAATCAATCCGGAAGTCGAGTCCGTAAAACTCGCAGTGCCCCAGAATATAGGCAGTAGGTTCGTGGGCAAGGCGACGCCCGATAAGATGGCGGAGACGTTCTGCCTCCGCTGAAGTCAAACTCCTTTCTGGTTCTGTGTAAAGACGCGTCCTGGATATCCCCAAAACGTGGCCCAGCAAAAGCTCTGCCTCGACAGACGCATCAGCGATTCCTGCCCTGTGTAGTGTCTGGGTAGCTGATTGTAGAGCTTCCTGCAAAATCACGTAAGAGCCGCTTCTAATTGTTCCACCTGCTCTTTGCTGATCAGAGCTTCAACGATGTCGTCCAGTTCTCCGTCCAAAATCTGTTGAAGGTTATGAAAACTTGAGTTGATCCGGTGGTCGGTGACCCGATTCTGCGGGAAATTGTAGGTGCGAATCTTCTCCGCCCGCTGTCCACTGCCCACCTGCATCCGCCGCTCTTTGTCTATGCTTTCGGATTGCTTCCGCCGTTGCATATCAAGTAGCCTGGCCCTGAGCACCGCCATGGCCTTCATCCTGTTCTTTATCTGAGATCTCTCATCCTGGCAGGAAGCCATTATGCCTGTGGGCAAGTGCGTAAGGCGGACCGCCGTAGCTACCTTATTCACATTTTGCCCGCCGGCTCCCCGGCTGTGGAAGAATTCCATCTTCAGGTCATCGGGATTGATATTTAGTTCAATCTCCTCTGCCTCGGGTAGCACTGCCACCGTAATTGTCGAGGTGTGAATTCGTCCCGAGGCTTCAGTGACCGGCACCCTTTGCACCCGATGAACGCCATATTCATGCTTGAAGCGGCTGAAGGCGCCTTTACCTTTGATTTCAAATATCAGCTCCTTGAAGCCTCCTTTTTCACTTTGATTGCCGTCGATGATCTCCACGTGCCAGCCCTTGGCCTCGGCATATCGACTATACATGCGGAACAAATCTGCGGCAAAGAGACTTGCCTCATCACCACCGGCGCCGGCCCTTATCTCAACAATGACATCTCTATCGTCATTGGGATCTTTGGGCATCAGGGAAAGCTTGAGTTTGTGAAGTAGTTCATCTTGCCGCTGTTTGAGCCTGCTCACTTCTTCCTTGACCAAAGCCATCATCTCTGCTTCGGCATGGGAATCAAGCAGCGCTTCAAGTTCTGCCAGCTCTTTGCCCTTGGTCTTGTATTCCTGGTACATGTCGACAATATCTTCAAGGGTAGCCCTTTCCTTGCTCAGCTCTTGAAGCCGCCTCCGGTCAATAGCTATCTCTACTTTGGCCAGGAGCTGGCTCAATTCGTCATAGCGCCTTTGTATTAATTCCAGTTTCTCAAACATAACCAATAACATTATAATACAGGGCCATAGCCTGCTCAAACTAGTCTCTAGTTGTCACCCTGAGCGCCAGCGAAGGGCCTCCAGATTCTTCGCTTCGCTCAGAATGACAGGTGGCGAAGAGCTCAGAATAACCTGAGGATGTTAGGCTGCTCAAACTTGGGCGAAGGGAACTAGAGTGAAACTGGCGCCAGGTTGCTACGATTGTCTCCACCGATTGATCCATCAAGCTGCAGAGCTAGCCACGGACGATGCTTCGCTGAGGCAAAGAGCGATCAACGAGGCAATGAAGATATTGGACGGGGAGTTTTCCTACAGCCAATTATCCCTTGTGATTGTCACGAAGATTCATAAGGTAGTAAGAGAGGTGACTCATAATCCCGATCCTTACCGGGTAATGAAGGAACGGGAGATGATGCTTGCCGGTGAACTGTGCTCTGAACTGTCATCGTGGGCAAAGCAACGCAATCCCCATGATGACGAACTTCACGCTTGCATCCAGTTGGCCGCGGCAGCCAATGCTCTCGATTTCTTCAAGGATCTCGGTTCGATTAGAGACGACATCATAAAACCTGTGAGCTTCACCATAGACAACTCCGACCAATTCGAAGCAAAGCTCAAAAATGCCGGCAAGGTTCTGTATCTGGCGGATAATGCCGGGGAACTCTACTTCGACCTGCCTCTGGTCAAGTGGATTAAGCAATTCGCCGAGGTCACCTATGTGGTTAAACCATCGGCTGTTCAAAACGATTTGACATTGGAAGATGTGAAGAGGTCTGGCCTGGAAGCTGAGTTTGGAAGAGTCACAAGCACGGGCGTAGCTTCGCCGGGAATAGTTTTTTCTTTGGCGTCAGCTCAGTTCAAACGGGAATTTGAGTCGGCAGACCTTATAGTCGCCAAGGGAATGGGACATTATGAGGCTTTATCCGAACTTCCTTCCGAAGGGAGATTCTTCTATTGTCTCAAGGCCAAGTGTCACCCTGTGTCAGATTCGTTGGGGGTGTCTATAAATAGCTATGTAGCCATGCTACAATGATTCAGTGAGCAGAGGTACTGGTCTCTTGATAGAGCTCGGTCTTACCTGTATGTTCATTCTGCATACTGGACAGAATCGATGAGGAAACCCACCAAGCGTGAAGCCATCATCGGTGGCATATCTATAGCAGTCACCATAGCTTTATCGTTCTTTATACTTCAGCATCGAACCTACATTGAACAGATATCGCAGTGGGGCTACGTCGGTTTGTTTATCATCAGCGTCCTTACCAACGGGACCTTCATTTTGCCCGGCCTGGGCATTATTATCACATTCACCATGGGCGGAGTATTGGATCCTGCCATAGTTGGTGCTGTAGCTGGAATTGGTGAAGCCGTAGGTGCTATCGGTGCCTACTTCACCGGGTACGCCGGCCGGGGATTATTTCGGGATAGTAACAACGGCTTGTACCTTCGCCTCACCAATATTGTGGAGCGCCACGGTTCAAAGGCCATCTTCTTCGTGTCCGCTGCATTGAGTCCAATCTTCTACCCCTTCGCCGTATGCCTGGGCATGATTCGGTTCGGCTGGGTAAGATTCTTCCTCGCCACATGGGCGGGGAGAACAGTGAAAAGCATGGTACTGGCCTACCTGGGCTACTTGGGTTTGAAAGCCGTCCTGCGATGGTTGGGCGTGGACATTTGACCGAACCCGAGCAGATTTCGCGATTTTCCCGAGACCCTCCTAGTTTTTGGAGCAGATTTGGCGGGGCTGCTCTAACTTGAGTTTCCCAAGCTGTTCTGTTATATTCTTGAACCGGACGGGGCTGTAGCTCAATCGGGAGAGCGTCTGACTGGCAGTCAGAAGGTAGTGGGTTCGAATCCCATCAGCTCCACCAAACCTGTAACTAGAAAGTTCACTAGGCGTACCCTGTGGACATTGATGCTACCTACGGCTAGTAGGGATAACTTTGGCTCGTAGAAAAATCCAGCCAGGTTTGAGACCTGTCGTAGCAGACATAGCTTGCCGACTACTTCTCTTTGGGTCTTGTCTTCACCAGGTTGGTTTCGCAAGCTTCTCGCCAAGCTGTAGTAGTATTGTAAAGTGCCCATCCTTCGTCAACTATATCACTCACCCATACAGCCTTGTGGTAGGTTGGACTACCAGTAAGCCAACTGAAGTATAAAACTATCGCTATGTCATCTCCTACAAGGTCCACGATTTGTCCTTGATATTCAACATAGCCGTCTTCATCAAACGTATGAAAGAACTTCCCTTTGAGCGTCGTCCACTGTACATTTTCACTTGCCCTTTTCTTTCTTTGTGCCATTAGTATCCTCCCATTCTGCTATATATTTCCTAGGAAAGCTTCTAATTCCTACCGTGTCGTCTAGATTCTACCACCATAACCACCCTGGGCGGAAGGCTAAGGAAGGGTGACGTTAGCCCCCCACCTTAGATAATTACCTCTGAAGCTCTCATCCTTTCTACCCGTCCTAAAAACGATTGGGATTTGGACTTTGTTCGCAGGGAGACTGTTCTGTGCCCCGACAAGTCGAGGCTCGCCAGGGCAGCCTTTCTTTGGTAAAAGAGATTTTAGTCAAAAACACCAGCCTGTTCCATCACCCCTGCTCTGGCTCGATCAATCCATAGTTGCCATCGTCGCGGCGGTATAGCAGATTGAGCCTCTCAGTATCGGCGTCCAAGAACAGAAAGAAATTATGCCCCAGGAGCTCCATCTGGTTCATGGCTTCATCCACGGGCATGGGTTTGACCAAGAAATGCTTGGTTTTAACTACCTTCTTGGGAGCCTCGATTTCTTCCTCTTCGACTGCGGCTCCCTGCCGGGCAAAAGAAGTGCCTCTGCTTTTGTCATACAATTTGCCCTTGTATCGCTCTATTCGCTTGGATAATACATCCACCACTTTGTCGATGGCCGTGCGCATATTCTTAGACTTTTCCTGCGCCCTAATCAAGGTGCCCCTACTCTCAAGGGTAGCCTGGACAGTGAATCGCTGCTCAGGTAGTTTTGTACCTTCGCGGGAAATCTCTATCTTGCCTCCGTCAAGGGTAGGTAAGTAGCGCCCCAGCCTGGCGACCTTCTTCTCCACGTACGCCCTTACAGTCTCAGAGACCTCCACATTATTCTTACCGACGACCTGCAGCTTCATTTTTCCTCCTTCAGTTGTGAATCTCCCTTGCCAACGTCAAGCCCCAAACGGACGCAGCTCCCTTGTTCTTAAGAGCTGCGGCGCAGGACTCCAGCGTGGCTCCCGAGGTACATACATCGTCTATAAGGACAACCTGTTTGCCGCCCGACTTTTCGTCCCGGCACACAAAAGCACCGGCCACATTCCTTCGGCGCTCTTCGACATCGACTGCCCTCACCTGTGGCTGGGCCTGCCTGACCCGAACCAGGCAGTCCTCAACCACCGGCAAACCAATTCGCTTGCCCAACTCCCTGGCCAGAAGGCTGGACTGATTATAGCCGCGCTCTCTCAATCGCCGGGGATGAAGTGGGACGCCAACCAGGACTTGTCCAGGCACGGGATTTGCCCTGACATAATCAGCTAACAGCTCAGCCAGGCGGGAAGAGATCGCCTTCAAGTTTCGATACTTCAACTCATGAATGGCTTTCCGCATTACCTCATCAAACCTGAATGGAGAACGGATGCCGTCAATCTCAGTTTTTCTTCGCCGGCAGTCCGGACACACAATACCGCTTGCCTGAGGTCTGCCACAACGGGGACAAAAGGGAGGCAATATTCTTGGCAGTTTTTCAAGACACTCAGGGCACAGAAGACTTCCCCCCTTCCCACAACCAACACATCGGCGCGGGAAGAAAGAGTCAACCGCCAGCTCGATTAACCTACGCGAACGCAGCAAGTCCTCTGCTAAGGAGTGTATTCTCGACGTGGTGTGCGGGTATGAAGTTCGCCACTAAGAACAGGCTCATTAAGGTATATTTCGCCGTTCCTGATCTTCACATTGTATCCACAATCAGGACGGGTACACACCCAGGCCTTGTAGTGAATCGGCGCCCCCTGACTACCGAAGTCAGACAGAGGCACCAGATCCCCCTTTCCGCATTTTTGACACTTTGGGAATGAACCGGTTTCCAAGTTCCACCTCCACAATTAATTTATTGGTTTGTACCAAAACGAATAAGTATATACTATCAGAAATTCATTTTCAAGTGTATTTTCACCGACAAGCCAACTTTCTCTGGATTTTTTTGGCACTCCTAACCACCCAAACCAACCACCGACAAACACGTATAGATAGCCCCGGTCGGCGTCAGCTGGCTTCTCATTAACCTGACAGCTTCGACTTCAATAGCATACTTATCTCCAAAAATGGTAGAGCCTACAAGCTCGCCAAAGCTCTTTTTCTCTGTTGGCGATGTGCCCTCTCTTACGCGAGCCAGGGTTAAATGCGGCACAAAAGGGCGTTCTTCCTTGGCAAACCCCATGGTGGCGAGCGCAGAATCAGTGTTCTGCTGTAACCTGGATAGTTTGTCCATATCCCCCCCGACGCCGACCCACAAAACCCTGGCTTGCCTTAGACTGGGGAAAGCCCCCAGGCCAGAAATTTCTAAATGGAATGGAAGAATCCCCTGCGCCGCTCTTGTCAGGGCTTCAGTTATCTCAGCTACCCGCTCAGAAGGAATATTACCCAGAAACTTCAAGGTCAGGTGAATTCCCGCCGGGTCCACCCACTTGACGAATCTATGCTCGTTCCTCTCCATCTCTCTCCTCAGCCTGGCCAACCCTCTTTTAGCTTCCTCAGACAGTTCAATGGCAACAAAAGAACGGATTTGCTCACGATTATGTGACACTTCTGCTCCCTTGTCCGTCTTCACTCTTACCCTTCGATAAACTCAGGAGACGCTCTTGGTCCTCCGCCCTCAAGGCAGAAACACAATGCTCTATGGCCCGTATCTATTTCGCGTTTGAAAGAAGGACGATGTGGTTCCTTTACTTTGCCTTCTTCTTTTCTTTTTGTTGCTTGGGCTTCTTCACATTCTTTCTTCCCTTGGTTCCCATTTTTCTTTGCCTCCTTCGCTATTCAAGTATTACCGTCGTGTGAAACTCCCGTTCCTGTCATCACAGTATAGCAATTTTCTGGCGTTGGCCCCCAGTATTTTAGCTTTATCTTCTTCCCTAAGCTGGGCAGATTGAACCTGGGCAATCACCCTGTTCTGGTGCATTAGAGGATAGTCTGTGCCGAAAAGGATTCGGTCACTGCCGATGATGCTGCTCACCCGCTCAAAAACTTCGGGCTTGTAAAGGAAAACGGTAGCTGCAGTATCAAAGAAGACGTTGGCTAGGGCACTGGCTACTTCAGGCATCAGTGCATAGAAAGGCAAGCCGCCACCCCAGTGAGCACAGACGAGCTTCAGCTTCGGGAAAGCTGTGATAAAGGAATAGAGAATGTCCGGGGTTATACTACCCTTGCCGGAGTACTCATGCCCTACCGGCTCCGAAGAATGGGTCAGGAGAATCAAATCGTGCTTCAGCACTGCGTCGACAACAGGCTTCATTCTCTTCTTGTCAGCAAAATTGAAGCCCTGCACATCGGACCTTAATTCGCCAATTCCCTTAGCCCCGGCTCTGGCACATCGCTCTACCTCAGTTATGGCAGCATCCTCCGCCAAGGGTTGAACCGCACAAAAGCCGACAAGCCTTGTGGGATGGCGTGATACCGAATCCAAGATATAGTCGTTTGTCTCGACGCAGAGCTCATGGCTTGCCCAGCCCGCGTTAAGAACGACCGACACGTCAATGCCTACCTCATCCATGCTGGCAAGCAGTTCCTCCGCCGTGGCTATCCTGGCTTCGGGCTGAGAATAAAGTGAGGCAAAACAGGGATCGGATTTGGCATATTCGTCACGCCTTTTCCTTAACCAGGGGGGAAATATATGGGTATGAAAATCTATAATCACCTAAGCCATTATACCCAAACACCTCAAAATACAAAACAGTATGGCCGTTTTGTCATTTTGGGCTCCCCGACGTCGCTGCGAGGCAAAACAGCGCCAAACCATGTCAAGGCAACCACGTGAGCTTGGTACGCTTCGCCGGCAATGACAAGTGGGGTGAGAGAGACAGAGTTGCCCCATGTGAAACCAGAAAACATCTGCTGCTACGGGTGATATAATGCGAACCGACATTCTGGAAAAATCAGGCTGTTACCCGGGAGGAACAAAAGATGTTGAACATCCGCGCAGTCAAGAAAGATATCCTCTATGACGTCATGCTACAGCAGATGTATGCACTCAATTACGTGTGGATGAGGCTTGAAGGTCTCATGCAACAGAAAGCTCCCGAAGTGTATGGCAGTGAACAGTATTATCAAATTTACGAAGTCTATGGTTCGGAGGAAGCCAGGCGAGTGGTGAAGGCTCTGGGTTTCCCGAGGGAGGAAATCAAAGACCTGGCCAGATTTCTTGAATACTCTCACTGGGCTATTTTTGAGAATATCGAAATAGCGGAATTGACCGCAAACAGTTTCAGAATGCGCACACTCGATTGCTCCGCGCAACGTGCGGCGAAGCGGTGGGGCCTGGATTATTATGATTGCGGGGCTGGAGGCTTGCGCATTCGGAACGGTTTCTACAAGGGTATCAACCCCAAGGCAAAGGTACAGAGGATTTTTACCCCGCCTGAAGCCGGACCTGAAGGCAGACCTGCTATCGTTTCTTGCGAGTGGCTGGTTTCACTCGAGTGAGACACTTCCCGGCGGACAGAAATATAGAGTTGACCCCTTTCCACAAATAGCACTGACAATTTCTCTGATAGAAATCCAATCATAGTACCATATGCGATAATTTCCTTAATAATATTTTAACAATTGCATCATATAATAATAGTGTCAGTGCCAGAAAGCGCATATAAGACGAGGCGGTAAGTGCATACCCAGGAAACTTGCGGTGGTGAGCCCGTCGTATCCAGACGAGGGAACCGGGCACCTTCAAACATTTGGACTCTGATACTTTGATTTCTGCAAACGGATTTTGCCTTTTGGAATTTGTTGTGGCAACTACAAAAATCTGGAGGTGAAGGATGAAGACAGCGTTTAGTGCAAGGAAACGCCATTACCTGGCCGGAGCTATCATCTTTTCAATTATGGTAGCCCTGATTGCCGGGACGGCAGCTTGTATTCCGTCGGGAGCCGAATACACACCCATGGTGGCGGCTTCGTATCACGTGGTGGGGCTCAAGTCCGACGGTACCGTGGTCGCCGTGGGACACAACTGGTGGGGGGAGTGTAACGTCGGCAGCTGGCATGACATCACCCAGGTCGCCGCAGGCGGGTATCATACGGTAGCGCTTAGGTACGACCACACTGTAATCACAGTGGGATCGAACTTGCAGGGGCAGCGGAACGGTGCGGGCAACTGGACAGACATCACCCAGGTGGCCGCAGGCGAGTTTCATACGGTGGCGCTTAAGTCGGACGGCACCGTGGTCGCCACGGGTGCCGTGGGGTATGACTACGGGCAGTGCAATGTCGGCAACTGGACGGATATCACACAGGTAGCCGCGGGCGGGTATCACACCGTGGCGCTTAAGAATAACCACACCGTGCTCGCCGTAGGACATAACGACTGGGGACAGTGCGATATCGACGACTGGACGGATATCACACAGATAGCAGCAGGTTATTCTCACACGGTGGGACTTAAGTCAGACGGCACTGTGGTCGCCGCAGGATACAACGTGGACGGGCAGTGCAATGTGAGCGGCTGGACGAACATCGTCCAGGTTTCCGCAGGTTATTCCCACACAGCGGGACTTAAATCCGACGGCACCGTATTCGCCGTGGGATATAACATAGACGGACAGTGCGAGGTCGGCAGCTGGACAAATATCACACAGGTAGCCGCAGGCGTTTTTTGCACAGTGGGACTTAAATCCGACGGCACCGTGGTCGCCACAGGAGGAAGTGACTCCGGCCAGTGTGATGTCGGCACCTGGGAGAACATCATCAAGAGCGCTGCGGGCCGCTATCACACGGTGGGGCTTAAGTCTGACGGCACCGTGGTCGCGGTGGGAGATAACTGGGGCGGGCAGTGCGATGTCGGTAACTGGACTGACATCAGCCAGATCGCTGCAGGCTACTGGCACACAGTGGGAAATAAGACAGACGGTACCGTGGTCGCCGTGGGGTGGAACGACGATGGACAGTGTGATGTCGGCGACTGGGGAAATATCACGCAGGTCGCCGCAGGCGAATTACACACAGTGGGGCTTAAGTCCGACCACACCGTGGTCGCCGTGGGCGCCGACAGCGACGGCCAGTGCGATGTCGAGGACTGGACCGATATCATCCAGGTCGCCGCAGGCAAATTGCACACTGTAGGGCTTGAGTCCGACGGCACCATGGTGGCCACGGGAGATAACGACTACCTGCAGTGTGACGTCGGCAGCTGGGGGAATATAACCCAGGTCGCCGCGGGCGAGAGGCACACAGTAGGGCTCAAGTCCGACGGCACGGTAATTGCCGTGGGAACTAATGACTATAGGCAGTGTGATGTTGACGACTGGACGGACGTTATCCAAGTCGCCGCACATCGCTATTGCACAGTGGGGCTCAAGTCCGATGGCACTGTGGTAGCCGTGGGATATAATGGCTACGGGCAGCTTGAGGTCGGCGACTGGGCGGACATCAATCAAGTCGCCGCAGGCCGCTATCACACGGTTGGGGTCAAATCCGACGGCACCGTGGTTGCCGCGAGTCTTACGGTCGAGCTTGCCAGATGGAATCTGGGCGCACCGCCTGAAGCATAAGGATTCTGACGAGACTGGACTATCAGAGAGGGAGTGGAATATGAAAATGACAATTAGTCCGGGGAGACACCATTACCTGGCCAGAGTTGGCATTTTCCTGGTTACGGCAATCTTAGTTGCCGGAATGGTAGGCTGTAGTGGAGCAGCTCCTTCTGCCCCTTACTACGAACTTACCATCAACGTTACCCCTGGAGGGTCGGTGATCACCCCTGGAGAGGGGATTTTTGAACATGAGCCGGGAGAATCAGTCGACCTGGTGGCCAGGGCCGAGGAGGGCTATCGTTTCGTCGAATGGACCGGCGATGTCGGCAGCATTGGCGATGCCGATGCCGCCGAAACCTACATAATCGTGAGCGACAACTATTCCATAACAGCCAGCTTTGTGCCCAAACGCACCCCTATGGTGGCGGCGGGCACCTGGTACACGATGGGACTTCAGGCCAACGGAAGGGTGGTCGCTGTGGGAGACAACTACTACGGGCAGTGTGATGTTGACAGCTGGAGGAACGTCACTCGGATTGCTGCAGGCTACTGGCACGCGGTAGGCCTTGAGTCCGACGGCACCGTGGTCGCCGCGGGACGGAATGCATCTGAGCAATGCAATGTGAGCAACTGGACGGACATCAAGCAGGTCGCCGCAGGCGGCTGGCACACGCTGGGGCTTAAGTCCGACGGCACCCTGGTCGCTGTAGGATTGAACACCTCCGCCCAGTGCGATGTCGGCAACTGGACGGATATCGTGCAGGTTGCTGCGGGCGCCGGGCATACGGTGGGTCTTAAGTCCGACGGCACCGTGGTCGCCGTCGGTGAAAACGGCGACGGGCAGTGTGATGCAGGCAACTGGACGGGGATTATCTACGTAGCCGCAGGCATCGCTCACACCGTGGGACTCAGGTCCGATGGCACTGTGGTCGCCGTGGGACAGAACTATGACGGGCAGTGCGATGTCACCGGCTGGACAGGCATTACCCAGGTGGCCGCAGGCGGGCTTCACACAGTCGGGCTTAAGGACGACAGCACAGTGGTTGCCGTGGGAAGCAACTCATACGGGCAGTGCGACGTGGACAGCCAGAGCTGGACGGACATCGTCCAGGTCACCGCAGGCGCAACTCACACGGTCGGTATTAAGTCGGACGGCTGGGTAATCGCCGTGGGAGAGAACGGCTGGGGACAGTGCAATGTCGGCTGGACGGATATCACCCAGGTCGCCATGGGCGGGTATCATCTGGTCGGGCTGAAGTCTGACGATAGCGTGGTGGCCGTGGGAGACAACGACTACGGGCAGTGCGATGTCGGCGGCTGGGCAAACATTACCCAGGTCGCCGCTGGCTATCATCATACAGCGGGGCTCAAGTCCAACGGCACCGTAGTGGCCGTGGGAGACAACTATAATGGGCAATGCAATGTCGTCGGCTGGGGGAATATCACCCAGGTCGCCGCGGGCGGCGGCCACACGGTGGGACTCAGCTCCGACGGCACCGTCGTCGCCGTGGGAGACAACGATTACGGTCAGTGCGATGTCGGAGGCTGGACAAACATCACTCAGGTCGCCGCAGGCTACGATCACACGGTGGGGCTCCAATCTGATGGCAGAGTGGTCGCCGTGGGACGAAACCACAAGGGGCAGCGCAATGTCGCGTACTGGACAGACATCATCCAAATCGCCGCAGGCTACGACCATACAGTGGGACTCAAGTCCACCGGCAGGGTAGTCGCAACGGGTGATAATGACTACGGCCAGTGCAATATCAGCGACTGGACAGACATCACCCAGGTGGCCGCAGGCAATTATCACACTGTGGGACTTAGGTCCAATGGCACCGTCAAGGCGGTGGGAGACGACTACAGCGGGCAGTGCGATGTGGGCAACTGGGAGGACATCATTCAGACCGCCGCAGGCCGGTTTCGCACGGTGGGGCTCGAAGATGATGGTACATTGGTCGCCACAAGCCTACTTGTCCACTGGAATCTGTCACTTTCATTGCCACCACTGCGGTATCCGCCGCCTGCTCCACTCCCACCTGGCGGGGGCGATTGTTTCATTGCCACTGCAGCTTATGGCACGCCAATTGCTGAGGAAATACAAATTCTTCGCGAGTTCAGAGACAAATATCTGCTGGCGAACCCGTTTGGACAAGCTCTGGTAGACATCTATTACAGAGTCAGTCCGCCGATAGCCGAGTTCATAACGGAGCATCCCAGCCTGAAGCCGATAGTGAGAGCTGGACTGGGGCCTGTCGTGGCATTGAGTACCCTGGTCGTGAGCACTACTCCGGCCTAGAAGATGGCCATATTAGGCCTCTTGGCGCTGGTTTCGGCGGCGATGGTGGTATGGGCGATGAGGCAGCGAAGTAGAGGTCCACAGTACATCTCAGGGTGGAATTCTGTATTTAGAGCAAGAGCCAAAAGATTGTAATGCGGCGGCTACAGCGGGGATGTTAGGTCCGACCAGAGGTGACCAGTCATATTGCCACCGTCCCACCTTCGGTGGGCAGGATGATGTCTATCCCGCTGTCGCGTAGATTGTCTACGTAGAATTCGGGCTTCTCGGAGTGCACCGGTATAAGCATCTCCGGTCGAATTTCACGGGCAACTCGCAACAGGTCGGGACCACAGGCATGTCCTGAGGCGTGCAGCCCCCTCTCTTCTTCAGGTATCTCCCATTCACCGCCCCTTGCCAGAGGAAGGCCAAATGCCCGTAACTGGAAATGCTTCAGCCAGTGGTGCAGACGCCAGAAGTCCATCTGCTGCTCTTCGTCGTGAGGCTCGCTCGAGCTGAAGACATAAAGACTGCCGGCCCGGGGTTGTATGCTGGGCAGTTCGTTCAAATCCCAGAAGCTGAAACTGAGGATGAAATCACCCTGGTTGGCACCGACGTCTCTGGCCAGGACGATTTTGCCGGAGTAATCATCGTAGATACTTCGCAACCAGGCAGCGGGGCTTTTGGCCGCTGTTGTCTCCTGGTAAATGGCCAGGTTGCCATCTGCGGCCAGGTCCGGTATCTCTGGCTCGAGAAGTCGCATGGTCTTCAGAAGATACGCATCCTTGGGCAAGATTGCCAGCTTTCTTTTCGTGTCTCTGGCAACCTGCAAAAAGGTAAGCAGGCGATTTACATCTCTGGGAGAAAAATCGGCAATCACCAGGCCTCGGGCATCTCTGATAGCTTTGAAGGCATTCTCATACACTTCCTGCTCGGAGACGTTTGCTGCTCTGTTGACATTAGTGCCTTCCAGAATTAATGCCCTGGGACGCAGCCGCGCGGCCTCCTTTATCATCGACTCGGTAAGTCTACCCTCTCTCCCATGGAGCCGCAGGTCGCCGCTGTAAATCACCCAGCCGGAGCTTGTTTCAATACCCCAGGCACAGGCACCGGGAATGGAGTGGTCTACGGGGAAGCAACACAGATTGAAGCCGCACTTACTAATATCATCCAGCGGCTGCCAGACAAATTTCTTCCGGCCGGTAGCTTTCTCCCAGAATTTCTCGGCCTCCTGGCTCAGTTTTGACCTGTCAGCCACGCAGAAGCGACGCTGACGGTCGCCGGCGCTGCTGGCAATATACGCCCCCTGTTTAAGCCCCTCGGCACATTCCTCTATCCTCGGGGTGAAATAGCATACCTGCTGGTCATAAGATGCCTTGCCCGAGTCCTGTATTGCCTTGGCGATAAAGGCTGTGGTCGCCGTGGCATATACCGGGATGTCATCTCTCAGGAAAGCTATGTGGCCTGAGTGGTCGAGATGGGCGTGGGTCAACAGAATTCCATCTATGTCTTCAAGCTTGCGATAATGCTCGGCTTGACGAAACCGTTGCCACAGGTCTTCTCTTTCCAGATCGGTGCGGTAAATGCCTTCCAGCTTGGGAAGCAGCCCCATCACCAACATGTCAAGGAGCCCGGCTCCAGGGCGAGGCTTCAAGTACTCCTCATAAAAGTCTCGGTATTTCTTATAGGGATAGCCAAAATCCAGGAAAAGCTTTCCTTTATCGTCTTCCAGGAGGATTTTGTTGCCCCCGATTTCCCTGACGCCGCCGTAGAACGTAAGCTTGGCCACATCCGTAGTGTACCATAGGAAAAGGGGACAACTCTATTTCTCCCCCGTCATTGCCACACCGAGGTTGCTTCGTCGCTACGCCCCAGACAACGTCAGAAGAAGAAGGTTCCTCCCAACGATAGAAACCCGAGTGAGGGGTGATAAGTGCCAACTTTTCCAGTATACTTACGGCGATGAACAAGATGTTCCTGGTGGACAAACCTACAGGGATTACCTCATCCCGGGTGGTAGAGCGGATAAAGAAGAAATTCAACGTGAAAACCGGTCACACTGGAACCCTGGATCCCCTGGCCACGGGGCTTCTGATTGTTCTCACCGGCAAGTTCACAAAGAACGCGTCGTCGTTCCTCAAGCTCGACAAGGCTTACGAGGTTAAGGCTGTTCTCGGTATCGAGACAGATACCTTTGACTCTGAGGGAACGGTTTTGCGGCAGTGCGCCACCGAAGTGACCAGACAGGAATTGGAAACAGTCTTGAAGGAATTTGCCGGCGATATCTGGCAGACCCCTCCGCTGTTTTCGGCCAAGAAGATGGCGGGACAGAAGGCTTACCAGCTAGCCAGAAAAGGCATTAGTGTGGACATGCCTCCCAAGAAAGTAAGTATTCATTCTCTGGAACTCAAAGAGTTCCAGTTTCCCTATTTCACCATCACTTGCGAGGTGTCTTCGGGATTTTACGTTAGAAGCCTTGCTCATGATATCGGAGACAGGCTCGGGGTGGGCGCTACTGTGATAGGAGTCCGCCGAACCAGAGTAGGTCCCTATCACGTGGAACAGGCTAGAAGCCTGGAGGAGACCCTGGGCTGTAAGTAGAAAGAATTCGCTTTTCAAGGAAAGTGGTGAACTCAGGCAAATTGCCACGCCAGAAAAGCATGGCCCTCGCGCTATTTCTCATTGATTGGGTTATAGACGTCGTGATACAATATCCACACAGTGGCTACTGAAAAAGAAAAGGCAGTCGAATTAGCCATAGAGCAAATCGAGAGGCAATATGGCAAAGGTTCGATTATGAAGTTGGGGGAAATCCCCGCTAGATTAATTGGAGATGCCATTCCCACCGGGGCACTGTCTCTCGACCTGGCCTTGGGAATAGGTGGCATACCCAGAGGACGGGTCACCGAGATATTTGGCTCTGAGGCTTCGGGTAAGACTACACTCGCCCAGCACATAATCGCTGAAGCTCAGAAAGCCGGCGGCATTGCTGCATATATCGACGCCGAGCATGCCTTCGACCCCAGATATGCGGCTAACTGCGGCGTTAATCTGCGCGACTTATACGTGTCGCAGCCCGATACCGGCGAACAAGCCCTGGAAATCACCGAACACCTGGTGAGAAGCAGCGGTGTAGACGTAATAATCATAGATAGCGTAGCCGCCCTGGCGCCCAGGGCTGAGATAGAGGGAGAGATGGGCGATGCCCATGTTGGTCTGCAGGCACGGTTGATGTCCCAGGCACTGAGAAAGTTGAGTGGCGCCATCAGTAAGTCCAAAACAGCGGTCATTTTCATTAACCAGTTGCGGGAAAAGGTGGGCATTGTTTTCGGCAATCCGGAAGTAACTCCCGGGGGCAGGGCACTCAAGTTTTACAGTTCGGTGCGGATAGATTTGAGACGCGGCGACTCCATCAAGCAGGGCACAGAAATGGTGGGCTCAAGGGTGAAGGCCAGGGTGGTCAAGAACAAGGTAGCTCCTCCCTTTCGCAGTGCTGAATTTGATATCATGTTCAATCACGGGATAAGCAAAGAGGGAAGCCTGGTTGACCTCGGAGTAGCAACGGGCTTGATAAAGAAAGCGGGCGCCTTCTTTGCTTATGGCGACACTAAGCTGGGGCAGGGCAGGGAAAACGCCAAGGATTACCTGAGGCAGCATCCTGAACTGGCTGCGCAACTAGAAGAGAAGATAAGAGCTTCAAAAGCTATTCCCAGTATCTCTCTCGGAGAAGGTTCAGAAGCCCTCTCGCAAGAAGCCTGACACAGCTCAGAAAGAAGCCAGTTGACAGATAGTAATGCCTTGCAAGATTGCCTCGATGCGGCCTACTATTATCTCAGCTATCGCCCGCGCAGCGAGGGAGAAATCAGACAGTGGCTTGACAAACGTGGGTTTGCTAGCGAAGTGGTAGAGACAGCAATTGGCAAACTCAGGGAGCAAAACTTGAGCGATGATTTCGCCTTCGCCAAATTCTGGAGGGACGACCGCCTGTCCTTCAGACCTAAGAGCAAGAGGTTGATAAAAAGGGAATTAAGGGACAAGAAAGTAGCTTCAGACATCATTGAACAGGTGACTAGCGACATAGACGACGAAGAGATTGCCTACAAGCTAGGCTCGAGCCGGCTGCCGACCCTCGTTCACTTGGATTATCCAGCCTTTTACCGCCGCCTGACAAGTTACCTCGCTTACCGCGGCTTTAATTACGAAGTCATAAAGCGTACCGCGTCCCTTCTCTGGCAGCAAAAGGAACAAGGCTAATATGTACTGGAATCCGGCTGACGGCGCTTATGATACTAACCAGGTTAATGCAGATAGCAGGCTAGATTCTGATTTGTGGGAGGATAGGTATGATTGATTGGGCTATAGTTGCCAAACTGTGGAGTGCCTATGGCGTAAACATTATCGTCCTGATTATTCTGCTGCTCATTGCCTGGATTACAGGGCTGGTGATACAGAGATCACGGGGCAAAGGCAAAGAGGTTTCAAAGAAAGGATAAGACGATGTTCGGTTTGTATGAAATGGCTTTCGGATCACTAACCTGGGGCAACATCATTATGATCCTGCTCGGTGGCCTTATGATTTACCTGGGCGTCGTCAAGGATTTTGAACCTCTGTTGTTAGTGTCCATCGGCTTCGGTATGATTCTGGTCAATATCCCTCTCGGTGGTTTGATGATCTACTCTCCCGACGGTTTCCCCGCTGAGTCAACAACCCTCGGCCAATTACTGCAGGATATCGGTGATGGCAAAGTCGGTTTACTGAATGTTCTATTTGCCTATGGGATCAAGACTGAGATTATTCCTCTCCTCATCTTCGTGGGTTTAGGCGCTTTGATTGATTTCAGCCCTACCATTGCCCGTCCCATATCCTTTTTCTTCGGAGCTACTGCCCAACTTGGTGTCTTTGTGGCCTTCTCTATTGCCTATGCCTCTGGCTTGTTCACGGTAAACGAGGCTGCCTGCATCGGTATTATTGGCGGCTCTGACGGTCCGCCGACAGTCTACCTTACCGTTGCCCTGGCTCCCCAAATCCTTGGCCCTGTTGCTCTAGCTGCCTACTCCTACATGGCGCTGGTGCCGATTATCCAGCCTCCCATAATAAGGCTACTTACCACCAAGAAAGAGCGGGCCATATATATGAAGCCGCAAGTGCGCGAGGTGTCTAAGCTTGAACTCGTTCTTTTCCCGATTATCATCTTCATTGTGGCCGTACTGTTTGTCCCCAAGTGTGCGCCCATTATTGGCATGCTTATGTTTGGCAATTTGCTCCGCGTTACCGGTGTTACCGATAGGCTGGCTCAGTCTGCGAGTACCGTATTCATTGACGTTCTCACTTTCCTATTAGCATTAACGGTAGGCGGGTTGATGACTGCGGAGGCGTTTCTGAGGCCTCAGACCCTGGCTATCATCGGTCTGGCGGCTGTTGCCTTTGTCTTCTCCACTGTTGGGGGATTGCTGGGAGCCAAGCTGGTTAATCTGTTCCTGAAAGAAAAGATTAACCCCATGATAGGTGCTGCCGGCGTCTCGGCTGTCCCAATGGCAGCTAGGGTAGTGCAGAAGATGGGACAGAAAGCCAATCCGAGGAATTTTCTGCTGATGCACGCCATGGGTCCCAACACCGCCGGCGTCATTGGAACCGCAGTGGTAACCGGGATACTATACGGCATGCTAGTGAAATAGCCTGGCTATAACCACGGTCCGGCTAGCTTGACAGCCACTCCCACAAAAGCTATATTCTTTCTGTCGAGGGCCATTAGCTCAGTTGGTTAGAGCACAGTCCTGATAAGACTGGGGTCTGTGGTTCGAATCCACAATGGCCCACTTTCCATTTCCAGTAATGCACAGTTAGTTTACGATGACTTAATAGCCAGGGGTAGGCGGGTTGAGACTGCTAGGGAGTGGCGTTCGTTAGTCCAGAGATTCGAAGCCTGCTGCGGTGTTAAGGACTCGTATGATAGAGCTGATGTTGTGAGGTTTGTTGCTGGGCTTCGGCAAGAGGGTATGAGGCAGAACTCCATCAATGCCCGGTTAAAAGCGCTGCGGTTGTTGTGCCAGATTCAAAATTGGCATGGCGGTTTTCCACGGGTGGCTATGCCAAGGGTTAAGGATAGTGAGGTAAACCGTCCTTTCTTCACTGCGGACCAGGTCATTCACATCATAGGTAGGGCAAAAGAGGTCTGCACCGAGCGTGAGTTGGGTTTTCTTGCTGCTGCCTCTGTGTATGGCCTGAGGCGTGAGGAGATAGGTACGCTGGAAGTGTGTGACGGTCATGTCAAGGTGCATACTGGTAAAGGTGACGAGGTAAATTCTCAAATAATCCCGGATGGAATCAAGGATTACATGAAGGGTTATCGGACATGTAAAGATGTGAGGTATATGACCAGGGTGTTTCAACGTATCATGGGCAAGGTTGGATTGGAAGTGAATAGAGGCTACGGGTGGCACTCTATAAGACGTGCGTTGGCTACTGAGCTATTGCTACGAGATGTTTCGGTTCTAAATATTGTAAGGTTCATGCGGTGGTCTGATGCTAGCGTCAAAAGTGAGTTTGGTATGCTGGCTATTTATGACAGACGTGAGCAGGATAAAATAGATAGGGATACCTTTGGGATACATCCGTTCCTGTCTGCTTGGTCAAGTGGCGAAGGTTGTAAAGCTGAACGAAGTGTCAGCGTGCCTTGACTACGCAGGATAATACGTATAATTAGAATGGGGGGCGTGTAGCGTCCCCTTATTAGAATATTGGTTTTGTAGCATTGATGTTGTACAGACAATCTCAGTTAGATATAATTGGTTGCTATGGCAGAGGATGCAGAAGAGTTCCTGCGTAGAAACCGGGAAATAGAGGAAATAAGAGACCTAAAAGAAAGAATTGGGGTCCTAGATGATAGGGTTAGTGGTGTTCAGAGAGCCCTAGTAGAGTTCAAAGCTCTCAATATTAGCCAGACCATAAGCAATAATTTGTGGATGAAGGGTGTTGGCGTTTATTTAAATGAGGGAACTGCAGATAATGATACGGCTGAGAAGTATAATGAAATTACTAGTGAATTGAGAGTTGCACTTGCATCTTTGAGGGGAAAACTTGCTGAAGAAGCAATACCAGAAGATGCATACAAGGATTGGATAAAAGATGCACGAAGACGTTTATCTAAAATAGTTGGTGCTAATGAAGCGGATTCTTTAATCGGGGGGTCTTACGACTGGGGGAAAATAATTGGATTGCGTGATATAGAGTGGGAGGAATAGGCAAGCGTAATTCTGGGTGAAGGTTGGTTCCTTGAGGGCGTTAAATCTTTGGTATCGCAGGTTCGGCAGTTAACTTCGTTAGAGGTCAGTTTATCTCGTGGAGGTATTGTTTGGGTTGGTTTGTCCCGTTGGTAGTAGGACCAGAGTGAGAGGGCGGAGGTGTTGGGATTAGGAGGAAGGCAAATGGCATTTGTTGAAACAATAAGTCTGGGAGAGGTAGTTGTTGGTGCGGGAACGTTAATTCTCGCTGTCGTTACGGTCGTCATAACAGGGTGGCAGATAAGAGAGGCTAGGCGAGTTTGGAAGCGAGGAGTCGACCGTGAATATAAGCGTAAATTGCTGGATGAATTCGAAGGTTGGCTACAGAGCGTAATCAGAGCACTAAATGAAGACCCTTATCGGGCAAGGAACTGGGCCAGGGGTGATGAGGAGGATTATTTCAATGAAAAGGCTAAGCTATTAGAGAAGTTGCTACATCTATCAGACCCGGCTTTTTATCTTAGCAAAAAGATAGAAAGGCCGTTTCAGGAATATGACCTGGCGGAAAGATTTGAGAAACTAAGGGATAAATATGGGGATTGTACTGATATGTTACATGATATTGTAGCAAA
>MGMS01000031.1 GCA_001796515.1 Chloroflexi bacterium RBG_13_51_36
TCCGGTGCCCAGTCAACCGGGATCTCGGTCTGGTTGCCCCGTTCATCAAGATGCTGTCGGAAATAGCCCTTACGATACAAAAGTGTCATGCCTATCGTGGGTACACTCAGGTCGGCGGCGGCTCGCAAAGTGTCTCCAGCCAGTATCCTGAACCACCATTGTAAGTAGGTATGTCTGGCTCAACAGCAACTTCCATGGAGAAGTGGGCAACGGTTAGTTTATCCATCGGCTAATTGCACCAATGTTACTCCATATATGTGAGGAATGCACTTATCACGTGAACAACTCATTTAAGGAAGTCAAAATACAGGTTCTCACATGATACCTACCGTACGATGAACCTGAATTACACATTTTAGATGTAAAGTTGCTGGAGCACCTGCCGTGCCTTCTGACTTGCGCGGGCACGGTGGCTGATTTTATTCTTCGTCGCCAATGGAAGTTCGGCCATGGTCTTACCTAACTCGGGAACAAAGAAAATCGGGTCATAGCCGAAACCATTCTCTCCCTTGGCCTCAAGGGCAATCACACCATGACACTCGCCGTAGCATATCTCAGATTGGCCCTGCGGAGTGGCTATAGCAATGACGCACTTAAAATGAGCTGTTCGTTGCTCCCAGGGAACACCATCAAGTCTAGCCAGAAGCAGGCTCACCCTGTCTGCATCAGTGGCAGTTTCGCCGGCGAAGCGAGCTGATTTAACACCCGGGTGTCCATCGAGCGCATCCACCTCCATCCCCGAGTCATCGGCAAGAGCGATAAGCTGGCTCAATTTGGCATAGGCGGCGGCTTTTGACCGAGCATTTAGCTCGTAGCTATTACCTGATTCGGTGACTGCCTTTGTTATCCCCTCTTCGGCCAGCGTGGTTATTCGATAACCGAGACCGCTTAAGAGAGAGCGATATTCCCTGACCTTCCCAGGATTAGAGGTAGCTAAGAGAAGCTTCGGCATTTGGTGGTTAGATGTCTTCAAACCTTGGTGCCAGCTTCTTCGCCACTTCGGGCATAGTGGTGTATTCCATTTCCTCGAGCGGCAAGCGATGTGGCTCAAAGGGACCCATTCGGCGCAGGAAATCTGCCATGATGTTTGCTTGATGACGTGCCTCATCGAAGGCAGGGTCATCGAAGAGGTCACGGGGCCCGACAAGCTTTCCATTAGCAATTTGGAAACCAATAGCAACCACTCGTGGTGGACCGTCAAAGCGGCAAGGGTTAGCTTCCCGGACAGCTACCGGCATCAGGGGGCCGTGATGGGAGCCTCTCATCCAGCCTTCTACTATGTGCGGGGAAGCGAAGGGTTCCAGTATTTCACCCACGGCGGGGAACTTGCCCTGGGCGCGGACGATGCAGACAGGGTCATCCTTGCCCACGTATCTGCCTGCCATCAGAGACAGTCTCTGAGTAGAGGAAACGGCAGCAATTTCACTGCTCTCTTTGTGGTATACCGCCTTAACGGCATAGCGGCTTGGTGCGCCGAGATAAACCAGCATGTCGTAAATTTCCTCAGGAGCGTTGAAATTGATTTTCTTGTGCTTTTTGACATCGTGGACTTCAAATGTGAAGCCGGAGTGCATATTGGAGGCGATGACCAGCCCGATGGTGTTAAAGGGGTCAGCAAATATCTTGTATAACGGCAAGTTCCATGCGCCGGACGCTGTCTTATCTGCCATAAATATGACTATTGTTTCAGCCGTGCGCTCGGTAAACTGCATTTCAGCCGTGCCAGGTCCCATTCCCTTGACATTGCCTGAAAAAGCATCAGACAGAAGGTCCTGTCCGGCACCATGTAGCTTCAGACATTTAGCTACATCGGTGCATTCCACAAATGTGTCCCAGGCTAATTTGTGGATCTTCTCGCTATCCTCGCCATGTTGATGAGTCATTATCAATTGGAGGTCATCCCCACAAACTGTGACGTGCTGGTCTATGAGCAGCCCCTTGTCTTGGGCATGTTCCAGTTTTTCCTTCGCCTTTTGTATTACATCGGGATGGCTGGAAGAATGCCCGACATAGCCGCCGATGTCTGCTTTGATAACGCTCAAAGTTAATTCCATTTCGCCTCCCTTGCTGTAGTTTAGCAACGGAAAGGTGCGAACGTCAATCTGGGACGAAAATTATCCCCTCTTCACTGCTACCTAAAGCCTCCACTTTATTCTGGTAATAGAGTAAGGCGGTGTAAGCTGCCACCGCAGCATCGCACAGGTCGTGGTCGAACATGTCCAAATATGGCTTAAGATCAGGTAGAATGTCTCCTAGCTTGTCCCTGAGGAAGCTCATCCCTTGTTTGGTAGTTTTCCGGGGCATTGTTTTGCCAAAGAGGCGGACTTTGCTGGCGAAGGGATAGACCTCAATGACTTGACCAGCTTGTTTCGCCTCGCGGCCGATGCTGGTTTTGAGCTCGATACCGCGGTAGATCAAGTCCTTGATGAAGGTCCTCTTGCTGGTAGGGTAACAAGGAATTCCTTGTTGCCGTAGTTCCCGGTCACATTGCCTGTATTTTCTCGAGTCTTTCGGCTGGCAGGGACAACTTTCCTCAAGACAGCACAACCCCGTTGGCAAGCTCAAGGGGGCATCGATGGCTGTTATTTGAGGTGAATAGAGATTTACCAGAGCGACGATATCTGTATTTTTTGTTAAGAAGCCCAGGTAAACAAGTTGTGATTTACTATCCAATCCTAGACAGGCGCTCGGTTTGGCTTCTGTTGAGGTTAAATCAATGCCTAGAAAGGTAGGATACTTCACGTTGTTTGAGAAGACCCTTTCCCTGACCGTTTTAATATCTCTCTAGCTGCCACTATACCTGAGGCTGAAGCTTGGACTAAACCTCGGCTGACACCGGCGCCATCGCCAGCTGCAAATACGTTAACGAGCTCGGTTTCCAGACAAGGGGTTAACTTCAGCCGGCTAGAGTAGAATTTGACCTCTATCCCGTAGAGTAAAGTCTGAGGGGAGGCGACGCCCGGAGTCAGTCTGTCAATGGCCTGAAGCATTTCCACTAAACTCTTGAGATAGCGATAGGGGAGGGCGAAGCTCAGATCTCCGGGAGTTGCCGACTTCAGGCTTGGTTCGATGGGATTATTCTGCAGGCGAGCTTGCGTAGAGCGGCGACCATCCATTAGATCCCCAAGTCTCTGCACCAGCACGCCGCCACTAAGGATATTAGCTAGCCTTGCCAGATACTTGCCGTAGGCGATAGGTTCATGGAAAGGCTCAGTGAAGGTAGTACTTACTAAGATGGCGAAGTTGGTATTCTCTGTCCGCGGTCGGGCATAACCAATGCCATTGACTGTAATCACGGGATCGGAGCCGCCCGTGGACTCCATAATCACCTCACCTCCAGGACACATGCAGAATGTCCTAACCCGGTCATTGAAACTGCGGGAATAGAATTCGAGTTTTGATTCATACAATGTCGAAGTTAACTTCTGCATGGTGGTCATTGATACTTCGACTCGGCAGCCCACATCTACGGGGTTGGAATCGAGGCCTAGGTTAAGCCTCGCCGCTTCGTTGCACAGCCATTCTGCCCCCTCTCTGCCTGGAGCTAGGATCAAGTAGCGACAGCCTAAGCGTTCGCCATCGCTGGTTTCAACAGCTTTGAGTGCACCGTCGTCAACCATAATGTTGTTGATTGTTGTTCTTAGTCTTATGTCCAATTTTGCCGATAGATAATCCTGCATGGCCTTCAATGTCTCGTGACAAAGCTCTGTTCCCAGGTGACGCAATTTAACAGGGGTTAATGTGAGCCCGGCCGAAGCGGCCTCTCGTTCCAGCTTGGCCACATTTCCCCCGATTCCGTAGACTTTGCGAGGGGCCCCAAATTTGAGATAGATGGAGTCAACATGATCTATGAGTGCCTGGGCTTGTTCAGAACCGACCAATTCCTTGAGTCGGCCTCCTACCTGGGTAGACAGAGTTAGCTTGCCATCGCTGAAAGCCCCGGCACCCCCGAAACCGCTGACTAAATGGCATGGAGAGCAAAGGGCGCAGCATCCACTTCGGTTCTGAACAGGACAAACACGAGCATCAATTTCTCGTCCCTTGTCCAGAAGCAAAACATCGAGGCCGGCATCACACAACTCCAAGCTAGCGAAGATACCTGCAGGACCAGCACCGACTATGACGACATCATAATTCTTGGCCATCGCGATTCATCCTGAGAATTACTGGCGTAACCAATCGGCCAGAATACTCACAGATTTGAGGATTTCATCGGCCGCAGAGTATGGGTCGAGTTCTCCCCTTTCCACCTTCTCCATGTAGCTGTTCATTTGCCCATCTTGCTCGATCAACCTGAGCAACTTGTCTGTGAGTTTTCGTTCTAGAGTTCCAATGAAGTCCTGCTTTCGTTGAAGTCGGCGACGTTGCGAAAGTCGCCCGTCCTTGCAGAGAGCCTGGTAGTGCAGTTGAATTTGTCTGTAAAGGTCCTCAATGCCTACATCGTTGACTGCTTCTGTGGCTACCACAGGTGTGTTCCACCAGCTGGGCTCACGAAGCTGCAACATAGCTTGTATATCACGGACAAAGTTGTCGGCACCTGGATTGTCAGCTTTGTTGACTACAAATATGTCAGCGATCTCGAATAGTCCTGCTTTCATCGTCTGGATAGCATCCCCAGATTCAGGACATAATATGACAAGCACAGTATCAGTCTTCTCCATGACATCTACTTCACTTTGCCCCACTCCTACAGTCTCTACCAAAATAACATCTTTGCCAGCGGCGTCAAGCAATTTGATCACAGAGCCGGCGGTTTGTGGTAGCCCGCCCATACTGCCACGAGTTGCCATGCTGCGAATGAAAACTCCATTGTCAAGATAATGCTGCTGCATTCTTATCCGGTCACCTAATACTGCCCCTCCTGTGAAAGGACTTGAAGGATCCACGGCAATTATCCCAACTTTTGAGGACTGTTTCCGCATCAACGCGGTTAGCTTGTCCACCAGGGTACTCTTTCCTACTCCAGGAGGGCCCGTAATCCCTATGCAGTGTGCCTTCCCTACGTGAGGAGCGATGAACTGCATTATTTCGGGTACCTGGCTACTATCGTTTTCTATCAAGCTGATGACGCGTGATAGGGAGATGGTTTCTCCCTCGAGCATCTGTTCCACTAGCCTCGTAATCTCAGGAGTCATTTGTCACGGGCTTGAGTTATTCTATAGCTTTCCAGAGTAGTGGTCAAACACATTTACCGATATGGCGGTATGGCAAGAAGGGCGGAAGACCAATTCAATCGTGAGCCAAGAACGTTCACAAACACACGCAGAAGAGTCTGACAATCTTGGCCTTTCTTCACACTGGTTTGCCCACAGGCATTATATACAGTGGCTTGATTTGTTCATCCACCCCGAGGACTTTCCTCACTTCTTCATCACGGAACGCACCGACTTCCACTGTGGCTAGCCCTAAAGCTACAGCTTGAAGATGGATGTTCTCGCCCACATGTCCCACTTCAATGTGAACATATCTTTCTCCACGTGTGCCATATGTGTCGGACGTCCTGTCATAAAGGGCGCAGATGACAATATCCGCCGGGGCATCAATGATGAATTCCTGGTCCAAGGCTGCTCTGGCCAAATCTGGTCTTAAATCGGCGGGTTTGTGCAGGCTCAGGGAATGAGAGTCTGCTTCATAGTGATAGATGCCCGCCTGTAATTCCTGGTGAGCTTGCTTTGCCTCGCCGCCGGTGACTGTTTGTTCTCCCACAACCACGAAAATCTCTAGAGGATAGGTAGCTCCAGCACTGGGCGCTGCTCTGAGCCCTCTAGATCCGGTGATGCCCTGGGCCGACCATAGTATTTGACTCAGTTGAAGTAGATCTAGTGGCTCCCTACCGTATCTGCGAACTGCCCTGCGCCTTAGTATCGTTTCCTCTAATGAGACCTTGCCCTGCAATCTGGGAGGGGGAAGGTTAATCCTGGGCTGGAGATTGCCTCGCTTCGCTGGCGATGACATGGTCGCTCTAGCCCTTGATAACGCCCATGGGTACAGCCATAGCCACTTTTCTGGAGATGCCCGCTTGATGAACCACGTCTATGACTTGAGCAACATCTTTGTAAGCTTGAGAGGCCTCCTCGGCTAGTGCAGAAACGCTTTGTGCTTTGACAATGATGCCCCTAGTCTCTAATTCCCGTATGATATCTGCCCCTCTGATACTTCGTTTGGCCGCACCACGGCTCAGCACCCTACCAGCGCCGTGACACGTGGAGCCAAAGGTTTCCTGCATGGCCTTCTCGGTGCCCACGGCGACAAAAGAACAACGTCCCATGTCTCCGGGCACCAGCACAGGTTGCCCTATCTCCTTGTAGCATTTGGGAACATCCTTATGCCCTGCCGGAAGGGCTCTCGTAGCTCCTTTGCGGTGAACGCACACCCTAACCTTACGACCGTCTATCGTGTGTTCCTCAATTTTGGCTATGTTATGGGCGACATCATAAATCTGCTTCATGCCTAGTTTCTGAGGGCTTCGGCCGAAGATTCCAGAGAAACTCTCTCTGACCCAGTGGGCGATGCATTGACGGTTAGCCCAAGCGTAATTAGCAGCACATGCCATGGCAGCTAGATAGTCTTGCCCCTCTTTGGATTCTATAGGAGCACAGGCAAGTTGACGATCCGGGAGCTTTATCCCATACTTTGATACTGCTTGCTCCATAACCCGCAGATGGTCAGTGCATATTTGATGACCAAAGCCGCGAGAGCCTGTGTGAATCAGGACTAATACCTGACCTATCTCGGTGATGCCCATAATACTAGCCGTGCGGGAATCGAATATGTCCTTGACCACTTGAATCTCAAGAAAATGATTTCCCGAGCCCAGTGTACCGGCTTGAGGCATACCTCTCTTTACCGCCCTGTCGCTAACCTTGCTGGGATCAGCACCAGCAAGACATCCACCTTCTTCAGTAGCATCCAGATCTTCCTCGAAACCCAGACTACGCTTCACTGCCCAACGAGCTCCTTCGACCATTAACTGGCTCATCTCTTTTTGACTGACCTTCATCTTTCCTTCGGAACCAAGACCGGATGGTATGTTATGGAAAAGTTCGTTAATCAGCTCGTTAATTCTGGGCCGCACTTCAGCCTGGTCGAGGTTGGTGCACAATAACCTCACACCACAATTAATGTCATAACCCACTCCTCCCGGGGAGACTACACCGTCCCTAATGTCCATTGCAGCCACTCCCCCTATGGGGAAACCATAACCCCAGTGGATGTCCGGCATGGCCAGAGAGTAGCCTACTATACCGGGCAGAAACGCAACATTGGCGACTTGCTCTGGTGTCTGTTCTTCACGCATGGAGTCCAGCATCTCTTTACTGGCATAGATTAGGCCGGCAACTCTCATGCCAGCTTTGTAATCCGCTGGAATCTTCCAGCGATAATCGTCCACCCTAATAAACTGTCCTTGCCATCGAGCCATGTCCCTAGCTCCTAAATATCGAAGATTACCTGCGCTGTGTAGCCCTCTCTATCCTTCTCCAGCTTCAACATATGATATGTGGCTGCTTTCACTCCTCTCGTTATCTTGTGTCTCATGGGGTCAAAACCTTCCCCGTGACAGGTCGCATTGAGTTCATTATCAGTCAGCCTTTCGATATCACAGCGATTGAACAGAAGGTGTTTGGCATCAAAAAAGTAAATTAGCTCATTGAGCCATTCAACGAGCAAGCCATCTGCGTCCTCGCTGCGTACTTTCAGGTTGAACTGCAATTTATCTTCGATACTTTCGGGCTCAGTGATCAAACTGAACAGACCCAGAGCAGCGTTGGAAAAAAGCTCTTTGACATCTGCCCCGTAGACGATGATGCCTATGTCGGCAGTGTGGTCAATCGTTTCGAAAGCCTTTTTCATTCCTCTAACGTCCATTATACAAAAACACCGATAACATCTCCATTTATGCCCGCTCGTTTTGCACTTGGCTCAATCTGCTGTTACAATCAATGCTGCGGACAGCAAAGGGCCTTCTTGCCCGTGAGACATTCGATTTGGCAAATTGTCAATTACCTTGTATTATTAAAGTGGCAGTAGGCAAGTGCCTGTGTCAGACTTGGCTTCTTCTTGTGGAAAACTATATCGTTCTAACGATGCAAAGAAGAGATACCGGAAGCGAAGTGGGCCCACAGCTAGCAGGCAGTTATAAAAGATTTGTCCGTGAGAGGTAGATAATAATGCCTTCCCAGCGCTATATGGAATGTGCTCTATCTCTGGCTAAGTTAGCTATGGGATATACCAGTCCTAATCCGGCGGTGGGGGCAGTAATTATCAAGGACGGACTTGCTGTCGGTATGGGGTATACTCATCCTGCCGGCTCGGAGCACGCGGAGATTATGGCACTCCGTCAGGCTGGCGACAGGGCGCAGGGCGCGACCATGTATGTCACCTTGGAGCCCTGCCCTCATTATGGGCGCACTCCACCTTGCACTGAAGCCATAATTGATGCCGGCATTTCGGAAGTGCACGTAGCCTTGCTTGACCCCAACCCTGTGGTTTCCGGATGTGGGCTAGGCAGACTAAATGAGAGAGGCATCAAGACCCATGTAGGTATGTGTCAGCGGGAAGCTTATGAAATAAATGAAGCTTATATTAAGCATATTACTACAGGCTTACCGTTTGTCGTGGCCAAATTTGCCATGAGCCTTGACGGCAAGATTGCTACTAAGACCGGCGATTCCAAATGGATAACCAAAGAGGAGGCGAGAAACTATGCGCATGCCCTGCGCCATACTGTCGACGCTATAATGGTGGGGGTAAACACAGTTGTTGCTGATAATCCTCGCCTCACCGCCAAGGGTTGTGGCGGCAAAGGCGGTATAGGAAAGATGCAGCCTCTACGTTTGGTTGTTGACAGCAAAGGAAAAGTACCGTTGAATGCTCGTATTTTTGAGCCACCAGGTGAAGTTCTGCTGGCTGTGGCGACACCTTTCGACTCTGCAAAGAAGGAAACGTTTGTAAGAGCGGGTGCCGAGGTACTGGAACTACCAGCCAGAGCAGGCTCAGTGGATATCAGGGAATTATTGAAGTTGCTGGGGAAGCGAGAAGTCGTCACTGTCCTGGTGGAGGGAGGTGGCAAGCTTCTTGGCTCACTTTTCGATCATCGCTTGGTGGACAAAGTATTAGCCTTCATTTCACCGATAATTATTGGAGGGCGTGAGGCTGTAAGTGTGGGAGGAAATGGCGTTGATAATATGGCCAAGGCTCTGCGCCTTGGTCGGGTTGATATCAAGAGTTTCGGTGATGATATATTGGTTAGCGGATACGTGGAGAAATGATTACGGCAGGAGACGCAGTCTTCAGGTGCAGAGGATGTTCACAGGTATAGTTGAAGAGATTGGCACAGTGATAGAAACAGGCCGGGAGCGCTTGGCCTTCGAAGCCCACGATGTGCTTGAAGGAATGAAGATAGGCGACAGCATAGCTGTTAATGGTGTTTGCCTGACTGTTGTCACGCTGGAAAACCATAGGTTCAGCGTTAATGTTATGCCCGAGACATTGCGTTGCACTAATCTCGGTGGCCTTTATCACGGCGACCAGGTAAATTTGGAGAGGGCGTTGGTGCTGGGTGGACGCCTCGGCGGTCATCTAGTGTTGGGGCATGTCGACGATACGGGGGAAGTACTAGATGTGAGTAGCGAAGAGACCGCACGGATTGTGAGGATTTCAGCACCAGATAAACTAACGCCTTACATTGTAGATAAGGGCTTTGCAGCCGTCGATGGTGTTAGTCTCACCATTGCCGACCTCGATGGTTTTTCTTTTGTCGTATCTCTGGTAGCATACACTAGGGAAAATACCACGTTAGGAAGGAAAAGATCCGGGGATATGGTCAATCTGGAAGTGGACATCTTGGCCAAATATGTAGAGAATCTTAAGGAACGCAAAGGACAAGGGCTGAACTCTGCGTTCCTTAGGGAATATGGATTCTTTGGGGGAATAGATGCTGGCTAGCATTTCAGAGGCGATTGAAGATATAAGAGCGGGCAAGTTCGTTACCATCGTTGATGACGAGTCGCGCGAAAATGAAGGGGACTTGGCCATGGCTGCCGAGAAAATCACCCCGGAGGCGATAAATTTCATGGCCAAGTATGGGCGCGGACTGATTTGTTTCCCCATCAATGGCCAGAGGCTGGACGAGTTAGGAATACCGCTGATGGTTGCCAATAACACCTCGCGCCACTGCACTGCCTTTACAGTCTCTATTGAGGCCAAGGACAAGGTTACCACAGGCATCTCAGCCTCCGATCGAGCACAAACCATAAGAACAGTGCTTGATCCTAATACAAAGCCGAGTGACATAGCTCAGCCAGGGCATATATTTCCCATTAGAGCCAAAGACGGTGGGGTATTAGTGCGTGCAGGACACAGCGAGGCTATTGTTGACCTGGCTAAATTAGCCGGGCTTTATCCTGCTGGCGTCATATGTGAGATTATGGATGAGGATGGCAGCATGAAGCGTCTGCCTCAACTTGAGGCTATGGCTTCTAAGTTTGACTTGAAGGTAATAACCATCGTTGATTTGATTGCCTACCGACTTCGCCATGAAAAGCTGGTGCAAAGGGTGACTGAGGCTAAGCTGCCCACAAAGTGGGGTGAATTTAGAGCCGTGGCTTACAGAAGTGTTGTTGATGCGGCTGAACATGTTGCCCTGGTTAGAGGCGACATATCGAATAATGAGCCGCTCCTGGTGCGTGTCCACAGTGAGTGTCTCACGGGAGACGTCTTTGGCAGTTTGAGGTGCGATTGTGGAGTTCAGATTGAAATGGCTCTGCAAAGAATAACCAAAGAAGATCGAGGTGTTTTCCTTTATATGAGACAGGAAGGAAGGGGAATCGGGTTTCACAACAAGCTTTGCGCCTATGCTCTTCAGGACCAAGGAATGGACACTGTGGAAGCTAATATAGCTTTGGGCTTTGCGCCGGACCTGAGAGATTATGGAGTGGGTGCCCAGATTCTGGCCGACTTGGGTTTACATAATATTCGCTTGCTCACCAATAATCCTAAGAAAGTGGTCGGCCTGGAGAGTTATGGAATCAAGATCGTTGAGACTGTTCCTCTAATAGCTCCGGCTACCCCTTATAATATCCATTATTTGGAGACCAAACAGAAGAAATTGGGGCATATCCTGAATCTGGAGGAATGATAAAGCCCAAATATCAAAAAAGGGTAGTCCGGTGTTTGGGAATTCGAGCTTGATTTAAGACTTGAATTTTGGCATTGGGAATTTGTTTATAGGAGGGTAAGTAATGGCTAAGCATCAGTATGAAGGCATCCTGATAGGAAAAGGTCTCAAATTCGCTCTGGTCGTTTCCCGGTTCAATGAGTTGATAACGACGAAGTTGCTTGAGGGAGCAAAGGACGCTTTGCTGCGACACGGCGTTGCCGAAGGTGACATTGACGTTGCCTGGACTCCGGGTTGTCTGGAGATCCCGCTTGTAAGCAAAAAACTGGCACAGACCAATAAGTATGACGCCGTAGTATGCCTTGGCGCAGTAATTCGTGGCGGCACCCCCCATTCTGAATATGTTGCCTCCGAGGTGAACAGGGGAATCAGCAGGGTCAGTTTGGATGCTGGCCTACCCGTGATACAAGGAATCATTACAGCTGATACTCTGGAGCAGGCTATTCAGAGGGCGGGGGCCAAAGAGGGTAATAGAGGTTTTGCTGCCGCAGTGAGCGCTATTGAAATGGCAAATCTAGTTAAGGCTATTCAGTGACCTTGTAGACTTTGTCACCTCGCCTGACTCGATCAAGGACTTTTATGCCCACGAGGTCACCCGGCTTGCCCTCGGTGATGTCGATGCGGTCAATCTGCATGGATTCCACAGCCATCTCTATATCTGTAGTGCTGCCCTTGATGTGGATCCTATCACCTATTTTGAGCGTGCCGCTTAGCTCTATACCAGCTACAACAGGCTTGGCGAAAAAATCTGTTACCTTGCCAATCTCTACGTCTGGCATTTCCGGAGCCTCCCTTCTTAGAGATAATGTACACCCTACGGGGTCAAAAATCAACATGCGGGGAGGCGTGTAGTGCTCAGTTGACGGTAACCCGGCCAGCATAAAGGCCAATTGACAGTGAAGATAGGAAGTATTAAACTACTGACTCAAAACATCAGCCAAGCTCAGCACCGTACAGATTTGGAAATTGAGAGTACGAAAAAGGGGGGTGAGAGAATAATCGTTCTGCACTTCTATTCATTCTTGAAAAAGTTAAGCTAGCGTGAGCCAGAAAATATTCAGAAAGGAGATAATTTCATGCCGCAGTCAATAGAGTATCAAAAGATGATGACAGAGATAGTGTATATCAATCTGCCTGGTCCGAGCCACCCCATCGATGGGATGACAGGTGGTGAGCTATTACACGGTTTTCTAGCTGACTTATATACTGCGCCAAGCGCCGATATTAAGAGCTTTGTCATGGGTTTGTGCAACAAGTGGAATGTGCGTTATGTGGAGGGAGGGGCTGTCGCTTCTCATGACATTGGCAAAAAGAAGTAGCGGACCGCTAAGGCAAATAGCGGCTAGGCTCAGGGTGCTACGGATTTAGGGAAGAGAACGTTAAGCCAATGTGAGCCCTAAATGTAGAGAAGGTAGGTGATTTCATGCCACAGTCGATAGAGTATCACAAACTGATGACAGAGATAGTGTACATTAATTTGCCTGGTCCGAGCCAGCCCACTGACAGAATGACAGGTGGTGAGTTGCTACATGGTTTCCTGGCGGATTTGTATACTGCGTCCAGCCCGGATACTAAGAGCTTTGTCATGGCTTTGTGCAACAAGTGGAACGTGCGTTACCGCCAGCCGTAGGGCACAACTCGTTAGCTGAGCAGAGTGTTGGTAGCGGCTGAGGTCGGGTTCGAGACAGGGGCTGTCCACTGATCGGCGGTATCGTGGTTGGGAATTTCACCCGAGAGAAGATAGTCGAGCCAATGGACAGAGCCTTTAGACTTGAAGGGTGATCAGATATCGTCAGCCGGAACGGAACATGATTGGGCAAATCAATGGGCATTTGAAGGCCTGTTTCTGCTTCCTGGAAGAAGCAGATAAGCGTAGTACATGGTCATCGGAAGTGGGACAACGGGACCCTTGAGGATATTGGATATTCCAGGGATCACTGCTAGTGTTCTGGTATTTCTGCCATAATTCCTTCCTGCTACCGAAGTGCCACTTTCACACCTTTGGCTCTACTATTCCCCGTGGGTAGATCGAAGAAGGAATTGGATGAATTTATGACCAGGTTTTGCCTATGTGGTTAGCCAGCACAATACCTTGACAAGTTCCGCT